>DASZIQ010000051.1:0-71773 GCA_035948945.1 Solirubrobacteraceae bacterium
GTCCGGGGGGTCCCCGCCCCGTCTCGTCCCGTCGGTGTACGAGCCGCGCGGGGGCCAGTCGCGTAACCTTGGGAGGCGTTCCGCGTAGCTCTGTGCCCCGGCTGCTCGCGGCGACACCGGGCGGACAGGGATGATGCAGACCGCAGTGACCGACACCAACCTCGTTCGCTTCCGCGCGGCCGTCGCGGGCGCGCTCGCGCATCTGGAGTCCCGCCGTCAGGAGGTCAACGACCTCAACGTGTTCCCCGTCGCCGATGGGGACACCGGCGACAACATGGTGCTCACGCTGCGCGCGGTGCTCGCCGAGCTCGACCGTCTCCAGGGGGCTGACGAGACGCGCACGATCGACGAGATCGGCCGCGAGGAGATCGTGCAGTCGGTCGCGCGCGCCGCGCTGCTGGGGGCGCGCGGCAACTCCGGCGTGATCCTCTCGCAGCTGATCCGCGGCGCCGCCGAGGAGCTCGTCTCGCGCCCCGGCGAGCTGATCGACGCCACGCTGATCGCCGCGGCCCTCGAAAACGCGGCCGAGCGCGCCTACGCCTCGGTGCGCAGCCCGGCGGAGGGCACGATCCTGACCGTCGCGCGCGATATGGCCGAGCAGATCGTCGCCGAGAACGAGCGCGACCCCGAGGGTACCCGCCTGCACCCCGACGCCGCGCCCGAGCTGCAAGACCGCGCGATCGCCGCCACCCTGGAGCAGGCCGTCGTCGCCGGGCAGGAGTCGGTCAAGCGCGGCCCCGAGCTGCTCGCCGCGTTGCGCGACGCCGGCGTCGTCGACGCCGGCGGCTACGGGCTGGTGGTGATCTTCGCGGGCGTCGTCGCGGCGCTGCGCGGCGAGGACCCGCCGCCGCTTGACCACTACGCGCCCGCGCGCATCCACCACCCCGAGCACCACTCCTCCACCTACCGCTACTGCACCAACTTCGCCGTCACCGGCAGCGCGCTGGAGTCCGAGCGCTTCCTCCCGCAGCTGGAGGCGCTCGGCGACTCCGTGCTCGTGGTGGGTGACGCCGCGACGCTGAAGGTGCACATCCACACCGACGACCCCGAGGGCGCCACCGCCCTGTTCGACGGCGCCGGTGAGGTGTCGCATCTCGACGTCGCCGACATGCACGCCCAGGTCGCCGAGCGCGACGGGCGGCTCGGGGTGAACGGAGGCTCGCCCGTCGAGCCGGCCGGCCCGTCGACCGGCGGGGCGCATGGCGTTGGTGTATACGGGCTGGAGGGGGTTGCGGACGGAGCTACCAGCGGGGTTGCCATGGGGGCTGCCAACGGGCCGGGAAAGGGCGGCACGGGAGCCGAGCAGGCTGTGCGCTGCGGCGCGCTCGCCGTCGTCAGCGGCGAGGGCCTGAAGCGGCTGTTCGCCGAGCTCGGCGTGCAGACGCTCGACGGCGGTCCGACGCTCAACCCATCGACTTACGAGCTGCTAGCCGCGATCCACGAGGTGCCCTCCGAGGAGGTGCTGGTGCTGCCGTGCTCGGCAAACGTGGTGATGGCCGCCGAGCGTGCCGCGGAGCTCTCCGACAAGCAGGTGGTGGTTATCCCCGCGCTCAGCCAGCAGGTCGCCCTCGCTGTAGCCATCGAGCTATTGCCCGACCGCCCGCTGGAGCAGAACGCGCAGGCGTTGCACGAGGCGCTCGCGCGGGTGCGCACCGGCGCCGTCGCACCGGCCGCCCGCGCCGACCCGCAGGGTCGCTTCGCCCCCGGCGAGGCCGTCGGCTTCCTCGGCGAGGAGGTCGTTGCCTGGGGCGAGCCTGCGGCCACCCTGCGCCACGTGCTGGTGGCGCTCGCCGACGGCGCCGAGCTGCTCAGCGTGCTCGCAGGCGAGGACGCCCCGCTTTCGCCCCCAGCGGTCGCCGCGCTGCTCGACGGCGATCTCGGTGCGGCCGAGCTCGAACAGCGCCACGGCGGGCAGTCCGCCTACTGGTGGCTGCTCGCGGCCGAGTGAGAAACATCTCGCGCTTTCACCGATTCCGCTCGACTCCACCTGCCGGATCGCCCAATGTCGAGCGTTGGTGGCGTTTCCCGCGCCGCCGGCCGAGATCCCCGAGGCCGAGTTGGAGACATACTCACACTTCACTGTCCGTAGCGGATAGGTTCTAACGCGTAGGTCCGCTGCCCGGATCTCAGGCAGCGGTACGGCAGACGCCGAAAAAACGTTTCTGACCCCAGTGGGCCGGAGCGCTGGTGCCTGCGTATGAAACCAACCAAGCAAAGGAGCAGTGAAGAACATGAAGCACATAAGGATCATCGGACTGGCTCTCGTGGCCGTATTCGCGCTGTGCGCGTTCGCGGCGACGTCGGCGCTGGCGATGCCCTCGGCCACCTTCTCGGTGGCGGGCAAAAAACTGGAAACTGGCGAAGCCAAGGAAATCAAGGCAACCGACTCCGAAGAATTCACCCTCAAAGGCAAAGGTGCGCTTGAAGCCGAAGCGGTCACCAAATGTAAAAAGCTGAAACTGGATGCGGCCGACAAACCGGAGATCGTCGGCGGTACCCCGGGCACGTCCAAAAACGAGTCGATCGAATTCGAAGAATGCACAGGCGTCATCAAAAGCCTCTTCGGAGAAGCCAAATGCACGTCCGTGGAAATCACGAGTCCGGAGACCAACAACGAACTCGTCTTAGTCGTCGCGCCGGCAGAATTAAAAGAAAAGCTCGCGACGCTGTTCACCCCCGCCTCGGGGAAAGTGTTCTCAAAAATCAAACTCAACAAATGCGGTGCCCTGGGCAACCAGACCGCGGAAGTCGAAGGCACCACTGCCGCCCTGGTCCCATCCGAAGCAGAAGCGCTCGAAGGGAAGCTGGTTTGGAGCGAAAAATCAATAATCACAGAAATAGAAAAAACCAACGGCACAAAGGAAAAAGTTGGATTGACATCCGATAAAAAAACGGCCACGCTCAACGGGGCCGCCTCGGTGTCACTGGTCAGCGGACAGGACTGGAGCGCCTTATAGGCAGGGCCTCGCGTAACGCCGTGTAGCCGGAGGCAGAGATAGCACCGGCGGGGCCGCGTCCTCAGCGACGCGGCCCCTCGCGGTCGCCTACCGCCCGTCGCCGGGCGTGCTTCGGAGCGACGCCGCCTGCGCCGAGGAGCCGCCGCTCGTCCGCCGCGCGGTGCATGATGGGTGGTGGAGATGTCCACCGTGACCGCGAAGCCCGCGACCGCGCCGCCGCGAGAGGCCACTGCCGTCGAGACCGCCACCACGCGGCCGGAAGTGCTCGCCGGCACCGGGATGGCGCAGCCGCGCACATTCGCCTCCGCGCGATCCGCGACTCGCGCCGAGCTGCTGGCTGCGCCGGTGCGCCGGCCGCAGCCCTCGCGTCTGGCCCACGCGCTCGACCTCCCCGCCGGCAAGCTCGCCGACGGCCTGCGCACGCTCGGCATCGAGACGGTGGGGGAGCTGCTTGCACACCTGCCGCGCGACCGCCGCGAGGCGCGCGCGATCGCGCAGCTGCGCCCGGGCGAGCAGGCGACGGTGGCGGTCGAGGTCGAGTCGATCGCCGCGCGCCCGGTGCGCCGCCGCGGGATGCGCCCGCTGGTCGAGGCGACCGTGTTCGACGAGACCGGCGCGATGGGCGCTGCGTTCTTCAACCAGCCGTGGCTCGTAGATCGCTACCGCCCGGGCACGCGCCTGCTGCTGCACGGCAAAGCGCGCCCCGGAGGCCGCTTCGCGGTCGTCCACCACGCGCCCGGCGGCGAGCTCGCGGGCGCCGAGGCGGCGGGGGAGATCGCGCACTACCCGGCCACCGTGGGCGTCAGCTCGACGCAGATCGCGGCACTGGTGCGCGAGCACCGCGGCGCGCTCGCGGACATGGCCGAGCCGCTGCCGGGGCGGATGCGCGCCGCCGAGCGCCTGCCCGACCGCGCGGCGGCGCTGGCCGCGGTGCACTTCCCGCGCAGCGGCGAGGAGGCGGAGACGGGGCGCGCGCGGCTGGCGTTCGAGGAGCTGCTGTTGATGCAGCTGGCGTTGCTGCGCCGCCGCGCGCTGCGCGGCTCGGGCAGGGCGACTTCACTCACGGGAGCCCGCGAGCTGACCACGCGCTGGCTGGAGGAGCTGCTGCCGTTCGCGCTGACGGCTGACCAGAGCGCTGCGATCGCGGCGATCGACGCCGACCTGGCGCGCGCCTGCCCGATGCAGCGCCTGTTGATGGGGGAGGTGGGCTCGGGCAAGACTGTGGTGGCGCTGTATGCGCTGCTGCGCGCGGTCGAGCACGGTATGCAGGGGGCGTTGATGGCGCCCACGGAGACGCTCGCCGAGCAGCACTTCGCCACGCTGCAGGCGCTCGTGCCCGAAGTGCTGCTGCCGTCGGCGCTGCTGACCGGCTCGACCCCCGCGCGCCGCCGCGCCGATCTACTGGGCAAGCTGGCCACCGGTGAGCTGAAGCTGGTGGTCGGCACGCATGCTCTGATCGAGGACGACGTTGTTTTCGACCGCCTCGCGGTGGCGGTCGTGGACGAGCAGCACCGCTTCGGCGTACGCCAGCGCGCGGCGCTGGATCGCAAGGGCGCCGAAGACCTGGCGCCCCACGTGCTGCATATGACGGCAACGCCGATCCCGCGCACGCTGGCACTGACCGAGTACGGCGACCTCGACGTGACACGCCTGCGCGAGTTGCCGCAGGGCCGACGGCCGATCGCCACGTACGTGGCGGCGAGCGCCGCGGAGCGCGCGCGCGCATACGAGCGGATCCGCGAGGAGCTGCGCGCCGGGCGCCAAGCGTACGTGGTGTGCCCGCTGGTCGAGGAATCGCAGGACCGAAGCCGGGAGACGCTCGCCTCCGGCGAGCATCCCCGTTTCGGCCAGCAGGCGCGCGCTGCGACCGCCGAGTACGAGCGCCTGCGCGCCGGCGAGCTGCGCGAGTTCCGCCTGGAGCTGCTGCACGGCCAGCTGCGCCCGCGGGAGAAGCGCGGGGCGATGGCGCGGTTTGCGGCGGGCGCGGCGGACGTGCTGGTCGCGACGACCGTGATCGAGGTGGGGATCGACGTGCCGAACGCGACCGTGATGCTGGTCGAGAACGCCGAGCGCTACGGGATCTCCCAGCTGCACCAGCTGCGCGGGCGGATCGGTCGCGGCGAGCACCCCTCGGTGTGCCTGCTGCTCGGTCCCCGCAATGTGCGCCGGCTGCGTGCGCTGGCGGAGCACAGCGATGGCTTCGAGCTCGCCGAGATCGACCTGCAGCTGCGCGGGGAGGGCGAGCTCGCGGGCACCCGCCAGCACGGCCAGGCCGAGCCGAGCGTGGCGGTTCTGCCGCAGGACGCGGCGCTGCTGGAACGCGCCCGCGCGTGGGCCGAGCGGCTGCTCGCCGCCGATCCGGCGCTGGCGGCCCCGGAGCACGCGCCGCTGGGCGCGGCGCTCGAGCGTGCGCTGGGCGACGAGGCGCGCGAGCCGCTGCGGGCATGAGGGTGATCGCGGGGCGTTTCGGCGGCAGGCGGCTGCGAGCGCCCCGGGGCCGAACGACGCGGCCGACCTCCGATCGGGTCAGGGAGGCGCTGTTCTCGATGCTGGGCGCGCCGATCTCGGCCGGGCCGGAGGGAGCGGTGGGGCTCCAGGGAGCCGTGGTGCTGGACCTGTTCGCGGGCACCGGCGCACTCGCGATCGAGGCGCTCTCGCGGGGCGCGGAAAGGGCGGTGCTGATCGAGCGCGAGCCCCGCGCGCTGGAGGCTCTGAGAGCGAATCTCGCGGAGCTGGGGCTTGGTCCGGAGGAGGCGGAGGTGCGCCGCGCCGACGCGCTGGCGGCGCTGCGCAACGCACGCGAGCGCGCGGAGACATACGATCTTGTCTTCGTCGATCCGCCCTACCGACATGCGGGTGTGCTGGGGCGTGAGCTGCGGGAGGCGCTGCCGCCCCTGCTCGCGCCGCGGGCGCGCGTGGTGACGGAGAGCGATCGGCGCACCGAGCCGCCGCTGCGATCTCCGCTCCTGGAGGTTGAGGCGGAGCGGCGCTACGGAGACACCGTGATCACGATTCAACGCCGACGATGAGCCCAGGGGTCCACGACAAAGTTTCTGACGGGCCGGTGCGGCCGCTTCGCGGCGGTTTGCGCCACCCGCGGTGCTCGCCGTGCCACCAGCACGGCTGCGCTCGCGTGCGTCGCATCCCATCCACGAATCGACCACCCCGATCCCGCCATCTACTTTGTCGCGAACCCTAGACAAGTCCATAGCCGTGTGTCCGGGCTCGTATGACCCGGTGACCAACGGCCACCTCGACGTGATCCGGCGCGCGGCGGGGCTGTACGAGCAGGTTGTGGTGGCCGTGGTGAGACGCTCGGTGCGCAAGAACGCGACGCTGTTCGACATCGAGGAGCGGGTGGGCTTCATCGAACGCGCGACGGCCGAGCTGCCGGGGGTGCGGGTGGAGCCGTTCAGCAACCTGGTGGTGGAGTTCGCGCGCAGCGTGGGGGCGAAGGCGATCGTCAAGGGGCTGCGGGCGATCTCGGACTTCGAGTACGAGCTCGAGCTGCACCAGCTCAACCGCCGCCAGGACCCGGAGATCGAGTCGGTGTACCTGATGTCCAGCTCGCAGTACAGTTTCCTCTCATCGAGCGGCGTCAAGGAGCTGGCCACGTTCGGGGGCCGGATCGACGATCTGGTGCCCGGCGAGGTGGCGGCACGGTTGCAGGAAGAGTTGCGGCGCTGACGAACTTGGAGAAGGCGTTATGGACGTACTGGTTCTGATAGACAAGCTGGACGACTTGGTGCACAACGCCAAGCCGGTGCCCCTGACCGACCAGGTGCGGGTCGACAAGGAGGAGATCTACGACATCCTCGACCAGATGCGCGCGACGATCCCCGAGGAGATCAAGCAGGCGCGGTGGATCGTCAAGGAGCGCCAGGAGATGCTGGCGGAGGCCAAGCGCGAGGCCGAGAAAATCGTCAAGGAGGCGCGCGAGCGTCAGGAGCGGCTGGTCGGCGAGGAGGAGGTCACCAAGCAGGCCGAGCGCGCGGCGGAGGACATCGTCGAGGACGCCCGCGCCCGCGAGCGCGAGATCCGCCTCGGCGCCGAGGACTACGCCGACGAGATCCTCAGCACGCTGGAGGTCAACCTCACGAAGATCATCAGCGCCGTCGGGCGCGGCCGCGAGCGGTTGCAGGGCAAGGACGAACCGGCCGAGGTCTCTTAGCCGACCGGGGTCCACTTTGCGCGCGCGCAATGCGTACGCGCAAGCGTGACCAGGCGCGCGGTCGGGTAATTTGAGGCGTATGCGCTCGTCGCTGACACACCTGGAGCACCGCCTGGAGGTCGCCCGCGCGCTGTGGGGCACCCGCGTGGTGCGCGTGGAACGCCCGGACAAAGTCGCCCGCGCGCTGGCGACGCTGCGCCGCTGGGGCTCGAGCTCGGCGGCGGCGTACGCGATCTCGGCGATCCGCTACCCGGAGCGGGTGGCGATCGTGGACGAGCGCGGGGCGCTGACGTTCGCCGAGGTGGACGCGCGCACGAACGCACTGGCGCGGGCACTTTCGGCGGCGGGCGTCGGGGAACAGGATGGGGTGGCGATCATGTGCCGCAACCACAGGGGCTTCATCGAGGCGACCGTGGCGTGCGCGAAGCTGGGGGCGAGCGTGCTGTACCTGAACACGGCGTTCGCGGGCCCGCAGATCGCCGACGTGCTGCGCCGCGAGGCACCGGTGGCGCTGATCTACGACGAGGAGTTCAGCGACCTCGTGCGCGTGGGCTCGGAGGGGATGCGGCGCTTCGTGAGCTGGCGCGAGCCGGAGGGCAACGGCGCCGGGGACGGCGATCCCTGGGTGGAGGAGCTGATCGCGCGCGGCGACACCGCGTCGCTGCGTCCGCCGGCGGAGAAAGGCCGGGTGGTGATCCTCACCTCGGGCACGACCGGCACGCCGAAGGGGGCGAACCGCAAACAGCCGGACTCGATGCAGCCGGCGGCGGCGCTGTTCTCGAAGATCCCGCTGAAGGCGCGCGAGACGACCGTGATCGCGGCGCCGATGTTCCATTCGTGGGGGTACGCCCACTTCACACTGTCGCTGCTGCTGGGTTCGACGCTGGTGCTGCGGCGGCGCTTCGACCCCGAGCAGACGCTGGCGGACGTAGCGCGCCACCGCGCGACGACGCTCGCCGTGGTGCCTGTGATGCTGCAGCGGATCATGGAGCTGCCGGCAGAGACGCTCGCACGCTACGACACCTCGGCGCTGCGGATCGTCTCGGTCTCGGGCTCGGTGCTGCCCGGCGAGCTGGCGACGCGCGTGATGGACACGTTCGGGGAGGTGCTGTACAACCTGTACGGCTCCACCGAGGTTGCGTGGGCGACGATCGCCACTCCGCGGGATCTGCGCTCGGCGCCGGGCACCGCGGGCAGCGCGCCGCTGGGAACCGTGGTGAAGATCCTCGACGCGGAGGGCCGCGAGCTGGCGCAGGGGCAACGGGGGCGGATCTTCGCGGCGAACGAGATGGTGTTCGACGGCTACACCGGGGGCGGGGGCAAGGAGATCGTGCGCGGGCTGATGAGCACCGGCGACATGGGCCATATCGACGCGGAGGGGCGCCTGTTCGTGGACGGCCGCGACGATGAGATGATCGTGTCGGGCGGCGAGAACGTGTTCCCGCGCGAGGTGGAGGACCTGCTGGCCAAGCACCCGCAGATCGAGGAGGCGGCGGTGATCGGCGTGGATGACGAGCAGTTCGGACAGCGGCTGAAGGCGTTCGTCGTGGCGCGCGAGCAGGCCGAGCTGAGCGAGGAGGCGGTGCAGGAGTACGTCAAGGAGAACCTCGCCCGCTACAAGGTGCCGCGCGAGGTGGTGTTCCTGGAAACGCTGCCGCGCAACGCGACCGGCAAGGTGCTCAAGCGGGAGCTGGCCACCACCGGGGATTGAGCTTGTTGGGATGGGGCCGCCTGGAGGGCGGCCCGCGGGGTCGGTGGGTGCGGAGCCGTGGGCGCGCCAGCCGGCGACGCGTCCCGCTGGACGGGGCTGGTGGGCGATATCTCGAGGCAGACCCGGACACGCAGCTCCTACCCTTGGAGACGTGCCCGCGCTCACCGACAAACTCGACCTGGGGAGCCTGCATCTCAGCGCCGGCGAGGGGCGGCGCCTGGAGCTGGCGGTCGAGATCGAGCCGCTTGCCCTAGGGGGGGAGCGTTATGTCTCCAAGCCGCCGCACCCGGCGGTGACGCTCGACGTCTCGCGCATGGTCGGCCACGGGTATGCGCTGCGACTGCGCTTCACGGCGGCGCTGGCAGGCCCATGCATGCGCTGCCTGACGGGGGCGGCCACGGAGATCGACGTGGACGCGCGCGAGGTGGACCGCCCGGGAGGGGGCGAGGAGCTGTCGAGCCCTTACGTCCGCGGGGAGACGCTCGACCTCGCGGCGTGGGCGCGCGACGCCTTCGCGCTGAGCGCCCCCACGCAGGTGCTGTGCCGCGCCGACTGCGCCGGTCTCTGCCCTGTATGCGCGGCCGACCTCAATGATTTGGACCCCGCCGGCCCAGAGCATCGTCACCAGAGCGAGCCCGACCCGCGCTGGGCGAAGCTGCGTGAGCTGAAGCTGGAGTAGCCGCCGCCGCTCGGCAAGCCTCTGCGCGTCTGCCGGCTGGTCCCGCGACTGCTAGCCTTCCCGGACCGATGGCAGTCCCCAAGCAGAAGCAGTCGCACAGCCGCACCGCCAAGCGCCGCGCGCAGCACAAGATCACCGCGCCCGCGCTGAGCGTGTGCCCACGCTGCCACAGCCCGCGCCGCCCGCACCGGGTGTGCGGGGTGTGCGGCACATACGCCGGCCGCGAGGTCACCGTGCCAGTAGAACACATCGAGGAGCACGACCACGACCAGGGCGGCCGCTGACCGAAGCCGGGAGACACTCGCTTCGCTCGCATCCCCGTTTCGGCCAGCGCGATGCTGCGTCCTCGGTCGCTCGCGTGCTGAGCACGCCACGCGGGGTGGGCGGGCCTTCCATCCCTCCTTGCCTCGCTTGCTCATCGACCCCCCTGGTGGCGCAGTGTGAATAACGCCACTGAGGTGGTGGTCGCGGTCGACGCCAACGGCGCCGACCTCGGACCGGCGGAGGTGGCGGCGGGCGCGGCGCTCGCCGCGCAGCAGGGGGCGCGCGTGCTGCTGTTCGGACCGCGCGCGGAGATGGACATGCGCGCGGAGATCGGCCCCCTGCCCGCGGGCATGGAGGTGGTGGACGCGCCGCTGTCGATCGCCAAGAGCCCCGACCCCGCGCGCGCCGCGCGCGCGAACCCCGAGGCCTCGATCGTGCAGACCGCGCGCGCGGTGGCCGAGGGGCGCGCGCAGGCGCTGGTGTGCGCGGGCGGCACCGGCGCGGCGCTGGCTGCGGGCCTATTCAACGTCAAGCGCGCCCGCGGCATCCATCGCCCCGCGCTCGCGCTGCCGCTGCCGGTGCCCGGCCATCCGGTGACGCTGCTCGACGTGGGCGCCAACGCACAGGCACGCGAGGAGCACCTCGTGCAGTTCGCGTTCATGGGCGCTGCGTTCGCGCAAGTGGTGCTCGACGTGCGCCGCCCACGCGTGGGGCTGCTCTCAAACGGCGAGGAGCAGGGGCGCGGCAGCCCGCTGGTGGTGGCCGCGCGCGCCCAGCTCGTCGAGCGCCTCGCCGCCGCGGCGGAGGGCTCGAGCAGGGGTGCGATGCTCTCCGAGCCGGTGGGCAACGTCGAGGGCGGCGCCGCGCTTGCCTTCGAGTTCGTCGGCAACGTCGAGGGCGGCGACTTGACGAGCGGCGTCGCCGACGTGATCGTCACCGACGGCTTTACCGGCAACGTGGCGCTGAAGGTGATGGAGGGCGTCTCGCAGACGATGCTGCGGTCGATTCGCGACGCCGCGCTCTCGTCCTCCCGCGCGAAGCTCGGCGGCGCGCTGCTGCGCCCCGCGCTGCGCTCCTTCCGCGATCAGATCGACCCCGAGGGCCAGGGCGGCGCCTACCTGCTGGGGCTGCGCCAACTGGGGGTGGTGCCGCACGGGAGCTTCACCCGCCACGGCTTCGCGCAGGCGATCCTGCGCGCCGCGCGCGGCGCGCAGGAGGACCTCGTGGGGCGCACGCACGCGGCGCTGGAGCAGGCGGGGGCGCTGCGCACCGCTCCCAGCCGCTCGGGGAGCTGAGCCTATCTCGGGTGATGCCTCAAGGCGAGGGCGATTGGTCCTGCCGGTGCGTCACCCGGTGTCGGTGCGACCCCGGGATCGGTGGATCCAGGGTTGGGGCTTGTAAGCGATCCGCGGTTGCGGATCTGCGGTTCACTGCACCTGCGATGCGGCGGGCGCCGAAGCTCCCCGTCTTCTCCGGCGCGAGCGCTGCTGGCGGGAGCCGGAGCCGGCTGGCCTGCCGGAGTGCTCGTGGTTGCCCCCGAGTCCGTGAGCGAGGCCGAGCCGGCGAGCGAGCTCGCGCATTTCGTGCTGCTCCCCGGCGCCGACGAGCGTGATGCCGACACCCTGGCGCCCGGCGCGTCCGGTGCGCCCAATCCGGTGGACATAGGTGTCATGGTCCTCGGGCGGATCGAAGTTGATCACGTGCGAGATGCCGTTGACATCGATCCCCCGGGCGGCGACGTCGGTGGCCACCAGCGTGTCGACCCGGCCCGATCTGAAGCTCGCGAGCGCCCGTTCGCGCTGGCCCTGGGACTTGTTGCCGTGGATCGCGAGCGCCTCCACGCCGCTGGCGCCGAGCCGTTTGACGAGCCGGTCTGCCCCCCGCTTGGTGCGTACGAACACCAGCGCGCGGTCGCGCTCGCAGCCGAGCTCGTCCACGAGCGTCTGCAGGCGGGCGTTCTCGCGGATCGCAACGAAGCGGTGCTCGACGTCGACGGTCTCGTAACGGCCCGGCTCGCCCTGCTCGTGAGTAATCGGTTGCTTCGTATACCGCGCCGCGACGCGGCCGGCGATGCCGTCGAGGGTTGCCGAGAAGAACAGCGTCTGGCGCTCCGCCGGGCAGGCGGCGACGATGCGGTCGATCGCCGGGCGGAAGCCCATGTCGAGCATCCGGTCGGCCTCGTCGAGCACGAGAATCCGAATCGCCGCGAGCGTAAAGGCGCGGCGCTGCAGCAGGTCCTCCAGGCGACCGGGCGTGGCGACCAGGATGTGGGACTTCGCGGCCAGAGCCGCCTGCTTGGCGAGGCCCACGCCACCGTAGACGGCGGTGACACGCAGGTTGCGCGCGCGGACGATGTCTGCGAGCTCGCCGACGATCTGGCTTGCGAGCTCGCGAGTGGGCGCCAACACGAGGGCGGCGGGGCGGGTGGGCACATGTGCATCGGCTTGGATGCGCTCGGCGAGCGGGACCCCGAAAGCGAGCGTCTTGCCCGAGCCGGTGGGCGACTTGACGAGCACGTCGCGCCCGGCGAGGACGTCGGCGAGGACCAGTCGCTGGACGGGGAACGGCTCGTGGATGCCGCGACGCGCAAGCGCAGCGGTGACCGTGGTCGAGACGCCGAGATCGGCGAAGGACTGCTTTTCCATGAATGACTCCTTTGGCGGCGCTTGTGCCGCGTACGGTTCGGAGGCTCTGGCCTACCCGAACCGCAATCCTCAGCGGGACTCAAGCGAGCTGCCTCGCGGCCAAAAGGCTCAGCCGCTCTGGCCAAGCTAGCAGACGCGGGCCGCCGAGCCGGGCGGTGCAGCCGGCGACCCATCCGATAAGCCCGCCGGAATGTGCGGATGGTTGCGCTAACCTGTAAGTGCAGATTCTTACTTACTCAGCCCGCGCGAACCCCCAGGGTTATGGGCCCTTTAGGAGCAGTCACGTGCCAGGTCCCCAGCAGATCCGCCAGCAGGAAAAGCACGACGAAAAGCTCGAGGACATTCGCGAGCAGGTCGCCCAGGGGAAGCTCGTGATCAGGCAGATGACCGCTGACGAGCGCAAGCGCTATCCGCCGCGCGAGGCTGGCAGCCCGCGCGGCGGCTCCAAACGGCGCTGATGACGAGCTTCTTCCTGCCGTCGTCGCGGCAAGACGACGCCGCGGCCGAGCGCGACTACAGCTCGTTGCGCGAGCAGGCGGAGGAGTGCACGGGATCCGTCTCGCGCGACCGCCGCATCCGCGAGATCGAATGCCGGCGCCAGGGTCTCGACCACCTTCTGCGCGTGGGCGAGCCCGACGCGATCGACGGCCGGACGGTCTCTGCGATCCTCCAGCTCGGCCGCGACACCTACACCGTGCACCACGTGCCGAGCGCGCCCGACCAGTCGACGGTGCCGACGGTGCTGCAGCGGGGCGAGGTCTACTCGGTCGCTGACTTCGACTGATGGGCTTGGCGCCCGAGGGCTCGGCCAGCTCGACCGCCTGCTCAGCCTGGATCCACCGATCCCGGGGTCGCACCGGCGCCGGATGACGCATCGCCAGGACCAATTGCCCTCGCTCCGAGGGGTCACCCTACGGATGCTCGGTCAATTGCTCCTGGCTCGGTCCCCGGCACCGGATGCTCAGCCCGTTATCGGTGGATCCAGGCTCAGGGAACGACGGGATGGGCCGGACGAGTGCCTCCGCCGTCCTCCACTTGCCTGGCTCGGCGACACCGGTCGGGCAATCCCTCCAGCAATCGTGCTGCCTCCACCCGATCCCGGTCGCGCAGGACAGCGTGCACCCTGCGCCCCGCCGTGTCGAGATGCACGCTTGAGAGGTCCAGGCGGCGCTGGACGGGGCCTTCGACGAGGCGAATGCTCTGCACCTTCGCCAGCGGCACCCAGTCGGTCACTCGCCGCAGCCGGCCGCTGGTGGTGACGGCGTAGCGATCATTGGCCCCCCACGACAGGAGGCGGAAGCGCAGCGGGGACTTCCAACGGGCGCGGGCCGGCGGTGGCAGTCGCTCCTCGGGCAGGCCGGGGAAGACCCTTGCCACCAGGGACGCGGCCTGCGCGTGGCTGCCCACGGGAAGCAGAGCACGCGCGGATTTGGCCTGGTTGCGGTCCTGGCGGCCCTTGGACTTCTGGCTGGCGACGTCCACCTCCAGCCGGCACCATCCGAATGGCCTCCACGCCAGCGGCTCGATCATCCGGATCGCCTGGATCCGCCCCCGCGGGATCGTCTCGGTCGAGGTTTCCACTAGGCCCGAGCGGAGCCTCACCCCGTCGGCGGCATCGGCCACCGTGAGGCGGTAGTCGCCGTTGAAGCGCCGGAACAGGCCCACCACCAGCGAGATCAGGCCAACGAACCCGATGCTGAGCGCGGCCCCCGCCGCGCCCGGCGCGAGGATCGCGAGCACGACGAGCGCCACGATCGCCAACTCCAGCACCAGGCCGGTGCCGGTCAGCAGGATTGAGGCGAACAGCCGTCCGGGAGAGACGGTCAGAAGCGCCTGCTCCGGCGGCGGCGGCGTCTCCTCGGCCATGCCATGACTCAGGGCCAGCAGACGGGCCCGCAGCGCTTCGGCCTCCGCGTTGGTCAGATACGCCAGGCGACCGGCCTTGCCGCTGCCGCTGGCCAACCGGATCCGCAACTCGGCCAGGCCGAAGAATCGCGCCAGACCGGGGCGGACAGTGTCGATCGCTTGGATCTGGCTCAGCGGGAAGCGCCCGGAGGTCCGCCGGATCAGGCCGCTCTCCACCCGCAGAACCCCATCCTCCATCCTCCACCTGGTGACCAGCCACGAGATCAGCCCGAGCGCGAACACCACGGCGAGCACGCCGATGTGGAGGAGATCGCCGCCGAGCGATCCCTTCTGGCCGCCGCCGGCCGCGGGAATCAACAGAACCACGAGAATGGCAATCACGCCTCGACCGGTTCTCACCAGTGGCGAGAGGGGATGCAGCCGCTGCCATTCCCCTCCAAGGCCTGCCGCCACATGCGGGTCGGGCGTGAGGAGCCCAGCGGCCGGCGGTGCGGAGCCGGCTGGCGCGTTCACAGCCCCATCGCGTGAGCCTCGCCCAAGGAGGTCAGCTGGTCGCGCAGGCGGGCGGCCTCGACGGCGGGCAGCCCGGGGATGCGCGCATCGCTGGCGGCCGCGGCGGTGTGCATCTGCACGGTGGCCAGGCCGAACGCCCGCTCGAAGGGCCCGGCGGTGACCTCGACGTACTGCATCCGCCCGTAGGGGATGACCGACATTCGCCGGAACATCACGCCGCGCCTCACCAGCAGGTCCTCGGCCCGCTCGGCGTAGCCCCATGCCCGCACCCGCCGCCCGGCCACGACGTCGGCGATCGATCCGACGAGAATCACGCAGATGACTGCCACCACGGCGGCCGTAGCGGCGCCGAGGGCGATCGCGATGCCGGCAGCGAGGACCAGCGACACCAGGGTGGTTCCCGCCACCTCGTAGCGCCGCAACACCCGCAGCCGGGGGGAGGGTGCGTTCCAATCCAGTGCGCGCTCGTCGGCATCCTCGTCGATCTTCATCTTCGCGACGATACTGCGCCGTCGCGGAGTGCGCCGCTGGTTGGCGCTGGACGGCAATCACAGGGTGCCGGGCGGAGCGAGCCACTCGCTCTCGAACACGAGGCTGGTGTGCTCGGCGAGGATGTCGTAGTCGCCGTCGTAGTGAAGCACGCCCGCTTCGGCCCGGTGACCGCGATCGAGCACGGGCTCCCCGTCATCACCCAAGACGAGGACTACGGCGAGATCGCACGGGCTCACACTGCTCGCTGGTTGTTGCTGTCTGAGCCGCCGCTGCGCACGGTGCTGCCCGAGCAGTTGGTCATCGGGCAGCGCTACGGACGCTGATCGAGACTCGCTTCGGTCACGTAAAGATCGTCACCGCATCACCGCCCAGCAAAGGTGAATTCGAGTTCTCCCTTGATCGCGGCAGGGGTCGTGCCGAGTTTGAGTTCGTCGACGGTCGTGGTGAGGCTGTCTTCGGTTTCATTGAACTTAAAACGCCACCGAGTCTCGTGGAAGAAGTGCCCGGAGTCCAACGTACTATCTTCCACATGCTGGTCATGTTTCGTCAACTTTTCTACTACACAGGAGTCCGGTATGCGACGCGTAAGGAGCCGTAGCCTTGGTTTTCACATAGTTGTTTGCATTGTGATCGCCGTTGCCGCTGCTTGGATTGACAGTTAACACATTCAGCCGCTTTCCGCGCCCCCGAATGCTCCGCCGCCTGGCTTGCATCTCGCGTGGGCGGGTCGACCAATCCGCGGCTACGCAGAGTCGGTGGAAACGCATATCACGAACTGTCAAAAGCCAGCGTACGTCAGGGTGGCGCTCTACCCGGCGGTTGGTCGACCGTGGAGACCACCTGCCACCGGGTTAGTGGCCTTCGCAATCTCGGGCGACACGCAAATCAAACTGCAAAAAGTCGTTATCGGCCTATCCAACAAATTGGGCAGGCCACTCAAGCTTCTGCATGGACCAGTCGCATTCTCTGCCCCGCACACCAAGCGGAACAACTTGATTAGTGCTTCATTCATGTTGTATCCAGGAAGGTGGCGCAATATCGAAGTCTCCTTTGAGGCAGACTGGCTTTTCCCTCGCATTGCCGAAGACTCGTGCTGGCTTGACCTGCCATCTCTCATGGGCGGAAACACGGCGGTTGACGCTGCCAACGAAGCAATTGGTCACAGCAATTGGGCTGAAGACCAGCGTGGCGCGCCGCTTTACAGCGCAGGCAATTACCTGCACGACACGCAGAGCGACATACGCCTCAGCCCCTCCAACTCAATACCTCTCCCTTCGGAGCTCGAAGAACCTTCGTGGGGATGCGTCAAAGAAAGTGAAGGCGGGCACAACTGTGAGGCGTTTGCGACTCTCGAACGGCCGGGCACGGAAGCCAGCCGCACACGCCAATTTTCACATTGGAACCTCGTTGATGGATTGCTGCTCGGGCTTCTCATAGGTACCCTTATCGAGATAGGTCATCTGGTCTTTCAAATCGGGCGCTTCTCCCCACCTCCGTCGTCCGCATCACGCTAGTCGCGGACGCTCAGCGGCAGCGCGCAATCGAAGTGGCCAGACACTTGGCCATGGAGCAGACAACTCAGCGCTAAGCGGAGTCCTTCGTCATATTTCGCGGTGGGAGGATCGTTGGACGACGCGGAGTGGCCGAGACGACCGAAACCCCGGCGGTTTGGCCTGCCCCCCGCAGGGGACTACACAGGGATCGTTCCGGGGTCTTCGGGTCTCCGCGTAGCGCGGACGATCGCTAAACAACCGCCGCTCATGGCCGGCGGAAGACCGAGTGTGTGCCGATGCGCCGCCAGATGATGTGCGGCTCGCCAGATCGAACCTCTGCGCCGTATTCGAAGGTCGCTCGGCCGTCCGGCGCCCATGTCATCTCCCACACGCCGGGGTGGCTCTGCACCCGCTTGACGCGCAGGCGCGGACGGAAGCTCTGGCCTCCATCGGCGATGTCCGCGATGAACTGCACAACTGCTTCGCGGAAGGCTCGCTGCTGTTGAGGGGTAAGTCGGTCCCAATCGCGCCAGAACGACGGAGGACTTCACGTGTGGGCATCGAGCGGCTTCGCCCGCTCGTCCAGGGCCGCTAGGAACTCCTCGTCGCTCTTATAGGGCGGGACACGGCCTGCTGCGAGATCATCGTCTGCCTCGCGCTCCTGCGTCTGCCCTCGCGCTCCTTCGTCTGCCACTCGTGCGTCCAGAACCACGCCTGCTCAGGGTCGATGCGCCCGTCGCTGATCTCCCCCAGGAGGATCGCAGCGCTATCGACCGCCCCGTCCGGCAAAATGGTCTACCAGCTCGTGTAGCTCGGCCTTGGTCATGCCCTGATTGTCGCACGGACGCACCCTGTTTCTCGGCGGCGGTTCGACCACCGTCAAGGACGCCGTCCGGGAATCCGCTGCAAATCGGCCTCGATGGAGCTAATCGGAGTTCTATCGAACCACGAGCTACAGGGGTCGTTGGCCCGCCTGACCAAGAAACTCGCCGCCGTGCGGACGAGCGACGCACCTCGGCGGCGGCCTGTGACCTGCCGGCAGCGACCTCGCCGGCCAGGCTGGGTGCTGAAGGCTGTCGTCCAGGTGCTGGGCGATCGAGCGGAGCCGATGCGAGCCAAGGACATCCATGCAGCCGTTGAGGCGTTGCTGGGGGAGCTGGTGGCGCGGTCGTCGGTCAAGATGGCTCTGGCGCGTCCAATGTCTCGGGTTCGTCGCGTCGATTCGTGCGTGTATCGAGGGGCCGGTACGTGTTGGCATAGGGTTCGTCGGCCGAGCCGGGGGTCGCGCGTGTACCCGGCCGCGGCACACGTCCGCGCCGCGCCTCATGATGGCGCCGTGCCCCGCGTCAGCTTCTTCTACGGCATCGTGATCACGATGTATTTCTACGACCACCAGCCGCCCCACTTCCATGCGCAGTACGCCGAGCACCACGCGGTGATCGCGATTGAGGGCACGAGGGTGCTCGTGGGCGAACTGCCGGGTCGCGCGCTCAAGCTTGTGGCAGAGTGGGCAGCCCTCCACCGTGAGGAGCTCGAGGCCGACTGGGAGCGCGTACACGGCGGAACTGTTCCCGAGCCGATCGACCCGTTGCCGTAAGATGGAGCGATGGTGTTCGTAACCGTGACATCGGTAGAGGTGCTCGGCCACTACCGGCTCCGGCTAGGCTTCAGCGACGGCAGCTGGCGCGACGTCGATCTCACCGGAGAGCTGCACGGCCCGATCTTCGAGCCGCTGGGTGATCCGGATTTCTTCGCGCAAGTGCGGGTGGACGACGAACTCGGCACTGTCACTTGGCCCAACGGTGCCGATCTCGATCCACTCGTGTTGCACGGGGACTTCGAGCCGGCACCTCGCCTCGTCCACCACTGATTGCAGACGATGGTCTCGGCCACCCTGCCTGCTGCGACGGGTAGGCGTTAGCCAGCCTGCGCCGGCAACTGCCTGGAGTATGGGCGCGGTTCGCGTGCATAGCGTGAGGGCGCTACAGCCGTAGCTGGATCGCGATGCCGGGACAGCCCGACTGAGGTTCTCAGAGCATGAAGGTAAGTCGAGACTCAACGTGACCAGATCCGGAACGCCCGCTCCGTCTGGGCGAACGCGAGTTCGCGCTCCTCGCTGGCGCTGAGTGCCAGCACATCGAATAGCAAGGAGGTTGCCGCGTTACGGATCGACTGCGCTAGCAGGTTCGCTTGGTCTAGCTGACCGTTTGGATACACGAGAAGGACGTCAATGTCATTTGCTGCCGTGCGGTCCCAGCATGACGAGCCAAAGAGATACAGCGCTGTACCGGCGGGTATGTCTGATGCCTCGGCTGTCTCGATCAAGATGCCGATGAGGGTGCGGAACCACTTCCCAGCACGGTCCGGAGCGACGACGGCCTCCAGATGGGCAGACCGTCTTCCTCGAGCTCCGTGCCGTCTCACCGTCGTTCGCGGCACACATACTCGCGGAAGCGCACTCCATCGAGGTTGAGAGCGCCCATCGCTTCTGACACGCCGAGGATGGCGACCTCCGCCGATTCTGCATGCGTAAGCGCGGCATCGGTCGCCCCTCCGTTGGGATTTGCGTTTATAATCACCCGAGCACCCGGGTGGTGCTTGAGCGCTCGCACTAGTGCCGCCTCGCTGAACTCGTACTCGTACTCGATGGCAGCGATTACGTCGCTCAAGGGCTCTCGGCGCTTGACGAGCATCAACGCCTCGCAGATCATCTCGATTGACGTTACCCTGGAGTGTGTTTCAAGCAGGTTCCATAGGTATCTCACGCTCTTGTCGACAAACCGACGCGGATCGGGCTCTCGCATGAACGTGTAGAGCTCTTTGACGGTGTGAATCGTCGAACCGTTCTCTTCTGCTAGCTCGCGTGCGCTCCAATCGTAGTGAGACGTAGGCGGTATCAAGAGGATCACAGTAGGCACGCAACTGGCGAGGACACTTTCGACCACGGCGGTGTCTATGCAAGGCGTGGCAAGGGGCGCAACGGTGATGGACGAAAGGCTTTTACGCTCCACGCTGACATGCCCGTTAGGCAGCGCAGATGCCCTTAGGACAGCGTCATGTTTGACCACGGCGTCGGCGAACCATCTGGTTTCGTATGCGAAATCGGCCATCAAAGATTTCCCGCGAAGATTTGAGTGGCCTCCCGAGGAAATCTGAGCGCGTGTCCGATTATCTCGCCGCACTGATGCTTACGGGCGAGATCTTGAGTATGGAGTCGTAGCTGCTCTGCGGCTATACGGTCGGGTCTCGTTGTCAGGTCCGGGTTCATCTCGACTATGGCGACGATCAACTCGTTTCCCGGAACGATCTCCTCCAGCACGCGATCACGCCACTTGGCGGCTGCCTCTGTAGACGGCAGAGAACCATCGAGCGGGTTTGGGCCTATGACGCGGAAGATCGTCTCGTTTCTGTCGAGGATCGTTTCGACGGCGTTACGTGCATCGGTCCGACTCGCGAAGGTGGGCACGCCCCCGATCCGGGCAACCTTGGCCGCACGTGTCCGCTTCTTTGCGAGCAGCAGCTCCACAGGATAGGCGATGGGATCCTTATCGACAATGGTGTGGCACGTGGGACACAGCAGCACTATGTTCGCTGGATCGCTTCTGGCGCTGGCGGACACCCTGCCGCTGCCGCGAGGACCTTTTTCCGAATGAGCAACAATGTGGGCTCGCTCCGCGATCGCCAGCGACCTGCCGTCGACCCGCTTCTTAAATAGAGACATGCTACACAGCAGGCAAGTGCCCGCCGACTCGGCGTGCAGCTGTTGTTCTTGGTCTCGAGTTAATGTCGGACGGCCGTTCTTGCAGATCACATGGCTTCTTTTCTGGAGAATACTAGACCAGGATGACTTGCGAAATCGAGCCGGTGCCGGACCGGATCCTGGCTGACCGACAGCGAGTCGTTGTGCGGATTTCGTCGCGGATCGCCATCAACGGCTTCGCGCAAAGGTTTCCGCGAGCCGCATCAGCATGGCGATCGTCGGTCGGAAGCCCGCGAAGTCGTGAATGAACGGCGCGCTCCGTGCCGCGATCAGCTCGGCGTGCGACGACTTCGAGAGCGCAAGGTTGCGGTCGGATCCAAACGAATAGACCTGATCGCGGATGATTCGCCTGTCTTTGATGTTGAGATCGCTGCACTGCTCGCTGTTGTGGTGGCCGGTTGTCAGGTTGAACTCTTCTCGCCTGTAGATGCGGCGTCCTGTCTGGTCGCGGGCGAGCAGATCGGCGTCGCTATAGAGCAGCTCTATGCAGAAAGGCTGCTTGCGAAAAGGCGGCCGAACTAACGCCGCCCCCGCGACATTGGGTCCGCTGTCAACGACGTCTTGCTCATGGAGTCGCAGCTTGCGAAGCAACTGAGGATTGTCGCGGTCGAAGAGACAAACAGTGGGTACCGAGGGTCCGGCTCCTGCTATAGCGGCCAGGTGTCTTGCCAGCGCCGCGTCGCCGTCGTAAACCGAGTCCTCGTCGAACAGCAGCTCTAGTCTCACGAACTCGTCTTGGGCCGCAAAGTATCTCATCGCCGCGGTCAAATGAATCACGTCGGTCGGCCCCTCCGTGCAGACTCGCAGTTGTAGTGGCGTGGCCTCGTGACGGTTTGTGGGTACGTGAGCTTGACGGCGCTCGTATATTGGGACGAAATCGGGATCAAGCGGTGTCAGAAGGTCCACGAGTTGCTGGTAAACCGGGTCGGTCCAGCCCTTCGTATCACCGATGCGCTGAATGCGTGAGCGGATCGAAGCCCGGAAGTCGATCCGATCGACCGGGCGGTTGACGGACCCTCCTGCACGCGCGAAGGATGCTTCCGCGTCGATTAGGCCATATCGCTTCCATATGTAGAGCAGGGTCTTGATTTCGCGAACGTACTCATGAGGAACGTTGAGGCGCTCGTTGATTACAAAGCCTGTTACGCGCTGCCGTTGCCAACGCCGCACCAAGCGAGTCTTTTCCTCGTTCACGCTGAACGTGGCATCGTTTATGATCTGCTTGAGGTTTGGACCGATGAATGTTTTTATACCCTCGACATAGGCGAGGCTAGTTGGAAAGATGGTGCGATCTGTCGAGAAGGTCAGATCGTCGGCGTAGCGAGTGAAGTAGCAGCGCTCTGACGCGGCCAGCTTCGCTATTTCGCGATCCACTGCCCTGCAGATGATGTTGGAGATGACCGGCGACGTCGGTGCTCCCTGGGGGAGGGCTCTCCGGTAGCAACACAGTTGTGCAAGGACGGTGGCCGCATCACGCCCAAAGCTGAATGGCTTGGCCATGAACATCCCGCGAATCCGGCCAAGGTGGATCGACGGGAAGAAGTCCGCAAGGTCCACGCGAAGTACCCACTCTTGGCGTCTGTGCGGCTCAGCATTCGGCTTCGGTCCACGCCCCCGCACGTAGCCCGTGACATGGTTTGACGGCGAGTACCAATCTTCCAAATGAGCTGCGAGTCGCCGCTGGAGTTCCTTGAGAGGCCTCAGAGGCGCGGCAATCTCGCGCGTGCCCCCTGTGCGCTTGACGATCTCGAAGCGCCGATAGCGCTTCTCGTCCTGCAGCACGAATGCCCAGTGCGCCAGTTCGCCGAGATTGATCTCCAGGAAAGCGGCGACATCGTCGCGGGTGCGCAGTAAAGGCGGGGTTGTCGTGGATGTCGCTGCCAACGCTCTGCGACTCGGCGGGGTTCTACTTTGTTCCTTCATGGCCGCGCATGATGCGAAACCCGACTGCCCTACGCGGTATGGTGGTAGACGTCAGGTGACCGAGGCGAATACGCCGCGGAAAAACAGCCCCGCCGAGTCGCATCGCGCGAGCATACCGGACGGTCCGGCTAGCGATATTCAACGCGAGCCTCGGGCTGGCTACCGCGATCGACGCCATCAGGCTCGATGCGCTGGACCATCGCGGTTTCCGGTGAGTGGGTCGGTTCAGGAAGCGGAGGAGTGTCGCGCTCCACGTCGTTGCTGACCAGATCACAGCTCACCGGCGGCCCGTACACGGAAGCGCGTCAGACGACGCCCAGTACATACAGTGCTAGACGACCACGATCTGATCGACCGCGCAATCGCGCACGCCTGAGCCAGCGGTTCGCATTGACTACGGCGAAATGGACCTGCTTGGACACTATTCGAACCACGACCTACAGGGGTCGTTGCGCCGCCTGGCGGGGAAGCTGGCCGCTGTGCGGGCCAGTGGCGAGCCTTGGCGGCGGCCCGTGGTCTGTCGGCAGCGAGCCCGCCGGCCCTGGCTGGGTGCTCAAGGCCGTCGTCCGGGTGCTGACCGACCGGGGCGAGCCGATGCGAGCCAAGGACATCCACGCGGCCGTTGAGGTGCTGGTGGGCGAGCCGGTGCCGCGGTCCTCGGTCAAGGGTGCGCTGGCCTCGGACGTTGCGGGCTCGTCGGGACGACTGGTCCGGGTGACAAGGGGCCGCTACGTGCTGGCCGAGACGCGAAGCGGTCGCGCATCGTCTGGAACTCAGGGCTGACCACTGGTTGCGAGCCCGCGATATCCACGCCGAGGTCGAAGAGTTACTTGGGATGCCGGTGCCGGTCTCCTCGGTCAAGAACTGGCTGGCCAATGAGGCTCAGTGCGATCGACCCGCGTGGTGCGGCTGGGAAGGGGAGGATATCGGCTGGCCAGGACCCCTATGCAGTGAGCCGTCCGCTTAGACCCGAGTTCGGACCTGGCGGCAGACCCAAAGCCGTATCTACGCCAATGTGCTCGCGTAGGTCGCCAAGCAGCGTGGCCGCGTCCAGATGGCGGCCTATCATCGCCTCGGACTCCGGTCTCGGCGTCATAGAGGCCCTCGCACGGTAGATTTCGATCGTTTGCTCGCCAGCTGCAGTGGCCCGTTGGCAGAGGCCGCGTAGATAGAATCTGTTGAACTCCCCCTCTGCGAGCGTGACCGGGGCCGTGTAAGGAACCTTTGACGTGGTGTAACCGCCCGACGGCTTGCGCTTTTGGTAGCTATCCGCAAACAGGCCCGGCTCGGAGAGTGCCGCAGCGAGCGACTCATCGGTGCCGTCCTCGATAGCTTCGCGGAGCAGCCGCGGATAGCGCTCAAATCCGAGGTCGCTGAGATATCTACCCGTATAGAGCGTCCCCGCTGCAAGGTCACGTTCCATCTCGGCGATCATGTGCCGTCGCGTCTCGCCGTCTAGGTTCGCCAGTTCGAGTGCCACGGGATCGATCGTACCGAACCTGGACACGCAGGGCCCCGAGCTAGGCTCTCCCCCATGCACCCAATGATTGCATCCGGTACATCCTTCCTCAAGGAAGCTGGCGTGTCAGCGGTCGTGGCGGCAATCGTTGCGGCCTTGATTACGGCTCGCAGCACGACCGGTCGAGAGCGAAAAGCAGCGCGGAGACGGTGGTTGGCCGATGCGTTGGCCGTATTCTACGGGCCGGTGGGAGCGAAGCTTGAGCTGGTGCATCACACCAACGAGCTCGTACGACAAGAACGCGAGACGCGCGAAACCGACCAGCAAGCAAGAGGTATCAAGCCATCAGCACCAGGCGCGATGTCGTGGCGACACATCTACGAGCAGAAACTTGTTCAGGCGAACATTGACGCTCAGAACGCGATTGCTGACATCATCGAGGGCAACCTTCACTACGTTGGTGATAGTGCACTGCGTGCCGAAGCAATGCAGTACCTCGTAGATGCACGAATGGATCAGTGGCGCAGAGAAGCAGAAGACATTGACGTGAGCCAAACGATCATCGTGTTCCCCAACGGACCAACGGATAGGTCTAGCTTCCATCAGAGCGTGCTCCAGACCTCCGCCGCGATGGGGGACGAGTTCCGTGTGCTATCCGACGGTAATGCGAAAGCAAAGCCTGCGTGGAAGCGCTGACCACTCGTCCTGGCGCGCGAACGAGTCAAGCCCGCACAACAATGTGGGAGCCTGCGACACGTCGTGTCGCACAAGCGGCATTATGCGTCGCAGCGGATGCCGCACGAAGGCCTCTGTGGGCCGGTGGCCTGGAGGGCTCCCAGGACCTTCGGCGAGTTCTTCCCGACCCGGGCCCTAGCCGGCCCCGTACCGGCCGACGACGGCCCTGAAACGGCACCCGACAGAGACTCTGTCGATTGGTGTCTGAGCAGTTGGCGTCCGTAGGAAGGAGCTGCGGTTTGAGCGGGTGTCGTCTGGTTATTATCGGCTCGGTCGATCACGGTGGCCTGCTGGCATCGCACGCTTGTCTTACTGGCGCGCAAGTATCGCGTCGAGCCGGTCTCGTACAGCCGGATCGTCCGTTATGACGCTCGACAAAGCCTTCAGCAATATCAGATTCTTCGCTGCGTCCCCTTCGAGCAATGTGAACGTCACATCAGGCCATCGGTTGACCATAGACCAAAGCGGGTCGACCCCGATCATCCCAATTGTGTCACTGTCGTTGTCTTGAACGTCATCGCAAAGCCTGAGCACAAAGCGCCACATGGCCATGTAGTCACCCTGGATACGTCGTTCGTCCTGCCAATCTTCCACCCAGTCATCCACGGATTCGTCGGCCGATCGAGCGGCCAGCCACGCAGCGCTAACCTGCTGGATGTCGGAGTCGCTTACAGGCTCCATGTCACTCATCCCGCGACGACCACCGGCTGAATCTGCACATTGATTTTGACGTTAAGCGCCGCGTACACTTCTTCAGGCGCCTGCAATTTATACTTCCTTTCGCAGTCCAGTTTGCCAAAGCTGCTGAATTTCTTCTTGAGATTAGTCTGCTGTTCATTGAATGTTTTTACGTATTGCTTTACTTCGCGAGCCGACAGATTCTTGCGGTTGTGGAAAATCTGATTAAAACGCTTGTGCAGTTCCTGAGCCTTGGATTCAAGTTCTCGGAGGAGGTCTTCGCATTCCGTCTTGCTCGCGCTACCACGGTACGACGCCGCAGACGCAGCGGCACACATACCTGTAGCGTCACCGAGGCTAAGTGGATCGTCGTTCGCATAATCGTATGGCGTCCGTGTAATTTCATCAATCGGGTCGACCATCAGGAAATTTGCGGTCGCCGGATCATAGACGCGTGTGCGTAGGTAGATGAGACCAGTATCGGTATTTGTGTATTGGCCATCGTATCCGAGGGGGGAGGTAGCGGTCCCGGTTTTGCCGATGGTGTTGCCGTACGCGTCGTAGGTAAAGGTGGCTTCGGCTTTGCCGGTTGAGCCGGTGAGCAGGCGTGTGCTGCCTTGTTGGTCGTGGTGTAGGTAGAGCACGGTCCCGGTGCTGTTGTTGATTTGCTCGACAGGAAGGCCCCCGGGGCCGTAGATGTAGCTGTTGGTACCGTCGTTGAGAATCAGCGGTAGCTTTTCGGCGAGGTCCCATGCCAGGTAGGTGGTGGTGCCTGAGATCGTTTCGGACGTACGTAGCCCGTCGCCGTTGTAGCCATAGGTATCTTCGATTGCCGCTACTTCTGTGCCTTTGGGTCGCGTGACGGATGTGAGATTCCCGGCTTGGTCATAGCCGTAGGTTGCCGCGGGTCCGCTGGCGGGTTCGGTCTTGGTGCGCTCGCCGACTTCGTTGTAGGTGTAGGTTGCGGCGGCGGCTTTTTTTAGTTCGCTTTTTTCGAGCTCGTCGGCGGCGTTGTAGCTGTAGGTGTGTTCGGTGCCGATGGTCGTCGGGTTGTTGGCGGCATCGTATTCGTAGGGAATGCCGACTCCTTTTGTCAGCCGGCTGTTTTTGTCGTAGGTGTAGGCGAGTTTTTCTTCGCCTGGGAGGCCTTTGCTGGTCGCTTTTTCGACTGGCTCGTCTTTGTTGCGGGTGTAGGCGAGTGACGCGAGTGTTTCGCTGCTTTTTTTCATCTTGACTTCGGTCATCGCGTCGGCGTCGTCGTAGGTGTAGGTATCTTCGTTGCTCGTGCCGCTAGGGAACGCCGTGGCGGTGAGGTCGGAGTCGGCATCGTAGGTGAATTTGATGGTGTTTTTCGACCAGTCTGTGGTGCTCTTGAGGCGTCCCGCTTTGTCGTATTCGCGTTCGACGACTTTGCCGTTGGGGTACGTGACCTTGGTCTGCTCGTTGGCGAGGTCGTATTCGTAGCCAGCGGTGTTGCCGTGTCCGTCTTTGGTCGCGATCAGGCGGTCAAGCTGGTCGTATTCGTAGGTGGTCGTGCCGGTGCCGTCTTCCATCTTGGTGCGGTCGCCGTTGCTGTTGTATTCGTATTTGACGGTCGGTGTTTTGCCGTCTGAGTAGCTGACTTCGGTAAGCCGGTTATCAGGGTCGTATTTGTAGGTCGTGGCTCGTTTCTCGGCGTCAGTGACGCTCACGAGGTTGCCAGCTTTGTCGTATTCCTTGAGGGTTTTGCGGCCGAGCGAGTCTATTACTTCGGTGATCTGCTCAAGGACGTTGCGGACGTATTCAGTGGCGTGTTTGTTGCCGTCGGTCTGCTTCTTGACCTGGCCAGCGCCATCGTATTCGGTTTCGGTGATCGTTTTGTTGGGTTCTTCGACTTTGGTCCGCTCGTTGTCGGCATCGTAGGTATATGTCGTCTTGTGGCCTTCCGGGTCGGTCACAGTTTCGACGTTGCCGTCACCGTCGTAGGTGTATTTTGTTTCGTGCCCGAGCGGGTCAGTGACCTTGATTGGGCGACCTTGTGCGTCGCGTTCTGTTTTAGTCTCATATTTTTCTTCTTCGCCCGCTTTGACGTGTCCGCGTGGGTGGACCATGCTCGTTTCCTGCGAATCTTCGTTGTACCCCCAGGTGCGCTTGTCGCCTTCCGGGTCTATTTCTGCGGTGCGATCTCCATAGGAGTCATATTCATATTTCCACGTGCATTCCAGCGGATCGGTCATGCTTTCAACTTCCCCGTGGGAGCCGTATTTGTATTTGGTTATCTGAGTTTTTCCACCAGGTGCGGGACGTTCGATCACTTCCGGGTCCCCGTCGCTGTTGCGTTTGATCGTGGTGGTCTCGCCGCTGGGTAGCGTTTCTGCTTCCACATCATGCGTCGAGTCATACGTCCATTTCGTTTCATCTTTATCCGGATTGATCATGCTGATGCGGTTTCCGTGCGTGTCGTAACCATACTTCGTGGTATGCCCGTTGCCATCAGTAACACTCAATAGCTCGTCAGCGGCATTGAAAACACTGGTTTCCGTCGTGGCGCTTGCCGTGCCGTACCCGTTTGTTGCCGAAGTGCCCACGCCATTACTCGTGAAGTATTGAACGCTCACATCGCCGGTTGTATGGTTGGTCGTCTTTGTGTCAAACGCTTCATATTCGTAGCTCGTTGTGCGTTTCATCGGATCGGTCTGCGAGACCACTTGGTTGGAGCTGTTGTATTCGATGGTGGATTTACCACTCCGCCCATCGACGAGTTCTGTCATCCTATGCGACCCGTCGTATTTGAACTGCCAGCGAAGAGCCGATTCGCCAGGCTGGGTAACACTCTTGAGGTTTCCGCTTTCATACGTGTATTTGACCACGTGTTTCATCGGGTCTTCGGCGCTTTCCACAAGACCTTCGGAGTTATACGTCAGTTTGATTTTGCGGCTTGCCGGGTCGGTGATCGTTTCGAGGTTCCCGCTCCCGTTGTAGGCAAGCGTCGTCGCGTTGCCGTTGCGATCGGTTACACTTTCCAATCGCCCCGTGGAACCGCTGAACTTGTATACCGTCTGATTTTCAAGCGTAAGGGTATAGCCGGTTCCTTCCGCACCACTGAGCGTGTCCTGGGTCCACGCTGGTGCTGTGAATGTTTCCCCCGAGGCTTCGAGGAAGGTGATAGTGCTCCCAGCGGCCTGCACGAGCGTGACCTTTTTACTTGCTTTTTCGACCACGAGATGGTCACTAAACGAACTCGACCAGCCATAGCCAAACACTCCTTTGTCTCCCGCGGCCGCTGCCTGCGCGTTGTACGTCCGACTCAGCACCAAACCGACCCCTCGGCCGCCAATCGAGAAATCGGTCTGCGTCTGCGAGTAGTTCCCCGACTGACAACCTACCGATTCACTTTCTCCGCACTGAGCCGGTTCCTGCTGGTCTTCTTCGCCGCCCCACCCGACAGACGATTCGACGTGCTGAGGTTCCCGAAACCTTATTCTGCTACCCGTCACCGCTTGAATGATGCCCTGATTTTCGAACGGCATTTCTACGCTAGATGATTCACCTTCCGTCTTCTGAAATAGCCCGTCGTTGACGAATAGAACACCGCTGCAACCGCTTTCTAGGCATATCAGCACACTCGATTCGGCGTTGACAGTAAAGGTACCAGTATTTTCGATCAACGCGCCGTCTTTCATGAGGATCAAGCCTTTGGAAATCGTAAAGCCGCCTTCGCTGACCAGCTTACGTTCGTAGAGATAAACCTCACCACGGTCGACTATGGTCGACGACCCGCCAGGCAACACCGTCGTGCCGACCCCCGACATCGTGCCTTCTTCCCACGTAAGAGAACCCGAGATCGTCAACTTGCCGGCACCAGCCAAGTTACCCCCATTCATAAGAAGATTGCCCACTGTCGCCGAACTCCCGGAGGGGATCGTCAGCGTGCCACCACGGAGCGTTAGGGTTCCGCTCGGTACGCTGAAATCGTATCCCGTCACGCTTGCCCCACTGAAAAGGATTGAGCCTTCCAACTTGCTCCCGTTCGTGAGCACGACGGTGCGTTCGGACGCAAACGAAATCTTTCCGGCCGCGGCGTCAATCGTCCCCTGATTTTCAAAGTCAACAGAGACATTGGATTCGCCAGACGTCTTCTCGAAGGTGCCAGTATTGAGGAACAAAGGAGCAGTACCTCCTCCCAGCGATGTCAAGAGCGAGCCTCCCGAGTTCGCGACGAAGGTGCCTGTGTTCTTGAACTCCGCGCCTTCCCGCAACCCGATAGCACCTTCAGTCATCGTAAACGTGCCTTCGTTGATGAACGTGCGCTGCTTCAGCGTCACTTCTACAAACGTTTTAGAGCCAGATGCACCACTCGCCAAGACAGTCGTGCCCGACCCGGACATCGTGCCATTGGGCCATTCCAGCGAGCCCGTCACCTTCACCGTGGCCGCGCCGGTCAGCGTGCCCCCGTTGCTCAAAACCATCGCACGGATACTCGACGTTTCCAAGCTGTTGGTGACTTCCAGTTCGCCGCCCGAGATCACGACTTCTCCTTCCCCCTGGAGTACGCCGGCGACCTGAGATGCGCTGGAGACCTTGACTGTCTTCCCCGAACCAACGCACGCGACATCGGAGGACGTGGGCACTTTGCCGGTAGACCAGTTCGCTGGGGTCTGCCAGGTCGCTTCGCTCGCGCCCGTAAAGGTGTCCGTACAAAGAGATTCAGCCGATGCACCAGATGGCACCACCGCCAACGCCGCGAGCAACACCACTACGACGCCGACGATCCTCCATGCCGATGCCGTCCGGTGACCACAGGTCCCACTTGCCGAGCGCATCCTGCCAAGCCGCATAGCCTCCACGAAGCCCTCCTGTTCGTCCCGCACGGATGAGTGGCTGGCGTTCTATCAAATGGCGCAGACATCGTGTCGTGCGACCTCAGCCAACCGTCCGAACCCTCAGCATCCACCACGCACGGTCCAGCGCCCCTGACGCCGACCGCTGCGACCTGATCGTCCCGGCCACGCCTCGTGCTACCGCGCGGCCCATCCTCGGGCGCGCTTCAAAGGAGCCGGTATCCAACGCCGCGGACATTGATGACCCATCGCCCGCCGACGGCGTTGAGCTTGCAGCGCAGGCGGCTGGCGTGGCTGTCGAGCGTTCGTGTGGCGCAGATCACGGGGTACCCCCAGACGGCCCGCAACAATTCCTGCTTGCCGAAGACGCGCCAGGGCTCGCTGGCGAGGTGGACGAGCAGGTTGTACTCCATCTGTCGCAGATTGAGGTGCCGGTCGTGGAGCGTCGCCGTGTAGGCAGTGGTATCGATCCTCAGCGGGCCGACCTGGAGCACTCGGTTGTCTCGGCGCATGGAGCGCCGCAGGAGGGCTCCCAGGCGTGCGCGGAGCTCCAGGTAGCTCGGCGGCGGGTAGGCCATGACGTGATCGGCGCCTGCCTCGAACGCTCGCAGCAGGTCAGGCTCCTCGATGCTGGGGCTGAGCAGGATCACGGGCACATCGGGCTGCCAAAGAGCGTCCGGGCCACCACTGCGGATCGCGCGCAGCAGCGCGAGCGCGCCAGCGGGTGTATCGAGCACGCCAAGCAGCACCAGCGCCGGCGGCTCGATGACGGCCAGAGCGTTGGCGTGGTTGGCGCTGCGGGCGATCTTTGCCGGGTGGTCGTCGGCAGCGAGCTGGTCAACGATCGGACGACTGAGGCGTCGTCCGTCTCGATGACGAGGATCAGTTGGCGATCGGGCATCAGGTGCCACCCGTGGGTTGCTCGGTTTCGATGGCGTAGGCCAGCAGCGCCGCCGTGGTGTCGAGCGCGATAGCGAGCCTGGAGAGCGTCGTCCAGGTGGGATCGCGTAGCCCGTCCTCGATCCGGGCCAACTGCTCAGCGCTCGTGTCGGCCGCAGCGGCGAGGCCATCGACGGTGAGGCCCTGGGCGGAGCGCAGGCGTTGGATGGCGCGTCCGAGTTGCTCGCAGTCGGGCGGCGAGCTTCGGTGCTTGATGCGGTGGGGTCTGGCTTTGACGGCGGGTGGTGCGCCTCGGAGGCCGAAGTAAGTGGCGAGGACCTGCCGGACGCGCTCGACGCCGATGCCGACCTGCTCGCCGGTTGCCTTGAGTCTGCGGCCCTCGACGACGCGCAGGCGGAAGACCTCGAGGTTACGCTCGTCCACCGACCGCTCGCTCCCTCTGGTGTGCGGTTTCAGCGTCATGTCGTGCCGGCGGAGCGCACGGAGGATGTCGTAGAGGGCCTCGGGGGTGATCTCGGAGTGCCAGATCAGCTCCCGGTAGGTTTGATCGAGTAGCCAGTAGGTGGTGTTGATGCCGCCGCGACGTAGGCACGCCAGCGTGGCGGGCTCAAGGCCCATTTCTGAGAGACGCATGGTGGCCTCTCAGATGCCGATGAGGTCGAGTGAGAAAAGGTGGCGGGCGCAGCGTGAGGCGCCGACGTAGTTGTCCAGGCGCCAGGCCACACCAGCGGCCTCCAGCTCGGTGAGGGCTTCATCGACCCTCTCGGGTGCGATGTCCGAGAGGGCGCGCCGTAGTTGCTTGGGTGTCCAGCGCTCGGTGTGGTCGTCGTCGCGGAGCAGTTGGTGGATGATGGCGCGTTGCTCCAGGTATGTGTCGCTCTGTGGCGTATGATGGGCTGGCATGGGAGACATGTCCTCCTGTGTACGGTCCCCGGTCGTCTCAAGCGGCCGGGGGCCACTGGTTTATCCTTTTACCATAATGGTTTACCAGCCTGCCAGGACGGCAAAAATCCCCCGGGTTTTGCCGGATTTTCCGGTAAATAGGCGGCTTGTCGTCGAATGATCGTGCCTCGTGGCAGCGCGTGAACTGTCACTCGTGAATATCTGTGAATGAGAGCCAGTCACCCGAGTAACCGCCGCGAACACGGGATTTTCGATAGCGCCACCACCATCGGCCCACCAGCACACGAATCATGATGATTAGCCCGTCCCACAGCTTGCCGTATCGCGGCGTTGCCTGGTTTGCTTTGGGGGCGGTCCAGGCCCCGGCCCCTCCGGGGGGCTTGGGCCGCTCTGTCACCCGGATTGGAGAACTGGTATGGCAATCGTGTTGGATCGGGCGCAACGCAATGCGGTGTACGGCTTCCTCGTCCGCGACCTGGCCGAGGCCGGAGACCTCGCGTTGGTGCTGGCAGCCGATGAAATCAATCGCGCCCGGTGGCTGCGCCGCAACTTCGAGCAGGCCACGCAGTTGTTGGACCAGATCGGGTGGGAGAAGGTGGGCTCCCGAGAGCGCTACAGGGTGGAGCTGAGCGACGCTGACGTGCTGGCGTTGTTCGGCCGGCTGCACGAACGAGCGAGTCGGGTCATCGACGACGCGATCAGCGAGTTCGCTCGCGCGATGCTGGCCGATGCGTTCTGTGTGGCTGAGGTCGCCAGCCGGACGCTCGGCGGCGTGGGCGAGCCGCCGTTGCGTCTCCCCCGCCTGTGGCTGATCGAGGGCGGGCAGCCGGAGCAGTAGCCGCGTGGGCTACGCGCGTGACGATGGCACCTTGTCGGCGAGTTCGTGGAGCGCCTACTCGCAGGCTAGTTGTCAGGGAACTCCGACACAAAGAATATATGTTCTTCGCCCTCTACGACTAGGGTGTGGCTCGCGACAACGCGGCCTCCCCGTAGCGCTGCGTCTTCATAGACGGCCGCTATGTGTTCTGCAATATCGCCGGCTGATGGCTCGCCCTCCGGAGGTTTCCCTGACCCTGTAGATCCCCACGTGTAATCAACTTCATATCTCACAGATGTGTTGTGCTCTTTCTCCACCTCTTAGTATTGACACACGTATTATACAATAGTGTGTCAATAATTGCAAGGGTATGCAGGTGTCCACTGCTTTGACTAAGAGCGCCTAACAAAAGGTAGGATTCGTGGTGGGGCTGTCGAAGTCCTGCGTCATGGCGAAACCTCTTCTTCCAGACGGGTTGTGGGCTCGGATCGAGCCGATCTTGCCGGAGCGTGAGGCGCAGATCACGGGGCGCCCGCGGGTGCCCGACCGGCAGGCGTTGACGGGGATCATCTTCGTGTTGAAAACGGGGATTCCGTGGGAGGATCTGCTACCGGCAACGGTGGCGGGACTCGCCGCACCAAGCGACGCGAGACAACCAGCGAGACAGCAGTCGAGTCCGCGATCGAAACACTCAAGCGAGCAATCGACAGCATTGATGCTGAGATCGAAGTCGCCAAGGAACGAGCCAAAGAGGCTCAGGCAGAGTACGAGGCGATGCAGGCCAGCGCTGATGAGCGCAAGGCTGCCATCACCGAGAAGATCACGCTGCTGGAGCAGTCGTCCTAGCCGCAGGGCTTCTCTAAAAAGACAACATGGGGTAACGGGTGGCTCAAATCTAAATCAATTGATTTGAGCCACCCACACCTACTACCACACCAGGGTCAGGATATACAATTAGGGAGAAAAATGGTAATGGTTATCTGATGTCACAGTCATATTAAGAGACGCAGTTAACATTTGTCATATTAAGTATTACAATGGAGGTAGTAAACAGGAATGACACATGACAGAGGCACAAGCACGAGAACTCGGACGACTCTTCAAGCAGGCACGCCGAACCAAGAAACTATCGCTGCGCGCCCTGGACGAGCTGAGTGGCGTGACCTATGGCTGGCTGACTCACCTGGAGCACGGAAAGATAATGGCGCCGGCACCGAGCAAGCTGACCAAGGTCGCCGAGGTGCTCGGTATTCCACCGGAGCGGATCGACCGGATCAGCCGCGGACAGGTATCGCGCGAACTTCCGACGATCCGCACCTACTTTCGCGCCAAGTACCAGCTCACGCCGAAAGAGATCACGAAGATAGAGGAGCTGTTCGATCAGATTCGCCGCGACCGCCACGACGCCACCGAGGGAACCGCCGACTAATGACCGCACGGGTGGGTGAGAGCGGGCCACGGACGACCCGCCTGGTTAAGCGCTTGCGCGCCCTCAGCCCACCGTGGTCGATATCCCCGAGAGAAGCACGCTGGATCGCCGAACGGCAAGCCAAGCTCCTGCTCACCGAGACAGGCATCACCGCCCCGCCGGTGCCTGAGCGGATCGTCAGCCAGCTCGCCGGCGTAACCGTCTATCCGCTGGCGCAGATGCCCGTCAAAGGACTCTTGGGCGCCAGTAAACCAAGCGGCCGAGGCGGCGACATCCTCATCGACAGCACCCTGCCGCTGCCCGAGCGGCGCGTAACGCTCATGCACGAACTCAAACACATCATCGACGGCGGCCACACCACCAAGCTACGCCAGCTCGGTAGCCAAAGCAGCAGCGAAGGGCTATGCACCGACTTCGCGCTGAGCGTGCTGATACCCGCGCCGTGGCTACGCGCCGACTGGCAAGCAGGACACCGCAGTGTGGCCGCTCTGGCTGACCGCTATCAGGTGCCGACCGACGCGGTCGCTCATCGCCTGCACGCCCTCGGCCTGCTGAAACACCGGCGGCGGCGGGGTCTTCACCGTACCTACTGCCAGTGGCAGCCGCACACCAAGAACACCAAGGAAAGGAGAACCATACAATGACACTCACCCTCACCAAACCAACAGACGACGCCCCGGCAGATGCCGTCAAGCGGGCCGTGCTCTACCTACGGGTCAGCTCACGCGGGCAACTGGAGACCGACTACGACGACGACGGCCTGTCGATCGCCGCGCAGCGCGAGCGCTGCGCACAGAAGGTCGGCGAGTACGACGCAGCCGTGGTCGATGAGTACATCGAGCGTGCTGAGTCCGCCAAGACCGACCAGCGCCCCGAGCTGAACCGAATGCTCCGGCGCATCAAGGAGCAGCGCGACGTCGATTACGTGATCTGCTGGAAGGTCGATCGCTTCGCGCGCAACCGGCGTGACGACGCGAACATGCTGTTCGAGATTGAGCTTGCCGGTGCCCGGCTGATCAGCGCGACCGAGAACATCGACCAAACCCCCGCGGGCCGGCTGATGCACGGCATGTTGGCGAGCTTTGCCGAGTACTACAGCCGCAACCTCGCCAACGAGGTGCTCAAGGGCTCCACCGAGAAGGCCAAGCGCGGTGGCACACTCGGACGCGCCCGCCTCGGCTACCTGAACGTCCGCGAGCAACTACCACAGGGCGGCGAAGTCCGCACGATCGCCGTCGACCCCGAGCGCGCCCCGATTATCCGCTGGGCGTTCGAGACCTACGCCACCGGCCTTTACAGCACCGCCGACATGACGGCGCTGCTGGATGCCCGCGGACTGCGCACACGCGGCGACCGCCGCCGTGCCCCGCAGGCACTCGGCCAGTCAAGCATCTACGACATGCTCTCAAGCCCCTACTACGCCGGGATCGTCACCTACCGCGGCAAGAGCTACCCAGGCCGGCACGAGCCGCTCATCAGCCAAGAGCTCTTCGACCGCGTCCAGGCCGTCCTCGAATCCCACAACCATGCCGGCGAGCGCGACCGTACACACCAGCACTACCTCAAGGGCACGATCCGCTGCGGCACCTGTGGCTGCCGCCTGGTCTACTCCCAAAACAAAGGCAACGGCGGAACCTACGAGTACTTCGTCTGCCCCTACTACCAGCGCGACGAGTGCCCCCAGGGCTACCAGCCCGTCGACATCGTGGAGAGCGCCATCGAGGAGCACTACCGCGGTGTCGCCATCACCAACACCGAACGCGAGGAAGTCCGGCAGGCGATCACCAACGACCTCAACGAGCGCGCCAAGATCGCCCAGCAGGAGATCGACCGCTGCCGAAGCGTCCTCGACGAAGTCAAAGACCAGGAACGCAAGCTCCTGAACATGCACTACGAAGACCGCATCAGCGGCCAACTCTTCGACGACGAGCAAACCCGCTTGCGCCAGCGCCGCCAGGACGCCGAGACCCTAATCGACCGCCTGAACCTCGGCTACCAAGACATCGCCGCCACCCTCGACCTCGCCCTGGAAATCCTCGGCGAAGACCTCCACGACCTCTACCAGCGCGCCGACGACACCATCCGCCGCCTGCTCAACCAGGCCATCTTCAAAGCCCTCTACGTCTGCGACGAAACAATCGCCAACGTCGAGATGACCGGGCCATTCGCCGCCCTCTGCGACTTCCGCGACGCCATCCACCGACTCCCCAGCAGCACCCCGTACCCCGCGCCAGCCATCGCCGCCAGCACCCTGCCCAACGCCAAAGCCCCCGTCCCCAGCAGGGAACGGGAGCTTTTGGACGTTGGTTCGATTAGCGAGGTTTTGGTGGAGCTAGTCGGGATCGAACCGACGACCTCTTGCATGCCATGCAAGCGCTCTCCCAGCTGAGCTATAGCCCCAGGCGCCTTCAATGTTATCGCGGAGTCGCCGGTTCGGCTGTTGCATGGCCTGCTGGCTACGGTAGCCCGGTGGCAGAAACCGTGGGAAATCCGTCCTTGCGGACAGACGCGCTATGGGTCACGATCCCTAGCGATGACCCGTCCCCGTCCTCCGCGCAACGTTGTGATCCTCGTGTATCCGGGCGTGCAGAGCCTGGACGTGACTGGACCGCTGGAGGTGTTCAGCGGGGCTCAGCAACTGCTGGAGGCTGGGCTCCGTATGCCCGCCGGGCAACTCCTCACCGAGGCCAATCGCGGGACCGGTGCCGACCGCGACGGTGACGCGAGCCGCGGTGGCACTACCGGCGCAGATCGCGATAGCGCGGCCGATCGTAGAACCACCCCAAGCCGCAGCTACACCACCACCGTGGTCAGCCCCGACGGCGCCCCGGTGGCAACCTCCAGCGGGCTGACGATCGTCCCCCACACGGACCTCTACCACGCGCCCGCGAGGATCGACACGCTGCTTGTCGCCGGCGGGGCCGGGGCGGATCAGGCGTGCGCCGACCCCGCGCTGATCGAGTGGATCGCCGCTCGCGCGCAGACCACGCGCCGCGTCGCCTCGGTGTGCACCGGGGCGTTCCTGCTCGCAGCGGCGGGGCTGTTGGACGGGCGGCGCGCGACCACGCACTGGGCGGCGGCGGCGGAGCTTGCGCGGCGACACCCACAGGTGGCGGTCGATCCCGAGCCGATCTTCGTGCGCGACGGGCAGGTGTGGACCTCGGCTGGTGTCACCGCCGGCATGGACCTCGCGCTGGCGATGGTCGAGGAGGACTTCGACCGCGACGCGGCGCTCACGATCGCGCGTCACCTCGTGCTGTTCCTACGCCGGCCCGGCAACCAGTCGCAGTTCAGCGCCACGCTTGCAACCCGCGCGCCCGCGCGGTCGGGACTGCGCGAGGTGCAGCGCTACGCGGTGGAGAACCTCGCGGCCGACCTGACGGTCGAGGCGCTCGCACAGCTTGCCCACATGAGCCCGCGCCACTTTGCGCGCAGTTTCCGCGCCGAGGTGGGACTCACGCCCGCCCGCTACGTGGAGCGCCTGCGCCTGGAGGCGGCCCGGCGGCGGCTGGAGGAGAGGGCGGAGCCGGTGGCGGCGGTCGCCGTCGCCTGCGGCTTCGGCACCGCCGAGACGATGCGCCGGGCGTTCCTGCGCGCGCTCGGGGTCGGCCCCGCCGAGTACCGCCGCCGCTTCCACACCACTGCCGTGCCGACCGCCGCCACCGCGCCGACCGCTGCCGCGCCCACCGCCGCCGCCTGACGGGTGCGCAGTCGGACGGCTGACCGACAACGAAACCCACCGCATCGATCCACGACCGCCCACCATCTCGACCACAAGGAGCGCGCCATGCAGATCGCCATTCTCATCTACGACCGCCTCACCGCGCTGGACGCGGTGGGGCCCTACGAGGTCCTCAGCCGCCTACCCGACGCCGAGCTTACGTTCGTCGCGCAGGAGCCGGGGCAGAAGCGCACCGACACGGGCAGGCTGGCACTGCTCGCCGACGCGTCGCTGGCGGAGCTGCCCCACCCCGACGTCGTGCTCGTGCCCGGCGGACCCGGCCAGGCGGCGCTGATGGAGGACGGCCCCGTGCACGAGTGGCTGCGCGCCGCGCACGAGACCTCCACGTGGACCACCTCGGTGTGCACCGGCTCGCTGATCCTCGCCGCCGCGGGCCTGTTGGCGGGCAGGAAGGCCACTACCCACTGGCAGGCGTTGGATGGGCTGCGCCGGCTGGGAGTGGAGACGGTGGAGGAGCGCGTCGTGTTCGACGGCAAGCTCGTCACCGCGGCCGGGGTGTCGGCGGGGATCGACATGGCGCTCGCGCTCGCGGCCAGGATCGCCGGCGAGCAGGTTGCGCAGGCGATTCAGCTGGGCATCGAGTACGACCCGCTCCCGCCGTTCGACGCCGGCTCGCCACACAAGGCGCCCGCGGCGATCGTCGAGGCGGTGCGCGCCCACTCGCGGTTCGAATCCGTGCCTACCTGACGCGATCGCGCTGGTCGGAGTAGTCTCGATGAACCCAACACAAGGAGGATGGAGATATGGCTGGAGAAGCGCTGTTCCTGGGTTGGGGTCCCGTTGTGAGGGGCCGCGAGCAGACGGCTTTCAAGGTCTTCCAGGAGACCATCGAATACTACGGTCGGCTGCAGCAGGAAGGAAAGATCGACAGCTTCGAGCCGGTGTTGATCGCGCCGCACGGGGGCGACCTCGGCGGGTTCGTGCTGCTGCGCGGCGAGCGCGGCAAGCTGGATGAGATTCGCACGAGCGAGGAGTTCGAACGGGCGGTGGTGCGCGCCGCGACCGTCGTCGACAACGTGGGTGTGATCAACGCCTCCACCGGCCAGTCGCTCGGCGAAGTGATGGGCCGCTTCCAGTCGGTGTCGGAGGAACTGGTTTGAACGCATAGACGATGACCTGAGACCCCGCGCGAGCGTTCCGTCGGGGGGTGCTCGATAACCTCCGGCGGAGATGTCAGAGCAACGGTATGACCCGCAGCAGATCGAGCCCCGCTGGCAGGCGGTGTGGGCGGCCGAGCGCACGTGGGAGGTGTCCAACGAGCCCGCGGCGGCGAACGGCGTGCCGGGCAACGGCGCCCACCACCCCGCGCCCGGGGCCGGCGCGCACGCCCCGCACCCGAAGTCGTACGTGCTCGAGATGCTGCCCTACCCCAGCGGCGAGCCGCACATCGGGCACCTGAAGGTGTACTCGGTGGGGGACGCGCTCGCGCACTTCCACCGCCGCCTCGGCCGGCGCGTGTTGCACCCGATGGGCTACGACGCGTTCGGGCTGCCGGCGGAGAACCACGCGATCGCCACGGGCGTCAACCCGCGCGAGTCCACGGCCGCCTCGATCGCCTCCTTCCAGCGCCAGTTCCGCGAATGGGGGATCTCGATCGACTGGTCGCGCGAGCTGGCCACGCACGAACCGACCTACTACCGCTGGACGCAGTGGATCTTCCTGCAGCTGCTGCACGCCGGGCTGGCCTACCGCAAGGAGGCGGCAGTCAAGTGGTGCCCCAACGACCAGACCGTGCTCGCCAACGAGCAGGTCGTGGACGGCTGCTGCGAGCGCTGCGGCGCGGAGGTCGAGATCCGCCAGCTGGAGCAGTGGTTCCTGCGCATCACCGACTACGCCGAGCGGCTGCTGGGCGACCTCGACGGGATCGAGTGGCCGGAGCACGTGAAGACGATGCAGCGCAACTGGATCGGGCGCTCAGAGGGCGCGGAAGTGATGTTCCGCTGCGAAGCGCTCGGCGTGGACTACCCCGTGTTCACGACCCGCCCCGACACGCTGTTCGGCGCGACCTTCTTCGTGATGGCGCCCGAGCACCCCGATGTGGCCCGCCTCGCCGAGGGCACCGAGCACGAGCAGGCGGTGCGCGAGTACGTAAACCACGCGCTCACCGAGTCAAACGAGGATCGCGGCGCGGCCGAGAAGCCGAAGACCGGGGTCGCGCTGGGGCGCACCGTCACCAACCCCGTCAACGGCGAGCAGATCCCAATGTACGTGGCCGACTACGTGCTGATGGAGTACGGCACCGGCGCGATCATGGCGGTGCCGGCGCACGACGAGCGCGACTACGCGTTCGCGCGCACACAGGGGCTGCCGATCCGCCGGGTGATCGTAGGGGCCTCGGAGCCGGCCCCGAGCGATTTCACGGCGCCGGGGCCCGGCGCCGACTCCGCCGCAATCACCCAACCTGGTCCCGAGCCCGGCGCCGACTCCGCCAAGATCGCCCAACCGGGTTCCGAGCCCGGCGCTGACCCTGCCTCGATCCAAGCAGCCTGGGAGCGGTCGGATCGCAGCCTGCCCTACACCGGCGACGGCCCGCTGACAAACTCCCGCCCCGACTTCGACGGCATGGGCAACCGCGAGGCGACGGCGGCGATCGTGCAGTGGCTGGACCGCGAGGGCAAGGGCCACGCCTCGGTCAACTACCGCCTGCGCGACTGGCTGGTGTCCCGCCAGCGCTACTGGGGCTGCCCGATCCCGGTGGTGTACTGCGAGCGCTGCGGGGCGGTGCCGGTGCCCGAGGAGCAGCTCCCGGTGGAGCTGCCGGAGATCGAGGACTACGCCCCGCGCGGGCGCTCGCCACTGGCGGCGGCCACCGAGTGGGTCACGACGCGCTGCCCCACCTGCGACGGGGAGGCCCGCCGCGAGACCGACACGATGGACACGTTCGTGGACTCCTCGTGGTACTTCCTGCGCTACTGCGACGCCGCCAACGACACCGCCGCCTGGGACCCCGCCGTTCTACGCAAATGGATGCCGGTCGACCAGTACATCGGCGGCGTGGAGCACGCGATCCTGCACCTGATGTACGCGCGCTTCTTCACGAAGGCGCTCGCCGACCTCGGCCACCTCGACTTCCAAGAGCCCTTCCAGGCGCTGTTCACGCAGGGGATGGTCACCAAGGACGGCGCCAAGATGAGCAAGTCGCGCGGCAACGTCGTCTCGCCCGCCTCGATCGTCGAGCGCTACGGCGCCGATACGGCCCGCTGCTACATCCTGTTCATCGCGCCCCCCGACCAGGACGCCGACTGGTCGGACGATGGCGTCGAGGGGGTACACCGCTTCCTCAGCCGCCTGTGGCGCCTGGCGGCCGAAGTCGCCGATAGGGGGGGATCCCCCTCGCGCATGCGCGAGGGGGCCGACGGGCGCATGCGCCCGTCGGAGGACTCGCCGCATGCGGCGAGTCCGGCAGGGCCGCATGCGGCCCTGCCCGGGTCGGCACATGTGCCGACCCGCTGGCCGAAACGGGGATGCGAGCAGCAGGCGAGTGTCTCCCGGCTTCGGTCGGCGCATGCGCCGACTGGAACAGCAATTGAGGGGGATGACCTGGAGCTGTTGCGCAAGGCGCACTGGGCGATCGACAAGGTCTCGGCCGACCTGCGCCGCTTCGCGTTCAACACCGCGATCGCCGCGGTGATGGAGCTGCTCAACGAATGCTCGCGGCTGCGCGAGCGGGCATCGACGGAGACCCTGCGCTTCGCGCTCGCGTCCGCCGCGTCGCTGCTGTTCCCGTTCGCGCCGCACCTCGGCGCCGACGTGTACGAGCGCCTGATGGGGGAGCGCGTGTGGGAGCAGCCGTGGCCGCAGGCCGACCCCGCGCTGCTGGAGCGCGAGGAGTACGAGCTGGTGTGCCAGGTCAACGGCAAGCTGCGCGACCGCGTGTCCGCTCCCGCCGACGCGACGCCCGAGCAGCTCAAGGAGCTGTGCCGCGCCGCGCCCAACGTGCGCGCGCACCTCGACGGCAAGGAGGTCGTCAAGGAAATAGTGGTGCCGGGCAAGTTGGTGAACTTGGTGGTTCGTTGATGCCCGAGCTGAAGCCCGCCTACCTGATCCACGGCGACGACCATGGCGCGATCGCCGAGCGCCGCGCGGGGCTGCAGACGCTGGCGCTGAAGCAGGGGGACGCGGGCAGCGTCGAAGCGCTCGCCGGCGACGCCGCCGCCCCTGCCGGGGTGGCGCAGGCGCTGGCCGCGCTGACGTTCGCGATCGGGCGGCGGGTGATCGTCGTCGACGGCGTGGAGCGCTGGAAGCAGGCGGAGGTCGAGCAGCACCTGCTGCCGGCGCTGCGGGATATGCCGCCCGACACGACCGTCGCGCTGTTCGCGCGCGAGGAGGGGCGCACGAAGGCGCCCGCCGCGGTACACGCGGCCGTGAAGGCGGCGAAGGGCCAGATCGTCGAGCAGGGCACCGTCAAGCCGTGGGAGCTGCCCAAGTGGGCGCGCGAGCAGGCGGCCCGCCTCGGGCTGGCGCTCGACCAGGCGGCGGCGAAGGCGCTCGTCGCGCAGGTGGGGGAGCGCCAGCAGCGGATCCTGCGCGAGCTGGAGAAGTTGGCGCTCGAACTTGCCTCCGCAGCGGACCCGACAGACGCAACGGCCACGGCGGGAACGGCGGCTGCCACGGGAACGGCGGCTGCCACGGGAACGGCCGCGGGCACGATGGCTGCCACAGGCACAACGACCGTCGCCGGCGGCAAGGATCCAACGGCCGCTCAGCCGATCCGCGTGAGCGCGCAGCTGATCGAGGAGCGCGCCGCGCACTCCGCCGAGCGGCGCGTGTTCGTGCTCGCCGACGCGCTCGTTGGCGGCGATGCCCGCGAGGCGACGCTCACCTACCTACGCCTGCGCCGCCAGGGCGAGCGCCTCGGCGGCCTCGGCTATCTGATGGCCTCGCGTGTGCGCGAGGCGCTCGCCGTCGCGCTGCGCCTGCAGGCGGGGGAGTCGGCGGCCGAGGTGAAGCGCACCCTGCGGATGCCCTCGCGCGCGGCCGAGCGCTTCGTCGCGGACGTTGCCCGCAGCGACCCCGAGCGGCTGCGAGCGGCGCTCGGCGTGCTCGCCGACCTCGAACTCGACACGCGCGGCGGGGCGGAGCTGCGTGCGGGGCGCTCGCGGCTCTCGGGGCTGCACGAAGACACGCTCGCGCTGCGGGCGATCGCGGCGATCGCTGGTTAGCTTTTCACGCCCGTTCCCTGGAGATTGGGCATTGAGTATAGCGATGGTATGTATAGACAGGTGCTGGGGGGTGTTATAAAAAATTCAGAACCCGGTAGCAATTGCGCACGGCTTTTGAATTTTGTCCAACACCCCGCCCCGATCGCAATAGCTATACGACAGACGTCGGTCAGGGCTTGCCGGCGAGCACGCGCGCGGCGCGGCTCTTCTTGCGGGCGCCGGTGTTGCGATGCAGCGCGCCGCGCTTGACGGCGGTGTCGATCCGGCTCACCAGCCCGCGGTGCTCGCTCTCGGCGGTCTGCGCGTCGCCGCTCTGCACCGCCGCCTCCAGGCGCCGGAAGCAGGTCTTGATCGTCGAGGTGTAGCGGCGGTTCTCGAGGCGCTCGCGCTCGGAGCGCAGGATCCGCTTCTTCTGTGAGTGAATGTTTGCCATCGCGGGAGCGCCGTACTATAGCGGCCTTGTCCGCCACCGATGAGCCCCCCACGCAGTCGCTGAGCCTCGGGGATGCGGCGGACGGGCTCCAGGACGCCGCATCCGGTGGGGGCGCCGGTCCCCGAGGCGGGGGCGAACGCGTGGCGCGCAACACCGCGATCTTCTCGATCCTCACCGCCTTCTCGCGCGTGGCGGGCCTCGGACGGGAAATCCTGGCGGCCAGCTACTTCGGCACCGGCGGCCCCGCCTCGGCGTTCACGCTCGCCAACCTCGTCCCCAACCTGATCGCCAACCTCTTCGCCCAAGCGGCGCTGTCGGCTGCGTTCGTGCCGGTGTTCACCGACCTGCTCCAGCAGGGCCGCCGCCGCGAGGCGTTCCGTCTGGCGTCCACGCTCTTCTGGATCATGCTGATCGCGCTCGCTGCGATCACGGCCTTCTTCGAGATCACCGCCGGGGTGATCATGCCGCTGTTCACCGGCCCCACCTTCGGCGCGGCGCTCGACACCCTCACCGTGGGGCTCTCGCAGGTGCTGTTCCCGGTCGTGCTGCTGCTCGGGCTGACCGGACTGCTGGTGGGGATCCTGCAGTCCTACGAACACTTCACGATCCCCGCGCTCGCGCCCGCGGTTTGGAACATCGTGATCATCGTCGCGCTGGTTCTGCTGCGCCACGACTTCCACGGCGAAGACGAGATCTACGCCTACGCGATCGGCATCCTGATCGCGACCGCCGTGCAGTTCGCGATGGCGCTCGGGGCGCTCGCACGGATCGACTTCCGCCTGCAATTCTCGATCGACTGGCACGACCCGCGCATCCGCCAGGTGTTCATCCTGATGCTCCCCGTCACGATCGGCCTGGGGATCGTCAACCTCGACCAGTTCATCAACGCCGCCTTCGGCACGCTCGTCAGCAAGGAAGCCCCGCGGGCGATCGAAAACGCGTTCCGCGTGTACATGCTGCCGCAGGGGATCTTCAGCGTGGCCGTGGCCACCGTGCTGTTCCCCACGCTCAGCCGCATGGCCTCGCGCCGCGACCCCGGCGGGATGCGCCGCGCGGTGGGCGTGGGAATGCGCCAGATCAACCTGCTGCTGATCCCCGCCGCGGCGTTCATCATCGTGCTCAGCACCCCGATCGTGCGGCTCCTCTTCGAACGCGGGGCCTTCACCGCCGAATCGACCCACCTCGTCTCGATCGCGCTGTTCTGGTTCGCGTTCTCGCTGCCCTTCGGCGGGCTCAACCTGCTGCTGACGCGCACCTTCTTCGCGGTGCAGCGCCCCTGGATCCCCACGCGGTTGGCGGCGCTCAACATGATCGTGGACATCATCGTCTCGCTCTCGCTCTACCGGCCGCTGGGGATCGCGGGGCTGATCATCGGCACGGTGGCGGCCAACGTGGTGATGACCGCGCTGCAGGTGCACCGCCTGCGGATCGGCTTCAACGGACGCCTCGAAGGCGCCCAAACGACGATGATCACCGCCCGCATCCTGCTCGCCTCCGCGCTGCTCGGGGGGGTCGCGTGGGTGGTGTGGTACGCGCTCGACGCCCTCCTCGGTGGCTCGCTGGCGGCGCAGATCGTGAGCGTCGGCGGCGCCGGCGTGGCGGGGGTGCTGGTGTACACACGCGCGGTGCTCGCGATGCGCGTCCCCGAGGCCCACCAGGTGAGCCGCCTGATCCGCACCCAGCTTGGCCGGGCGTAATGTCGAGCCTCGCAGCTGCCGCGGAGGGCACGCGCACGCGCCGCGTAGTGGGGGGGGACCCGGGGATAAATGCGACCGGGCGGGCCGTAAGACCCGCCCGGCGGCACCCGGTCATAGATCGCCGCTGAACTACTACGTCCCAGGACTTGCGTGTCTTATTGCCTGGGCGGCATGACACTCTCGACCACCAGGACTGGCCGCCGGCCCGAAGGCCGGCGCGTTGCCCAGCTTGGGTCTTGCGACCCCGGCCGAGTAGGCAATCCGCCGGTCCTCCAAGGATAGGGCACATCCGGGGGCCTGCCAATCTAGAGTCTGATTCATGGCCCAAGCCCACATCCGCAACCTCGACAACCCTCCGCCCCCGGGCGGGGGCGGGTTCCCGTAGGACACGAGATGGACCAACAGCACATCCGCAACTTCTCGATCATCGCGCACATCGACCACGGCAAGTCCACGCTCGCGGACCGCATCCTCGAGCTGACGCACACCGTGGACCCGCGCGAGATGCGCGCGCAGGTGCTGGACTCGATGGACCTGGAGCGCGAGCGCGGCATCACGATCAAGGCGCAGGCTGTCAGGGTGTTCTACGAGAGCGCCTCCGGGCAGACCTACCAGCTGCACCTGATCGACACGCCCGGGCACGTGGACTTCACCTACGAGGTGTCGCGCTCGCTGGCCGCGTGCGAGGGCGCGCTACTGGTGGTAGACGCCTCCCAGGGCGTGGAGGCGCAGACCGTCGCCAACACCTACCTCGCCGTGGATGCGGGCCTCGAGCTGATCCCCTGCCTGAACAAGCTCGATCTCCCCGGCGCCGAGCCCGAGCGGGTGGCGGGCGAAGTGGCGGAGCTGATCGGCGAGCCGCCGGAAGCGATCCTGCGCATCTCCGGCAAGACCGGCGCCGGCGTGGTGGAGGTGCTGGAGCAGCTGGTCGCCCGCGTCCCGCCGCCCGCCGGCGACCCCGAGGCGCCGCCGCGCGCGCTGATCTTCGACTCCGAGTTCGACCAGTACCGTGGCGTGATCGCCTACATCCGCGTCGTCGACGGGGTGTTCCGCAAGGGCGCGCCGATCCGCGCGATGGCGAGCGGGCTGCACGCCGACATCGACGACATCGGCTGCTTCTCCCCGCAGATGATGCCCACCGACCAGCTTGCCGCGGGCGAGGTCGGGTACCTGATCACGGGCGTCAAGGACGTTACGCAGCTGCGGGTCGGAGACACGCTCACCACGCGTGGGAGGGCCGGAGGGCCATCGCCCCGCGGCGGGGCCGGTGGGACATCCTCGAATGCGGGAGGTGTGCGCGTGCCCGCATCTGCAGCCGCCGGCGAAGCGACCGAGGCGCTGCCGGGGTATCGCGAGGTGAAGCCGATGGTGTTCTGCGGCCTCTTCCCGATCGACTCCGATGCCTACGCGGACCTGCGCGACGCGCTGGAAAAGCTGACGCTCAACGACGCCGCCCTCTCGTGGGAGCCGGAGACCTCGGACGCGCTCGGCTTCGGCTTTCGCTGCGGCTTCCTTGGGCTGCTGCACATGGACATCGTGAAAGAGCGCCTGGAACGCGAGTACGACCTCGAGCTGATGGCGACGATGCCCTCCGTGGAGTTCGACCTGACGCTGACGGGCGGCGAGGAGCTGGAGGTGCACAACCCCTCCGACATGCCCGACCCCGGCACGATCGCGGAGATCAGAGAGCCGTTCATCAAGGCGCAGATCATCGCCCCACGCGAGCACGTGGGCGCGATCATGGAGCTCTGCCAGGAGCGCCGCGGGGTGCACGCGGGCATGCACTACCTCTCGCCCGAGCGCGTCCAGCTCACCTACGACCTGCCGCTGGTCGAAATCGTGCTCGATTTCTTCGACCAGCTGAAGTCGCGCACGCGCGGATACGCCTCGCTCGACTACGAGCTCGACGGGATGAAGCCCTCGAACCTCGTCAAGCTCGACGTGCTGCTCGCCGGCGACCCCGTGGACGCGCTCTCGATGGTCGTCCACCGCGACAAGGCGTACGAGGTCGGCCGCGCGCTCGCCGAGCGCCTGCGCAAGCGCATCCCCCGCCAGCAGTACGACGTGCCGATCCAGGCCGCGGTGGGCTCGCACATCATTGCCCGCGAGACCGTCAAGGCGTTCCGCAAGGACGTGATCGCGAAGTGCTACGGAGGGGACATAACGCGCAAGAAAAAGCTGTTGGAGAAGCAGAAGGAGGGCAAGAAGCGGATGAAGCAGGTGGGCCGCGTGGAGGTCCCCCAGGAGGCGTTCCTGGCGGTGTTGGAGCTCGGGGAGGAGTCGAAGTGACGGGGGAGGGGATGGGTCGCGTGCCTCCCACCGCGGCGACCGAAGCCGGGAGACACGGGCCTCCGGCCCGAATCCCAGTTTCGGCCAGCGTGCGCTGGAGGGGCTCCGTGCGAGACGACGCGCCTATGGGGGTGTTGTTCGTGTGCCTGGGCAACATCTGCCGCTCGCCGACTGCCGAGGGCGTGATGCGCGCGCTCGTGCGCGAAGCCGGTCTGCAAAACCGGATCGAACTGGACAGCGCCGGGACGGGTGGATGGCATGTGGGAGAATCGCCAGACGCCCGTGCCACGGAGGCCGCCGGGCGGCGGGGCATCGCGCTGGAGGGAGCCGCCAGGAAGGTGCGGCCCCGCGACTTCGAGGAGTTCGACCTGATCCTCGCGATGGACGCCAGCAACCTCCGCGACCTGCAGCGCATGGCGCCCGACGAGCGGGCCCGGGAGCGGGTGAGGCTGCTGCGCGAGTGGGACCCCACCGCCGACGGCGACCTCGACGTGCCCGACCCCTACTACGGCGGGCCGGGGGGCTTCGACAAGGTGCTCGACCTGGTGCAGGCTGCGTGCACGGCGCTGCTCCAGCAGCTGCAATCCACGTGAGTCTCCCGCCCGGCGCCACCAACGCCCGGCGCGTGGGCGGCGGGGACATCAACGAGGCATGGCGCGTCACCCTCGCCGATGGGCGCGACGCGTTCGTGAAGACGCGCTGCGACGCCGGCCCGGAGGAGTACGCCACGGAGGCGCGCGGCCTGCAATGGCTGGCCCAGCCGGGGGCGCTGCGCACGCCGCAGGTGCTGGCGATGGCGGAGGACTACCTCGTGCTGGAGTGGGTGCAGCCGGGCAGCCTGAGCGCGGAGGGAGCCGAGGAGCTCGGCCGCGGCCTCGCGCTGACACACCTCGCCGGGGCGCCCGCGTTCGGAGACCAGGCTGCGGGAGGCTTCGGCTCGCTGCGACTTCCCAACGACCCCACTCCCGACTGGCCAACTTTCTATGCGCAGCGGCGCCTGCATCCGCTGGCGAGGATCGCCTGCGAGCGCAACGCCATTTCGGACCGCGGAGCGCAGGCGGTGGAGGCGGTGTGCGAGCACCTGCCAGCGCTTGCCGGGCCGCCCGAGCCACCGGCGCGGTTGCACGGGGATTTGTGGAGCGGCAATGCGATGGCCGACGCCGACGGCCGCCCGTGGCTGATCGACCCCTCCGCCTACGGTGGTCATCGCGAGGTGGATCTCGCGATGCTGCGCCTGTTTGGTGCCCCTTCGCCGCGCATCTTCGCGGCTTACGAGGAGGCCACGCCGCTGGCCGAGGGCTGGGAGGAGCGCGTGAAACTGTGGCAGCTGCTGCCGCTGCTGGTGCATGCCGTGCTGTTCGGCGGCTCCTACGTCGCTGCGGCCGAACAGGTCGCCCGTTGCTACGCCAGCTGAGGTCCCATCCTGGACGGTGTGTCGGAGTAAAGAGGTGTGCGGGCCGACACCTACAGCGAACGCCGCCGGCTATACCTGCTGGCGCGCGTGCTGGTCAAGCGCCACTACCGCCGGCCGCTGACGCTCAACGCGGTCGCGCGCGCTCTCTCCTGCTCGCCGCGCCAGCTGCAGCGCGCGTATGCGCAGTTCGGGGACAGCACCTTCCAGGAGGACCTCACCGAGCGGCGGATGACCGCCGCGGCCGAACTGTTGGCCGAGCAGCCGCTGTCGGTGCGCGACGTGGCGCGGCTGGTCGGCTACAGCGGCGGCTCGCACTTCGCGCGCGCCTTCCACCGCCGCTACGGTCTCTCACCGGCGCGCTTCCGCGAGCGTGCGCGCCGTCGTGGGGTGGCGAGACGTGGGTGAGACGGCCTATCGCGATTGGCTGGACGAGGACGAGAAGGCGGAGATCGCGGTGCGCTTTCTGACGCACCGAAGGGAGGTCGCCGATTACGCGGTTGTGTTGCTGAGCGTCGAACGTGGAGATCGCCGAACGGTACGCGTCTACGACAATGCCCACGGAAACCACGACATGCACAGGTACAATCGAGCGGACGTCAAGCAGGCCGCGCAGACGTTCCACCAGGGTTCCGCGGGCGGGGCCATGCGAAGCGCGATCGAGGCGATACGCGGCGGCTATGAGGAGATGATCGAATCGTGGCGACGGTGAGAAGCAAGACACGGACTCCGGGCAGCGTGCTCGCCTCACAGCGGTTCGACGCCGCGATCGAGGATGGGATCGCCGAACGGCCGGCGCGATATCCATTTGGGGCCGTCTTCGTCGGGGCGGATCTTCCCGGCCTCGGGGGGATCCTCGCGAGAAACGCGAGCGAGGGGCGGGCCGTGGTTCTCGTTTACCCCGATGGGGAAGAGTGGGTTATCGAGCCGCGTAGGCCGGCGCCTGCTCGTCGGTGACGGCCTCGGCGTGCGGTAGGAGCACGCGCATCGCCGTACCGCCGCCCGGGGTCGCCTCCGCGGCGATGCTGCCGCCGTGCTGCTCCACTACCTGGCGCACAATCGCCAGGCCCAGCCCAGACCCCGGTCGCCCACGGGCATCGGCGCCGCGGTAGAAGCGGTCGAAGATGTGGGGGAGGTCCTCGGCGGCGATCCCCGGCCCGTGGTCGCGCACGGTGAGCTCCGCTCCATTGCGATCGCTGCCCACCAGACGGATCTCCACCGGCGCGCCCGGTGGGCTGTACTTGACCGCGTTGTCGATCAGGTTGTTGACCGCGCGTCCCAACCGCGCGGGAACGCCCGGGAGCACCACCGGCTGGAGCTCGATGCTCAGCGGCGTGTCGGAGCCCACCCAGCCGGCGAGTCGGCGGGCGCGCTCGGCTGCCTCGCGCACGACCTGATCGAGGCGCACGTCCTCGGTCTCGGCCGGGGGCTCCTCGCCGCGGGCGAGATCGATCAGGTCGCCGATCAGCAGCGTGAGCTCCTCGATCTGCTCGATCACCTCCACGAACAGCTGCTCGCGATCGGCGGGGTCGATGTTGGCGGCCTGCTGGAGGATCTCGATGTTGGTGCGCAGGCTGGTGACCGGCGTGCGCAGCTCGTGCGAGGCGTCGGCGACCAGTTGGCGCTGGGCGTGCACCGAGGCGTCGAGCGCGCTCATCGAGCGCTCCAAAGCGTCGAGCATCGCGTTGAAGCTCACCGCGAGGCGTCCGATCTCATCGGCGTGGCCGACCTGCTCGGCGCCGTCGGTGTCGATCCGCTCGGAGAGGTCCTGCGTGCGCGCGACGTGCTCGGCGGCGCGCGTGAGACGTCCGACAGGTGCGACGACGGCGTCGGCCACCAACCGACCGAGCAGCGCCGCGAGCGCGATCCCGCCAAGCGCGATCAGCAGCAGGATCAGGCGCAGTCGGCGCAGCAGATGGTCGTCTTCGGTGAGCGGCTGCGCAAACTGCACCGCCAGACCCTGCGTACCGGCGGTGGCCGGACGCACCCCCTCGGTGAGGATCCGCAGGTGGGTGCCGCCTACGCTCGCGCTCTGCAGAGACGAGCCTTCGCCCTTGGCGGCGAGCGCGCGCGTGGTGGCGCCCACCGGCAGCGTCACACCGCCCCGGTTGGAGATCACGCTGCCACCGGAGCTGACCAGCTGCTGGTAACCCTGCACCTGGTTGGGACGCGGAGGGAGGTTGCCGAAGGGGTTGTTGTGCTGCGCTTCGCCTCCGCCCAGGAAGGGCACTAGCCCCGCGGCGGCCTCGTGCCGTATCCGGAGCAGCACGTTGTGCGAGCGGTCGCGCAGCTGCGTGTCGACCTGCTCGCGCAGCTGGTGGGCGACCAAAAGGTAGGTGAGCGCGGAGGCCAGCACCACCGCGATCGCCACCGCGGCGGCGGCGAGCAGCGCGCTCCGCCGGCGGAAGCTCATTACGGCCCCCGCAGGATGTAGCCGACGCCGCGCACGGTGTGCAGCAGCCGTGGCTCCGCCCCGGCCTCGGTCTTGCGGCGCAGGTAGCCCATGTACACGCCGAGCGAGTTGGAGGTGGCGCCGAAGTCGTATCCCCACACGTGCTCGAAGATCACCGAGCGCGTGAGCACCTGGCGGGGGTGGCGCAGAAACAGCTCCAGCAGCAGGAACTCGGTGCGGGTCAGGTGCAGCGGGCGCTCGCCGCGGAAGGCCTCGTGCGCGAGGCGGTCGAGGCGCAGGTCGGCGAAGGCGAGCGTCTGCTCCTGCTCGTCCTCGCCGGTGCGGCGCAGCAGCGCGCGCAGGCGGGCCATCAGCTCGCGCAGCGCGAACGGCTTCACCAGATAGTCGTCGGCGCCCGCGTCCAGCCCGGCGACGCGGTCGTCGATCTCCCCGCGCGCGGTGAGCATCAGCACCGGCGTGCGGTCGCCGCCGCTGCGCATGCGCCGGCACACCTCCAGGCCGTCGACGCGGGGCATCGAAACGTCGAGCACCACGGCGTCGTAGGGATCGGCCCCGATACGCTCCAGCGCCCGGGCGCCATCTGCCGCCTGCTCGACCTCGTAGCGTTCGAGCGTGAGCGCCCGCGTGAGCGCCTGCTGGACGGCTGGCTCGTCGTCGACGACGAGGATGCGTGCGTGTTCGGCCATGATGGGTGGTGAGCGGGTGAGGGTCGGGCGGCCAGGTGTGCCCGACGGGGCCTCCCAACCATTGCGAACTACCAGGCTAATACTGTGATGGAGAGAGATCGAAGAATCGACGAAGAGAGAACTACCGTCGCGGCGGAGGGGACCCCCAATGGGAGTATGAGTCGGTGGACGTGGTGAGCGGCAGTGTCGAGGAGGAGCGTGGGTCTGTGGACGTGATGGGCGGGAGCGCGAGTGAAGAGGCCGTCAGGGTGGGCGGGCCGGGCGCCGGCACGATGGACGCCCCCGGGCTCGAGGACGAGACCGCGCGGGGCTTGGCGGCGCAGTCGCGCAGGCTGCGCAACAGCATCATCAGCCTGGTCGTGTTCTTCGCGATCGTCGCCGGCCTGCTGCTGGCGGTGCCGGGCCTCCGGTCGGCGGGGGAGAAGATCACCGATGCGAAGTGGGGCTGGGTGGCGGTCGGCATTGGCCTCGAGGTGCTCTCGTGCATCTCCTACGTGGTGCTGTTTGGGCTGGTGTTCGGGCGCTTGGGCCGCAGCCTCAGCCGTCGCCTCTCGCTGGCGGAGCTCGCGGTCAACTCGGTCGTGTCCGCTAGCGGGCTGGGGGGGATCGCGCTGGGCGCGTGGGTGCTGAGCACCAAGGGGGTGTCGGTGGAGCGGATCGCTAAGCGCTCGGTGCTGCTGTTCGTGATGACGAGCGCCGTGAACGTATCTGCCGTGGTCGTGATCGGGGTGCCGATGTGGCTGGGGCTGTTGCCGGGCTCGCGCAATGCGCTGCTGACGCTGCTGCCGGCGGCGGCGGCGCTGGCGACGATCATCGGCACGCTGGCGGCGGCGCGCTGGGCGCGCCGGGCGGCGGAGCGCCGCCGCGAGGAGCACAGCCGCGCGGTGGTGGCGCTGGTCGCGCTCGGGGGCGGGGTGGAGGACGCGGTGGGGCTGATCCGCCGCCACGACTGGCGCCTACTGGGCGCGGTGGGGTACTGCGTGTGGGACATCGCGTGCCTGCTCGCCTGCCTCGCGGCGTACGGCTCCACGCCGACGTTCTGGGCGGTGGCGATGGCCTACCTGGTGGGGATGCTGGCAAACTCGATTCCGATCCCGGGCGGCTTCTTCGCGGTCGAAGGGGGCATCGTGGGGATGCTGCTGCTGTTCGGGGTACGCCCCGGCTCGACGGTGCTGGCGGCGGTCGTCACCTACCGCGCGATCTCGCTGTGGGTGCCGGCGCTGATCGGGACCGTGGCGTTCCTGAGCCTGCGCGGGGAAATCGGCAAGCCTCTGCGCCTGCGGCCGTCGGGCACGTCTTAGCCTTTGCCAAACAGAGCTCGATCGATCTTCAGCGTGGCGGCGACCTTCTGGCAGGCGTGCCCCGGCAGGTCGAGCAGCGCCGCCCGCACGGCCGCCGGCCGCGGTCCGGAGAGCCCGGGGCAGTAGACGGGGGGTGGCAGCGCTCCCACGGCGCTGCCCGGTGCGTTGAGCGGGCGCAGCGCCCCGATCGCGCGCAGCGCTTCGGAGAGGTCGTCGGAGAAGACCTCGATCGCGACGCGCCCGCTGTAGAGCTCCACCGTGTTGCCGCCGTTGTAGATGACCGCGGGGACGCCGCGCAGGATCGTGTTGCGCTGAGCGCCGAGCGATGCGTTGGCCTGGCGCGTGTAGATCAGCGTCGTGACCCGCAGCGGCAGTTCGCAGCCGCCGCCGCCGAGCGCGGAGGTCTTGCCGGGCAGGCAGTTGCCGTAGTACACGCTGTCGCCGACGCTGCTGGTGTAGTTCTCGCGACCGTCGGCGGCGACCAGCCGGTAAGAGCCGAAGCGGGGTCCGACCCAGTAGACCCGGTAGAAGGGGAACGTCTGGGCTTCGGCGAGCTCGCGCACGGTGATCGGCGCGGGCTGGCTGGTGGCGCAGCCGCCGGCGAGCAGAGCGGCGGCGAGCACGGCGGCGGCGGATACGGAGATACGGGCTGCTTTCACGCGACTTTCGGGTGGTTGGGCTGTTTGAGCGGTATAGATCCCGCGAGACAGGCAGAGGTTCAACTCGTGGGAGGCTGGGGTCCGGTGGGGTAGCGCACCGGGCCCCAGTCGATCTTCCCACACGCGCCCTCCCGGTGAGTCGCGTCGTGTGGTCCTCGGGGTTCGCGTCGTGTGGGCCCACCGTGGACTCGAGTTGCGTTGGTGCGCTGGGTCTTGCATCGTGGGCGCGCGCCATACTCGGATTCCGATGGGCACCTACGTTGCCACGCCGCCCGGCCCACACACCGCAGGGTATTCGTCCCACGCTGAGCACGCTGGCGGCGAGAGTAGGTGGGCACGCGCGCCATGGAGCATCCTGACGGCGGCGGTGGGAGTGGCCGTGTGGCTGATCGTCGATCCCCGCACCCCCGACCTCGCGGCGCAGGTGTACCGCGCCAACCTCTTCCGCGAAGCCGGCTTCTTGGTGTGGGACAGTCGCTGGTATGGGGGTCACGACATACCCGGCTACAGCCTCGTGTTCCCGCCGTTGGGGGCGCTGGTGGGGGTGCGCGCGGTCGGCGCGGCGGCGGTGCTCGCCTCGGCGGCCCTGTTCGAACGGATTGTGGTGCGCGCATACGGGCGCGGCGCACGGTGGGGAGCGGTGTGGTTTGCGCTGGCGGCGCTGGGGGATGCGTGGAGCGGGCGGATCACGTTTGCCCTGGGGGTGAGTTTCGCGCTGGGGGCGGTCTGGACCTTGATGCACCGCCGTCTGCCGGCGGCGGCGGCCCTCGCGGCGGCGTGCGCGGCGTGCAGCCCCGTGGCGGGCGTGCTGCTGGCGCTGGCGGGGCTCACGCACACGCTCGTCGTGCGCTCGCCGCGCAGTCTGCTGGTGCTGGGAGCGCCGACCATTGTGGTGGCGGGGGTATTGGCGGGCCTGTTTGGAGAGGGAGGATGGGAGCCCTACCCGCTGCTCTCATTCGTGGCGACCGTGGCGGCGATGGCCGGGTTCCTGGTGGCGCTTCCGGATGGGCAGCGGCTGCTGTGGATCGGAGGTGTGGTGTACCTCGTGGCGTGCGTGGCGTGCGTGGCGGTGCACTTCCCGATGGGCGCCAACGTGGAGCGCTACGGGGTGTTGTTGGCGGGGCCGCTGCTGCTGTGCGCGCTGCAGAGCTCCGGCGGGCGGCTCTCCGCGGTGGCGGTGGTCGCTCTACTGGGCATCGGCGTGTGGTCGGCGTGGGGACCGGTGCGCGAAACGGAGGCGGTGGCGGGCAACCTCTCGACGAGCGCCTCCTACTACGTGCCGGTCGAGCGCTTCGTGGCGACGCACGGCGCCAGCACGGTGAGGGTGGAGGTGCCGTTCACGCGCGGCCACTGGGAGGCGGCGTGGCTGGCGCCGAAGGTGTCGCTGGCGAGGGGCTGGGAGAAGCAGCTCGACGAGCGCTACGACGGGGTGCTGCTTGGCAAAGATCTGACGGCGGCGGCGTACCGCCGGTGGTTGGACGCGGAGGCGGTGCGTTATGTGGCCCTGCCGGACGCTCCGCTGGATCCCTCGAGCGCCGGCGAGGGCCGTCTGATCGAGGCGGGGCTGCCCTACCTGCGCGAGGTGGAGCGCACGCGGCACTGGCGGATCTACGAAGTTCGCGACGCCACCCCGCTCGCGCGGGGGCCGGGCACGCTGACCGCGGTCGGCCACGACTGGTTCTCGCTGCGTGCCCGCGCGGCGGGGCGCTTCACGGTGAGGGTGCGCTACACCCGCTACTTCACGGTCACCGCGGGCGCGGCGTGCGTGAGGCGGGCGCCGGGCGGTTGGAGCGAGGTGAGCGCGCAGCGGGCGGGCGCCGTGACGGTCGCGGCGCGCTTCTCGCTCGGTCGCGCGCTGGGGTTGGCGGGACACTCCTGCCGGTCGTGAGGTGTTCAACTGGCCCCGCTGCCCTCCACTCACCAGCCTTGCAGACCCCTTCGCATCGGGTCTCGTTCTGCGGCCTCAGCCCATGGGGGCGAGGTCGTAGAGGGCGCTGTAGCCGGTGAGGTACACGCGTCGGCCGTCGCTGATCACGGGATCGAAGGCGCCGGTGTCCATCTGGAAGACGACGTGCCCGGTCGAGATCCCGAGGCCGTAGGTGGTGTGGGTGCCGAGGTCGGAGAAGTACACGACGTTGCCGAGGATCGTGGCCGAGCCCGAGATCTTTCCGCCGGCGTCGTAGCTCCAGTCGACGTGCCCGGTGCGCGCGTTGATCGCGTAGAAGTTGCCGTCGTAGGAGCCCAGGTAGACCGTGGGCCCGAGGCTGGGCGCGTTGGTGACGGCAGGCGAGGCGTACACGTAGGCGCCGGTTTGGTAGGCCCAGTCAAGCGCGCCGGTGCGGGCGTCGTAGGCGTAGATACGCCCGTCGGTGTTGCCGAGGAACACCCGGCCGTACACGACGGCGGCCGTGGAGTAGAAGGTGCCGCTGCCAAACAGCGCGCCTTCGGAGCCCGCCAGCCACAGCCGCTGCCCCGTGCGCTCGCTGACGGCCTGCACGTGCCCGGAGTAGTCGCCGAAGTAGAGCACCCCGTTCACGAGCGTCGGGCTGGCCTTGACGGCGCCGGCGGCGTGGTAGGTCCACACGGTGCGCCCACTGTTGGCTTCGAGCGCGTACACGGTGCCGTCTTCGGAGCCGAAGTACAGCCTGCCGTGGTCGAGCAGCGGCGAGGACTCGCTGCGCGAGGGCAGGTTGCGCGACCAGCGGATCGCCCCGTCGGCCACATCGAGCGCAACGATGCGCCCTTCTTCGGACGCGGGAGCGCGTGCGAGCACGGTCGCATACACCGTGTCGCCCCCGACGGCGGGGGTGGAGGCGGAGAGCGCGCCAAGGCCGCGACTCCAGAGGATCTGCCCGTCCCACTTGTCCACGGCGGTGAGCACGCCGTTGTCGGTGAGCTGGAAGATCCGGTTTTCGGAGAGCACGGGGGGAAACTCGCGAAGCGAGCTGCCGCCTACGGCCCACACGCGCCTGAAGGGTGGGCGCAGGCTGGCGGGAGCCGGGTAGTAGCGAGCGTGGTTGGCGGTGTAGCCGTACAGCGGCCACGAGAACCGTTCAGGCCCGCGCTTGGGCAGCAGGGGATTGGCCTGGGGCACGAAGCGGGCGTGTGGGTGGTAGATCGAGCCGGTGCGGTTGCGCGCGTACACATAACCGCCAAGCGCCAAACCGGCGAGCAGGAGCAGGGCGGTGAGCGCGATCCAGCGGCGCTTCACGCGGCGAGCTTCGAGGACGGGGAGGCGGCCGCGACGCGGCCGCCTGCGGCGGGGGTGGGATCGCCGAGCGCCGGGTGGGGATCGGCGGCGGAGGTCGCCGCAGCGGAGGTCGCGACAGTCGCGCGTGCGCCGGCACCGCTCGCAACGCCGACCCCTACGCGCGACCCGCGGGAGCGCCCGCCGGCACCGGCCTCCCGACCTGCTGCACTCCCTCCGGCGCGCGCGCCAGCACCAGCCTTGGGCAGCTGCGCGGCGTGGGCAAGAAGCCGCGCGACGGCCACCACCACCAGCCATGTGAGCGCGATCAGCAGCGGGATCAGGGTCATGCCGGCCACCAGCGCGACGACATCGTGATTGGCGCCGAGCGACCAGTTCCACAGCAGGTAGTCGCCCAAGGCGAGCACACCGACGACGGCCAGGGACCGTATGGGCCGTTGGGGCACGTCTCAAACCCTAGCGGGGCGCGGGGACGGATGGGCTGTGGGCCGCTGGGGGGTGCTGGAGTAGCGGACCGCGGTGTGGGAGTGCAGCGCAGGCTGCGGACGGCCGGCGAGTGCGGCGGGGAGGCCGCTGAAGCCGTCGGTAGGTGGCTCGAAGCGATGCCGGCCGGTATCATCGGCGCCAGCTTGCGGGCGAAGTGTTGTGGTTGCACGGAAGCCTTCCAAGCTTCAAGGGCGGGTTCAATTCCCGTCGCCCGCTTGGAGCCGTCTCGCGCTAGGCTTGGATCCAAAGCCACGGGGAGTGGCGCAGTCTGGTAGCGCACCCGGCTGGGGGCCGGGCGGTCGCTGGTTCGAATCCAGTCTCCCCGATTCGGATTGTTGGAGTATGTTCTGGGTGGGCGACCAGCTGAGTGCCGGAGATCCTCATTGGGATCTCGGATCAGGGGGTGGGAGTTTCTGTTTGGTTGTCGGCTGGGTAGGGCGGTTTCGCCTGACTCTTGGGCTGCCGGCTCACCGAGCCAAGAGCGGATCAAGGCTCGAGAGTTCGGCATTCAGTATCTTTCCGACATGATCGCCGGATCGTCGGGGAGGCGCCCGGTGGGGCCGTGGACGCGGTTGCGCCGCGGGCCATTCGGTGCTGCACGGGCTGATCTGCGGGTGGCTCGTGCGCTGTGTGTGCTCATCGTGTTGACGGCAAGCTTGTCGGGAGCGGCGGGCGCTTCGGCGGCGTCCAGCGTTGTCGCGTGGGGCGAAAACGATGACGGGCAGCTTGGCAGCGGTATTTTCCCGGGCCCCGAATCATGCCCCGAAGGCGCCGGCTGGTGCAGTCAGACACCGGTGCCTGTGAGTGGGCTGAGCGGGGTCACGGATTTGGCGGGTGGGAGCCAGGGCCTGGCGCTGCTGAGCAACGGCACGGTCATGGCTTGGGGGAGGAACGCGCGCGGCCAGCTGGGCGACGGGTGTTGCGAGAACAGCGACGTGCCGGAGCCGGTACCGGGGCTGAGCGGCGTCACGGCCGTCGCCGCGTCCTATGGGATCAGCATGGCGCTGCTGAGCAACGGCACTGTCATGGACTGGGGCGAAAACGGCAACGGTCAGCTTGGCGACGGCACGTACGAAGAAGACACTCCCACTCCGGTGCGGGTGTTCATGCTCAAAGAAGTCACCGCCATCGCGGCCGGTGGAAGCTATGGCCTGGCCCTGCTGAAAAACGGAACAGTCATGACGTGGGGCTCCGGCGGGGGCGCAAAGAACAGCTACATTCCGGTGCAGGTGAGTGGCCTGAGCGAAGTCACCGCGATCGCCGCCGACGGTGGCCACAGCCTGGCGCTGCTGAAAAGTGGCACGGTCATGGCCTGGGGTGAAAACGAGTATGGCGAACTCGGCGATGGCACCACCCACGACAGCGATGTGCCGGTTCGGGTGAGCGGACTGCGGGAAGTCGTGGCCATCGCGGATGGCGCCGACCACAATCTGGCCCTGCTGAAGAGCGGGATGGTGATGGCATGGGGCCAGAACGACTGGGGGCAACTGGGCGATGGCTTTGACGGAGGTTATGGCAGCAACGGTGGCCCGGAAACTTGTGCGTCGAGCACCTGCAGCACAATTCCCGTTCCGGTGAGCGGAGTGAGCGATGCTACGGCGATCGCGACCGGCTATGGCCAGAGTCTCGCGCTGCTTGCCAATGAAACCGTCATGGGCTGGGGCGAAGACTTCAGTGGACAGGTGGGCAATGGCACTGCCATGCCGGGCATCGACGTGCCGGCAGCGGTGAGCGGACTCAGCGGGGTCACCTCGATAGCGGGCGGCGATGTCTTCAGCATGGCGGAGATCCATGGAGAAACTGGCCAGATCGCCGGCAGAGTGACGAGCGCCGCTGGAGCCGCGCTTGAAGGCGTCGACGTCTGCGCATATATTCGCGAAGGAGCCCTCCACGCGCGGTGCGCGCAGACCAATGCCAACGGTGAATACCTGATCTCGGGGCTCGCCGGCGGCGAATACACCGTCGAATTCGCGCCTCCCAATGAGAGCACGCTCGACTATGCCGCCCAGTACTATGGAAGCAAGTCCTCGCCCTCCGAAGCGCAGTTGGTGTCGGTCACGGCCGCGGACACCACATCGGAAGTCGATGCGAAGCTCGAAGTGGGCAGCCAGATCAAGGGTGAAGTGGCCAGCGCCGAGGGAGCCAAGAAGCTGGCGGAAATCGAAGTCTGCGCGAGCGAGGCGGGCGGCAGCGGCTTCGGCGAACGCTGCGCGCTCACCAACGCGAATGGCGAATACGCCATCTCGGGGCTGGCAAGCGGCAGCTACCAGGTTGAATTCGCGGCCTCCAGCAAGAGTACATCCAGCTACATAACCCAATACTACAAGGGAATGTATTCGCAGTCGGAAGCGACCTTGGTAACGGTTTCCGCCGGGCACCTCACTTCGGGAGTCGATGCGGAGATGGAAGAACCGGTGCACCTCACCGGCCAGGGCATCGCGGGGCAGGTGGCGAGCGCGTCAACCAAGAATGGGATCGAGGGCATCGAAGTCTGCGCGTATGAGGTCGGTGGCGAAAGCCACGAAGGCCTCTCCGGCGAATGCGCCGAAACCAATGGGCTGGGCGAATATGCGATCTCGGGACTGCCGAGCGGCGAATACATCGTCGAATTCCTGTCGCCGTTCGGCAGCGGCCTCAACTATGTCACCAGGTACTACAAGGAATCCGCGACCATCGCCGACGCCACTCCGGTCTCTGTGAGCGCTGGCAGCGCGGACACGGGAATAGACGCACAACTCGGAGAAGGCGGTCGGATCGCCGGCGTGGTGACGGACGCCTCGACGAACGCCGCCATCAAGGAAGTTCTGGTATGCGCGCTGAGGTCGGCCACGGAAAGCGTGGGCTGTGCGCTGACCAATGCTAGCGGCGAATACACGATCTCAGCACTTCCGGGGGGCAATTACGAGGTCGGGTTCGACGCCGGGAAGGCCTACGTCGTCCAGTACTACGACGACAAGCTCTCGTTCCCCGCAGCGCAGGCCGTGGTGGTCACCCCCGGCGATACCACGGCACCTATCGATGCCGCAATGGGCGCGAGCGCTTTGGTGCCGCCTATCGACATCGTCCCTCCGGTGATCGTCGCGCCCCCGGCAAGCGCCATCGCCACCACCGCTACACCGAATTGGCCTGCCACGTCCACAATGTCGACCGCGGCACATCTCATGTCGCCGCTTCCCATCGTCACGATCATGGGGTCGCGGATCGTCGTGTCGGGGCATTCGGCATTGGTACGTCTGATGTGCGACCACGCCACATGTCGGGGAACTGCCGAGTTGACCGTGCGAGTCCCGGGTGGGCGTAGCAAGGGAGCGAGCGCGCTCACGCGTCGTCGAGAATGGCTTGTGCTCGCTCAGGGGAGGTTCTCGCTCACGCGGGGCAAAGCAGCCACCGTCGTACTTCGCCTCACCGCCGCTGGGATTCAGCGACTCGCCCGTGTCAAGCGCCACCACCTCGGTGTGAGTCTCGTCCTGTTTGTGCAGGGCGCGAAGACCACGAGCAGTTCGGTGTTGGCGAGGTGAGCGTGTGCGTCGCTTGTGCGCTGCGCCTGCCCGCGATGGGCTGTGCGTCGCTGTCGGTGCTCCTATGGCTCGCACCGCAGCCTGCGCTCGCGCAGGGCCGCCAAGGACTCCCGGTCGCGCCACTGCCCGCCTCCGCCTACGCCGTGCGCTCAGTATGTCCGGCGCCCACGCCGGGGCACGCCAGCTGTTTGGCGCTCGAACTGGTGCCCCAGACGTTGGCCGCGCGGGCCCATACCCGTCCTTTGGGGATGACGCGCAGAGCCCCACGCGCGCTCAGGGCGGGCAGGGCTGTGGGTGTCTGCGAACAGCCGGCCGCCGCGGAAGGCTGCTACGGCCTGCGTCCACAGGATCTGCACAGCGCCTACGGCCTGCCCACCACAGCCCTCTCCAAACAGACGATCGCGCTCGTTGACGCCTACGACGATCCCGCCGCCGAAGCGGATCTCAAAGTCTATGACGAAGAGTTTCATCTACCCGCGTGTACCACTGCAAACGGCTGCTTCACGAAGGTCAACCAGAAAGGCAAGGCTGGCCCCCTGCCCGAATCCGAAGGGGGATGGTCGGTCGAGATCTCGCTCGACATCGAGACCGCCCACGCAATCTGCCAGAACTGCCACATCCTCCTGGTCGAGGCCAGCGAAACCACCTACCTGAGCCTCGAAGCGGCCGAGGAAACCGCCGCGAAAATGGGCGCGACCGAGATCTCGAACTCGTGGGCGGGAGGCGAGCCGGCAGCCGCCAGCCCCGCCTTCGACCATCCCGGGGTCGTGATCACCGCGGCTGCGGGTGACTATGGCTACCTCAACTGGGAGCCGCAGGCTCTGACGGCGAGGGGGAGTGTGGGTTGGCCGGCTTCATCGCCGCGCGTGGTTGGCGTCGGGGGTACACGTCTGAACGTCACCGCCGAAGGCGCTTGGGCCGGCGAGACGGTGTGGAATGGCGACGGCGCCACCGGCGGCGGCTGCAGCGAACGCTACGAAGCGCCACCGTGGCAGCGCGAACTCGCGAATTGGTCAGCCGTCGGCTGTGGGTCCATGCGCGCCGTCGCCGACGTGTCCGCCGACGCGGACCCCTACACCGGGGTGGCGGTTTACGACTCCGCAACGCTCGTGGAAAGGGACGGCACAGTTGGGCCGCTCGACTGGGGGACGGTCGGCGGCACGAGTCTCTCTTCGCCGCTCATCGCCGCGACCTTCGCACTTGCCGGAGGGGCGGGTGGCGTGGCGTATCCCGCCCAGACCCTCTACGTGAACGAGCTCACTTCCCCCGGCTCACTACACGACGTCGAAAGTGGCTCCAACGGCGAATGTCTGAAGTCCTACAACTACGAAACCGGCCTCTCCGGCTGCACAGCGCTGGAAGAGGCGGAAAGCAGCTGCGACAGCAGGGCGATCTGTCTGGCGGGACCCGGCTACGATGGCTCCTCCGGCGTGGGGACCCCGGACGGACTCGGCGCATTCCGGCCTTCCGTCGGGCCGGCCGGGAAAACACAGACGATCAAATTCAGCTCGACTGCGCCCGCCTCCGCGGAACTCGCTGGGGCAACCTACACGGTGGCCGCCACGGCGTCCTCCGGTCTACCGCTGTCATTGACCTCGGGAACGCCCTGGGTGTGCTCGTTGGCTGGGACGACGGTAAGGCTCGTCGGCGCGGGCACGTGCACGATCGACGCCACTCAGGCGGGCAGCGCCGAATATGACGCGGCGCCCGAGGCGCAGCAGTCCTTCACGGTGGGCAAGGGCTCGCAGAGCACGACCTTCGTGTCGATCGCGCCCGGTTCCGCGACCGTTGGCGGCCCCAGTTATGCGGTGCAAGCCATCGCTTCGTCGGGCCTTGAGGTGGCGTTCTCGTCCGGCACGCCCTCGGTGTGCTCGCTGGAATGGTCGACGGTGAGCCTCATCGGAACGGGAACCTGCACGATCGACGCCGAACAAGCCGGCAACTCCAACTACGACGCGGCGCCCGAAGTGCGGCAGTCGTTCGTCGTCGGCATAGGCTCACAGCGCCTGGCGTTCACCTCCGAGCCGCCGGCCGCGGCGACCGTCGGCGGCGCCACATATGCCGTGGCGGCGCGCGCCAGCTCCGGGCTGCCGGTATCGTTTTCTTCCGGGACCTCGTCGGTGTGTTCGGTATCGGGGACAACCGTCAGCTTCAGCGGTGTGGGCGAGTGCACGATTGACGCCGAACAGGCCGGTGACTCCAACTACGACGCGGCGCCCGAGGCCCAGCAATCCTTTGCGGTGAGCGTGCGCTCGCAGGAAGTCGAATTCACCTCTAGCCCACCCGCCGCGGCCACCGTCGGCGGCCCGACGTATGCCGTGGCGGCCACCGCCTCCTCAGGCCTCGATGTATCGTTCTCGTCCGGTACGCCTTCAGTGTGTGCGGTGTCGGGATCGACCACGAGCTTCATCGGCGCGGGCACATGTACGATCGACGCCAACCAGGCTGGCGACGCCGAATATGAACCAGCGGCCGAAGTGCAGCAGAGCTTTGTGGTGAGCAGGCACTCACAGCCGAGCCCAATCGTGTCGATTGCGCCTGTCTCCGCTCGCACCGGCAAGCCTGGCGCGACCACGCTCGCCTCCGTCGCGACGACGCCTGCGACATTTCTGCAGCAGGGTGAAGCGCTGACCGCAGCGCCCGGCGAGCAGGGTATCAGCACGCAGTTCGGTCACAGCGTCGCGCTCTCCGCGGACGGCGACACGATGCTGGTGGGTGGTCCCGGCGACGAACTCTACGGCGGGTCTGCTTGGGTCTACGTACGCTCCGGGTCGACGTGGATCGAGCAGGCGCAACTCGACGCGAGCGAAGTGAGCTGCGGCGGCTTCTACTGCGGTGCCTACGTGGGCTACAGCGTTGCGCTCTCCGCCGACGGCGATACGGCTCTGGTGGCAGGCTATGGCAACGCCGGAGGGATCGGGGCCGCATGGGTGTTCACGCGCTCGGACACGACCTGGACGCAGCAGGGCCCGGCGCTCACCGGGACAGGGGAGATCGGCGCGGGCCGGTTCGGCATGAGCGTCGCCCTGTCGGCCGACGGCAATACCGCGCTGATCGGAGCCCCGGACGATTACGGGTACGCGGGCGCCGCGTGGGTGTTCACACGGGCGGGCGCGAGCTGGACCCAGGAGGGAGAAAAACTCGTCGCAGACGACGAGAGCGAATCGGAAGAAAGCCGGTTCGGCTCCAGCGTCGCGCTGTCCGCCGACGGCGACACTGCGCTGATCGGCGGTCCCGACGACAATGGGCGTCAGGGGGCGGCGTGGGTGTTCACGCGCTCGAACTCCATGTGGACGCAGCAGGGAGCAAAGCTCACCGGTGGCGAAGAGACCGGCCAGGGCGAGTTCGGTTCCGGCCTCGCGCTCTCCGCGAGTGGCGCAACCGCGCTGATCGGCGCTCCATACGACAACGCGGGAGTGGGGGCGCTGTGGGCCTACACGCGCTTGGGCTCGACCTGGACGCAGGACGGGCCGAAGCTCACCGGCAACGGGAAGCCCGGCGAGCGTGGGTTCGGCGCCGAGATCGAACTCTCGGCGGCAGGGGAAACTGCCCTGATCGGCGCCAACGAAGCCGCACTGGTGTTCACGCGCCCGGATGGCATCTGGACCCAGGAGGGCGGAAAGCTACCGGGCGCCTCAAGCCTAGCGCTCTCCGCCGAAGGCAGCACCATCCTGCTCGGCGGCGGTGACTCGGTGTCGGTGTATGTCGTTTCTCCCCAGATATCCAGTCCTGTGAGCCTGAGCTTCGGGTCGCAGACGGTAGGTCGAGTGGGACCCTTGCTGTGGGTGCAGGCGCGCGACGCGGGCAGTGCCCCCATCGCCCCGCTCAGCTTCAGCGGGCCTGCGCAGGTCACCGGGCCCGACGCGGCGGACTTCGCGATTCCAGAAGGCGCCGATCTCTGCGAAGGCGAAACGCTCGAGCCCGGCCAGACCTGCATGGTCGGTGTGCGGTTCACCGCCGGCGCCATCGGCTGGCGCTCGGCGGCACTGAGCTTCGGCGCCAACAACGGCGCGTCGGTGGCCCCGTCCGTGGCTCTCCGAGGCACCGGAGTCCAGGTGCCGACCGCTGCGATCGCCATCTCGGACGGACCGGCGATCGCGGGTACGCCGATCCACCTCAGCGGCGAAGGCTCCAGCGGCCCCGACGGCTCGATCGACGGCTACAACTGGAGCTTCGGCGACGGCGACAGCGCCGAAGGCGCCGCACAGACTCACACCTACGCTGTGGGCGGCACCTATTCCGCGACGCTTACCGTCACCGACAACCTTGGCCTAACCGGGCGGGTCACGCGCTCGGTGGTGGTCAAGGAAACGCAGTTGATCGAATTCCTCACGGACGCCCCGACCTCCGCGAGCGTCGGCGGGGCGACCTACGCTGTGTCGGCGCTGGCTTCGTCGGGACTGCCCGTCTCGTACTCGTCAGCGACGCCGTCCGCGTGTTCGCTGGAAGGCTCGACCGTGAGTTTCATCGCCCCCGGGGTGTGCACGATCGAAGCCGCCCAAGCGGGCAACGGCGAATATGTCGCGGCGCCCCCGGTGCGCCAGACAGTTATCGTCGCTCCCGCGGCAGCGGTGTCTCCATCCCCGCCCGGGTTCGCACCGCCCGCCACACCGTCATCCTCGACCTCACCGATGCCCACGCCTACGCCAGCGCTCACCTCATCCCCGTTCGCATCTGCGCCACTACGTACACCGGCGCCGAACAGCGACTTCAGTCTGCTGGGCAACCCGAAAGTCAACATCAGGACGGGCGCGATCAAGTTCACGGCGTCGGTCGCCGGTCCGGGGACGTTCAGCTGGCTGTTGACCTTTCAGAACGGGCGGTTTGGTGTCTTTCGTGCGACCAGCGCGGAGTGCCGCACGGATCAGGTCAGGCTCGACAGCAGGTGCCTCCCGGAGAGGATCAGGTTTGGCAGGGGCAGCGCGGTCGCGGCGGACTCGGGCGCCGTCAGCTTCGCGGTCAGGCCGAGCGCCTCCGCGAAGACCGCGCTGGCGCACGCGCTCGGGCGGGGCCAGGGCCTGCCCGTCACGGCGACCGTGATATTTCGCTCCTCGCTGGGCGGCGACCCCGTCGCCCATACGTGGTCGATCGTGGATATGCTCGAGCGGCGCAGCAAGCAGGGTAGGGGGTAGGAGTCACCATGCGTCGCCGACGACCTGCGCGCAACCTCACAGCAGCCCGGGATTCAGGGGCCGTGCTCGTCGCCTTCTTCGCCGCCCTGCTTGTGACCGTCGCGTTGTCTCTTGGCTTCGCCGCGAATGCCCTGGCCGCCGAAGAACACGGGTACGTCACGGGCAAGGTGACCGCCGCCGCGACAGGCGCCCCGATCGCCGGGGTCAAGGTCTGCGCGATCAACCGCAATGGCGTCGGTCCATGGGGCTGTACGACCACCGACGCGAAAGGCGAATACACCGCATCCGTGTTTGAAGATGGATCGTACTACATACATTTCACGGCCCCTGCCGGGAGCGGGTATGTCGAACGCTCCTACTACAACAACAAGTACTCCGAATCCGAACAGGAAACGGTGATCGCGGTGGTCGGCTATACCACTTCGGAAATCGACGCGCAGCTACCCGAAGGCGGGCAGATCATCGGCACGGTCACAGACGCAGAGACGCATGCTCCCGCGTCCGAAGTCGAAGTCTGTGCGGGGCCCGTGGAATGTGTATGGACAAACACCCAGGGCGAATACGCGATCTCAGGACTGCCGGGTGGCGAATACCAGGTCTCGTTCGGGTTTGGTTACGGGGGCAGCCTCGGTGAAAAGTATGTGGCTCCCGAGTACTACAAAAATAATGTCTTCCCAACTTTTGAACACGAGCCCACCAAAGTGTTGGTTCCAGTCGGCGGCGTCGCGGCCGGCATCGACCAGGAAATGCAGGAATTCAGTCGCATCAGCGGGAGGGTGGTCAACTCCATCACCAAGGCTCCTGTGGCGGGAATCAGGGTGCATGCCTATGACGAAGAGGGATCTGGCGATGGGCTGGAAGGTGAAACCAACTCCAACGGCGAATACACGCTCTCGCGCTTGGCCGATCGCGCCGAAGAATACTACCTGGAATTCAACAACGACGGGAAAAACTACTTCAGTCAGCACTATGGCGGCAGGTCTACTGGCGAAAGAGGTGACCCGGTACACCTGGCCCTGGGTGTGGACGCATCGGGGATAGATGCTGAACTCGAAGAAGGCGGCAAGATTTCCGGGAGGGTGATAAGCGCTACGACCAAGCGTCCGATAGCCAACATCAACGTTTGCTCACATCCTCTGGTTGGCGGCGAATATAAATGCGCGTGGACCGGCTCAAACGGCGAATACGCGATCGAATTGCTCGAAACGGGGGAATATCGCATTGAATTCAACAGCTTCAATCAGAGCTATATCAGCCAAGTCTACGACGAAAAGACGAGTGCTTCAGAAGCCACTCCATTATTGATTGCGCAGGGACATGAAGTAAGCGGACTGGACGCCGAACTGGAGCCCGAGCCACCACTAGAATTGATATGGACCGGTGACAGTCGCTCTGCTTCGTGGTCCTCCCCTGAAAACTGGGCGGGAGGAATTGGTGCCAGCGACGGATCAACAATCAGCAAGCTCAGCTTTCCGGCGCTTGGCGCATGCTCTGGCGAATGTTATAGGAGCGAAGACAATCGTAGTGAACTTACAGTCGAATCGCTGCGCATCGACGACGGTAAGAACTACCAAATATCCGGAGAATCGTTCACGCTCAATGGAGACCTTTCCGCGTCGCCGGCAGCTGCAACGAGCGATGCTACGCTCGCCACGATCTCAAATCGAATCAATATCGGTTCCACGCAGAGTTGGAGTATCGCCGGCCTCGGACCGGAACACATTGGCGAGAACGCGCTTCTGCTTGGCGGCGAACTGAGCGGCGACGGAGGTGGTGAACTGACCGTCGATATGGAAGGAAGCGGCGCCCTCTATCTCGACGCCAACAACGAGCTTGGGACCGTAAACTTCACCGGAGCGAACGCCAGTGAATCCGGGATCTTCAATGGTGTCGTAGGCCTGTTTGGCAAGCAGCTGAACTCCGAGAACGACAACCCGGTGAACCTCAACTATGTGTTCCTCATCGGCGCGGGATCGACTGGAGCGCTGCGGAGCGTCGGCAGCGAGTTGGATGTAACGACCGATGGAAGCGAAGGAGGCACGCTTGCGGCAGACAGCGTCGCGCTCGACCCGCAAAGCGCTCTTGAACTCGAGATCACCGGCTCGGGGCCAAACGTGGGGATCGACTGGTCCGATCTGTATTCTTCTGGGACGATTGAACTGGGTGGTGCATCGCTTGGGGTGCTGGTCGCGCCGCCCAAGGCCGGCGAACCGTGCCCGACACTCATTCCGAACGAGACCTATACGCTGGTCACAGCTTCCGGCACGCTCTCGGGGGTCTTCGGCAACGCTCCGGAAGGCAGTGAAATTCCAGTCGAATTTGCCGGAGCGTGTAAAAAGGTTGCGCAGAAGCTGCGGATCGAATACCACCGCGCTGGTGAGACAAGGACGGTCACAGGAACGGTGATCGGGGGCCCGGAATCCTCGACGGTGCTTTCGGCCCTCCCGAACGATCCCATCACCAACGGGATGGTGACGTTGACGGCGACTGTCACCACGAGCTCAGAAGCACCGTCGGGTACCGTTGAATTCAAGAACGGGGCCGGCACTATCCCCAACTGCGCCCGCAGGCCGGTGACGCAGGCGGGCTTCGCCACATGCATCACCGTGTTCGCCGCCTCTGAATCCCCTGTGCGCCTCTCTGCGCTCTACACCCCATATCCAAGTGTTGACCTCCAGGGATCGGCGTCTCCAACTGATGATCTGGAGGTGGGCGCGAGCCCGACGACCACAACGCTGAGCGCGTCTGAAGGGACGATCGCGACTGGCGGGAGCGTGACTCTGACGGCAAGCGTGCATCCCGCGAGTGGCGGTAGACCGAACTGGCCGTCGGGGTCGGTTGAGTTTTTCAACGGAGGGACGCCCATCGGCATATGCGAGAGTCAGCCGCTTTCCGCGGGCGGACTTGACGCGAGTTGCCACTTGACCTACGCCGCTCCGGGCGTGCATAGCCTCACCGCGACCTACTCCGGCGACGACAACTTCACAGGCTCCTCATCCTCGGCACAGTCGGTGATGGTGACGAGCCCCCCGACGGTTCTCACTACCCCGACAATCGCGACCACAGGCGCGGCTGGCCCGACGCTCGGAAGCACCCCTACGGTTTCCGCGCCCGGCGAAGTGATACTCAGAGACACACGCATCACGACACAACGCGATGGCGACGCGACCGTCAGGCTCGCCTGCGCCGGCTTGGGCACATGCAGCGGAAAACTGACGCTCACAGTCACCGACGCGGTGCCTGGGGGCACCGGGCACACGACGACGGCGAAACGCGGGAAGGCCGAGAAGCGGCGCTACAAGACGACGACCGTCGGCTCGGCCACCTTCGCCATTCCTGGGGGAATGGGCGCGACCGTTGGGCTGGCGCTCAACTCCGCCGGGCTCGCGCTGCTCAAGGCGAACCATGGGACGCTGAACGCCGGCCTCACGATCGTCGAGTCATCCGTTGGCCTCACCAGTACGAATCACGAGCACGTTCGTCTCGTGTTGCACGGCGCCCGTTCCATACGCGAGCCTGCGCGCGCTGGCGCTCATTGAGCGCGCTGGCCAGGGCCAAGCGAGGTGTGCAGCGTCGGTGAGCTGGTGCCGGGCGGCGTCGGTCGGGGTTGTGGAAGTCGAAGTGGTTGGGCCATCGGTCTACGGCCCGTAACCCAGTGGGTGGGGGCGGAGGCTCGCCTACGCGGCGCGGCGGAAAGAGCGCTTTGGCGCCGAGAACACTGCGCTTGTCGCTGAAGAGACATAGCGGTTGTCGTGTGACGGGTGGGCGTCTAAGGATTTCTACATGATTATATACTTATCATCCGATAATGGCATATAGTATCCTATAAACCTGATATCCTTTGGGCTCTGATGGACCCCGACACCAACCCATACTCGATGGGTGCCGGCAACCCACCGCCGGCGCTGACCGGTCGCGAGACCCAGGAGCGGCAGTTCAAGACGCTGCTCGCTCGCCTGCGGGGCGGTCTGAGCGACCGCAGCATCATCGTGTCTGGCCTACGAGGGGTGGGGAAGACGGTGCTTTTGCTCGAGTTCGAGAGCATCGCCAAGGATGCCGGGTGGACCGCGCCGCGGCCGATCGAGATCAAGTCGGATACCGACTTCCGCGGGGAGCTCGCGAACGCTGCGTACCAGGCTCTGTTGGGAATCAGCGCTCGTAAGGCGCTCGGAGATCGCGTGCAATCGCTCACCGGGCTGCTGCGAGGCTTCAAGATCGGCGCGAGTACCGCAGGCAGCCTCGAGTTCTCGTTCGACCCCGACGCCGTAAGCGGCGTGACGGGCGATCTGGAGCGGGATCTGACATACCTCTTCGAGGAGCTCGGTCAAACGGCCCGCGAGCACGAAGCAGGCGTGGTGTTCCTCATTGATGAGATGCAGTTCCTGGCGCGCGGGGAGCTGGAGGCCATCGTCGCCGCCATGCACCGCATGTCGCAGACGAAGCTCCCCGTGGCCTTGGTCGGCGCGGGTCTGCCGCAGCTCCCCGGCCTGATGGTTGACGCCAAGTCCTACGCGGAGCGCCTGTTCGCCTATCCCAAGCTGGCGGTGCTCGACGACGCAGCGGCCCGTCGAGCGCTCGTCGTGCCAGCCGAGGCGGCAGGCGTCTCTTGGGAGGATGACGCGCTCGCGCGGATCGTTGGGGAGTCCGGGTGCTACCCCGCCTTCATCCAGGCCTACGGCAAGGAGGCGTGGAACCAGGCACCGGCCTCGCCGATCCGTCTCACCGACGTGCTGGCGGCCGAACTGCTCATACACGAACAGCTCGATGAGGAGTTCTTCCATGTGCGCTTCGAGAAGGCCACAGACCGCGAGCGGGAGTACATGGCGGCCATGGCGGACCTCGGCGAGGGCCCCTACCGCACCTCCCAAGTCGCCGAGCGCCTCGGACGCAGCCAGCCCTACACCTCCCCGCAACGCGACTCGCTCATCAAGAAGGGCCTCATCTACAGCCCCGACCGCGGCCAGGTGGACTTCACGGTGCCCAAGTTCTCGCCGTTCATGCGCCGCCGCTACCCGCTGGGGAGGACCCGACACGCCACACGCAGGACCCACCGGTGAGCAGGGACAGCCCACCGCCCCCGGGCTGGCTGTCGCTGGTTACGCCAGGTGCACGGTAGGATGTGCATCGAGCATGCATCGCGGAGCCTCGCGGCGTGCGCTCGGCGTACACACCGGCTGCAAATCGGCTGCGAACCAGCCGAAACCCAAGGATCTAAGCCAAATTAATCCAGTCTCCCCGATTCCTGATTTGGTTTACCTGCCTTTTTGGCGGCGTGGAAGTGGTACGCGTTCAGTCCTCTGCTCAGGTGAGCGTTGGGAGCGGGTCGCCGCGGGCGTGGGCGGTGAGCAGCTGGCGCATATACGCGAAGAGGGGGTGGCCTTGGAGGCGGTAGGTAGCCGAGGCGGAGAGGGCCCGCTCGAT
>DASZIQ010000052.1:0-65188 GCA_035948945.1 Solirubrobacteraceae bacterium
CCACGGTGATCGAGAACGCCGAGGGCGGCAGGACCACGCCCTCCGTCGTCGCCTTCGCCGCCTCCGGCGAGCGGCTGGTTGGCACCGTCGCCAAGCGCCAGGCGGTTACGAACCCGCAGAACACGGTCTTCTCGATCAAGCGCTTCATGGGCCGCAAGGAGGGCGAGGTGCGCGAGGAGGAGTCGATTGTTCCTTACAAGGTCGTCGCCGGGCCCAATGGCGACGCGCGCGTGGAGGCCGGAGGCGAGCAGCACTCGCCGCCCGAGATCTCTGCGATGATCCTGCAGAAGCTGAAGACCGACGCGGAAGCGTACCTTGGCGAAAGCGTCGATTCCGCGGTCATCACCGTTCCCGCATACTTCAACGACGACCAGCGCCAGGCGACCAAGGACGCCGGCAAGATCGCCGGGCTCGACGTCAAGCGCATCATCAACGAGCCGACCGCCGCCTCGCTGGCGTATGGGCTCGACAAGGAGAACGACCAGACGATCCTCGTGTTCGACCTCGGCGGCGGCACGTTCGACGTGTCGGTGCTGGAGATCGGCGACGGCGTGTTCGAGGTCAAGTCGACCGCGGGCGACAACCACCTGGGTGGCGACAACTTCGACAAGGCGATCGTCGACTGGCTGGTGGCCGATTTCAAGCGCGACCAGGGGATCGACCTCTCGGCCGATCCGATGGCGCTGCAGCGGCTGTATGAGGCTGCGGAGAAGGCGAAGATCGAGCTCTCCACGACGCAGGAGACGCAGATCAACCTGCCGTTCATCACCGCGGACGCGGCCGGGCCCAAGCATCTCGATACGCGTCTCACGCGGGCGAAGCTCTCCGAGCTGACCTCGGCGCTGCTCGATCGCGTCGTGGCACCCGTGCGCCAGGCGCTCGACGACGCCAAAGACAAGGGCGTCAAGGAGGTCGACCACGTCGTGATGGTCGGCGGCATGACGCGCATGCCGGCGGTGCAGGAGAAGGTCAAAGAGCTAACCGGCAAGGAGCCCCACCGCGGGGTCAACCCCGATGAGGTGGTGGCCGTCGGCGCCGCGATCCAGGCGGGCGTGCTGGCCGGCGACGTCAAGGATGTGCTGCTGCTCGACGTGACCCCGCTGACGCTCGGGATCGAGACGAAGGGCGGCGTGATGACGAAGCTGATCGAGCGCAACACGACGATCCCGACACGCAAGAGCGAGGTCTTCTCGACCGCCGAGGACAACCAGCCCTCGGTCGAGATCCACGTGCTGCAGGGCGAGCGCGAGATGGCGACCTACAACAAGTCGCTGGGCAAGTTCCAGCTCACCGGCATCCCGCCGGCGCCGCGCGGCATCCCGCAAGTCGAGGTCGCGTTCGACATCGACGCCAACGGCATCCTCAACGTCTCCGCCAAGGACCTCGGCACCGGCAAGGAGCAGAAGATCGAGATCAAGGCCGGCTCGGGGCTCTCCGAGGAGGAGATCAAGAACATGGTCTCCGACGCTGAGTCCCACGCGGAGGAGGACCGCCGCGCGCGCGAGCTCGCAGAGGCTCGCAACAACGGCGAGAACGCCGCCTACCAAGCCGAGCGCCAGCTCGCCGACCTCGCCGACCAGGTGGACGCCGACTCCAAAGCCCGCATCGAGGAGGCGATCAAGGAGGTGCGCGACTCGCTGGAGTCGGAGGATCCCGCCGCGATCAACGCCAAGACCGACGTGCTGCAGAGCGCCTTCCACGCCGTATCGGAGGCGATGTACCAGCGCGCCCAGGAGCAGGCGGCGACGGCCGGCAGCGACGGTGGCGCGTCGCCCGATGGCAATGGCGCGGCCTCCGGCGATGAGGACGTGGTCGATGCCGAGGTCGTCGACGAGACGAAGGCGTAGAGGCGATGAGCGACATCACCGAGCAGGCGATAGAGGATGATCAGCTGAGCCACTCGCATGACCCCGGCGTCCCAGAGGCGCCGGGGGATGAGAGCGCCGGCGCGCCGGCGCAACCTCCCACCGAGGAGGGCGCCTTGCCCGACGGTCCGAGCGGATCGGCACCCGAGCAGGACGAGGTCAGCGAGTTCGAGGGCGACCTCGACGAGCTGGTGGCGATCGCGGCGCAGCGCGACGAGTACCTGGCGCTCGCCCAGCGCACGCAGGCCGACTTCGAGAACTACCGCAAGCGCGTGGCGAAGGAATCGGCCGCGGCGGCCGAGCGCGGCGTGGCAAAGCTCGCCAAGGAGCTGCTGCCCGCGCTCGACAACCTCGACCGGGCGTTGGAGGCCGCAGACCAGGAGGAGGCCCGAAGGGCCTCCGGTCAGAGGCCGGCTGGAGGCCGGCCGTCCCCTTCAGACCGCGGGCCTGGAGGGCCCGCGGAGGACTCTTTGCTGCTGGACGGCGTGCGGCTGGTGCGCGCGGAGCTGAGCGCCGCGCTCGCGCGCGTGGGCGTCGAGTCGTTCGACCCCAAGGGCGAGCGGTTCGACCCCGCGCACCACGAGGCGATGCTGTCGCAGCCGGTCGAGGGTACCGCCGGCGGCACAGTAGTCGAGGTCTACCAGCCCGGATATCGGCTGAACGGCACCGTGATCCGCCCTGCGCGCGTCGTGGTGGCGGCTTAGGAGGCGCGGCGATGGCGGGCAAACAGGACCTGTACGCGACGCTGGGCGTCGAGAAGAAGGCAACCCCCGATGAGCTGAAGAAGGCATACCGCAAGCTGGCGCGCCAGTACCACCCCGACCGCAACCCCGACGACAAGCAGGCGGAGTCGCGCTTCAAGGAGATCTCCCACGCCTACGACGTGCTGTCGGACCCGGAGAAGCGCAAGCAGTACGACAGCGGCTCCGGGCCTTACGCAAACGCCGGGGGCAGCGGCTTTGGGGGTTTCGGCAACTTCGACTTCGACGCCTCTTCGATGGGCGACATTCTCTCCAACCTCTTTGGGGGGTCGGCGAGCGGCAGGCGCACGCGCGCCCAGCCCCGCCCGGAGCGCGGGCGCGACCTGGAGACGCAGGTGTCGATCTCCTTCGAGCAGGCCGTGTCGGGAGCGCAGGTGCCGCTTTCGGTCGCCACGCAAGCGATCTGCCCAACCTGCCACGGCTCCGGTGCCAAGCCGGGTACGACGCCGAAGGTGTGTCCGAAGTGCGAGGGCCGCGGGATCGAGACGCAGGGTCAGGGGATGTTCTCGATCTCGCAGCCCTGCTCGCGCTGCGGCGGCTCGGGGACGGTGATCGAGGATCCCTGCCCGACCTGCAACGGCTCGGGCGCGGTGCGCACGGTGAAGAAATACCGCGTGAACATCCCCGCGGGGGTGAAGGAGGGCTCGCGCATCCGCCTGCCCGGCAAGGGCGAGGCCGGCCCGCGCGGCGGGCCGCCGGGCGACCTGTACGTGATCACGCATGTGGCGCACTCACCCGTGTTCAAACGGCGCGGCGACAACGTCGAGGTCGAGGTGCCGCTGAGCATCCCGGAGGCGCTGCGCGGCGCGGAGGTGAAGGTGCCGACGCTGAACGGCTCAAAGACGCTGCGCGTAAAGCCCGGCACGACCCACGGCACGGTGCAGCGCCTGCGCGGCGAGGGCCCGCCGAAGCTCGGCGGCAAGGATCGCGGCGACATCCACTACCGCTTCACGATCGACGTCCCCGACGAGCTGACCGACGAGCAGAGCGCCGCGGTGCAGGCGCTCGCGGATGCGTCCAACGGCAGCGACCCCCGCGCGCGCCTGTTCGAGCAGGCATCGCAATGAGTGAGCGCCGGCCTCCCACCACCGAAGCGGGGAGACACACGCCTCCGGCGAGCATCCCCCGTTCGGCCAGCGGCGTCGAGATCGAGGTCGCGGCCGACCGCGGGGTGTTCATGATCTCGGTCGCGGCGCAGCTCGCACGGATGCACCCGCAGACGCTCCGCACCTACGAGGCGCGCGGCCTGATCGACCCCAAGCGCTCACCCAAGGGCACACGCCTGTACTCGCGCGAGGACGTCGAGCGGCTGCGCCGCATCCAGGAGATGACCGCGGATCTCGGCCTCAACCTCGCCGGCGTCGAGCGCGTGCTCGACCTCGAGCGCGAGCTCGAGCAGATGCACGCCCGCATCGAGGAGCTGGAGGTACAGGCACTGCACGCCCAGGTCGAGCTGGCAGAGCGCCTGGAGGAGGTCCGCCGCTCCTTCCGCGCCGAGCTCGTGCCGTTCCCGAACTCCCGCCCGCCCAGTCGCGAGATCGTGCGCGCGGCGGACGTGCGGCCGCTGGGCCGCGTCAAGACAAGACGAGCGCCATAGCCAATCATAAAATCTGCTACACTGGGACTTAGATTTAATGCGCACAGACAAGCTCACGATCAAGTCCCAGGAGGCGCTCGCCGCGGCCGCGCGCCTCGCCCAGGAGCGCCGCAACCCGCAGGTGACGCCAGCCCACCTGCTGGCGGCGTTGCTCGAGAGTGAGGGCGGCGCCACGGACGCCACGGGCGGCGTGGTCGTTCCCGTGCTCACAAAGCTGGGGGTCTCGCTCCCGGCGCTGCGCGCGGAGTCAAATCGCGCCCTCGATGACCTCCCTCGCCTCGGCGAGGGCTCCTCGACCACGGAGGGTGGCCAGCCCTCGGCCGAACTGCTGGCAGTGCTGCACGCAGCGGAGAAGCACGCGAAGGACCTGGCCGACGAGTACATCTCCACCGAGCACCTGCTGCTGGCGCTCGCGGAGGACAAGGGCCGCGCCGGCCAGGCGCTGCGCGCCGTGGGCGCCAGCAATGATCGCCTCCTCCAGGCGCTCGCCGAGGTGCGGGGGCCCCACCGCGTGACCGACCAGAGCCCCGAGGATAAGTACCAGGCGCTGGAGCGCTTCGGGCGCGACTTCACGAAGCTCGCCGAGGAGGGCAAGCTCGACCCCGTGATCGGCCGCGACGAGGAGATCCGGCGCGTGATCCAGGTGCTCTCCAGGCGCACGAAGAACAACCCGGTACTGATCGGCGAGCCGGGCGTGGGCAAGACCGCGATCGTGGAGGGACTGGCGCAGCGGATCGTGGCGGGCGACGTGGCGGAGTCGCTGCGCGAGCGCCGCGTGATCGCGCTGGACATGGGCTCGCTGGTCGCGGGCGCCAAGTACCGGGGCGAGTTCGAGGACCGGCTGAAGGCCGTCCTGAAGGAGGTCTCGGAGGCCCGCGGCGGGGTGATCCTGTTCCTCGACGAGCTGCACACGATCGTCGGCGCAGGCGCGGCGGAAGGCGCCGTCGACGCGGCGAACCTGCTCAAGCCGATGCTTGCGCGCGGCGAGCTGCGGGCGGTGGGCGCGACGACGCTCGACGAGTACCGCAAGCACATCGAGAAGGACGCGGCGCTGGAGCGGCGCTTCCAGCCGGTGATGGTCGGCGAGCCCTCCGTACAGGACACGATCGCAATCCTGCGCGGGCTGAAGGAGCGCTACGAGGTGCACCACGGCGTGCGCATCCAGGACAGCGCGCTGATCGCCGCAGCGACGCTCTCGCACCGCTACATCGCCGATCGTTTCCTGCCAGACAAGGCGATCGACCTGATCGACGAGGCGGCGAGCAAGCTGCGGATCGAGATCGACTCGCTGCCGACCGAGATCGACGAGGTGGACCGCCGCGTGATGCAACTGGAGATCGAGCTGACGTCGTTGAAGAAGGAGACCGACGAGGCATCGGCCGAGCGCCGCGAGGCGATCGAGCGCGAGCTGGCCGAGTTGAAGGAGCGCTCGGACGCAATGAAGGCGCAGTGGCTCAGCGAGAAGCAGGCGATCCAGGGCGTGCGCGAGAAAAAGGCTCGGCTCGAGGAGGCGCGCGTGGAGGCCGAACGGGCCGAGCGCGCGGCCGACCTGCAGCGCGCGGCGGAGCTCCGCTACGGGGAGATCCCAGGATTGGAAAAGGAGTTGGCCGCCTTGGAGGGCGGCCCGGATGGGTCAGTTGGCGCAGAGACCGAGGATGGCGAGCGCCCCGCGGCGCCGGTGTTCCTGAAGGAGGAGGTCGATGCCGACGACGTCGCCGAGGTCGTAGCCCGCTGGACGGGGATCCCCGTGAGCCGCCTACTGGAGGGCGAGGTGCAGAAGCTGATCCACATGGAGGAGCGCCTGCACGAGCGGGTGATCGGCCAGGACGAGGCGGTGGAGGCGGTCGCGAGCGCGCTGCGTCGCTCCCGCGCGGGGCTGCAGGATCCCAACCGCCCGATCGGCACCTTCCTCCTCCTGGGCCCGACGGGCGTCGGCAAGACCGAGCTGGCGCGGGCGTTGGCGGAGTTCATGTTCGACTCCGAGGACGCGATGATCCGGATCGACATGTCGGAGTACATGGAGAAGCACACGGTCTCGCGCCTGGTCGGCGCCCCGCCCGGATATGTGGGCTACGAAGAGGGCGGCCAGCTGACCGAGGCGGTGCGCCGGCGCCCATACTCGGTGGTGCTGCTCGACGAGATCGAGAAGGCACACCCCGACGTGTTCAACACGCTGTTGCAGGTGATGGACGACGGCCGCCTCACCGACGGGCAGGGCCGCACGGTGGACTTCAAGAACACGGTGCTGATCATGACCTCAAACATTCCCGTGAGCGACGAGGACGCCGCGTCGGACATCACGCTGCGCGAGGCGCTGCTGAGCCACTTCAAACCGGAGTTCGTCAACCGCCTCGACGACATCGTGCGCTTCACATCGCTGACGCGCGATCAGCTCGGGGAGATCGTGGATCTGCAGGTGGAGCGCGTGATCGCGCGCGTGCGTGAGCGCGGCGTGGAGGTGACGCTCACCGAGGCCGCGCGCGAGCTGCTGGGCGACATGGGCTACGACCCCACCTACGGCGCGCGCCCGCTGCGCCGGGTGATCCAGAAGCAGCTGACCGACCGGCTCGCGCTGTCGCTGCTGGAGGGCAGCCTGCGCCCCGGCGATACGATCCGCGTGGACGCTGTGGACGGACGACTCACGTTCGAACCGGTCGCGGCAGCCGCCACCGCCGCGGGCTGAGGATTCGGCCGTCGCCGGCGTCAGCGACGGGCCCTCTTGCCTTTCTTGTGCTTATTGTGCTTGTTCTTCGGCGGATGCTTGAGCTTCTTCGGGCAGCCGGTGATCGCAACTTTGGTGGTCTGTTTGATCTGTGCCCCGTTCTGTCCGGTGATCGTGGTGGGCATCGAGATGCTGCTGGAGGCGCAGAGGCCCTTGTTCGGAGTGATGCCCGCGAGCGCGGAGTCGGGCCCCTCTGGGAGGATCGCTTCGAAGCTCGAGATCGGCGCGTCCGGGACCGTCCCAAACGTGCTCGAGGTGATTTTGGTCTTCGGGTTGATGTGCGTTTCGCCGGCGAGGTCGATCGTCACGCCGTCGCCCTGCAGCACGAACACCAGTTCCGGGTACTGCGCGCCGCCGTGGGAGACGAAGTACGCCGGGCCTTCCAACGGGACCGGCAGCACCGGGGTATGCGCGATCCCCTTCCCCACATCCGATGAGGCTGGGCAGCTCGCCGGGTTCGTATCGAACGTCGCTTCGGTGCACGCTTTCTGCAGGGTGGTCAACCGTGCCGGGAGCTTCGCGGGGAGTTCCAGGTAGACGGAGTGGATCGCGGCTTCCCCGTTCTGCTGGGTCACTTTGACGTCAAGCGAGGCACCGTTGCCCCGGTCGCTGGCGTTGCCCTGCGTCGTGGCCGAGAAGACTGGTTTGAACGGGAGCGCCGCGCAGTTCGCCGCGTGGAAGGGGCTGGACGGCGTCGAGGTCGCGCCTTCGGTGCTCGTGATCGAGGAGGTCACGTGCATTTCTTCGCAGTTGGTCGGGTTGAATGTGAAGTCTTCGCGGTTGACGTCGACGTCGATTGCCCTGATGTCCAGCGGCACGCCCTCGAGCATGCTCGGCAGCGGGCCGCTTGCGATCGTGAGCGCGCCCGTCTTTGGATTCACGGCGATCGAGGCACGGACAACTTCTTTGCCGACACCGCCGTGCTCGCCTTCGAGCGTGAACGGGCCGGCGACCGTCGGCACCACGATCGAGAGACCGAACGGCTCGTTGTTGTAGGGGCCCGTCAGATAGACATGGCCGCCCTTGACCGTGTATGGCTCGGCCCCGGGGCCGACAACCTCCGTCGTTTCTCCGATCAGGCTTTCAGAGCCGCAGGTGCCTTCGCTCGCCTGCGGTTCCCCGCACAGCGGGACTTTCGAGAGCATCCCCAGCAGGCCCGGGGGCGTCGTCACGGTGACCCCGCCGAGATCCTGTTCCCCGTCGTTACGGGCGATCGTGACCGTCTCATCGCTAAAGCCCCCCCCCCGAGGGTTCCTGGTGCCGGCTTGCAGCGTCGGCGAGAAGCCCCGTGCGCCACAGCCTTCCGCGACCGTGAAGCTGCTGGCCGGTTCGGCCGCCGGGTTCCCATCCCACGGCGTCAGCTGCGAGGTGGCCGTGTACGTGCCGCACGATGAGGGCGTCACGAGCGGCGCCCTGGGCCCGCCTCGGAAGTGCATCTTCAGTTCGCTGAAGGGGAGCTGGGGGAGGAACTGTTCGGTCCCAGTCGAGAGACTGGTCGCCGGATCCTTGCCAAAGCTCGCGGTCAGCTGCCCCGTCGTGTCGTTGAGCTCGATCTTGCCTGGCAGCTTGACCACGGCCCCGTCGCCTTCGGCGACGAGATAGAGCGCGAACAGCGAGCCAAAGGGGTTGGATCCATAGCCGGGCAGGTTGCCCTGTTCGGCGAGATAAACCGTGCCCTGCAACGGCTGTTCAAGCAGGGGCGTGACGACTTCCACCGTAGCCACCTTCGACGAACTGGGGCACTTCACCGGCCTCGCCGACAGCAGTTCGATCTCGCCCCCAGGCCGTTCCGGTTCCCCGGGCTCTTCCGGTTCCGGCGTGTCCGTGCAGACGCCGATCCCGTTGGCTGCCGAAGGCGATACCGTCATCCCCGCCGGCAGCGTGACGACCGCTTCCTTCAGATCGGACTCGGCCCGCCCTTCCAAGCTTTCTTCCTGCGGAATATTCAGATCGACCTGCAGTCCCGTCGGCGATTCCGTCGCCGGCGCTTCCGGCTCCGCCGGCTTCACCGACAGCCTCGGACCGAACGCAAGTTCACCGCAATCGACGATCGGGGGCGACGTTGCTTCCGCTTTGTTTTTGAACTTTTTTGGTTCTTCCGGTTCTTCCCATGAATCGGCGCTCATCGTCGCAACGAGGGGATCGCCTGTGCAGGCCGTTGGCAACGTCAGAAACGGCTTATTGGTCTGCTGGACGGGACAGTTGAAGCGGTAGTGAGATTCCTCGGCTTCTTCTTCGAATGGGGAAAGTGGTTCACCGTTTTTCTTCTCTTCTTCCCGCCTTTTGATCGCTTCCTGCAAGTGTTCTTCCCATTTTTCCCTTTCCTTCTGTTTTCCCGGGACTCCCCTTTCTTCTACTGGAGGGCTTGTCGCGCATAGCCCACGTTCTTCGTTGTGAATCGGGGAGGATGGGTCGCCCCACAGCGTCACGGCCGTACTGTAGAGGTCGCCCTTCTCGAGAATATCCGACGTTTGCGCCGACAGACCGTAATCTCTACCCGTCCGCGCATTTCCGACAACATGAACGACGATCCCATCAACCACCAGCCCGAGCTCTGCGGGCACACCCTGCGACGGGACCATACTATAGATTGCCGTTTTGCCGTACGGTTCTCCATGCTCCGCCGCCAGATGAAGGGTCGCAATACCTACCGCAGAGGCATTTGGGCACCTGAATGTGTCGTCGAGTTCCGCCTCGGCGCACTTGACTATCGATGCATTTGGGTTGGCTATCACACCCACGGGAAGATTCACTTCCACTTCCTTCACGAGACCGTTGGGTACTGGTTCCAGGCCGATTTCTTTTTCTATTTGGTGGGGTCCGTGGGTAGAAAATTCGAACGTCGTCGTCATCGCGTACGGATGGGAGCCAGCCTGCGTCGCAGGCGCACCCCCTTCCATTTCGGCCTCGTATTCAAAACTCTTGATCCCAAACGGTTCGGCCGCCCAGCTTTCAGCAGGCGCGGTGTACGCAAAGACAACCAGCCACAGGGTGATGCTCAACAGCAGCACCACCAGACCGAGGGCAGGCGGCAGAAAAGACCCTCGTCTTTCCCTGGGCCGGCGATCGACCATCACTTTCCTCGCCTGCTGCTCTTCTTGGCCCTATTGCCGTATCTTTTCTGAGCCTGTGCCTTGCAGTGTGCTCGCCGCCCAGCCGGCTTGCTCCTGCAGGCCCGCAGCGCCTTCTCAAGCTTCTGCGCTCGCGTTTCCGTTTCCGTTTTTTTCCGTTCAGGCGTTTGTACGGGCGGCAGGTTCCCGGCTCCTGACAATGTCACACTCCCCGGCGCTCCGAACACCGATGCCTGACTGGGCGCGCCAAGGCAGCCTTCCCCTTCGCAAGTGCTCTCCGGAATCGTATTCTGGCTTGCCAGACCCCCGTCTTCCCGCGCATCGTAAACGTCGACGTTGTAGTCCCGGTCCTGGACCACAAGCGATTGGCGCGTAAAAAAGAAGACATTGCCGCCACTTTCGCTCGCGTCGCCGAAGTACGACGGATCTGAACTCTGACCCGTTGAGATCAGATACAGGCAGCCACCATTATCATCGCCCTCGCCAACACCGCAGCTGCCAACGCCTTCCCGCTCCCACTCATACACATTTTCCTGTCCGTCCGTAGCACGCTGGGGCAATAGCGATTCCGCAGTCTGGAAAAATATCCGTCCACCGTTCGCCGCCAAATTGCGTGTCAAAAACGAAAAATGCGACGCCGGAGCTGAGTTGACGGGGTTATTGGAAAGATAGGCCCCTGCTTTTGCCGGAATTCCTGATGGGTTGCACGATACACAGCTTGGATTCGTCGACGACAGCGGTTCACCTGCGTCGTACAGGTAGATCTCTCCCCAGGCGGCATTTTCATATTCGGTCAATTTGTTGGTCGAGGTGATGAGCACAATCGTTCCGTCGGCAGACACCCGAGATGCCTTGGATCCTTCGTCCGCCGCACCAGCTCGGTCGTGCGTGAACCCCTCCCAATTGGTTTCGTCGCTATGTGAGTTGAGAATTGCGATAAACCTAATGGGCCTAGGTTCACCTTCATGCCACTCGTAGAGATTGTCCTCGCCGGCCGTCGCATTCTGCCCCTCGCCATTTTCGTTGGAAGCCAGTTTTTCACCATTGGCGACGAAGTATGCATACGACCCGTCCTGGGAGATACCGACGAGACCAAGCACACCGGCGCTCGCGCCGGTAAGCCCTTCTCGTGCTTCCGCAAGTGCTTCCGGTTCAGGCTTTTTGCTTTCCTCGAACTTATCGACGTTGAACCGGTAGAGCTGTCCACCTTCGACGTAGAACGCCTCGGAGCCGTCCGGCGTCGCCGCGAGCCACCGCGCTTGGCCTTGCGACACTTCGATCGTCTTGGGGGGGATCGCGCCTGGTTCGCGCAGATATACTTTGCGGCCTTCTGCTACTTCCGAGAAGAAGATTCGCGATCCATCCGATGAAATCGCGTTCTGATCATAGGCGTACGCTGATCCTTCGATTTTTTCTTCCGATTCGTTCGGGCCGGCGACCGCTCCTTTCTGCGGAGGGCCGCCTCCCGCCACACCGACCAAGCTGACCTGCCCTGTTTCCCTGTCCCACTCGAACAGATACGGCACAAAGTGCGGGTCAGTGACTCCTCCGAGTTCCTGTTTTACGCCCAAGACAGCAGAAAAGAGGACATATGAGCCATCCGGGGTCGCACCGGCAAACCGGACTTCGCTCACACCCCCCGCGAGCAGCCTGTATTCTTCTGTGAGGTTGTCGCGAAGATAGAGATTGCCAAACACATCTCCGGGCCCTTTCACGGCTCCTTTTAGCAATCCGCCTTCTTCTTCACTCACATATACGACGGTTTGGTTACCATTTTCGATTAGGCCGAGCACTTCGCTAACTGCGTCTGGTTCGGTCGGTGGTAGCAGGCCCTGCGTCGACCAATGGGTCCCCACGCGCGTGCTGAGATAGCTCGGGAATTCTGATGAGTTCGCTATGCCCGGAAATGGCACAACAGAGTAATAACTCACGTTTTCCCCCGACGGCGAGCTTTCCACAAAGCCGGGCTTTCCCATTGCGTCCGTCGTGTTCTTGTCCACGGGGGACACCTGCTCGTACGCTCGACAGTCCGGCAACTGTGCGGCGTATGGCTCTGCTTCTCGGACATGTTCGGTTTCAGACGGACAGGCCTCAGCGCGCGTCGCGATACCGAGCGCGCCACAGACCGACATGGCCAGCACGAGCGACGTAGTCACTGTGGTTGCCCGTCGGTAGCAGACCCCCCTCATGGATTGCCTCTCCTCTTTCCTTTCCGCCTTCGTACCTATGGTTTGCTAGTAGGCTAGCATTTTAGACGTAGGCAGTCCAGATGTGTTTCTAACTTTGGCTGGCGGCTGCTATTTTCGTTGATGTGACCCTTCTGACGCCCGACTCGCGGCTATATGGTCACATGATGGGCCGGGAGAGACATGGTCGCGATGGTCGCGCCACGGATGTGGCGCGACCACGCTCTTCGTTATCTTATGGTATGATGCACGCACCCCAACTGTCGTCGTTGTTAAGATCGATGCTTGCTTCACCAATGTAGGTAGCGGGTTCACCGTTGAATGTCAGATTACTCTTCGACGTTTCGCTGAATAAGAGTATTCTTAATAACCTAGCCCCGGTCGACGCTGGTTCAGTTCCAGCATTTCGCGTTCCGTCGACTGGAAAAGTACCTTTCTGAAGGCAACTTTTGCCTTCTTTGTTTTTGATTTCTATATTCACAAAGAGGGCACTACCTTTTGCGGCAGGTTTAAATTCGTCTTCGATTTCACCTTTTGAGTTTTCGACCAGCTGGTCGACGAAATTGAAACCGATGTTGGGTACTTCACAGTTTTCGAAGGTTTCTTTTTTGTTGCCGGCCGAGCATGCTTCGTAGGTTATTGTCCCTGTTGATAAACCTTTCGGCCCAATTTCCCCGGTAAATTTACCTTTTTTACATATAATGAGGATTTCGGCTGAAAGTAGGGTGCTTTTTAGTTTCGAAACACCCAGTGTGCCGGCGGTACCAAGTGTGCCATTTACTCCTAAATTGCTGGTCACTTCAACTAATTCAAAAGTTCCCGATCCGCTCGTTTCCGAGCAGTTACGGTCTTTGAATTTCCCACCGGTTTTTGTTAAACAGACTAAGTACACCGGCGTAATGGCCAATGCCGATGCCGACGCAAACGCGCCCACAGCGAGCATCGCCACAACGCTCATCAGGATCAACCTAAATCGAGTCATCGATGAACTTCTCCTTTCTGCACCGGCAACCGCCGGGCAGCTATGGTTTTGCCGCGGCGACGCTCACGCAGCGCGAGCGACGCTCCGGTCTTCTATTTATGCCTTCAACGAAGCTCCTACCGAGCCCATTCAAGGCTGCCATCCACCATGCACGACCTGCGGCCGGCCGTCAAGCCCAATTTCGCACGAGGATCCCGAGGCGCTGGGAAACGCCGACAATCCCCAGTATTGGTGGGCATTTTCGCGCGAGCGGCGAGGCAAGAAGTCGGAAACAGTCGGGCGAAACTTGGCTCCGCCGGCGGCCAACCCACCCCAGCCGCCACAACCGCGGCTCAAGGTCTAACCTAGAGGCGCTTCGATCAACGGCCAGCGTACCCGGGCGCGAGCCACGACCCCGAGGAGGAGACCCCCATGCCGACTTACATCATGCTCGCCAACCTGACGCCGGAGGGCGTGCAAACCGTCAAGAACAACCCCCAACGGATCCGCGAGGTCAACCGCGAGGTCGAGCAGTTGGGCGCGAAGGTGAAGGCGCAGTGGGCGACGCTCGGGCGCTTCGACTTCGTCAACATCCTCGAGGCGCCCGACGAGCAGACGATGGCGCGCGTCTCGCTGGAGCTGGGCTCGCGCGGCACCGTGCGCTACGAGACCCTAACCGCGATTCCTGTCGACGACTTCATCGCGTCCCTCTGACATGAGGGTCCTCGTCGTCGGCTCGGGCGGACGCGAGCACGCGCTGGTGCGTGCGCTCGCGCGCTCCGAGGAAGCGCCGGAGCTGCTGTGCGCTCCCGGCAACGCCGGCATCGCGCGGGACGCGCGTCTGATCGACGTGGCGGCCGACGACGTCGCGGGGATCGTCGCGGCCGTGGAGCGCGAGGGCATCCACTTCACCGTGGTGGGGCCCGAGGCGCCGCTGGTGGCGGGCCTCGTGGACGCGCTCGACAGCCGCGGGCACCTGACGTTCGGCCCGAGCGCCGCCGCCGCGCGCGTGGAGAGCTCCAAGGCGTTCGCCAAGCAGCTGATGGAGGAGGCGGGCGTGCCAACCGCGTGCTGGCGCCACGCGCACACGCTCGAGGAGGGCATGGCGGCGGTGGCGGAGCTGGCCGACCCGGGGGTGGTGGTGAAGGCCGACGGCCTCGCGGCCGGCAAGGGCGTGACGGTGGCGGATTCACCCCAGCAGGCACAGGAGGCGTTGCGCGAGATCTTCGTCGAGGGCCGCTTCTCGACTGGCAACCCCACCCATCCATCTGCCGGCGTGGACGCGAGCGCGGTCGTCGAAGAGCGCCTGTCCGGCAGGGAGATCTCGCTGCTGGCGCTGTGCGACGGGAAGCGCGCGTACCCGCTGACGCCGGCGCGCGACTACAAGCGCATCTTCGACGGCGATCGCGGCCCGAACACCGGCGGGATGGGCGCCTACTCGCCGCTGGCGGAGCTGCCGGGCGAAACGGAGTGGCACCTCGCCCCGATCATCCACGACCCGATCGTCAAGCTGATGAGCTCACGAGGGATCCCCTTCCATGGGGTGTTGTACGCCGGCGCGATCCTGACGGCGAAGGGGCTACGCGTGCTCGAGTACAACGTGCGCTTCGGCGATCCCGAGGCGCAGGCGCTGTTGCCGCGCCTGGAGTCAGACCTGTTGAGGCTGCTGTTCCGCGCCGCGCGCGCCGGCGGCCTCGGCCAGACGGAGGAGGAAAGCGAAGATGCGCTGCTGTTCAGGTGGTCGCCCCAGTCGGCGGTGACGGTGACGCTGGCGAGCGCCGGCTACCCCGAGTCCGCCTCCAGGGGCGATCCGATCGTGGGATTGGATCGCGTGCCCGAGGGGGTGGAGGTGACCCACGCGGGAACGGCGCTCGCCGGTCACGAGCTGGTGACCGCCGGCGGGCGAGTGCTGAACGTGACGGCGCTCGGCAACGGTCCCGAGGAGGCCCGCGAAGCGGCGTATGCTGCGGCGCGGATGATCTCCTTCGACGGTATGCAGATGCGCGGCGACATCGCCGCCGCGGTGGCGCCCGACCCGGAGGTGCGAGATGTCGAGGAGTGGATGCGGGCTTGGTATGAGGACGAGCCCAGCGAGAGCCTCGGCGCGGAGGCGATCGAGCGTGGGTGACGTGACCCCGATCGCGACCGCGCTGAGCGAGACCGAGGTGCGCGCGCAACTGGAGGAGCTCGACGTGGACGCCCCGCGCGTAGGAATCGTGATGGGCTCGGGGAGCGACATGGAGAAGATGGAGAAGGCCGCAGAGGAGCTGCGGGCGCGCAACATCCTGCACGAGCTGCGGGTGATGTCGGCCCACCGCGAACCGGACGTGGTGGCGGAATACGCCAAGAACGCACAGATGCGGGGCCTGCGCGTGATCATCGCGGGCGCCGGCATCTCCGCGGCGCTGCCCGGCGCGGTGGCGGCCCACACCGACCTGCCGGTGATCGGCGTGCCGCTGTCGGGCCGTCTGAGCGCGGCGGGCGGCCTCGACGCGATCCTCTCGATCGTGCAGATGCCGCCGGGCGTGCCGGTGGCGTGCGTGGGCCTCGACAACGCCCGCAACGCGGCGATCCTCGCGGCGCAGATCCTCACGGCGTGAGCCGAGCGACCGCGGCGGAGACGCTGCCGTGAGCGCGTCGCGCTTCGAGGGCGAGGATAATCCAGGGGTGATCGAGCGCTACACCCGCCCTACGCTGGGCGCGATCTGGACCGACGAGGCGCGCATGGAGGCGTGGCGCGAGGTGGAGGTGGCGGCGTGCGAGGAGCTGCCGTTCCTGCTGGGGGCTGGCAACGGCCCAACCGAGGCCGACCTGGAGGCGATCCGCAGGGCGACCTTCACCGTCGGGGCGGTCAACGAGCGCGAGCGCACGACCGAGCACGACCTCGCGGCGTTCGTGGACGTGCTCGCCGCCTCCGCCGGGGAGGCGGGCCGCTGGATCCATTTCGGGTTGACGTCCTCGGACGTGCTGGACACGGCGCTCGCGCTGCAGTTGAAGGCCGCAGGCAAAGCGATCGTGCCGGGGGCACGTGCGCTCCTGAACGCGCTGGCCGCCCGCGCGCGCGAGCACGTGCAGACGCTGTGCGTGGGGCGCACGCACGGGGTGCACGCCGAGCCGACGACTTTCGGCGTGAAGCTGGCGGGCCTGGCGTTCGAGGCGCACCGCAACGCAGAGCGCCTGGAGCGCGCCTTCGCGCAGGTGTCGGTGGGGGGGATCTCGGGCGCGGTGGGCACGTACGCGGCCACCAGCCCGGAGTTCGAGGCGCGCGTGCTGGCGCGCCTGCACCTGGAGCGCGAGTCGGTCTCCACGCAAGTGGTCGCGCGCGACCGCCACGCGGAGCTGCTGAGCGCGATCGCGCTCGCGGGCGCCGGCATGGAGCGGCTGGCGACCGAGGTGCGCCACCTGCAGCGCACGGAGGTGCGCGAGCTGCAGGAGCCGTTCCGCGCCGGCCAGAAGGGCTCGAGCGCGATGCCCCACAAGCGCAACCCGATCAAGGCCGAGCAGATCTCAGGTCTGGCGCGCGTGCTGCGCGGCAACGCACAGGCGGGCCTGGAGAACGTGGCGCTGTGGCACGAGCGCGACATCTCCCACTCCTCGGTCGAGCGGATCGTGCTGTCGGGCTCCACGACCCTGATCGACTACCTCCAGCACCGCGCGAGGGCGCTGGTAGAGGGCATGACGGTGGACGCCGTGCGGATGCGCGAGAACCTCGAGCTCACCTACGGCGCGATCTTCTCCCAGCGGCTACTGCTGGCGCTGGTCGGAAGCGGCATGAGCCGCGACGACGCCTACTACCTCGTGCAGCGCGTCGCGCAACAGGCGTGGGACACGCGCACCCCCCTGCGCGAGCTGCTCGCCGCCGATGGGCGGGCGGGTCTCATCCCCGCAAAGCTCGATCTCGACGCGATCTTCGACTACGGCCACTACGTCCGCTACGCGCAGGAGATCGTCGCCCGGCTGGATGAGATCGCGTGACGGCTCCGCGCTGGCAGCGGGGCAAGTCGCTTGACCGCTGCGCGCCGCCCTGCACAACCGCCTGATCGCTTCGCGCCGCGGGTGGGTGGGATCAAATAGAGTCGAGCCCATGACCGCGCTCGCCGACCTGCCCCTGCTCGCCAGCGGCAAGGTGCGCGAGCTGTACGACCTCGACGACCGCCTGCTGATGGTCGCCAGCGACCGCATCTCGACCTACGACGCGGTCCACCCGACGCCGATCCCCGACAAGGGCAAGGTGCTCACCGGGCTGTCGGTGTTCTGGTTCGAGAAGACCGAGCAGATCGTCGCCAACCACCTGATCTCCGCCACCGAGGGCGTGCCCGAGGAGGCCCGCGGCCGCGCGCTGGTCGTGCGCAAGCTGCGGATGCTGCCGGTCGAGTGCGTGGTGCGCGGCTACATCACCGGCTCGGGCTGGAAGGACTACCAGGCGACCGGCGCCGTCTCGGGGATCGAGCTGCCGAGCGGCCTGCGCGAGTCGGAGCAACTGCCCGAGCCGATCTTCACGCCGAGCACGAAGGCCGAGGTGGGCCACGACGAGGCGATCGACTTCGAGCGCGCCGCCGAGCTGGTTGGCGACCGCGCGCTGATGGAGCGCGTGCGCGACGTGTCGATCGAGCTGTACACGTTCGCTGCCGCTCACGCGCGCGAGCGCGGGGTGATCCTGGCGGACACGAAGTTCGAGCTGGGCTTCGATGAACAGGATCCCACCCACCCGCTGGTGCTCGGCGACGAGGTGCTGACGCCGGACTCTTCGCGCTACTGGCCAGCCGACGACTACGAGCCGGGAAAGGGTCAGCCGAGCTTCGACAAGCAGTACGTGCGCGACTGGGCGGCGGACAGCGGCTGGGACAAGCGCCCACCGGCGCCGGCGATCCCCGCGGACGTCGTCGAGGGCACCCGCGCGCGCTACGTGGAGGCGTACGAACGGATCGCCGGCGAGCCCTTCCAGGCGTGGCTGGACCGGACCGCCCCCGGGGCTTGATGCGCGCCCGCGTGCTGATCCGCCCGAAGGCGGGCATCCTCGACCCGCAGGGGATCGCGGTCGAGCGCGCGCTGCCGGCGCTGGGCTTCGCGCGCGTCGCCAACGTCCACGTCGGCCGCCTGGTCGAGCTGGATGTGGAGGACGAGTCGCAGCTGCAGCCGATGTGCGAGAAGCTGCTCGCCAACCCGCTGGTGGAGGAGTACGAGGTGCAACTGCTCGACCGCGGCGGCTGACCCGCCTTGGAGCGAGTTGTAAAAGCGTAATATGTGCATGTGCATCTGCTCATGTGCATGCTAAGGTTTCAATATGCCGCAGCTCACGCGCCGCACTCAGCTTCTACTTGACGACGATCTCCATCAGCGCCTGCGCGAAACAGCGGCGCACCGGGGCATCTCACTCGGGGCCCTGATTCGCGAGGCCATCGACGAAAAGCTCTCGCGCGTTCAGGATGCGCGCTCTGAAGCGTTCGCGAAACTGCTTGCCGCGGAGCCGATGCCCGTCGATGACTGGCCGGTGATGAAGAAGCAGATGCTCAAAGACCGGTATGCGAGCGTCACACGCATCCTCGACACTTACGACTGACCTGCTGGTGCGCCGCTTCCTCTTCGACACGAGCGTGTTTATCTATGCGCTCGGCGGTGAACATCCCTATCGCGACCCCTGCCGAGCCATTATGAGCGCCGGCGAGCAGGGGCTCCTCGCAGCGGAGGCAAGCTTAGAGCTGATTCACGAGTTCGCTTATGTGAGGCTCAGGCGTGGCGTAACTCGTCGCACAGCCGCCACGGATGCACGCAACATCGCCGGCACGTCCCGGTTGCACGTGGTCGAGCCCAGCGACATCGAGCGCGCCCTTGACCTGTGGTGCGAGCACGAACGCCTCGACATGCGCGATGCGATCTTCGCGGCCCAGGCGCTGAATCGTGGCATTGATGCGATCCTCAGCCCCGACCGTGGCTTCGACGGGATCCCCGGTTTGGAGCGCATCGATCCGGCCGACGCCACAGCGGTCGCTTCGCTGACGGCTCGATGAAGTTCGGCGTCCTCCAGTTCCCTGGCAGCTGCGACGAGGTCGATGCGCTGCAGGCCGCTCGGCGCGTCGCCGACGCGGAGCTGCTGTGGCATGGCGAGCGTGACCTGAAGGGGGCAGACGCGATCGTCGTGCCCGGCGGCTTCTCCTACGGCGACTACCTGCGGGCGGGGGCGATCGCGCGCTTCTCGCCGGTGATGGAGGCGGTGATCGCGTTCGCCAACGACGGCGGGTTGGTGCTGGGGATCTGCAACGGCTTCCAGGTGCTGTGCGAGGCGCGGCTGCTGCCGGGCGCGCTGCTGCCGAACGCGCACCTGCGCTTCACCTTCCGCCAGGTCGAGTTGGAGGTCGTCAATCCCGACAGCGCGTTCACCCGCGCGTGCGGATCGGATGGGAATGGAGACGAGGGTGCTCGCACCTCGGAACCCGCCTTCCTGAGCATCCCCGCGAAGCACTCGTGGGGGCGCTACTACGCCGACGAGCCGACGCTGGACGAGCTCGAGCGGGGCGGCCTGGTCGTACTGCGCTACGCGCCCGGCCACAATTTCAACGGCTCGCTGCGCGACATCGCCGGGGTGCAGAACGCGGCCGGCAACGTCTTCGGGCTGATGCCCCACCCCGAGCACGCGGTGGATGAGCTCACCGGCTCGACCGACGGCCTGCGCATCTTCGAGTCGATGCGCCTCGCGGTGGAGGGCGCCCGTGTCTGAGAGCGCCGTGCTCCCCACGGTCGACGACGCACTCGCGCTCGGCCTCACGCGCGCCGAGTACGAGCTGATCTGCGCGCACCAGGACGGTCCGCCGAACCAGGTGGAGCTCGCGATGTACTCGCTGTTGTGGAGCGAGCACTGCGCGTACAAGCACTCCAAGAAGCTGCTGCGCACGCTGCCGACAGAGGGGCCCCACGTGGTGATGGGCCCCGGCGAGAACGCGGGCGCCGTGGACGTCGGCGGCGGCATGGTGTGCGCCTTCAAGGTCGAGTCCCACAACCACCCGAGCGCCGTGGAGCCCTTCCAGGGGGCGGCCACCGGCGTCGGGGGCATCCTGCGCGACATCTTCGCGATCGGGGCGCGACCGATCGCGGTGCTCGACTCGCTGCGCTTCGGAGAGGTCTTCGACAGCGGGCAGGGGAGCCCGGGCGCGGCGGATCCGCACAACGCGACCCATCCCGGCGCAGCCTCTTCAGAGGCGGAGCCCATCTCCCACCCCTCGCCGGCGTCCACCCGCGCGCGCTACCTGCTCGACGGGGCCGTGTCGGGCATCGGGCACTACGGCAACTCGATCGGCGTGCCGACCGTCGGCGGCGAGGTGTACTTCGAGGGGCCCTACGAGCAGAGCTGCCTGGTCAACGCGATGGCGCTCGGGCTGTGCGAGCGCGAGCGGCTGGTGCGCAGCGCGGCGGCGGGGCCGGGCAACGCGATCGTGCTGTTCGGCGCGTCCACCGGGCGCGACGGGATCGGCGGGGCCTCGGTGCTGGCCTCGGCGGAGCTCGGCGAGGCCGACGATGCGAAGCGCCCCACGGTGCAGGTGGGCGATCCCTTCGAGGAGAAGAAGCTGCTGGAGTGCTCGCTGGAGCTGCTGGAGCGGAGCCTGCTCGTCTCGCTGCAGGACCTCGGCGCGGCCGGCCTCACCTCCTCGGCCTCGGAGATGGCGTCGAAGGGCGAAGTCGGCATCGACATCGACGTGGCGCGGGTGCCGCTGCGCGAGCCCGGGATGGAGCCGTTCGAGATCATGGTGTCCGAGTCCCAGGAGCGGATGCTGTGCGTGGTCGCGCCCGCCGACGTGCCCGCGGTGCTGGCGCTGTGCGAGAAGTGGGAGGTCGGCGGCGCGGCGATCGGGACGGTCACCGACACCCGCCGCATGCGCATCTTCGACGGCGAGCGGCTCGTCGGCGAGATGCCGGTGCGGGCGCTGGTGGACGAGTGCCCGCTATACGACCTGCGCCCGGCGCGGCCCACGGCGCCGATCTACGCCACGCCCGCCGCCACGCTCGCGCGCGACGCACCCCCGCGCGAGACGCTGCTGGCGCTGCTGCGCTCCCCCAACATCGCCTCGCGCCGCCCGCTGTTCGAGCAGTACGACGCGATCGTGCAATCCCGCACGGTGCGCCGCCCCGCGCAGGCCGACGCCGCGGTGCTGACGCTGAACCCGGGAGTTCACCGTCCCGAGACGCAGGACGGCGAGCAACGGGGGGCTGGGATCGGGATGGGCTCCGCCTCTAAAGAGGCTGCGCCGGATGGGTCGCGCCCCGAGATACCGGCGCTCGCGGTCAGCATCGACTGCAACGGCCGCCGCGTCGCCGCCGACCCCTACCGGGGCACGATCGAGGCGGCGCTGGAGTGCGCCGCCAACCTCGCGTGCGTGGGCGCCGAGCCGCTGGGCACCACGAACAACCTCAACTTCGGCAACCCCGAGAAGCCGCACATCGCCTGGCAGCTGTGCGAAGCGGTGCGCGGCCTCGGCGACGCCTGCCGGGCCCTGGCGGCCCCAATCGTGGGGGGCAACGTCTCGCTCTACAACGAGGGCCCCGCCGGCCCCATCTATCCGACCCCGGTGGTGGGGATGGTCGGTCGTCTGCCCGACGCCGCGCGCGCGGGGCGGGTCGGGTTCGCGCGCGCGGGCGACGCCGTCGCGCTCGTTGGGCCGTTCACCCCCTCGCCGGCCGCGAGCGAGCTGGCCAAGCTACACGGCGAGCCGCTGCCCGACGGGCTGCCAGAGATCGACCTGGATGCGGTGCTGGCGGCGCAGGTCGCCGTCCGCGAGGCGGTACGGGCCGGGGCGTTGCACAGCGCCCACGACATCGCCGAGGGCGGGCTCGCGGTCGCGCTGGCCGAGTGCTGCCTGGCCGGCGCGGTGGGCGCCGACGTCTCGCTGACCGCCCGTCCATCCGCGCCGGTGCACCCCTCCGACACGCTCGCGCGGCTCTTCGGCGAGGGACCGGGCGGCTTCGTCGTCTCCGGCTCCAGCGGGGCGCTCGCGGCGCTGGCCGCGCGGGTGCCGCTCCAGATGCTGGGCACAGTCGCAGGCGACGCCTTGACGATCGTGACAGACGCCGGAACCTTGAGTGCAACCCTCGCCGAGCTGGCCGAGTCCCACGGGGCGCTGGCGGAGCTGTTCCCCTGAGAGGGTGGCGCAGGCGGCCGAAGGCCGGCTGGCGATGACTTGGACCCCACCCGCCCGCTCGCCGGAGGCGAGTGTCTCCCGGCTTCGGTCGGGCCCCTCTTCTTCCAGTCCTCCTGCTAGCTTGTGAGTGTGAGGCCCCCGCCCGGCCGCGCCGAGGATCGCGATGGGCCGCGCGACGAGTGCGGCGTCTTCGGCATATACGCGCCCGGCCACGAGGTCTCGCGGCTCTCCTACTTCGCGCTGTACGCGCTCCAGCACCGCGGCCAGGAGTCGGCCGGCATCGCGGCCGCCGACCGCGGCGGGCAGATCGTCACGCGCCGCGAGCTGGGGCTGGTCAGTCAGGTGTTCAGCGAGAACGACCTGCGCACGCTCCGCGGCGATCTGGCGATCGGGCACGTGCGCTACTCGACCACGGGCTCCAACGCCTGGGAGAACTCCCAGCCGGTGCAGCGCTCGGAGGGCACCCACGGCTCCCACCGCGAGCTGGCTCTGGCGCACAACGGCAACCTGATCAACGCGGTGGAGCTGCGCAGCGAGCTGCTGGCGCGCGGGGTCACGTTCAGCTCGACCTCCGACTCGGAGATCGTCGCCGCGCTGATCGCCACCCACCCCGCCGAGCGGATCGAGGACGCGATCGCCGATGTGCTCCCGCGGCTGCGCGGCGCCTTCTCGATCGTGGCGATGACCAAAGACCGTGTGCTCGCCTTCCGCGACCCCCACGGCCTGCGCCCGCTCGCGATCGGCGCGCTCGGCGCCCCCGACCCCACCCACGCGGACCGACCCGTGGCGCCGGACCCCGACGCCACGACGGGGGCCGACGGAGCCGGCGGGGCTGCGTACTGCGTCGCCAGCGAGTCGTGCGCATTCGACATCATCGGCGCGCGCCACCTGCGCGATGTGCAGCCCGGCGAGCTGGTGAGCATCGGCGCGGACGGCGTGCGCAGCCGCCAGGTGGTGGAGGGCGCGCGCAGGGCGTTCTGCGTGTTCGAGTACATCTACTTCGCCCGCCCCGACTCGCGCATGAACGGCCAGGCGCTGCAGGTCGCGCGCGGGCGCATGGGCGAGATCCTGTGGCGCGAGGCGCCCGTCGAGGCCGACCTCGTGATCGCCGTCCCCGACTCCGGCAACCCCGCCGCCCGCGGCCTCGCGCGCGCCGCCGGGCTGCCCCAGGACGACGGCTTCGTCAAGAACCGCTACGTCGCGCGCACCTTCATCCAGCCCGGCCAGGAGCTGCGCAAGCACGGCCTGCGCCTGAAGTTCAACCCGCTCCCCGAGGTGATCGCCGGCCGGCGGCTGATCGTCGTCGACGACTCGATCGTGCGCGGCAACACCACACGCCAGATCGTGGCCATGCTGCGCGACGCCGGCGCGCGCGAGGTGCACATGCGTATCTCCGCCCCGCCGATCAAGCACCCCTGCCACTACGGCATCGACATGTCCACGCGCGAGGAGATGATCGCGCACGGCCGCACCACGGCCGAGGTCGCCGCTGAGCTCGGCTGCGACTCGCTGCACTACCTCTCGCTGGCCGGCGTCTACGAGGCCGTGGGAGCCGGGCAGCCATCCCCGCGCCAGACCCACTGCGACGCCTGCTTCAGCGGCGAGTACCCGCTCGACGGCACCGGCGAGGCGAACGGCAAGTATGCGCTGGAGGAGCCGGCCGGGTCGGCGCTGCCGCTCGTGCGCGCGTAGCGGAGCGCCCAAGCGGCAGGACTTTGTAATGTAGATCACTCGATGCGGCGGATTCTCACCGGCCGACGCGTCAGCTATCGTTTCGCGACTCCATGCCAGCTGAAACCAAGCACTTCTCCCATGCCCTTCCGATTGCGGTGCTCGTATCGGGGACCGGTACGAACTTGGAGGCGCTGCTCAAAACCGTGCATGGCCGTGAGGCGGAGGTCGTGGCGGTCGCCTCCAATGTTGCGGGCGTGCCAGCTCTGCGCCGAGCCAGGGTGCGCAAAGTGCCCACGCGTGTATTTCCCCGCGATGCATATGCCAACCGCCGCGAACGCGACGAAGCAATGGCCGATTGGCTATCGGGGCTGGGAGTGCGCTTGGTTGTACTGGCGGGCTTTATGGAACTCGTCAGCGAGCCGTTCCTGGAGCGTTTCCCGGATGCCGTGATCAATATCCATCCCTCTCCACTGCCCGCTTTTCCCGGGCTGAAAGCGATCGAGCGAGCGATCGGGGAGCGGGTCGAGACTTTCGGTGTGACGGTCCACCATGTGGATCGCGGCATCGACACAGGACAAATCATCTTGCAGGAGTCGGTAGAGCTTCCAGGGGCACGCGATCCTTCTGAGGTGCTCAAGGCTCTGCGGCCGATAGAGCACAGGCTGCTGCCCGAAGCCGTGCGGCAGATCGCAGCTCGGGAGGCAGCGCAGGATCTCGCGCTTGCCGCCTGAGTTGAGCGCTTCCGCAGGAATCGAGCGCAGCACGCCGGGCGAGGTGCGCGTGCGCAGGGCGCTGCTGTCGGTCTCCGACAAGCAGGGGATCGTGGAGTTCGCCCAGGGCCTCTCCGAGCTGGGCGTGGAGCTCGTCTCCACCGGCGGCACCTCGCGCGAGCTGGCCGGCGCCGGGATCGCGGTGCGCGCGATCGAGGACTTCACCGGCTTCCCCGAGATGATGGACGGGCGCGTGAAGACGCTGCATCCGCGGCTGTATGCGGGTCTGCTGGCGCGGCGCGACCAGGACGACCATCTGCGCGCGGCCTCCGAGCAGCAGATCGAGCAGGTGGACCTGGTGTGCGTCAACCTGTACCCGTTCGAGCAGACGGTCGCGCGCGGCGATGCCTCCGAGGACGAGGTGATCGAGAACATCGACATCGGCGGGCCGACGATGATCCGCGCGGCCGCCAAGAACAGCGCGTTCGCCGCCGTGGTCGTGGACCCGCAGGACTACGATCGCGTGCTCGGCGAGCTGCGCGAGTCCGACGGCAGGCTGTCGCTGTCCACGCGCAAAGCGCTCGCGGGCAAGGCGTTCGCGTGCACCGCGCGCTACGACGCCGCGATCTCGACCTGGTTCGCCGCGCGCGAGGGCGAGGGCTTTCCGGCGAGCTGGCGCGACGCCTACGAGAAGGTCTCCGACCTGCGCTACGGCGAGAACCCCCACCAGCAGGCCGCCTTCTACGCCCGGGTCGGCTCCCCCACGCATCTGCTGGCGGGCGTCGAGCAACTGCACGGCAAGGAGCTGTCGTTCAACAACCTGCTCGACCTCTCCTCGGCGCGCGAGCTGGTGGAGGAGTTCGACGAGCCCGCGTGCGCGATCGTCAAGCACAACAACCCCTGCGGCTGCGCGATCGGCGACAGCGCCCGCGAGGCCTACGAGCGCGCCTTCGCGTGCGACCCGCAGAGCGCCTACGGCGGCGTGATCGCCGTCAACCGCCCCGTCGACCTCGCGTTTGCGCAAAAGCTCGGTGAGCAGTTCATCGAGGTGCTGCTCGCGCCCGGCTACGATGCCCCCGCGCTCCAAGCACTGCAGGTCAAGAAAAATGTGCGCCTGCTCGAGCTCGGCGACTGGCCCGCGCCGCTGCGTGAGGTCGAATCCAAGCCGGTGATCGGCGGGCAGCTGGTGCAGACCCACGACGTGGTCGCAGAGACGCGCGAGCAGATGCGCGCGGTCAGCGCCCGCCAGCCCAGCGAGCCCGAGTGGCGGGACATGCTGTTCGCGTGGACGGTCTGCCGGCACGTGCGCTCCAATGCGATCGTGCTCGCCGCCGGCGGCGCCACGATTGGGATCGGCGCCGGCCAGATGAGCCGCGTGGACGCCGTGCGCATCGCCATCGAGAAGGCGCAGGCGTTCCGGCCTGAGCAGTTGGCTGGCGCGGCGCTCGCCTCGGACGCGTTCTTCCCGTTCGCCGACGGCCCGCAGCTGGCGCTCGATGTGGGCGTCGCCGCGATCGTCCAGCCGGGCGGCTCCGTGCGCGACGAGGAGGTCGTCGCGGCGGTGGACGCGGCGGGGGCCGCAATGGTAGCCACAGGGGTCCGCCACTTCCGCCACTGACGGCCGAATGGCGGCGCCAGGCGGCGTCCTCGGTCGCTCGCGTGCATAGCACGCCACGCTCCCAGCGTCCTTGCCGGGCTTGCCCTTCGGCCGTCAGGAGCGCTATGAACGACACAGTAACGATATATCGTGCTACTATCGTGATGTTCCAACGATAGGAGTAGATATGCACAAGCATTATCAGTACGCAACACGAGAAGGACACTGCCGCCATCGCGGCGGAGGCGGGCCCCGCGGCGGCTTTGGCGGTTTCCCGTTTGGCGGCTTCGGCGGACCGGGCGGCGGCGGACCACCGTGGCGAGGCGGGGGCCGCAAGGCGCGGCGCGGAGACATTCGCACCGCCGCGCTGCTGCTGCTCGCCGAGGAGCCGCGCAACGGCTACCAGATCATGCAGGAGGTGCAGGAGCGCAGCGAGGGCGCGTGGAGCCCGAGCCCCGGCTCCGTGTACCCCGCCCTGCAGCAGCTCGAGGACGAGGGCCTGATCCGCTCCGAGGAGGTGGAGGGGCGCAAGCTCTTCCGGCTCACCGACGAGGGTGACGCCAAAGTCAAAGAGCGCGATCCCGAGCAGCCCGCGCCGTGGGAGCAGATGAGCGACTACGGTTCGCAGGCACACGAGCTCGGCAAGGTCATGCGTGAGGTTGCCTCCGCCTTCGTGCAGGTCATTCGCGCCGGCAATGAGGAGCAGCAGGAGCAGGCGCGCAAGGTGCTCATCACCGCGCGTCGCGAGCTGTATCGCATCCTCGCCGACGGGTCTGAGCCCGAGGGGCCTGAAAGCAGCTGAGGTCCGCGCTACGGTTGTCTCCGGCCCTCGATGTTGGGGGCCGGAGACGTCTTGCCATGTGCCCCCTCGCCCGCTCATGAGCCCTCCCATTCCGGACACCGACACTCTCTCGGCCAACGGCCACCTCGCCGGGGCGACGGATGGGCGCGACGCCCCCGCCGTCTCGGTCAAAGGCCTCGCCAAGCGCTACGGCGAGATCGAAGCCGTGCGCGCGATCGACTTCGAGGTATCCCGCTCCGAGGTCTTCGGGTTCCTCGGGCCCAACGGCGCCGGCAAGTCGACCACGATCAACATGCTCTGCACGCTCGTCAAACCGACCGGCGGCTCCGCGCTCGTTGCGGGACACGACATCGTCTCCGAACGCGACGCCGTGCGCCGCAACATCGGCCTCGTCTTCCAGGACACCACGCTCGACGGCTACCTCACCGCCGAGCAGAACCTGCGCCTGCACGCCGAGCTCTACGGCGTCCCCCGCGAGACCGTGGCGCCGAGGATGCAGCAGGTGATGGAGATGGTCGGGCTGTGGGAGCGCCGCAGGAGCCTCGTCGGCACCTTCTCCGGCGGGATGAAGCGGCGCCTGGAGATCGCGCGGGGCCTGTTGCACTCGCCGCGCGTGCTGTTCCTCGACGAGCCGACCGTCGGACTCGACCCGCAGACGCGCAGCTCGATCTGGAGCTACATCGACCAGCTCAAGCAGCGCGAGGACATCACCATCTTCCTCACCACCCACTACATGGACGAGGCCGAGTACTGCGACCGCATCGCGATCATGGACCAGGGACGCATCATCGTCCTGGACACCCCCGAGGCGCTGAAGGCGAGCGTCGGCAAGGACCGCGTGCAGATCTCCACGCCCGACGACCCCGCGGCGATCGCCGCGCTGCATGAGCGCTTCGAGATCGACGCCACGATCGCGGAGGGCGCCGTCACCTTCGGCGTCTCCGACGGGGAGCAGTTCGTGCCCCGCCTGTTTGCCGAGCTCGGTCAGCCGATCCGCTCCGTCTCGGTCTCCCGCCCCTCACTCGACGACGTGTTCATGTCCTACACCGGCACCACGATCCGCGACGCCGAGGCCACCACCACCGACCACATGCGCAACGTCGCGCGGATGATGGCGCGCTGATGGCCTCCCGCGGCGTCCAGCCGACACCCGACCCCGGAAGGAGAACAGGCCACTGATGGCCGCCACCGAGACCGCCCCCACCACCGAGCCCATCCCCACCGGGCCCGCCCACCAGGTCGCTGGAGTGCGCGTTCCCACGCGCAGCTTCGCCGGCGAGCTGCGCGCGATCAAGGTCGTGTGGCAGCGCGAGCTGATCCGCTTCAGCCGCGACCGCCTGCGCATCGTCACCGCGCTGATCCAGCCCTTCCTGTTCCTGTTCGTGCTCGGCAGCGGGCTCTCCTCGCTCGTCTCCGCGAGCACCGACGGCGTCAACTTCAAAACGTTCATCTACCCGGGCGTGCTCTGCATGGCGGTGATGTTCACCGCGATGTTCTCCGCCGCCTCGATCGTGTGGGATCGAGAGTTCGGTTTCCTGCGCGAGATGATGGTCGCCCCCGTGCGGCGCTCATCGATCGTGCTGGGGAAGTGCTTCGGCGGCGCCACCGTCGCCGCCTTCCAGGGCGTGATCGTGATCGCGATCGCCGGCCTCGTCGAAGTCCCCTACTCGCTCGTTCTGATCCTCGAGCTCTTCGCGCTTGCGATGCTGCTCGCGTTCGCGATCACCGCCTTCGGCATGATGGCCGCCGCCCGCATCACGCAGATGCAGTCGTTCATGGCGCTGATGCAGATGGCGATCATGCCGATGTTCTTCATCTCCGGCGCGATGTTCTCCGTCGCCAAACTCGAACCCTGGCTGGCGATCCTCAACCGCATCGACCCCCTCACCTACGCAGTCGATCCGATGCGCCGCGCGATCTTCGCCCACATCGACATCAGCGAATCCGCCCGCCGGGCGCTCGCCCCCGGGGTCACCTGGTTTGGCTGGCACGTCCCCTCGATCGTCGAGGCCGGCGTGATCGCCGTGCTCGGGCTCGTCATGCTGTGCATCGCGATATGGGAGTTCAGCCGCACCGAATAACAGCGGGGCTTCTACGCAGTGGCCAGCGACGGCGCCGACACCGAGGTCGGGGCTGAGACGGCCGAGCCCAGGTGATAGTCGCTCGGCTTGAACCGGCGAGTACGCAGCCAGAAGAGCCATGTGAAGTCCGGCCACACCGTCGAATTGCGGCCGTTGGCGTCGATGTACCAGCTTTTGCAGCCACCCGTGTTCCACACGCTGCGTGCGAGATGGCGCTGGAGCTTGGCGTTGTAGCTCTCCTGTACCTCGTGCCTCACCTCCATGCGCGCCGCCCCACGCTCGCGCATCGCACGCAGCGCCTCCATCACGTAGTGGATGTTGGCCTCGATCATGAACAGCACCGAGTTGTGGCCCAACCCCGTATTGGGGCCGCCGAGCAAGAACAGGTTGGGGAATCCCGACACCGCCGTGCCGAGGTAAGCCTGTGCGCTGCCGACCCATACATCGAGCAGCGTCTTGCCGCCCACCCCTCGAACGCGATCCGTGCTCGGGCTGTCGGTGACGTGGAAGCCAGTTGCGAACACGATCGTGTCGAGCTCGTGCCGCGAGCCGTCTTCGGCGATCGCCCCCTCGGGGCGGATCTCGCGCACACCGGCCGCCACCAGCTCGACGTTGGCCTCGGAGAGCGTTGGATACCAGCGGTTCGACGGCAGGATGCGCTTGCAGCCGAGCGTGTAGTCGGGGGTCAGCTTGGCGCGCAGGATGGGATCGCTCACCTGCGTCGCCATGTGCGTAAGAGCGCCCCGCTCGAGCGCCCCCATCAGGGCCGGCCAACGCACCAGGCCTGGCACCAGCAGCTCCCGCGACCAGTAGGCGCCGGCCCGGGCGAGCCGCTGCGTGATCGGAAAGCGCCGGAACATGCGCCGCTCGCGAGCCGAGATCGGCCGGTCGCGATGGGGCGTCACCCACGGCGGTGTGCGCTGGAAGATCGTCAGCCGCTGCGCCAGCGGCTGGATCCGCGGCGCCACCTGGATCGCGGAGGCGCCCGTGCCGATGATTCCCACCCGGCGGCCGCTCAGGTCGTGCTCGTGGTTCCAGCGCGCCGTGTGGAAGCTCGTGCCCGCAAACTCCTCCAGGCCGGGGAGGTCGGGGATCTGCGGTTCGCTCAGCCCGCCACCCGCACTGATCAAGACCTCTGCCGTGATCTCCCCCTGCGTGGTCTTCAGGCGCCAGCGCGTGGTCGCCTCATCCCACGTCGCCTCGAGCGACTCGCAGCCGACGCGGATGTGATCGCGCACGCCGTAACGCTCCACGCACCCTTTGAGATAGCTGCGCAGCTCCGGCTGCTCTGGATACGTGCGCGTCCAGTTCGGGTTGGGCGCAAACGAGAACGAGTACAGGTGCGAGGGTATGTCGCACTGGCAGCCCGGGTAGGTGTTGGCCCACCACGTCCCGCCGATTTCTGTGTCGCGCTCGAGCACCACGAAGTCCTCCACCCCAGCCTGCCTGAGACGGATCGCCATGCCGAGACCCCCGAAGCCCGCGCCCACGATCACGATCCGATGGTGCGCCACCAGGCTACCTTACCGACTCTTGCTCGCCATCGAAGCAATACCTTGTACCCATGCGCATCCGTGTCGTGCGGCACGACCATCCCGAGGTCTCCGAGGTGATCGCCTCGGCGCACTGCGTGCTGCGCTTTCGCAAACGCGGCGGAATTCGCACGCCCGGCATCGACGCCGTCGGCGAGGCGCTGCAACACACCTTCGAGGAGGCCGACATCACGCGCTGGGCTCCCACCTGGGTTGACACCGACAGACAAACCCAAATGTGGGCGCTGCACGAGGATCTCGCCTTCCCGCTGACTCCCGCCGGCGAGCCCGGCAGCTGGCTGGCGACGACCTGCCTGGTGCGCAGCCACCACTGACCCCGCCCAATCTCACTCCGCCGGCCACCGGCACGAGAGGGGTGCCGAGGCCGGTCGCCGGAGCGGCCCCGGCTACACAGGGATAGGCTGCGCGCAGTGGCCGACCCCGACTCCGACGTCCACAGCGCCTACCGCCGGGCCGGCGTCGACTACGCCGTGCTCGACGCCTCCAAGCGCAGCGCCCTCGCGGAGGCGCTCGCCACCTCCCACTGGCTCGCCGCCGCCGACGCCCGCGCCGTGGACGGCTCCCGCGGCGAGCCCGCGTTCGTGCTGCGCTTCGCCGGCAGCACGCTCGCGTTCGTGCTCGAGACGCTCGGCACCAAGTCGATCGTCGCCCGCGAATACCACGAGCTCGCCGGCGTCAACCGCTTCGACCACGTCGCCTACGACACCGTCGCCGCGATCCTCAACGACCTGATCTGCGTCGGCGCGCTGCCGCTCGTCGTGAACGCCTACTTCGCCACCGGCTCCAGCGCCTGGTACGAGCGCGCCGAGCGCGCCGACGCGCTGCTCGCCGGGTGGCGCCGCGCCTGCGACGACGCCCAATGCGCCTGGGGCGGGGGCGAGTCCCCCTCGCTCGTCGATCTGCTCGCGCCCGCGGAGATCGAGCTCGCCGGCAGCGCGCTCGGCTTCGTGCCGCCCCCTGGCGAGCCGCTGCTCGGGGAGGCGCTCGCGCCCGGCGATGAGATCGTGCTGCTCGCCTCCAGCGGCCTGCACGCCAACGGCGCCTCGCTCGCGCGGCGGATCGCCGCGCGGCTGCCGCGGGGTCTCCTCACCGAGCTGCCCGACGGCACGAGCTTCGGCGAGGCGCTGCTGGCCCCCAGCGTCCTCTACGTCGAGCTGCTCCGGCGGCTGCTGGCCGAAACGGGGATGCGTGCCGAAGGCACGTGTCTCCCGGCTTCGGCCGACGGGCAGGTGCAGCTCACCTACCTCTCCCACATCACCGGCCACGGGCTGCTGAAGCTGATGCGCCCGCAGCGCGAGCTCACCTACCGCATCCGCGCGCTGCCGCCGGCGCCGCCAGTGCTCGCGTTCCTCGCCGCGCAGGCCGAGCTGGACGCCGCCGCCGCCCACAGCACGCTCAACATGGGCGCCGGCTTCGCCGTCTACTGCCGCCCCGGGGGCGGCGCGCGGGTGGTGGAGGTCGCCCACGAGCTTGGTCTCGGCGCGCTGCTCGCGGGCGCCGTGGAGGAGGGGCCGCGTCAGGTCATCCTCGAGCCCGTCGGCGTCACCTTCGCCGGCGATCAGCTCGCGCTCGCGCCCGAGCGGAGTCCCTGAGCCCGAGCACGACGCACTCGCCTTCTGGACTTCACCAGCCGGCCTCTGTAGCGTCGAGTCGTGAACGCCCCAGCCGGCACCATGCGCTCGATTCCGATGGCGGACGCCGATTACGCCCCCGCGCCGATCGAGGCACGCTGGCACGCCAGGTGGGCGCAGGCGGAGGCGTTCGCGACACCGCCGCCGCCGGACGATCGTGAGCCCGCGTACGTGTTCGCGGGCAGCCTCTCCCCCGCTGAGGACCTCCAAATCGGACACATTCGCGGCTACACGATCGCCGATGCTCACGCCCGCTTCCTGCGCGCGCGCGGTCGCGCGGTGTTGTTCTCGCTGGGCTTCGAAGCATGCGGGCCATCAATTGAGAATCGGGCGCGGCAGCGGGGAGTCCCCCCGAACGAGTGGGTCGCGCGGCGCTGCGCACGGCTGCGCGACCAGCTGCAGGCGCTGGGCTGCTCGATCGACTGGGGGCGCAGCTTCGTCTCCTCAGAGCCCGAGCAGCACCGCTGGACGCACCGGATGTTCCTGGCGCTGGTGGAGCACGGGCTGATCTACCGTCACGCGGGGTCGGACGGTGGTTGGCGCCTGCGGGTCACCGCCTACGTGCGCGATGGCGAGCGCGATCTCGAGGCGCTCCCCGGGTGGGACGAGGCCGCGCTTGCGGCCCAACGCGAGGTGCTGGGCCGGGTGGACGGAGTCGAGCTCGATGCCAGCACGTTCGACGGCACCCTGCTCACCGTCTTCACCCCCCACCCCGACGCGATCGCACAGGCGGCATTCGTGGCGGTGGCGAGCGACCATCCGGACGCCGAGCGCTGGCGTGCGGGCGCGTTCGCCACAGTGCCCGGCGTGGCGGGCGTGCTGCCGATCGTGGTCTCCGAGGCGGTGGGCGCCCGCTTCGGGACGACCGCGGTGCTGGGCATTCCCGCGAGGGATCCCGCCGACGCCGCGATCGCGAAGCGACTGCCCGAGCCGGCGGGAACCACCTGGAGGGCGTCGAGGACAGGCGCCACGCCGCGACCTGCGGCGCGCTGGCGGGTGCGCGACGTGGCGATCTCCAGCCAGAGCGAGGTGTGGTCGTGGCTGGCGCTCTGCGTCCCACCCGGGGAGCGGGACGAGGAGCTTCCGGGGCACCCCGAATACGCGCGCTGGCTGCCGGCGACGCAGCTCGTGCGCTGCGCAAACGCAGGCGAGGAGACGCTCCGCCAGCGGGTGCTCGCCAAGGCGCTGTGCGACGCCGGCCAGCTCCCGGAGCTGCCTGGCCGCGAGCCGTTCGCGGGCGCGCTGACGCATGGAGCGGTCCGCCTGGACGACCGCGCGCCGAACACGCGCTTCGGCGATGTGTCGAAGCCGGACGCGCTGCTGGCCACGGTCGGCGCCGACACGCTGCGCCTGGCGCTGCTGCACGCCGCCTCCCCGGGAACGGCGTTTGCCTGGAACGACCAGCCGCTGCGCCACTGCAACAACTTCCTCAGGTCGCTGCACGGCTACGCCGCGCAGCGACTGCGCGCGTGGAGCCCCCGCTCCTCGCCGGCGGCCGGGGCGCCCGGCACCACGAGCGACGCGGCGGCCGCAAACGGCGTCTCCCCGCTGGCGTCCATCGACGCCTCCGACAAGCTGCGCCGCCGCCTCGCCAGGTGGTGCCGCGTGGCGTGCGAGAAGGCGACTGGCAACCTCGAGCGCCTGGAGATGCAGCGCGCCGCCCACAACGCGATGCTGCTCTTCACGCGCATCCAGGACTTCGAGCAGCGGGCGCTCGATCGGCGCGGCGGCGAGCTCGAGCCGGCCGACCGCGAGGGAATCGTCGCAGCACTGCTGCTGCTGGTGCAGATGCTCGCCCCACTCACACCGCACATCGCCGAGGAGCTGTGGTCGCTGGCCGGCCACACCACGCTGGTGAGCGACGCGCCTTGGGCTTGGCCTATCGGCCCGTAGGGCTCCCTGTGGACGAAAGCCCCAAGATGCGTCATGCTTGCGGGGGATGGGTGAGCTGCTGGCTTTGCAGGGGGTGAGCAAGAGCTACCGGCGCGGCGGGAGGCGCCTGCGGGTGCTGGCGGACGTCTCGCTCGCGCTCGAGCTGGGCGAGGTCGGCGCGGTCGTGGGAGCGCGCGACGAGGGCAAGACCACGCTGCTGAAGATCGCCGCCGGCATCGAGCCGCCGGACACAGGCCAGGTGCGCCTGGGCACGCGCGATCTGCCGCTGCTGTCGCGGGAGGAGCGCGCGCGGCTGCTGGGAGGCGAGATCGCGTGGATCCACCGCGAGGGGCCGGGCGTGAGACTCGAGGTGCTCGACTACCTCGGACTGCCGCTGGCGATGGGGCGCGGGCGCGGGCGGCGAGAGGCGCGCGACCGGGTGCTGGTGGCATTGGAGCGGGTCGGAGCCACGCGCTGCGCGCGGCAGCGCTGGGAGGAGCTCTCGGACTGGGAGCGAGTCCTGGTGGGGCTCGCGCGGGGGATCGTGTGCGAGCCGCGGCTGCTGGTGCTCGACAGCGTGACCGACGGCCTCGGCATGCGCCGGGCGCGTGAGGCGAGCGAGCTACTGCTGGCGCTGGCCGGCGAGCTGGGGTGCGGGGTACTGATGAGCTGCACCGATCTGGAGTCCGCGCTGATCGCCGACCGCCTGTGGTCGCTGGAGCGCGGGCGGCTCAGCCTGCTCGCCGAGCACGAGGTCACCGAGGCCGAGATCATCGAGTTCCCGCGACCCGCACGTGCCGATGGCTAGGGCTCACATGACGAGCGCCGCTGGCGATCGCCAGTTTGGCGAAAATGTCTCCGACTCCAGGGGGAGCATCCCGTATGCCCCATGCCCAAGCCATTTTCCGCGGGTGACGACACCTGTCTGTAGAAGTATGGTAGGTTGGAATGATTCAGGGCGACTCCATTCCGTTCGGATTTCGAATACGATCCCCAACAATGGCTCCACCACGTAAAGGCGATCTGACGGCCAGCATGGCGATCCTGGGCCTCGTGGTCCAGAAGACTGACACTGTCAACAGCCTGGGCGCACGGCTGGTCGAGCGGTTTCCACACGCCCAATGGTCACGCTCGGTCGCCCACAACAGCCTGCCCAGCCTCGAAAAGCAGGGCCTGGTGCGCCTGGTCGACCACGGCGCCGAGCGCGCGCTCGACCGCTACGAGGCGACCGACGCCGGCGTCGAGGAGTTCCGGGAATGGCTGCGCGCATCCTCCGCCGCGCCGCTCGCGTTACGCGACGCGGTGCACGCCAAACTCGAGCTCGCCGGGGAGGAGGACGTGCCCGATCTGATCACCGCGATCCGCGAGGAGGAGGAGGCGTGCGCCAGGGAGTTCGCGGCCGCCAGCTCGCGTCTGAACCTCGCGTGGCAGCTCAAACGCCTCAGCCCGGCAAACGGCGCCGGCCCCGGGCGGAGCGCCCCCGATCTGCGGGGCAGGGTGCAGCGCGCGCTGATGACCGACGAAGCGATGCTGTGGGGGATGCGCGCCAGGCGATTGCGGCGCCTGCGCCGGGAGCTCGAAGACACGGTGGAAGATGGCGAGGAGCTGGGCAGCGGCGATGGCTGAGCCTGAGCTGCTGGCGATGCGGGGGGCGTGCAAGGGGTATGCGCGCGGCGAGCACCGATCGCAGGTGCTGACCGATGTCTCGCTCGAGGTTCACCCCGGGGAGATCGCGGCGGTCGTCGGCGCTCGCAGGGAGGGCAAGACGACGCTGCTGAAGGTCGCCGCCGGCCTCGAGCCCCCGGACGCGGGGGAGGTATGGCTGGGAGACGTGGAGCTCACGCGCGCCTCCGACGGCGAGCGCGCGAGGCTGCTGGGAGCCGATATCGCATGGACGCACCGCGAGGGCACGGGGGTGAGGTTCAGGGTGATCGACTACGTCGGGCTACCACTGGCGATCGGCCGTGGCCGCGGGCAGCGACGGGCGCACGAGTTGGCGATGGAGGCGCTCGAACGCGTGGGCGCAGCGAGCTGCGCGGGGCAGCGCTGGGTGGAGCTCTCCAACTGGGAGCGGCTGCTGGTGGGGCTCGCCCGCGGCATCGTGAGTTCGCCGAAGCTGGTGGTGGTGGACGATCTGATGGACGGCTTCGGGATCGGCCGCACGCGCGAGGCCGGCGAGCTGCTGCTCACGCTCGTGCGAGAGCTCGGGTGTGGGGTGCTGATGAGCTGCAGCGATCTGGAGGCCGCACTGGTCGCCGACCGCGTGTGGTCGCTTGAACGTGGACAGCTCAGCCTGCTCGTCGAGCAGGGCGCCGAGCTGGCAGAGGTGATCGACTTCCCCGGCAGCGCTCGCCAGAGCCACGGCTCGCGCCGCCTCGGGGGCTAGTGTCCCGACCGGTGCTCGAGCTCCGCGATCTCGTCAAGCACTATCGCGTGGGAGAAGGCGAGCCGATCCGCGCAGTCGACGGCGTCTCGATGAGCGTCGCGGCGGGCGAGTTCGTGGCGCTGTACGGGCCCAGCGGCTCGGGTAAGACAACGCTGCTGGAACTGATCGCGGGGCTCTCCCCACCCGACAGCGGCAGCGTGCTGGTGGATGGCCGCGACGTGCACGCGATGTCGCACCGCGAGAGCGACGAGTACCGCCTGCACCAGCTGGGAATCATCGGCCAGCCGCACAACCTGATCCCCGGCGCACGCGCGATCGAGAATGCCTCGCTGAAGCTGTGGCTGACGAACAAGCGCCACGCGCGGCGCACGATCGAACCGCTGCTCGACCGGCTGGGCCTGGGCGAACGGATGCTGCACCGCACCGAGCAGCTCTCGATGGGCGAGCGCCAGCGCGTGCTGATCGCGATGGCATTGGCGACCAACCCGAAGCTGGTGCTCGCCGACGAGCCCACCGGGACGCTCGACACGCAGCGCACCCGCGAAGTGCTGGCGCTGCTGCGCGAGCTCTGCCTCGAGCGCGACATGGCGATCGTACTCGCCACGCACGACCCGCAGGGGGCCGCCTTCGCCGACCAGGTGCACGAACTGCGCGACGGGCGCATAGGGGAGTATCGGCCCGATCACGTGTTGGTACCCGTCTCCTCACTGCCGGAGCTCGAGTGAGATGGCGAGCATGAGCCTGGTGGACATCCTGTGGCTGTATCGTGCGCGCCTGCGCGCACGCGCAGTGCTCGTGCAGGAGTGTTTCGCAATCCTTGGGATCGCCGTCGGCGTGGCGCTGCTGTTCGCCTCACAGGTGGCCAGCACCAGCCTCGCTCGCTCTGTCTCCCAGTTGACCAGCCAGATCGTCGGGCAGACACAGTTCCAGCTCGAAGCGAGGAGCCCCAACGGCTTCAGCGAACGGCTGCTGAAAGAAACGCAGGGCGTGCCAGGAGTGAAGATCGCGCTGCCGGTGCTCGAGCAGCAGGCAAACGTGATCGGGCCACGGGGTGTGCAGCGCTCGGTCGATCTGATTGGCACCGATCCTCGCTTCGCCCACTTTGCGGGACCGTTGCTGCGGCGCTTCTCCGCTGCACAGCTCGCCGCTCAGCGCGCAATCGCGCTCCCCGCGCCCCTTGCCCAGGAGATCGGAGCCGGGCCGCTTGAAACGATCAAGATCCAGATCGGCGCGAACGTAGTGACCACGCTGCTCGGCGCCACGCTCGGCAAAGCTGACATCGGTGATCTGGTCAACAGCCCAGTCGCGCTGGCGCCAGTGGGTTATGCCCAGACGATCACCGGTATGAAAGGCCGAATCACGCGCATCTTCGTTCAAGCCCGGCCTGGACACGAACGCGAAGTGCTGGCGGGGCTGGAACGACTGGCCGCCACCGCGCCTGTCAACATCGAGCCGGCCAGCTTCGAGTCGAAGCTGTTTGCCGTCGCCGCAGCTCCCGAGAACCAAGGCGAGACGCTGTTCTCGGCTGTCAGCGCGCTGGTCGGCTTCATGTTCGCGCTCAACGCGATGCTGATCACCGTACCCACCCGGCGCAAGCTAATCGATGACATCCGGCCGCAGGGCGCCACCCGCTGGATGACAGTCCAAATCCTGCTGTTCGACGCAGCCGTGCTCGGTGTGCTGGCCTGCATAGTCGGCCTCGGCCTGGGCGAGTTGCTGTCCCTCGCCGTCTTTCATTCCGCTCCCGGCTACCTCTCGTTTGCGTTTCCGGTCGGGAACACACGCATCGTGACCTGGCAATCCATTGCGCTCTCGATCTGCGCGGGCCTGGCGGCTGCTTGTGTGGGGGTTCTGTGGCCGCTGCGCGACACCCTCACGCGGCAAACCCAGGAAGGCTCCGAAAGCAAACACCGTCGCTGGATCGCGGCAAGAATCGCAGCGGGAGCGATCGCACTGGCGCTCACCACCTTGATCCTGCTCGCGCATCCGCAGGCCGCGAGCCTCGGGGATCTCACATTGATCGTCGCGCTCGTGTGCCTGCTTCCCTTCCTGTTCGACGGCGTGGTCGGGCTCTTCGCATGGGCGCAGCGTCCCTTCAATGGGGCGTCGCCGATCATTGCGATCACCGAGTTGCGGACCCCACCTACCCGCGTGCGCTCACTCGCGATCGCAGCGACCGCGGCGATCGCGGTGTTCGGAACCGTCGCAGTTCAAGGCTCGCAATCAAACCTCCAGCGCGGTCTCGAAGCGTCCGCGCGCGGCATCGACTCCAGTGCGGATGTGTGGGTGATGCCCAAGGGCGAAGCCAACGCGTTTGCCACAACCCCGTTCGCGGCGCCCAAGCCGGTGAGCTCGATCGCCAAGCTGCCTGGGGTGCGCGCCGTCGGCTTGTACGACGGCAGCTTCCTGAACTGGGGTGACCACCGTCTATGGGTGCTCGCGCCGCCACGCAACAGCGAGCAGCCGATTCCGCCAAGTGAGCTCATTGGTGGCAACCTCGCGGACGCGGTCGCCAAAGTGCGCGCAGGCGGTTGGGCCGTGCTATCGCAAGCGCTTGCCACCGAACATCACCTTCGTCTCGGCGAGTCCTTCACACTGCCGGCCCCACGACCGATCGCTTTGCGAGTGGCAGCGCTGAGCACAAACCTGGGATGGCCTCCCGGTGCGGTGATCGTCAGCGCCAACACCTACGCGCACGCGTGGGCCAGCAGCAACCCCAGTGCCTATGAGATTCGGACCGATCCGGGCGTCTCTTCACAGACCGTCCGCAACGAGGTCACGCGGGCTTTGGGACCGCAGACTGGTCTCGCGGTCGAAACCACAGCAGAACGCGAGCACCTGCACGATGTCCTTGCAAGTCAAGGTCTCTCACGCCTGACGCAGATCAGGCTGCTCGTGTTGATCGCCGCGATGCTTGCGGTTGCCGGGGCACTCGGCGCAATGATCTGGCAGCGCCGCGACCTGGTCGCGTTCATCAAGTGCGAGGGATACAGAAGGGGGGTGCTGTGGCGGTGGCTGTGCTGTGAGAGCGCCCTGCTGGTCGCGGCCGGCTGTGCGATCGGGGCCGTCTTCGGGCTGTGCGGTCAACTGGTGGTCAGTCATGCTCTGGCAAGCGCAACCGGCTTTCCGATCTCACTCGACGTGGAAGCTTTTGCTGCTGTGTCCGGCTTCACGCTGGTCAGCGTCGTGACCGTCCTTGTCGTTGCCGTGCCGGGCTACTTCGTGGTGCGTGTGCCTCCGAGGACTGTCAGCCCAGCGTACTGACACGCTCAACGCGGGTACCTCCAAGCAGACCTCCAACCCAATGCTGCTCTCAGCCCGGCAACTGCGGGTGCTTATCGCAGCAATCGTACGGGAGCTCACCTGGGGCTTGCCCGCCGTGGCCCGCGAGGCACGCGCGTGGCGATCGCTGGCACTCGGGATCGCCGATGCTCCGACCCGTCGAGATGCACTGAGCGCACTCGCTGACAAGCGGGGTCACACCGACGGCGCAGCACTGTTCACGATTCTCCCGCGCGCGCCTGACCGAAACCTACTGCGTCTGCTCGTCGCATATGAGATCGCTTGGGATTTTCTCGACAGCATCAATGAGCGGGGGGCCGCAGCAGGGCAGGTGAATGGCATGCAATTACACCTGGCATTGGTCGACGCGCTCACTCCCGACGCGACGCCTGCCGACTATTACCGCCACCACCCTTGGCCGGGAGACAGCGGCTACCTGCGCACCCTCGTGGATGCCTGTCGTCGATGCTGCAAGGGGCTGCCCGGGTACGAGCTCGTCCGCCAGCCGGCAGTCGAGGAGGCGCAGCGCGCCCAGGTGCTCGGAATCAACCACGAGCTCGACCCCGATCGCCGCGATGTGACTCTACGCGAGTGGGCGGCGCAAGCGTTTCCAATCAGTCGCGATGCCGAGTGGTTCGAGCTGAGCGGAGCCGCCAGCGCGTCACTTACGATCCATGCGCTGCTCGCGCTCGCAGCCGATCCTCCCGACGCAGAGTCGGAGATAGAGCTGGTCAGGCGTGCCTACTTCCCGTGGATTTCGGCCACCACAACGATGCTCGACAGCTATGTCGACCAGCTGCAGGACTCTGCCAGCGGCGACCACAGCTACGTCGCCCACTATTCGTCGTCTGCCCTGTGTGTGAAGCGCATACGGGAGCTCATCGAGCGCAGCCTGCATGAGGCCAGCGCACTGCCCGATGGTGAGCGCCACACCCTGATCGTTGCCTGCATGGCCGCGATGTACCTCTCGAAGAACAGCACCAGCACCCCCGCATTACATGAGAGCACAAAAGAGCTCGTCAAATCGGGCGGCGCGCTCACCCGTCTGCTGCTGCCGATCTTGCGTCTTTGGCGAATCGCCTACTCCCAACGCTCTACCTAGACCCTATACACCAAAAAAGAAAGGGCACAATGTCATTCACCTATTCAATTCGGGCTCGCGTGCCGATCGAGGACAAGCTTCCGCCGACCGCGCCGCTGCCGGCGGGGCTTCAGACGCTTGCCTGCAGGTTCTGGCCACTCGCCTACTTCGAGCATTGCCGCGCCCGCTACGGCGATCGGTTCACGGTCCGCCCAGTCGATATGCCGCCACTCGTATTCCTCGCGAACCCACGTGAGATTCGCGCCGTTCTCGCCGCCCCCCCGAGCGTGCTTCACACCGGAACCGGCAGAGAGGTAGTGGTTCCGCTATTCGGTGAAGATGCGTTCATGCTGCGAGAGGAGGAGGAGCATATGTGCGGTCGTAATGCGATTCTGCCGGCTTTTCGCCAGCGTGTGATCCTGGAGTACACCGAGATGGTCGCAGAGACCGTCGTCAGAGAGGTCGACTCGTGGCCACTGGGGGAGCCTTTCGCTGTCTATCCGCGCCTGCGCGCGCTCACACTGAGGGTGATCATGAGAGCCCTGTTCGGCGGTGAAGACCCAGCCTTTGCGGGGCTGCACGAGCGGCTGCTGAGGATGCTGTCGGTGATGTCAGGCCTGCTTTTGCAGGAGCCGCGCCTGCGCCACCTGCCGGGGTGGCGCGGGGAGTGGGGGAGGTTTGTGCATCTGCGCAACGAAGTGCACCGCTTGATCTTTGCGCTCATCGCACGACGTCGTGAGACGGGGGAGCACAATGGCGATCTGCTCGAGATGCTGCTTGCGGCACACAACGAGGACGGCTCGCCCATGTCGGATCGGCAGGTTCGCGACAATCTCCTGTCGGTGCTGATCGCCGGACATGAGACAACAGCGTCGGAGCTTGCCTGGGCCTTCCAACTGCTTGCGCACAACCCGAGCGTGCAACAGCAACTGATCGAGGAGATCGACGGCGCCCACGACGAGGAGTACATGACGGCGACGATTCATGAGGTTCTGCGCGACCGCCCTGTGTTCCCGTTCGCAGGGCCGCGAGCGGTCGTGCAGAGCATTGAGGTCGGGGGCTGCACATATCGCCCGCCGGCACAACTCCTGCCCTGCATCTATCTGGTGCACCACGACCCGGAGCTCTACCCCGCCCCACACAAGTTCCGCCCCGAGCGCTTCCTGGGCTCGTCTCCGCAGCCGCGTATATGGCTGCCGTGGGGCGGAGGACGCAAACGCTGCGTGGGCCAACACCTTGCGTTGCTGGAGATGAGCACCGTGCTGCGTACGACGCTGCTCGATCGGCAGGTGCTGCCTGCAGCTCGGCGCATCGAGCGAGAGCGCTGGCGCAGTGTGCTCCTCACCCCACACGCCGGCTCGCGAATCGTCCTTCGCAGGCGGCTCTCAGCGAGGGTGCCACGCTCACGCCCACCGGCGAAGGTCGCAGCATAGGCAGGATCGCAACAGGGCCACACCAGGGCACCCCCCCAAGGACGACCACACCCTACATGCGCCACGCGTTCCAATCGGAACAGATCCGTTCCAATTGGAACGGATTTCTAGCGATTCCACCAGGGAGAAGGCATGATCTAGACGATGACTTATTGGAACATGAGAGCCTATTCCGACGGAGGAGAGATGCACCTCAAGGCAAGGAGAGCAGGGACGGACGGGCGCAGACAGGCGCAGCAGGGGCACCGCGGCAGATGGGGTGGGGGCAACGGTGGGACCGGCAGCAGGGGGACCGGGATGCCGGCCGACGTGTCGAGAGCCACAGGGGAGGGACGCTGAGGATGCCCAGGATCGGAGCGAACCCACCGGTGGCCGCCGACGAGTGGGCCCCCGCGATCCCGACGCTGCAGGAGCCGCGCTTCTCGCAGTCGCTGGAGCGGGGCCTCGCGATCCTCGGCTGCTTCACGCCCGCGCGGCCGGTGCTCGGCATCGCGGATCTCGCCGACGAGTTGGGGATGAGCCGCTCGACGACCCATCGCTACGTGATCACGCTGACGCGGCTGGGCTACCTGGAACAGGGGGTCAAACGCAAGTACCACCTGACGCTGCGGGTCACCGACCTCGGTATCTCGGCGATGAACGGCATGAGCCTCTACGAGCATGCCCATCCGTACCTGGAGGAGCTGCGCGGACGGACCGGGTTCACCGTGTCCGTCGGGGTGGTGGACGGCGAGGAGCTGCTGCTGGTCGACTGGCTGCGAGGCGGCCGTCGCGGCCAGCAGCTGATCGACCTTGGACTCGCGCCCGGCGCGCGACTGCCGCTGTACGCCAGCGCGGCGGGGAAGCTGCTGCTCGCATACCTCCCCGACCAGGATCAGCGCGAGCGGATCGCCGAGCTGCAGCTCACCAAACAGGCTCCCAACACGATCAAGAGCAAGACCGCGCTGCGCCAGGAGCTCGGGCGCATCCGGGACGAGAGCCTGGCCGTCGCCGAGGAGGAGCTGGCGCCGGGGCTATATGAGATCGCCGCCGCGGTGCGCTCCACTGGGAGCGATGTGGTGGCGGCCGCCTCGATGACGGCACACAGCTCGATGATCTCGATGGAGGAACTGGTGGATGCGCTCGGCCCCCACCTGATCTCCACCGCCGATCGCATCTCCGCCCGCCTGGGGTATCGCCGGGACGACGAGCGGGTGGGCGGCTAGCGCCTCAAGGGCCGGAATCAGATGGTGGAGTCGGTCTCGAGCAGCCCGCGCCCGAGCGCGTAGCCGACCAGTTCGGCGCGCGTGGAGAGGCCGAGCTTGCCGGTGATGTGCGCGCGGTGGCTCTCCACGGTGCGGGGCGAGAGGTGCAGCTGGCGCGCGATTTCAACGCTCGTGAAGCCAAGCGCGATCAGCCGCAGGACCTCGACCTCGCGCTGGCTGAGCCGGTCCTCGGACTGTGCCAGGCGCAGCACGTCCAGGCGCGCCGCAATCGACGGGCTGACGTAGACTCTGCCGATCGCGGCAGCGCGGATCGCCGTGGGGAGCTCGCTGTCGGCGTGGTGCTTGGCGACCAGCGCGGCCGCGCCGGCGGCAAGGGCCTGCTGCGCGAAGACCGGGCTCTCCTCCAGCGTGAGCAGCACGACCTGCGTCTCGGGCGCGTGCATGTGCAGGCGCCCGATCGTGTGGATGCTGGAGCCGCCGGGCAGGTCGAGGTCGAGCACCAGCACATGCGGCTGGGCACTGCGGGCCCGCTCGATGACCGTCGCGAGGTCGCTAACCTCGGCGACCACTTCGACGTCGTGCTCCCCTTCGAGCAGGAGCCGCAGCGCGCGGCGCACGGCGGCGTGGTCGTCGGCGATCAGCACGGAGATCGGGGTTGCGCCGATGCCGAGCGGCTTGGTGGGAGCGGGAAGCGGGGCGAGATGTGGGTAGGCAGCCATGTAGTTCCAAGCTAGGCTCTGCCGGAGCCGCCGGCCACCGTATAAAGACACCAAGCCATTGCGGAAAAGCACCGACAAGGAGGCGGAAGCATGTTCGAGAACGTGATCGTGGGAGTCGATGGGAGGCCAGCCGGCCGCGACGCGATCGAGCTGGCGCGCCGCCTCGTGAGCCCGCAGGGGAAGCTGACCCTCGCGAACGTGCACAGCGGCGAGCTGAGCCCCGTGAACGCCGTCACGCCAGGGCTGCCGGCAGGCGAGCGCGAGGCCTCGCACGAGCTGCTGCAACGCGAACGCGACGATGCCGACCTCGGCGCCGATGCCGTCGAGCTTGTGAGCTTCGCCGCCCTCTCGCCCGGCCGCGGATTGCACGACCTCGCCGAGGAACGGGGTGCCGACCTGCTGGTGGTCGGCACCTGCAGCCGCGGGATGCTGGGCCGAGCGATGCTGGGCGACGACACCCGCGCCGCACTGAACGGAGCGCCGTGCGCGGTGGCGATCGCCGCCCGCGGCTACGCCGAGCACCCGCTGCCGCTGGCGAGCATCGGCGTCGGCTACGACGGCTCGCCCGAGAGCGAGGCGGCGCTGGCGGCGGCCCGTGCCGTTGCAGCACAGCAGCGCGCCAAGCTGGTGGCGCTGGAGGTCGTGTCGATCCCGGCGTACTCGTTCACCGGCCTCACGCCGCCGGCGCTGGGCGACACGATCGACGCGCTCATCACAGACGCAAAGGAGCAGCTGCGGACGCTCGAGGACGTGGAGGGGCGCGCTGTATACGGGCTGCCGGGCGAGGAGCTGGCGGCGTTCAGCGCCGACGTGAACCTGCTCGTGGTCGGCTCGCGCAACTACGGCCCGCTGCGCCGCCTCGTGGTGGGCAGCACCTCCGGCTATCTCGAGCGTCACGCGCGCTGCTCGCTGCTGGCGCTGCCCCGCGGGGCGGGCGCGCAGAAAGCCGATAACTGACACCGGGAACAAACCCATCGGCGATCGCACCAAAGGGCCAATGAAGGAGTGGGATCGTCCGCGCGGCGCAGCGCCCACCCCAAGCGCGTGAGGCGGGGCTTCCTACCCCGCCGCCAAGTAGAGTGGGGCACCATGCAGGAGGATCCCACGCCCGCCGAGCCCCTCGAGCCCCTGGAGCAGCGCCGCCGCGAGGAGCGCCGGGCAGTGGAAGAGGCCGGCGGGGGTGAGTCCGAGGGCTTCGAGCAGGCCGAGCAGGAACTGATCGAACACACCTCCCACGGCGACGAGCACAGCCCCGCACGCATCATGCGCGACGCCGCCGACGAAGGGCCGCTGAGCGAGGTGTCAGGCGAAGCCGACGAAGAGCATACGGCGGACTGAGCGCAAGCTGAGGCCGGCGCAGGACCCCTCCCAAGCGATGAACCCCGGCGGAGCAGGCCGCGTCAACCCACGGCGGCGGACAGCTCGAACGACACCCCGGTGAGCTCTTCAGAAACCTCCCACAGCCGTGCGGCAACGGCCTCATCGCGGGCCGCGCGATTGGGCGAGACCGGGTGCGGATGGCCACGAAACTCGCCAAGCCCGTCGGGCCCGATGTAGAGCCCGCCCTCGAGTCCGGGCACGGTGGCGGCATACAGCGGCGGCAGCGCGCCCTGGTCGGCGCTCTGCGCGAGCAGTGCGTTGGTCGCCACCATCACCAGCCGGTCGGCGGTGGGGACCGCGGCCGACTGCAGGTTGGTGGCCGCATAGCCGGGATGGGCCGCAAGGCTCTTGACGCTCGAGCCAGCGGCACGCAACCGCCGATCGAGCTCCAGCGCGAATATCAGGTCGGCGAGCTTGGACTGCCCGTACGCACGCCAACGGGAGTAGCGGCGCTCGGACTGCAGGTCGTCGAAGTCGATGCGCCCCATCTTGTGAGCGTTGCTTGAGAGCGTCACGACACGCGCGTCTGGCCGCCCCTCCAGCGCGCCGAGCAGCCGTCCGGTGAGCGCGAAGTGGCCGAGCAGGTTGGTGCCGAGCTGCAGCTCGAAGCCATCGGCGGTGACCTGCCGCGGCGGTGCCATCACGCCGGCGTTGTTGAGCAGCAGCTCGAAGCCATCATGGGTGGAGCGGAACTGCTCGGCAAACGCCGCCACCGACGCAAGGCTGCCGAGATCCAGCGAGGCAAGCTCCACACGCGCGTCGGGCGCCACCTGCTCGATCTCTGCCAGCGCGGCCGCGCCCTTCTCGGCGTTGCGGCAGGCCAGCACCACGCTCGCCCCATGGCGCGCCAGCTCACGCGCGCAGACCAGCCCCAGGCCGCTGTTGGCCCCGGTGACGATCGCGGTGCGCCCGCTCTGGTCGGGGATCTGCTCGGTGGTCCACTTCGTACTCATTCCCATCCACGGCTCCCTTTGGCTGCTGTCGATCCGGCTCGCCCCAACGGATCCCGGCGCGCACCGCGACGATATCGGATCTACTGATCGGCTAGACAGAGCAGGGCCCACGCGGAGTAAGCCTCACTTCAGGTCATCGGCGAGCAGCGAGTCGATGCGGCGGGCGATGTCATCGCGGATCGCGCGGACTTCGTCGAGCGGACGGCCCTTGGGGTCGGGGAGGTCCCAGTCGATGTAGCGCTTGCCGGGAATGTAGGGGCACTCATCGCCGCAGCCCATCGTCACGACGGTATCCGCTTGCTCGGCGAGCTCACGCGTGAGGAGCGCAGGCCGTCGGCCCGATAGGTCGATGCCGAGCTCTTGCATCGCCTGAACGACCTCGGGGTGGAGGTGCTCGGCGGGCGTGGTGCCAGCGGATCGGGCAACGTGTCGCCCGGCGGCCTTGCGCTCAACAGGGCTTGGCTCATCTGCGAGCGTCCGGCGTTATGCAGGCAGACGAACAGGACGCTCGCCATCGGCGGCCACTCCTTCAGTTGATTGGGCGGTGGGGGAAGCGGGCGACGAGGGGCCGCGTACGAGCTCGTAGGCGAACACGCCGATCGCGGCGCCGATCAGCGGGCCGATGACGTAGAGCCAAAAGCTGCTCCAAGTACCAGAGGCCAGTGCGGGCCGAAGGAGCGTGCCGGGTTCATCGAGGCGCCGGTGATCGGGCCGCCGAACAGGGCGTCGAGTCCCACGGTCCCGCCAATCGCGATAGCGGCTGCGGCGCCGACTGCGCAGCGATGTAGGCCAGCGCGTCGCGGATCGGGAAGTGTCGGGCGAGGGTGAATGCGATCGTGACGCTCGGGTTGTAGTGGGCCCCGGAGAGGTGCCCGCCCGCGTAGATCATCGCCATGATGACAAGGCCGAAGTGAGGCTCACGCCGACGCCGCCGATCGAGCCGGCGTGCGTGGTGTTGGTGATCGCTCCGCACCCCGCGGTCACGAGCGCGAAGGTGCCGATCGCCTCCATGAGCGCGCGGCGGGCGAGGTTGGGACGCTCCATCAAGCGACCGCCAAGGGCTTCATGGCGCGGATCCTATTACATCGACATACGTGAGTGTTATTGATATAAGTAGATTGATGTCCATCGATCTGGAGCTGGCCCCGAAGCAGAAGCGGGCGGCCGGCGAGCGCTGTTGCGAGCCCGTCGTCTACCCCGACGTTCAACGCGACCACGCGATACGAATGGCCGAGGTCGCGAAGGCTCTCGGCGACCCGATCCGCCTGCAACTGGTGGACGTGCTGCGAAAGCACGCCGGCAAGGTCTGCGTCTGCGAGCTCGTGCCGCTGTTCGACATCTCTCAATCCACGCTTTCCCACCACCTGAAGAAGCTCCGCGACGCCGGGATCGTGGACTCAGAGCGACAGGGCCTGTGGGCCTACTACTACGTCATCCCCGACGCACTAAAGGAGCTATCCGCATGGCTGAGCTGACCGCGACCGACACCACCGTGAGCGTGAGGCGCTTGGGCACTGCGTCGCGCCGTGAGGAGTGCGGCGACCGTGCTCGCGCGGATTGGCCGCCCCAGGCGCTCGTGGAGAGCGTGAATCTCGTTCACGAAGGCATCACGCTGGTCGGGTGAGAGTCGTGCCCAAAATGACATCGTGCCGAGCAGGGCGCCCAGCTCACCGGCGGTATGCTCGATCAGGGTTGGCACAGTTGCGAGCTGTAGGTCCTCGAAGAGATCGGCTGCGTAGTCACGTCCTATGTCGTAGCTCCCCAGCCAGCTCCAGGCGTCCGCGACGTTCCAGCGGCGCTCTTGCATGCCCGCAATCGTGTGATCGAGGTCGCGGTAGGTGGGCCAGGCGGCGGCGATCTCCCACGCGTGCCTGCGCAGGGCCGACAGTAGAGCCTCCTGATCATCGACGCTGCGTTGCTCCCGAAGGCCGAAGTACTGGATTAGGGCGAGCGTCCCGCCGGGAGCGAGCGCGTCGGCGATCTTCCGCCAGCTTAGATCAGGGTCAACCCAGTGGATTGCGGACGCCGAGAACACCGCCCCGTAGGTCTCGCGGGGCAGCTGCATGTCCTCAAACCGCGCGTGGACGAACTCCACATCGCCCGCATCTTGCAGGCTCTCCTCGGCGACACGGATCAGTTGGTCTCCCGGGTCGAGTGCGGTCACGTGCAGCCCTCGCGCGAGGAGGCTGCGCGTAAGCTGACCGGTCCCGCACCCGATCTCAAACACCCGATCGCCACCCCTGATACCTGCCACCTCGCATGCTTGGTCAACGAGCGCATCGGGGTAGGTTGGGCGATTGCGGTCGTACTCGACCGCAACCTCGTTGAAGACCTTGCCGTAGCTCCGTGCGAGCGTCCCATCGCTCATGCCCGAAACGTACACACTCGCCTGGATGGGCAACGGATTAGCGTCTCGCAGCCATCGGCCTGCGCCAGCGAGCCCAGAATTTCTGAGGGTAGGCGGGCGTTTTCGGGAGTAATGGCGAGACCCAGACTCGAACTGGGGACACCACGCGGGTTTTGGCCGAAGATCGCCCGATTTCGGCCAAAACCCCGACAGAGCGGACAAGAGCGGATTCCGCCGCCGGCGAAGCCTGTCGAGGCGATCAGCGCGTGGAGCCGCCGAGGCTTGTCGGGATGCCCTCTGCCCTTGCGGCTCGCACGACCTTGCGGTCAAAGGAGACGGCCATCGCTGCCGTGTGTTTGACGGTCGCCAGCAGGTAACCGTCGGGGAGGCTGATCGGATGGCGGCTTCGCAGACGCGCAGCGTCCACACCGATCGCCTCCGTCGGAAGGTGGACGGTCACGCCGAGCGCGGCGATCGCCTCGCGTGCTGCCCGTAGGCGCTGTGGATCTGCCGCCGGAGCCACGAGCACCTCGGACAGATTGACCACGCTCATCAGCAGGGCGTCCTCTTGTTCGCGCCAAGCGACGAACAACCGGCGTGATTGCTTGTGATGCGCGTCGGATCTGTCGAGCGCCCCAATCAAGATGTCGGCATCGAGGACGTACCTCAACGTTGCTCGTCTTCGGCGTCGAGCTGCTCCAGGTAGCCAGGCGGGTAGACGTCGGTGAGTGCACCGAAAGCGTCCTCGAAGCTGTGCTCGCCGCGATGGATGCGCAGCTCGCCATCATCAAGAGCCTCGACGAGCACCCGATCGCCTGGATGGAGCCTCGCCTCCTGCAACGCAGCCACTGGGATCGTGACCTGATTCTTTGTCGATATGCGCGGCATGCCTTTACTCTAGCAGTAAAGGCACTAGACCGCTCGACAGACCAAGGTTTCGGGAGCGCCCGAGAGTGGCCCTCGTCCCCGTGACGGCGCCTCCCGTGCCGCGTCGTCTGCGAAGCCGAACCGGCTTTCGCGTTTCAACGCGGCGCGTGGCCGCGACGGACTCCAGGAACAGACGTGCGGCGTGCCCCCGAGTCGGGAGCAGAGAAGCTGATCGACCTCGACGAGCACCGGCTCGGGGACGAGCAGCTCCCGTCCCAGGTCGGCGATGAGGCTGGCCGCGAGCTCGCGCGCCTGGTCGCTGCGGTTCGCCGCCGCTACTAGAGGCCCGGTATCGGCGATGACCTTCAGCGGTCACAACCAGCTCGTGCAGATACCGCTCGATGGCCTCCGCGAGATCCCGCCCTCTCGTGGGCACGTGCGCAAGCCCGGGCACTCCCCCTGATCGTGGCATCGCTATCGTTGCCCGCCTTGGCTTTCGGCCCTGCCCCGTCCGCGTCTTGCGCCAGGTCACTGCTCGTCCTCACCTCCGAGTACGCGCCCTACACCTGGGGAGGCCTTGGCACCTACCTGCACCATGCGCTTCCGCTGGTGGCTGCGTCAGGGGTCGAGGTCGACGTCGTCGTCAGCCCAACCTACGCCGCGGAGTTTCCGGACGTTGGTCATGAGGTTCCTCAGATCGAGTCTCTGTGCGTGATCGACTCTCGACTGGCACAGACGCGGCAGCTGGAGATGTTCGACTCATATGCGCGCTCCTGGTATGACTCGGTCTTCATCCAGGACGCTAGCCTTGCTCACATCGCTGTGGCGCTCAGGCGCCAGGGACGTTGCGAGCGGGTGGTGGCCGCTGCACACCTCCCCTCCTACAGTGGGTTTTCCTACTTCGACCGCCCCCTGGAGGACGTGCAAGCCCAGGCGGAGGAGGCATTGCTGTTCCGCCACAGCGACGTCGTCGTCGTGCCCTCTGCGTTCGCGGCCGACATCTTGCTTCGCGTTCACCGCCTCTCGCGTGCCGAGATCCGTGTCATACCGCTTGCCGCACCCGTGTCCCAGCGCACACACGCTCACTCGGTCGCAGGCCCCATGCGGGTGTGCGTGGTGGGCCGTCTAGCCAAGCAGAAGGGTCTCGCACAGTTGTGCGAGGTGTTGGACGCCACGCCTGGGCACGTGGCTCGCTTCACGCACATCGGGCGGGAGCTCGATCAAAGGGATCGCCTGCTGTTCGAGTCCCGGCCGCTGGAGATGCTCGGCCAGGTCGCTCACCGTGTGGTGCTCGAACGTTTGTTGCAAGCGGACGTGCTGCTCAGCACCTCGCTACATGAGACCTTCGGGCTGGCGGTGCTCGAGGCGATGGCGTGCGGTGCGGTGCCGGTGGCCTTCAACTGTGGCGCGCTGCCCGAGCTAATCGAGGACGAGGTCGATGGGTTTCTACTGTCGGTCGGCGACAGTCATGGCATGGTGCGGGTACTGGGCGAGTTGGCTAGATGCCGCGAGACGCTTGAGCGTTGCCGGATGGCCGCGGTCGCTAAGGCTAGGCGCTACGGCTGGCAGGCACACGTCGATGATCTCATCCTGCAACTCTTTCCCAATGAGCATCGCTGCCCGAGTCGGAATCGCCTGGTATTTCCACCTGCCGATCATCGCGTCGGACATCGAGGTCCGGGACCACGTTCGCAGCTCGCTGCAACCAATGCTGAGGCTGCACCGTGAGCAGAACGCTCCATTTCTCCTAGCCCCGACTGGGGGTTTCCTGCTGCACTGTGAGCGCTGCGAGCCCACCGTCCTGTCCGAGTTGCGAAGCGAGATCGAAGTTGGCCGGGTGAGGATCGCGGCGACCTATATGTATGAGACTGACCCCCTGAGCGTGCCCTGGGCTAGTCTCATCGCTCACATCGGTCAAGACGTGGAGCTCAAGCGGCGGCTGCTAGGTGTCCACACCGAGTGGTTGCTGGCGCCGAATTTCGTGTGGCGACCGGGGATGGAGAGGATCCTCGCGCGCTTTGACATTGCCGGCGTGATTCTCGACTCGCGCCAGCTCGCGGCTGCCACGAAGGCTCGGTCCTGGCGGTGGGATGTTGATGCGGATGGCGAAGTGCGCACCTTAGACGTGCCGTCGAGAATCGAGCCGTGGGAGCACAGGCGCCTGCGCATACTGGCCGCCGATCCAGCCCATAATGCCCCGAGGATCGCGTTCCGCGACTGGCCGCTGACGCGCAGCCTCACGTTCGGCAACGACGGCGCGATCCACGTGCGTGAGCCTGTACCCGCGATTCAGCAAGCGCTGCACGCAGCTGCTCTCGGCGAGGACGAGCTTACGATCGTCGCGGACGACGGCGACCGCATACGCGGAACCAGCTATGCAGCCTATCGGCGACTGCTCGGTAAGCTGGGACCGACCGTTGACTGGGCGCGTTTGATCGACGAGCCGCCCACAACCCCTCCGCTACGAGAACTCGGAGCATTCTCTCCTCCCGGCATCGACGCGCTGCTGCGAGCCAGCGAGGACGCGCGCTTCTACTGGTCGCTACTCGAGGAGCTGAGAGGCTTCGCGTGGAGCCCGGCCGAGCGCGCCGAGCAATTGGCTCTCGATGATGTGTTTTATCCCTTCTGGCCTGGTGTCGGCCGTCGCAAGTGGTACGTAGACCGAGCCCTTGCCTGGATCGAGCGTGGCATCGAGCGCGGCACCCCCGGATTGCATATCGACACAGACGGCGATCCTCACGGCGACAGGCGGCATCTGCCGAGCTCGCTCTCCGTAGAACCTCACAGGAGCAGGCGTGGCGCCCTCTGAGAGACCACTGCAGGCGCGCGTCGCGGCGGTGATCGTCCAGTACCTGCCGACGCATGAACCGCCCATGCGCGAGTTGAACGCGGCATCCAGTTCGCTTGAGAAGGACGACGCGAGCCGTGCCCTTTTTATGCGCGCATATGAGGTCTATGACCATTTTTGCTTCGAAAAGTCCTACGCCTCTCGACGAACGGTTTCCTGGCTTGGCCGGACCCATCTCCCGAACGTTCCGAGCGCTCCCGGGATTGGTCCGCTGACCGCCAATCACATGCTCGTAAGAAGTGGCAAGGGCGGGACCACGGCCTTGCATCATCACATCGCCCTCGGTGGCCAGATCCTTCTTGATGGTGCCGTCAACGAGTCGACGGCGACCATGACGCGCACCCTGCACGAGCTGTTCTGGCACGAAGATCCAAGAGGAGAGTTGACCAATTGGGTGCGGACGATCGACCCGTTCCACGCACTGGCCCACCGGGACGGAGACGGTCCGTTCTCGCAGCGAGCGATCTATTCCAGCATCGTGCTCGACCGGCCGAATGAAGTCCAACGCCAACCGTTGCCGGACTGGCGTCCACTCGCGGTGCCGCTCTACCAACTGCTGAACCTGCACGCCGAGGGGGTGGACCCAGCGAATGCGCTGAGCAGCCTCGCGGACTGCACCTACAGCTCCACCGAGTTCTTCACGGGCTTCATCTATACCGACGCCGCCGTCTCGCTCGCGGTGCCCTACCCAGCAGCCGAGATTGCCGAGCCCTGGCCTATCCTGTTTGCCAGCAGCGCCCAGGAGGCCAAGGCCGTCAGCGACTGCTGGGACCGACGCGTAATCGGTGCGGGGGATCGCTTCGAAGACTACGACCTCTCGACCGAGTATCCGGCGTTGCGCTGCAATGCGATGGCGCTGCTGGAGTTCGCTGGCAACGCCGTATATCAGGAGTGGCGCATACGCCGAGAACTCGACCTAGCCATGCGACAACGCTGGCCGCTTGGCCTGATCTCCGCGGTCGCCGCCTCCAGGCGCATCGATCAAACGTTTTTCAGCGCGAGATCGCCGGGCATGCTGCGCCTGCGCGTCGTCCGCGAGACCGCGATCAACTTGCTCAGCACAAACACGATGGAGGAGTCCGAGCGGGCGATCGAGGGCCTGCGGGGGAGCCTGACCAATGGGCTGCTGGCCCTACTCGCCGCGGTGGCCGTGTTGCTGACGATCGCGCAGATCGCGATTGCCTTGCTGGGTGGTTGACGTGCTGGCCAGGGGATACGTCATGTTTGCGTCAGAATGTGGACGCCGGGGAAGATCGGCGGTGAGTAGGTCCATAGGGTCATCGGCACAAACCCCACGGCGCTTGGCTCCCCGCGCTCGCAACGACGCGTGGCCCGCAGCCATCGCCCAAGCGTGCGGTGGTGGGTGTCATCCCGTGACTAGCTCGTCCAGCCGTGGGAGGAGGTCTTCTGGTGTGGGCATCGAGAGGATCTGCTCGCCCAGTCGGGCGGACGCTGCCGTGTAGGCCGGGTCGCGGCTGACCTCGTGGAAGCTCTCGCGTACCGCGGCCGGTGAGAGCGGCTGGGTTGAGCACGCTCTACCGGCACCGGCGTGCTCGATCTGCGCCGCCATTTCGTATTGATCGGTCGCGACGGGCGCCAGCACTAGTGGCCTGCCGTGGGCGAGCGCTCCCAGCACGGTGCCCGCCCCCGCGGTGCAGACGACCGCCTCGCAGTGCGGCAGGATCGTTCTCTGGTCGATCCAGCGCTCCACGCGCACGTTGTCCGGATGCCGACCGAAGCGGTCGAGGTCCCCGTCCGGGCCGATCGTCACGACCACGTTCACGGCCTCGTCCCACAGTCCCTCGAGCATCGCCTCCAACACACCGGGCGTGGAGTTGTGGGTGGTGCCGGCGGTGACGTACACGGTCCTCTCGAAGGGCAAGCCGTCCAACGCGGTCGGACGCGGGACGGGCGCCGCTGACGGCAGCGCGTTCTCGGGCCGCAACGGCCACATGTTCGGGTACTGCCAGTCCTCCGCTTGCGGGTGCAGACCCTCGGGCCAGATGTCCAGGTAGGGGGTGGCGAGGCGTGAGTCGCCGCGCGGCGGGGCGATCCTGCATCTCTCATACAGCTCCGCGAGTCCCGCTCTGAGCACCGGCGCGAAGTAGCTGGACTTCGGCGAGCTGAAGCCATGAATCACGTGCGGCACGCCTGCGGCGGTCGCGACGACCTCGGCGGCCGGCTCGCCGAGATTGCGGATCACTAGGCCCGGCTGCCACGTCCCGGCGAACTGCAACAGGTGCTCGAGCATCGCCGGGGCTGCAATCCCGATCAAGCCGTGGCGCAGAATATGCGCGAGGCGCTCCTGCGGGGACAGGCTGGCGAGCTCGCTCCCATGCGCTTTGGTATAGCGCCGCTGCGTCTCGTCGAAGGGCAGCCCGGCGGGCAGCGCTTTCAGGCCGGCGCGTTGCACCGCGGCGACGGCGTCGGGGGCCGTGGCGAAGACGACCTCGTGGCCCGCGTCAGCTGCTGTGCGGGCGAGGGGCAGCATCGGCGCGATGTGGCTCTGGGCGGACATCGAAGAGAACAGGATGCGCACGGCAACGGCCCCTACCCCGCCGCCAGCTGCGTGATCGGTGTCTTCTCGCGGGCGAGCAGCTCCAGCAGCGAGACGGCCTCGCTCACGTCCGGGAGATCGGCAAACGCCGCCTTCATCGCCGCTGCGCCGGCTTGGAGCCGATCGTCCACGAGCGCACGGCGGACCAACTCGCAAAGCCCCTGCGCGCTTTGTGCGTCGCGGTCCACAACGCGCGCGAGACCGAGCTCAGCACAGCGCTCGGCGTTGTACCAGTGATCGGCAGCCAGGCACATCAGGACCATCGGGACCCCGTGCCGCATCGCCCCGAGCACCGTCCCGAAACCGGCGTGCGAGACGACCAGGGCGCAGTGCTCCAGCAACAGCGACTGCGGGATGAACCGCTCGACGTGCACATTCCCCGGCAGCGGTCCGAGCGAGCCGGGGTCAACGCCCGTGCCGGTCGTGATCACCACCTCGGCATCCAGCGGCGAGAGCCCGTCGATCAGCCACCCGATCAGCGGCGCGATCGACACGACCGTCCCGATCGTCGCGTAGATCAGCGGCCGCTCGGACAGCTCGGCAAACCACGACGGCAAGCCGCTCCCCGCTGGGGCGTCATAGAGCGCCATCTGAAAGCGACGCGTGGTCGGGCTGGCGGGTGCCCGCTCGCGCACCCAACGCTCGGGCAGCGGTGAGAGGCGCAGCCAGGGCGATCCGTGAGGGTCACGGACGGGAGCGGGTCCGAGCCCGAGCGTGGCACGCAGCTCGTCGTAGAGATCCACTGTGTAAGAGAAGTCCATGTCGGCCTCATAACCCCACGAGCAGGTGACATTGGGGATACCGAGGACATCGGCGGCGAGGCGCCCGCCCCAGTCGGCGAAGTCGACCACGATCAGGTCGGGCTTGAAATCCTGGGAGATCTCAAGCACGTCTTCAGCCATCGGGAGATGCAGGCGCGGAAAGGCGATCTGCTCAACCAGCCAGCGGATCTGCTCCGGGCCGTGCGGAGCGTCCGCGATCTCGGGAAAGCTCACCAGAGGCTCCGACCACAGATAGTCAGGGCCCGCGGGCCGGCACTCGAACCCGTGCGAGCGCACCGTCTCACAGAAGCGCGGAGCCGTCGCGAACAGCACCCTATGGCCGGCGTCCCGACACGCGTGCGCCACCGGCAGCAGCGGATTGAGATGCCCATGTGCGGGGTGGGTGGAGAACATGACGCGCAGCGACATCAGCCCCTCACGTGCCTCACCGATCCCGCCTTCTACGGTTGCCGATCATCTATGCACTCATCCCCGCGACGACATCTCGCAACACGGCCGTGTCGGCGTATACACGAGCCTTGGTGAGCTTGCCGTCGTTGAACTCGTAGACCCATAGGTTGTGGACGTCAAGCGTCTTGCCGTTCTTGGCGCGTGCCTTTACGTTGACCGGCACCACGATCAGATCGCCGCCGTCGATGACAGCCTCCGGTGTCGAGGTGAACTCGTCGAACCAGCGCCATAGCTCATGGGTGAACCAGCCGATCACGTTCTCCGCCCCGTGAAAGGCACCGCCATAGGGGATCGAGTCGGGGACGATCAGCTCGCAGTCGGGCGCCAGCAGCTCGCTCATCCTCGCCGGCTCGCCCTTCCCCCAGCCGGCAAAGCCCTGCGCGAGCAGTTCCAGGTTCGCTTGGCTCACCGCTATGCCTCTTGTGGCTTGGTGGCGAACGCTCCGAACGCGGTCGGCCAGCAGCCGACCGGCCCTACGGGTCCCGTGTCAGCTCGCAGACGCTCGGCAAGGTGGTCGATGTCGACCTCCTCCTCCGTGGCGATCCCGGCGGCGATGATTGCCGGCAGCAGGCTGGCGGCGAATTCCACCGTATGGCCGATGGCATCCTCGCCGACGGCGACCGCGACCCCGGCGTCAACGTCCGGGCTGGGCTCAAGGCCGGCTTGAGCGAATGTGTGAGGCAACCGGCCGCCCATGTCCGGCTGGGTGCCAAGTCTCGCGAACGCCTCGTAGATCCACCCGCTGAGCTGTTCAGATGCAGGCGTCGCCGGCCATAGCCCCAACCATCGCGCCGGCGCCGCCGGGCCGATCATGTTGGCCTCCAAGAACGCGGCTACACCTCCGGGGCGCAGATGGGATGCGGCTCTACGCACCGCGTCCGCTGGGTCGGCCTGGTACATCAGCACGAACCGGCCGACCAAAGCGTCGAACGGGCCGTCGTCGAGCTGCACGTCGCGGAAGTCCCCGCACACGAACTCGACGTTGCCAAGCCCAGCGTCGTCGGCGCGTCGGCGGGCAGTCGCGACTGCCTGCTCGTCACGCTCGACCCCTACCACCGACCCCTCCCCGCCGACCATGCCGGACACGAGGAAGCTGACGTCGCCCGGTCCGCAGCCGACGTCCAGGACCCGCATTCCGGTCGCGATTCCCGCGCGCTCGAGTAGGCGGCGCGTGAACGGCTCATGCGCCGCGGACTGGCGGCTGAGTCGCGTGTGCTCATCCTCGCTGGAGGAGCTGAGCGCATACCCAGGGTCCGCTGTGGACGGTGTGTCGCCGGCGTCAACCGATGCCATCGCGGCTACCGAGCGGCTTCAGCGGCGGGGACCGAGGCAGGCGAGACGCGCTCGCGCAACCGTAGCCGCACCCGCAGGCGGTCGGGGATCATTGCGAAGTTGAAGCGCTCTCCCACCGTGCGGGCCGAGTCGTCAAGTTCGATGTGGAAGTTGCGTGCGATCATCGCCAGTGCGCTCTTGGCCTCCAGGAACGCGAGGTTGCGCCCAGGGCAGAAGCGCGGTCCGGCGCCGAACACCAGCGACTTGGAGGCGGCTGCGTCATCTTCACGAAGCCAGCGATCGGGGTCGAATTGGCCCGCCGGTCGCCACTGGAGGTTGGCGTGGCGCAAAAGCAAAATGAGCCGTGTACCGGCCGGAATATGGGTGTCGCAGATCGTGGTGTCAGTGAGCGGTTCGAGCGTCAGCAACGGACCGACCGTCTTCAGGTGCATCGACTCGCGCAATATCGCCTCGCCGTAGGGCAGCGCGCTGGCCGTCTCGAAGTCCGGCGCGAGGAGGTTTTCGCCGAGCGTCTCCTGCGCCTCGGCCGCGAGCCGCTCTTGCGCCTCGGGGTTTGAGGCGAGCAACCAGACTGTCCAGCCGAGCGTGTGCGCGGTCGTGTCCTCCCCGGCGATCATCAGCGTAAGCACATTGCCCGCGATCTCGTGGTCGCTGAAGGTGCCCTCAGCCTGCTGTGCGGCGAGCATCGCCTCCAGCATGTTCTCGGGCTCTTCGCGCAGCTCGGGCCTAGCGGCTATGCGGTCTCGCGCCTGCGCGATGAACCGCTCGATCGCTTGGTCGAGTGCCGAGACGGAGCGATCGAGCGCTCGATCGGCGGGAAGCTTGATCCAGCGCCAGTAGGGCACGGGTGCGGCAAGACGACGCGCCAGCATGTAGAAGAGCCGTTGGATGTGGCCCTGTAGCTCGTCCTCGCCGCGGCCCAGCGTGTTCAGGTCGTGGCCGAATGCCAGCCAGGAGATGGTGTCCAGCGTGTAGGAGGTCAACTCCTGGCTGATGTCGAGGGTGATGCCTGCATGCGCGGCGTCGGTGAGCCGGGTGTGCAGTCGCTCGGTGGTGGTGCGTATCACTTGGAAGTAGCGGTGCAGGTGGTTTGTGTTCAGTGCTGTGATGACGAGGCGGCGTTGGCGCTTCCAGTCCTCCCCCTCGGCTGCGAACACACCGGGCGCACCCATTTCCCCGAGCACCGTCTGCTGTTCACGCCAGCGCCTGAAGCCGTCGGGTCGTTCGCGCAGGATGCGATGCAGTTCATCGGGGTCGGCGAGCCCAACGATCCTTCTTCGGCCTATGTCGACTCGCACGATCGGCCCGTAGCGCCGCGCCCACTCCTCCGCGACCAGATGCAGCCGGGACGTTCTGAGGAGCTGGTGGGCGTTGCCGATCAGCGGCAGCCGCGGCGGAGTCGGCAGATCAGCGATGGAGCGAGTGGCCTGGAGGCTCATTCGCTATGCCTCGGAGGGAGCGACGGCGACTATCCGGCCTGGTGCAGACGCGCTTGCGGCCCGCTGGCTGATTCGCTCAGCCCACTCCTCGGCCACGAGGTGCGATCGCTCGATGCGCCAGAGTTGGTGCAGGTTGCCGAACAGCGGCAGACCGCGGGGCCCGGGAAGCTCGGCGATCCGGCGGGTCGCGGTCATGATGCTCTGCGGCCGGTCATGCCCATAATCCAGCCAAATGCGATAGCGCCGAGGACCGCGACTACGGGACGGCGTCCCATGTGCCTCGCTCGTCCCAGAGCTCGCTCGCGCGCCCGCTCGAACGCGAGCAGCGCCGCGAGAGCCTGAAGTTCGACCATTCGCGCGATGACGCTACTCAACCGCGGAGCCGAAAACATCTGCCATGTGGCCAGTCTTAATCGCTCGCCGGTGCGCGCATCGCACTCTCAGAGTTCGACATGCCGGGCGCAGGTCGAAGGTATCTGCGGCGGGGTTTCTGAGACGATCTTCAGGGAATGGCGACGACGGACCGGGGAACGCTGATCGGGCGCGAGTCTGAGCTCGTCGAGCTTCAGTCGATGCTCGCAGCCAGCCCGCTTGTGACCATCACGGGCCCAGGGGGATGCGGCAAGACGCGGCTCGCGCTGGAGATGGCTGCGTGTGGCGCGTCGCGGCCGGAGGGCACTGGCTGCGTGGTCGCTGCGCTCGCGGATGTGTCGCGAGCCGACCGGCTCATTGACTCGCTGATGGCCGCTGTGGGTGTGCGCGAGCGTTTCGGGAGCACGCCGAACGACGTCCTGGTCGAGCATCTAGCCTCGCGGCGGCTGCTGCTGGTGCTGGACAACTGCGAGCACCTCCTCCCCGACGTCGCCCAAGTCGCCGGCGAGCTGTGCCGCGGTGCGCCCGATCTTCGGCTGCTTGCGACCAGCCGCGAGCCGCTGGCGATCGACGGGGAGAGCGTACTTTGCCTCGGCCCGCTGAGCCTCCCCGAACCGAACGATGACGGCGTCGGCGCAATCGTCCGCTCTGAGGCTGGGCGGATGTTCGTTGAGCGAGCCGTTCGCCGAGATGCGGCGTTCGCGCTCACGCCGAGAACGGCTCGGGCGGTGGTAAGCATCTGTCGCCAGCTCGACGGTCTACCACTGGCGCTCGAGCTAGCCGCCGCTCGCCTGGACACGCTCGATGTCGAGGAGATCGCTCGTGAGCTCGGCGGGCAAGGGCGTCTCGCTACGGCCGGGATTGCCGCCGAGCCCTCTCGCCATAGCTCACTGCGCGCGTCGCTGGATTGGAGCTACCGCCTGCTCGATGAGACCGAGCGGGCGCTGATGCGGTGTCTCTCGGTGTTCTCGGGTGGGTTCACAGCCGAAGCGGCCCACAGGGTCACTGCGCCCGCCCAGGGCGTCACGGACGTTCACGATCTCCTTCGAGCATTGGAGAGGAAGGGCCTGCTAGTGCCCACGGGAGCGCCGGAGCGCTGGCGGCTTCTCTCGACGGTGGCCGAGTACGCGGGTGACGAGTTGGGGAGGGCAGGTGAAAGCGACGAGCTGGCCGACCGCCACCTGTCCTGGTTCACGACATGGGCCGCGCAAGCCGACGACGGGCTTCTCCGGGACGGGCACGAGCCGATCGACGTGGAGGGTCCGAACCTACGCCGCGCGCTTGACCGCGCTCTGGAGCACGATCCTGCAAGCGCGCTGGCGATGGCAGCGTCGCTGATGCGTCACTGGATACTTGCCGAGCATTACCACGAAGCGCGCTCGATCTGCTCGGCGGTGCTTCAGGCAGTTGACGAGAGCGCGGATGCGCGGGCGCTTGCGCTGGTGACGTGCGGGGCGGCGCTGGTCGCGATGCTGAGCGAGGACTACGAAGGCGCGCTCGCGGGCACGCAGGCAGGTCTCGTGTTGCTGGGCGCCGTCGAGGATCCCGGCGTCAAAGCGACCTGTCTGCTGTGCTCCTCGATGGTGCTGATCCAAACCGGCGTGGACCTGAACGGCGGCCTCACCAACGCCGAACGCGCCGTGCAGCTCGCAGAGCAGCAGGGGGACGATCAGCTTGGGCTGGCGTGGGCGCTCGTATCGCTCGCGGTCGCGGCAATGCTGTGCGAGCGCTTTCAAGCGCTCGGCGAGGCATACGAGGCGTTCCTCGCGATCCCGACAGCCTGCGAGCACCGGACTCTTCGCGCGTGGGCGGAGCAGACGGCGGCGTGGGCGCAGGTCAGCATCGGGTCGCCCGAGCGCGCGCTCGTACACATCGAGCGGGCAAGCACGCTGGAGGGCGACTGGCCGTCGATGACCCACTTTCAAGTGCTCGGTTTCCGCATTCATGCGCTCGCCCGCCTCGGGCAAACCGACAAGGCCATAACCACAGGCGAGCAAGCGCTACAGCGCGCCAGGGAGTCCGGGGCGCTTCAGTCGGTCCCCGCGATCGAACTGGCGCTCGCGACCGCCGAGCTACTGCATGGCGCCCTGGACTCCGCCGCCGACCGGGCACAGGAGCTGCTGCGTATGCCGCATCTGCACACGCTCGTGATCGCGCATGAGACGCTCGCCCGGATCGCGCTCGCCCGCGATCAGCCCGACGAGGCCCAGCGGCACGCGAGCGAGTTGGAAGCGATCGCGCAGCGGTCGGGCAGCATGCGCCACCGGGCGCTCGCGGACTACATCAGCGGCCGGGCTGCGATCCAAACTGGCGAGAAGGACAGAGGACGCGATCTCCTGCATGCCGCGCTTGCGAGCTGCGCGGAGCTTGGCCTGGAGCGCGAAGCGGCCGACGCCCTTGACGAGCTCGCGCTGCTCGCGGCGGACGCGGGAGAAGTCGATCGGTGCGCCCGCCTGGCGGCGGCCGGCGCGTCGACTCGCGCTCGGCTTAGCTGTGCGCCCGCGCTTGGGACGACTGAACGGCTCGACAGCGCACGCGCACGCCTCGCCGCGCAGGCAGGGGACTGTTGGGATGCCGCTTGGGCGCAAGGCGAACATGCTGCACTAGCCGACGCGATCACCTACGCCCGACGGGGACGAGGACGCCGCCGTCGAAGCACCGCGGCCGGCTGGCCGAGCCTGACCGACGCCGAGCGCCACGTGGCGCTCCTGGCCGCCAGCGGCAAGACCAACCCACAGATCGCCGAGCAACTCTTCATCGCCCGAGGCACGGTGAAGATGCACCTCTCCAGCGTCTACCGCAAGCTCGACGTCGCAAACCGCACCGAGCTCGCGGTCGCAGCGCGAGACGCTACGTAGGCGCTGATCGGGCACCGGTGACTGCGCCTGCCGTTTGGCGGCTGCGTTGGCTGAGGCGCACACGCAGACCCTTGGGGATAGTCACGAAGTTGTAGTACTCGCTCACAGGGCCGGCGGTGCTGTCGAGTTCGATGTGGAAGTTGCGGGCGATCATCGCGAGCGCGCTCTTTGCCTCCAAGAACGCGAGGTTGCGTCCTGGGCAGAAGCGGGGGCCGGCGCCGAAGGTCAAGACCTTTGGTGCGCTCGACTCATCGCTGTGCAGCAGGCGGCCGGGGTCAAACCCGTTGCCCAGGTTGGGATAGCGCAGCAGCATCAGTAGCTGAGTGCCGGCGGGTATGTGGGTGTCGCAGATCATAGTGTCCGCCAAGGGTTCGGCGGTTATGAGCGGGGTCACGCCCTTCACCCGCAGCGACTCGCGCAGCACCGCGTCGGTGTAGTCGAGACCCCCAATGACCCCGTAGTCGTTGGGGAACGGGTCCTCACCCAGCGCCTCGCTCGCCTCAGCCGCGAGCTGCGCCTGGACATCGGGGTGGGTCGCCAACAGCCAGATCGTCCAGCCGAGCGTGTGCGCGGTCGTGTCCTCCCCGGCGAACAGCAGGATCAGGGTGTTGCCGATGATTTCGCTGTCGGTGAAGGTGCCATCGTTTTCCTGAGCTGAGATCATGCTCTCCAAGAAGTTCTCGGGTGCCTCGCGCAGCGGGTCGCTCTCGCATCCTCTGCCTGGCCTGCTCGATGAACTGCTCCGTCGTCCGGTGCAGCTCTGCCAGCGAGCGATCGAGCGCCCGGTCGGCGGGCAGCTTGATCCGCCGCCAGTAGGGAAACGGGGCGGCGATACGCCGGACGAGCATCCCGAAAGCCCGCTGGATGTGCTCCTGCAGCTCCCCTTCACGGCGCTCCAGCGTGTTCAGGTCGTGCCCGAACGCGAGCGCGGAGTATATCCAGGCTGTAGGAGGTGAACTCCTGGCCGATCTCGAGCACCCGGCCCTCCTGGGCCGCCTCGGACAGCCGGCGGTGCAGACGCTCGGTGCTCGTGCGGATCACCTCGTAGTAGCGGTGCAGGTGGTTGGTGTTGAGCGCCGTGATGACTAGCCTGCGCTGGTGCTTCCACTGCTCGCCCTCGGCGGTGAACACTCCCGAGAGGCCCCTTCGACGATCGCCTCGGATGCGGGATCGGAGATTGCCCCCGAGCGTAGACCGTCGAACGTCGAGGCAAACCGGGAGATCGCGACGGCGAACAACATGCCGCCGCTGCGCATGACACGACGTGCCTCTGCGAGCGCTTGCGCACGATCACCGGCTGCTGGTAGGTGGTAGAGCGGCCCGAGCAGCAGCACCGCGTCCGCGGTCGCCTCCGAAAACGGCAATTCTCGGGCGTCTCCGAGAGCAACCGAGGCCAGCGGGGCGTCGGGTTGAGTGGCCGAGGCCAGTGCGGCCGCCTCAACGTGCGGCTCCCACGGGTCGATGAGGTGAACCTCATACCCTTCTCGCGCCAGCCCCAGTGCGTAGGCTCCCCTGGCGCCGCCCACGTCGAGCACGACGGCCGGTGGCGACGGCAGGAACCGGCTGAGCAGTTCTCGGGTCCTTATCGCCTCCAGCCAAGCCCAGGTCTCCAAGCGATCACGCTCAGGGTCGTGTTCATAGTGGGCGGCAATCGCTGGATCGAGTTCTGGCGCCACAACCCAACGTTATCCCGCTGCGGCCCGACTCACCTCGCTGCTGCCACCTCATGCATGCGAGCGCGTTGGCGGGCGCGTCTCACGCTCCTACTCCGGACGAAAAGTAGGCGTGTACGTGGTCGCTCGCTCAGGCAAAGCGCCACCGCGTCTGGCTGAACTGCTCGCCCTTGCCGAAGCCGAGAATCGTCGTTGGAGTGACCCGGTAGACGAGTGCCTTACCGGCGCGGATCGCGTCGCTGAGACCAAACCACGTGCCCTCGGGTGCCGTGAAGTGCGCCCCGTACTTCGACTCGTAGGCGTTGGCGACCTGCTCGAGCTCCGCTGCATCGCCGACCTCGACGGCGCGTCCTTCGACCACGACATCGAGACCATCGAGTCCGTTCTGGCCCGTAGTGAGAATGCACTGTGGGCTCTGCCGGAGGTTCTTTGCCTTACGCTCTTCCGGACCCGTGCAAAAGTACATCGCGTCGGCGTGCCACACCGCCAACAGCGGCGTGACGTGCGGGCGCCCATCAGGACGCACCGTCGAGAGCCAGAACACCTCCGCCTCATCGATGTGCCGGCGTCCCTCCGCCCAATCTGTCGGGGTCACCCCCCGACTGCTGAACCGTGTGTCGAGCTCTGCAACCGGCATCTTGACCGCCATCTCAGGTCCCTTTCGTTGAGAACGTAGGACTATCACTCATGGACACCCCTGACTGCCCCGAAGTCATCGGTAGTCAGTATCGACGCTTGGGGCTGGTCTTCGGCGTCGGCACGAAGGTCCGGCTCATCGGCCGGTCATGTTCCGGTGTGGACGATGACGTCGGCGATGTTAGGGATTTGTAGGCGCAACTCCTCCTCAAGCTCGCTGCTGAGCTGGTGAGCGTCGACCAGAGACGTTTCAGCGTCGACGCCGAGCGCGAGGAGAGCAATTGTCAAGAGTTGTGGATGAGGAGGTGAAGCATCAGGCGGCGACCTTCTCGTCCGTTGTCGTGGTTTCGTCGTTGGTGACCTTGATTCCGTCCTTGAACTTTACGCCGTCGAGTACGTCGGTGACGAGCTCGTGG
>DASZIQ010000053.1:0-3162 GCA_035948945.1 Solirubrobacteraceae bacterium
TGTACATGCATGATTTCGCCGGTAACTTCCCGCCCGACGGAGCGCATGAACTCGCCCGCTGGGTGTTCCTGGCGTCAGCGTTCGGGCACTACAGCGGGTCGCTTGAGACAAGGTTGGCCAGCGACGTGAACATACTCCGCAGCGAGAACGCGGACAGGTTACAGATGCTCCAGGCGCTCGCTCGGGCGGCGCAGGAGCCCCGCACCCCGGGCGCGCGCCTGACCGCGGCCGACCTGGAGGGCAAGGGCTGAGTAACCGGGCGATCAACTACGACCCGCAGCACATCGGTCTGGCGGTCGAGGTCCACCACGTGTTCCCCAAGGCGTGGCTGAAGCGCCACGCGCTGCATGAACACCCCGAACGAGACGCGGTCGCGAACTTCGCGTTCCTCTCGAAGTGGGACAACATCCGCATCGGCGCGGAGGACCCCGCGAGCTATCTTGCCAAGGCCAACCCCGAGGTGCTCCGGGCACAGTGGATCCCACCTGATGAGGGCCTATGGGCGATTGAGCGCTTCGACGAGTTCTGCGCCGCACGACGAGAGCTGCTCGCGGGCGTGCTCAACGAGATGCTCGGCCTCGGGGCCGACACGCCTGGCGAGGAACCCCTGGACGCCGACGAGCCCCCCGAACTGGAGTTGGGGTCTTGGTCCGACGACGCCGCGCTCATGGCCTGAATCCAATGTCGTTTACCAAGGCCGGAGTCGACTTCCGCTCCTTGTAAAAGGAGCTCCCAACCAAGGTCCGACCCAGGCTTTCGCGGCTCGTCGTGGCTGTTGCGCAAAGGGTGTAGCGCGGGTCGTGGGGTCCTGCTGGTGGGGGATCGCGGTGCCAGCGGGTCGGGTGGTTCTCGCTGGGTGGGTGCTGGGTCGCATGGTTGAGCCCGCTGGGCCCTTTTCAGACCCCGACGGCGACTGTCTGGTGCTTGTGGAGCTTCAATAGGTTGTGGGTGGCAGTGATCAGCCGCCATTCTGAGCGTGCGGCGGATCTTCCTCGGCGTTGGAAGCGGTCGATCCGGCGGTTGAACTTGGTGTTCGCGAACACCGGCTCGATCATGGCTTTGCGTTTTCGGTAGAGCCCGCCGCCAAGGTCGGCTCGAGCGCTCGCCGCATGTGCGCGTAAGCGCCGCCGTCCCATCCCGGTCTTGTGCCTCGGCGTTTGCCGGCGTCGGGCGGGATCAGGACCTGGATCCCCTTGTTGATCACGTTCTCCATCTGCTTCTGATGCCAGTAGCCGGCGTCCGCGAGGACTACCTCGAGCGTGTCGGTCACGCCTGCCCGCTCAAGCTCGGTCTCGGTGGCGTTGACCATTTCTTCCAGGTGCCCGAAATCGGAGGAGTCGACGTTCACCTCGGCGGCGATCACAATCTGCTGCTCGGTCGCGACCGCTTGCGCGTTATAGCCCTGCATGTATCCGCGCGGCGTCTTCACGTTCTTCGAGTCAGGGTCCGTGACGTTGACCTTTCCCGTCGGTATGTCTGGTGGCTGGTAGGGATCAGGCGGGCGACCGAAGCGCCGCCCGTCCTTCATCACCCCGCGCGCACGGTAGGCCTCATAAGCCTCGTTCGCGGCGCACTCGACAGCGAGTTCCTCCTCCAGTCGGCGTTTTGATTGCCGAAGGCGCTCAGGGCGCGAACGCGGGATTGGCTTGGCCTCGGCGGCACGTTTCTCATCGAGGCGACGTTTAGCCTCACGCAACCAGCCCCGCCGGCCCTGCTCTGTGGAAAGCTCAGGCGGCAGCTCGTCGCCGCGCTTGTCCCCATACTGCTCGTCCTCGAGCCGGTCGGTCTCCACAGCCTGGCCAAGGATCTCCCTGGCGATCTGCTCATAGTCACGCGCCGCGTGCTGCGAAGCGTTCGCGTGCACCTTCGTGCCATCGATCGCGATCACCCCAGCCTTCACCAGCCCCGCCTGTGCACACAACCCCAGCACCTGACCGAACAGATCAGCGAGCGCCGTCTCATGGCGCTGGCGAAAGCGCGCGATCGTCGTGTGATCCGGGCGCTGGTTCGCTGCGATCACGCGGTAGGCGACATCCTCCACGCACTCGCGCTCGATCACCCGCGAGGAGCGCTGTCCCCTGCAGTAGGCGTAGAGCAACAGCGCGAGCATCATCCCCGGCTCGTGCGCCGCGCGGCCGTGGCCATCCCCGCGGTAGACGCCATAGAACACCGACAAATCCATCTCATCGATTATCGCCAGCACGAACCACGCCAAGTGATCCTCCGGAAGCCACTCCTTCACCCTCGGCGGCAACAACAGCTCCTGCTCACGGTCACAAGCAATGAAGTTCTGAGGCATACCAACATAGTCTTCAGCCCGTCGGACAGCACCCTTTGCGCAACAGCCACCGTCCATTGCACGAGTCTGGCGTCGCGGCTGCCTCGCGCTCGCAATGATCGGGGAAGCAGGCGTCAGCCGTGCAGAACCTTGGTGCGTTTACAGAGCGCTGCCTGCCGAAGGCGCGCCAGATGCTCCTCCAGACTCCGGCCTGCCGGATGCTCACGGTCATGATGCCTTCCGAGCGCCAATCAAAACGAATCTGATCGTGTCGCGGCCGCGACTACACCCGGAGATCAAACCCGACCCCGGCCCTAGTGTTACCATTCCCATTCGAAATGTTCTATTCCCCACACTTCATCACTGAAGTGGCCGTTGGCGCGTTGCGATCTTATCGCGACTTTTCGTTCCGATGCTCCTCAAGGGCCGACACTTGATCGGCTGGCCCATAAGCGCGGATCGAGACCCGCAGTTCAGGCTCTGGCGGGCACAGTACCTCTGCCGTTACAGGTCTGACATGTAACGCGGCCACCTCTGCATGCCCAGCAGCCGGCGCCGCCGCAGAGACGGCAGTTTTGCCATTTTCTGCCGCGGCAGTTGGGACACTCCACTTCGTCTCGGGCGGGTTGATTGCCTGGCGAGTCTCTTGAGGAGGGTTGCATGACGACTAAGGTCCAAAACGCCAACTAGATGATTGATTCCATGAGTTCAGGCGCAGTAGTTGACGAGTGCGCGACTTGGACGCCGAGTTGGTGGTTGAGGGAGACTGCGGCGGCGAGGCACAGTAGGCGTTGCAGGATGCGCTCGCGGAGCCCGGGGAGTGTTCTGGCGTCGTGGCGCTCGAGGGTGAGGGATGTCCTTGCAGGTCCAGAAGATGCTCTCGA
>DASZIQ010000054.1:0-5939 GCA_035948945.1 Solirubrobacteraceae bacterium
AGACGCTCGCCCTCCCTGATCTTCCTGACCGCCTGCTCCGGTGTGTGCCTGCGTCGCTTCATGATCGTGTTCATCCTTCCATCCCATCACGGGAAACACGACCACGCGTCCAGCCTGGATCACTTCACGGGGACCCCGTCAACACGAATAGCACGCTTGCGACCTTGGGTCGTCTGAAGCAGCTACGGGCTCGGATGAAGCCTGGCAAAGGAGCAGTCCGGATTGTCCATGAAGGCCGTCGGGAACTCGAACGACGCCAGCCTTGAGCGACCCCGCGGCGGCCGCACTTGAGCGCCGAACGTGCCTATGTGATGCCGAGACTCGCTGCCAGCCGTCTGGCCCGATGACTTGAATATCGCTGGCGAGCGGCCCTTCGGGCAGGTGAGCGCGGTTGGCGCTGCAGATCACGTCGGCGCTGCGAGCGACCGCAGCGGCGACAAGGTGGATGTCGTACGCGTCGAACTCTCCGGCGATGAGCCTCAGCTGTTCAGGCAAGCCATCGAGCAGATCCTCGCGTGTGCGTCCGGTCAGCTCGTAGACGATCTCGCCGATCGGCCGGTTGTGGAGGTACGTCTGCGCCGGCAGCGCCCTTCCGATCGGAGAGGGCTCGACGTTGTCCGGGTTGAACAGCGGGGCGAAGTGGTCGAGGAACGCTTCGATCAGCTCCATGTCATAGCTCACACCGCCGAGCCCGTCGAGAGCGTTACGGACGAACTCCATCCCGGCGATATCGGTCGTGAAGCCTTGGAGGAGCACACCGTCGGCGGCGAACTCAAGCAGCTTGAAGTTGTAGCCCGTCGGCTTCCTGAGGGCGCCGCAGAGCACCGTGGCGTCGAAGGCGACGAGCACTCAGGAGCGGCGTCGAGCGACGATCTCAGCCGCCAGCTCCTCATCGGAGGGACCGGCCGCGCTCCCACCGCGTTCGACCAGCTTTGCCTTGAGCGCTGCGGCGGCGTCCTGTCTGGCGCGGTGGCGTTCGAACTGATCGACGGCGAGTCGCCACGAGCCGCCCGGTGTCCGCTCCGCATGTACGCGCCCAGCGTCTATCCATTTGTAGACGGCCTGCGGCGTGACGCCGTACCGTGCAGCCACCTGAGCCGCAGACAACCACTCTGGCTTCTCGCGTGCCCGATCGCGGACGTGCCCCCGCCAGACAGCGGCGAGACGAAGTGCCCTTAGGCGGACATCAACGCCGAGTCGCTCGATCTCTGCCGCAGCATCGAGATGGCTGGCCAGAAGCGCAGCGAAGGTTTGCGCTCGATCGTCGCCCTCGTCAGCGTCCTCGAACGCCTCGCGTAGATCATCGCGCCCGAGAAGCCCCGAGGCGTCGAGAATCTCGACGGTCTCTACGACCTCCTCGTGATGGTCGCTGTAGAGGTCCAAGCGACGGCCCGCGCTCTCAAGGATCTCCGAAGCGAGGATCTTCAGCCGCGATGCGCGCTCCTCGCTTCCGCTCGTGACGGTCATGCGCCAGAGAACGGCACGATCGGTTGGCGACAGGATGCTCATGAATCCACGATACATCATCGGCACAACAATAGAAAGACTTGAAAAAATATAAACGCAGGCGCGCGCTCGGTCTCCGCTCCGGCGCAGCGCGTGGATCCTCCCGATCTCGCCGGCCCTTTACGGCACTGGCCCGCCGAAACTCTCCGCCGCCCTAAAACCGAGTCCCGCACCCGATCGGCGTGACCCATCTTTGGCCCAAGTCATTCTGTCCGATACGTCCCATGCGTCCCGGAATCCGCACAAAACGGACGATCTGGACGCTGGCGGACGTTTCTTGCGCCCGTGAATAAGGTTGAGGGCCTTGTCATGTGTAAACATGATGGTGGGTTCGAGTCCACTCGGGCGCATAGAAACCCCTGCAATCTATGTGTATAGGGTTGACAGCGGGTAGCTGCGCGCTGTCGAGCTGTGCTCGCTCTCGGATCGAAGCGCCCGGCACCTGCCGGATCAAGCTGTGTCTTCGACCGCGCGCAGTCTGCGAGGATCGGGGGGAAGACCTCGCCAGATATCACGAGTCTTCACCGTCGGCCACTGCTCGACGGGAAGGTTTGTGCTGAAGAGGGCGAGCGTCTCCCCAAGCTGGCTGGCCGAGGGCGCGATCACGCCGTGGCGGCCGAGCTGGTGGGCCGCGGCTCCGATCGCCTGGCAGCGATCATATTCGCCGGGTTACGAGAACAGCTCGCCGTCGGCGAGCTCGACAGTTGTGCGTGCCTGCTGCGAGCGCAGGTCGAGGATGTTGTCGACCTGCACTTCACAGGTCAGCACCCGGCGCTCGATCACGGCCGCCGCGAGCTCGCCTGGCTGATCGAGCTCGTCGTCGACGAGGTGCCGGTATGCCTCTGCCACGACACTCTGGCAAGGCCTGCCGAGGTAGAGCACCTCGAAGGCCCTGCGCGCTCCCCACCGCCCGCCGGCTGTGCTTGGCGCCAGGTCTTTCCAGCGCAAGCCGCAGTGGCGTTCGAAGTCTCCGCTGACCTCCACCGGTTCGAGGTCTGAGATGGCGGCGAGCAGTTCGCCGTGTCTCACATCGCCCCCGCGTTCATCCGCTCGATCGCGTCGAGCACCTCGTCAAATGCGCCTGCGGCGAGCAGATCGATCGGGCGTCGCCCGCCGAGGCTCCGCTTGCGACCGTGCAACCAGATCTCCGCACCCTCGCGCGTATACACCTCGCGCAGCTGCCTGGTCACGTAGTTCAGCTCCAGCAGCCGGTCCCTGGTCGGTCCTCGTGGCGCGCTCGCCCCGGCTGACCAGTTGCGCACCTGCCTGTCGCCCACGCCCACCACGAGCGCCACGTCCGCAGCGCTGAGCCCACCGTCGTAGGTGTCCTTGACGATCCGCGCATAAACGGCCTCACCTGCCGGCAGCTCATCGATCTCGCTGTGTCTGGCCGCGCTGTGGGCCACGTTCGCTTCCTCCCTACCACGCGGAATGTCCCACATTGAGCTTCCGCTAGGTTTCCTGTTCGATTTCCGCTAGGATAGCACTTCCAGATTCCGGAGAGCGCAAGATGTCGATGCCCGAACTACTGATCAGACCCACCCACGGCGACCACCTCGTACTCGAAGACCTGCTCGCTCCCTCTCCCCTGAGCGTACGTCGCCCAATCGACCGGATCGTGCTCTGCGCCCACGACGCCGCCCGCGACGAGCGCCTGCTCGAAGCCGCCCGCAAGTCTGGCGCGCCGCTGCTCGTCGATCCGCTCACGATGCTCCTACAGGATCCGGTCGACCCCGACGACCCCTGGGTTCGGCTCCTATCGTTCGGGCGCGCCGAGGCGCTGAGCGCAGAGGAGCTCTCCTCCCCGTTCGTCCTCGACGAGATCGTGGCGCAGGTCGTCGAGTTCCAAGTCGAACGCGGCGCGACGACGATCATCCCGCCGTACTTCTACGCCGAGGGCCCGAACTCGCCGGCGTTCGCCGCCAGTCTCGCCGCGATCGGGCGCACTGCGCGACGGATGCGTGCCGATGGCGTCTCGCTGCCCCTTATGCCGCTTCTGTGCGCCCAGCTGCGGGGCTTCACCGCACGGCCCGGCTGGCAACGAGCACTGGACCGCTTCGCCGCCGCGGCGATCGAGGTCGGGCCGCAGGCGATCGCGCTGTACCTCTCCCCGCTCGGGGACGGACGTGAGAGCTACGCCAAGCTGCTCCACGCACACCTCGCCGCGCGCCACCTGCGCGCCGCCGGCGTCCCCACCATCGCTTGGCGCCAGGGCATCTACGGATCAGCGCTGGTCGCAGCCGGCCTTGACGGCTACGAGTGCGGCATGGGCGTGGGCGAGCGCGGCGACGTGCGCGGGTTCGTCGGCGCACGCAAACCGCGCAAGCCGGGCAGCGAGCATCAGAGCGGCTTCGCCGCCAGCGGCATCTACATCACCTCCCTGCGGCGCTCCGTGTCGCCAAAGGTCGCCCGCGTGCTGTTCAGCGACGTACGCCTGCGCGGACGTGTCATCTGCGACTCGATTACCTGCTGCCCGCGGGGCACCGACTCGATGCTCCTGTCCAAGGGGCGCGCCCACGCTGTGCGCTCACGCGCCCGTGAGCTCGCCGAGCTCGCCGAGATGCCAAGCGAGAAGTGGCGGCTGAACCACATTGCCAAGCAAGCCGCCAGCGCCTACGCGACCGCAACCAAGGCCAACGAGGTTCTGGCGCGAGCCGGCCTACCTGAGAGGGTCAAGACCGAGGGCTATGCCGCCCTGGAGCAAAGCGCCGAGATGCTGCGCACCGGTCAGCCAGAGAACGTGCGGGACACAGCCTGACAAGCGGGGTAGGCGCGGACGACGACGCGGACGCGTGATGCCAGTGATAGACGATCAGCTCGCGGTTGTCCTACGCGAGGATGGAGGAGTAGACGACTACCTCGACCCAACCGGTGTCGCCCACGCGGTAGTGCTGGGCGACGTCGAGGCTGAGATGCCGTTCGCTTGCAGGAGAACGGATCGCTGTCGGCCAGTACGAGGCGGCGGGGAACGACACCGGCGTGGTAGCCGCTGACGACTACGTGCGCTTCGTGGAATGATCCCGCAAATGCCTACCCATCGGCACGCAGCTTTCTACTATCCCGGCGTCATCTGGCGTGATGCAAGCTGGGTGAAGAGCCTGGCGCTGTTCTTCGACGAGATTGCGCTGTTGGTGCCCGACTACATGCGTGATCGACCACAGCTCCTTGATCCGGCGATTGTCGCGGGGCTCGAAGAAGCCGGTCTGCTACGCATTCTCTCGCCCGAGTCGCTCATCGATGACAACGCAGCCGAACAGTTGACCTCCACCCTGAGCGACATCATCACGAGCGGCGCGCTGGACGAGTTGCCTCACGCCGGACCATTTCGGGAGCTCTCATGGTCCCGCATGGGCGGACTGGGTAATCCGGAGCTCGCTCAGATGATCTTTGAGGAGCTCCATCAACGCGGTCTGGCAAGGCAAACCGAAGATGGCGCATCGATCCCGCTGCACCCACTCGTGCGCAATCTGTTCCTCGTGCTGTTGGCCCAGATCCTGCGCGAGGGCGGGCCTGGCCTTGGGCTCGAGCTTTCTCCCGCGACAGACAGTCCTCGGATACAAGAAGCCCTCATGCAGCTTCTGCAGATGCCGTCCCCAGAGCCAGCCGCGGCCCAAATAATTACCATTGACCTGGACTTCGTGGGACCGAACCTGGAGGCTGTTCCGCTCGATGAGGTGATCCAGTTCCGCGCCGAGCATGGAGCTGAGTTCCGGGCATACGCTCGACGCCTGCGCGCTGTGGTACGTGAGATGACCGACGACGCCACAGGCGCTCGTGACGATCGCCTGGAGGAGATCCGCGAAGCGGGCGAGGCCCTGCGGCATGGACCGCTCAGGATGATGGCAGGGACCGCGGGCATCGGGCTCGGCATCGCCGGTGGAGTGACGAGCGCGGTGGCGGGCGAACCCATCGGCGCCATCCTTTCCGCGTTGTCGACCGCTACCGGAGTCGCTGCCCTCCCACGCAAGACGATCACTTCGTACTCGTACCTCTTCTCAATCGACAGCCAGTTCGGTTGAGGCGCCAGCCGGCTCGTGGTGGGCGTGCCTGGTGCTGCTCAGCGTCTCCACCCGTTGGGTGGACGGGTTAGTAGCCATCCAGAGGGGATACCGTTGGCAGAGATGCACAGATCGATACAGCTTCAGCCCGAGACGTTCGAGCGACTCGTCGAGGAGGCCAGTCGCCGCCACGAGACCGTTGACGACGCAGCCGACCGCATCCTGCGCGAGCACCTGCCTGTGAGTCGCGAGGCGAATAGCACGCTTGCAACCCTGGACCGCCTCGCACAGCTATGACGGGGTCCCCGTGAAGTGATCCAGGCTGGACGCGTGGTCGTGTTTCCCGTGATGGGATGGAAGGATGAACACGATCATGAAGCGACGCAGGCACACACCGGAGCAGGCGGTCAGGAAGATCAGGGAGGGCGAGCGTCT
>DASZIQ010000055.1:0-15340 GCA_035948945.1 Solirubrobacteraceae bacterium
GGGGGGGGGGGGGGGGGGGGGTTTCCTTCACCTCCGCCATCATCCCCACCGGAGCAAAGGGCGACGCGGCCAACGCGGGCGCGGGTGCGTACATATGGGTCCTCCTTGGTCACCGCCTACGGGGTTAGCTGTCGGGCTCACGCGCCGCCGGCTGCACGATGGCGTGCGCCGGCGGGGCGTTACCGCCGCATCAGCGGCCGATTCGCCCCGTCCAGACCCGTCCTCTCATGGTCTGGCAGTGGGTCCCCCGCTCGCCTCCAACGACGGAGGCGACTCGGCTGAGTCAGGCGGGGCACAATAGAGTGGCCACCGCCCATTTAGTGTGCGTTTGATCACGGAAGGTCGTCGCGTGCCGTAAATCAAGGGCGCTGTCGGTCAAAGACACGGGTTTTCTACGATTTTCCGGCATCGCGGGAGGTACGCACCGAGGCGAATTCTCACCCGCTCGTTGACTGGCGGCCTTCCAGCAGCGACAATCACGCCCCGTGGCAAACCCCGACCGCCTCACCGGCCTCGACACCGCCTTCCTGCACCTGGAGGATCATTCCACCGCGCACATGCACGTGGCGTCGGTGATGATCTTCGAGGGCCGTGCGCCGACGCCGCAGGAGCTCGTCGAGCACGTGCAGAGCCGCCTGCACCTCGTGCCGCGCTACCGCCAGCGCCTGGCGTACGTGCCGCTGGATCAGGGGCGCCCGGTGTGGACCGACGATCCCCATTTCAACCCGCACTACCACATCCGCCATACCGCACTGCCACGGCCGGGTGACGAGGCTGCGCTGAAGCGGCTCGCCGGGCGGCTCTTCTCCCAACGCCTCGACCGCTCCAAGCCGCTATGGGAGATCTGGCTGGTCGAGCGCATGGCGGGGCGGCGCTTCGCGCTGATCGCCAAGACCCACCACGCGCTGGTGGATGGGATCTCCGGGGTGGACATCACCACCGTGCTGTTCGACGCCGCGGCCGAGCCACAGGGTGGGCGGGCATCCGATCAGAGTGGGCGGGCATCCAATCCTCCACCGTGGAGCCCGCGTCCGCTGCCCGGCTCGGCCAAGCTGCTCGGCGAGGCGCTGCTGGAGCGCACGACCGTGCCCGGGGAGATGGCGCGCGGGGCGCGCCGAATCGTGCGCCGCCCGCTGCGCGCGCTGGGGCAGCTGCGCGATGGGCTCGCCAACGTCGGCGCCACCACGCTGGCCGGGATCAACGCGCCCGCGCCCCCCTCGCCGCTGAACGTCGACATCGGCCCCCACCGCCGCTACACCTGGGTCGACGCCGACCTCGTCCGCTTCAAGGCGATCAAGGACTCGCTCGGGGGCACCCTCAACGACGTGGTGCTCGCCGCCGTCACCCTCGCGCTCGGCCGCTGGCTGCGCGCGCACGATCACCCCACGGAGGGGTTGGTGCTGAAGGCGATGGTGCCCGTGTCGGTGCGCGCCGACGTCGAGCGCGGCGCCCTGGGCAACCGCGTCGCGGCGATGTGGGCACCGCTGCCGGTGGGCATCGAGGACCCAGCTGCGTGCTACGAGCAGATCCGCGTGGCGATGGAGGATCTCAAGCACTCCGGCCAGGCGGTCGGCGCCCAGGTGCTCACCAACCTCGCCGGCTTCGCGCCCCCGACGATCCTCAGCCAGGCTGCGCGCCTGCAGGCCCGCCAGCGCTACTTCAATCTCGTCGTCACCAACGTGCCCGGCCCCCAGTTCCCGCTCTACCTGCTCGGGCGCCGCCTGCGCTCGCTCTACCCGGTGGTGCCGCTCGCCCGCCGCCAGGCGCTCGGGATCGCGGTGATGAGCTACAACGGCCACCTCGGCTTCGGCCTGCTCGGCGACTACGACGCGCTCCCCGATCTCGACCTGATCGCGCAGGAGCTCGAGCGCGCGATCCGCCGGCTGTCGCGCACCGCCAATCCTCCGAAAGCCAGCCGGCGCCCCTCTCGCGCCAGTACCACGAAGCGGGCTGCCCCACGTGCTGTCCGTACCGGCAAGGCCGCCGCCAAGCCATAGTGCGCCTGGCGCTCTGCCAGATGAACGCGACTGTCGGCGACATCGCCGGCAATGCGCAGCGCATCCGTGCGGGCATCGCCGCCGCGCGGGCGCAGGGCGCGCAGCTCGTGCTGTTCCCCGAGCTCGCGCTCACCGGCTATCCGCCCGAGGATCTGCTGCTGCGCGAGCACTTCCTGCACGACACAGCGGTCGCGTTGCGAGAGCTGGCGGCCGATGTCGAGGGGATCGTCGCCGTCGTGGGGTACCCGGAGCACGCCCGGGAGGTGTACAACGCGGCGGCGGTGCTCGACAGTGGCACTGTGCGCTCTGTGTACCGCAAGGTTCACCTTCCGAATTACGGAGTCTTCGACGAGCAGCGCTACTTCGCGGCGGGTCACACGGGCGCGGTGATCGATGTGGGTGGGCAGCCTGTCGGGTTGACGGTGTGCGAGGACCTGTGGCGGCCGGGCGCTCCTGCCGCCGAGGAGGCCGCGGCGGGTGCGCGGTTGATCGTCAACATCTCCGCCTCCCCCTACCACGCCGGCAAGGGGCTGGAGCGGGAGCGGCTGTTTGCGCAGCGCGCCCGCGAATGCCGTGCCCACATCGCCTTCTGCGGGCTGGTCGGCGGCCAGGACGAGCTGGTCTTCGACGGGCACTCCTTCGTGCTCGACCCCACCGGCACGACGATCGCACGCGGTGCGCAGTTCGAGGAGGACCTGCTGGTGTGCGAGCTCGATCTTGCCCCGCCCCCTGAGCGTTCCAGGGAGGCCGCAGCGCGGGAGCCGGGACCTGGCGCGGCCGAGGGCGGGGACCCGCCGCAGCGTCTCACGCCACCGCTCGCCCCGGCGGAGGCCGAGGTTTACGCAGCGCTGTGCCTCGGTCTGCGCGACTACGTGCAGAAGAACGGCTTCGCCCACGTGGTGCTCGGCCTCTCCGGTGGGATCGACTCCGCGCTGGTCGGCTGTCTCGCCGTGGACGCGCTCGGCGCCGAGCGGGTGAGCGTGGCGATCATGCCCTCCCCCTACTCCTCCGCGGCGACCCAGGACGACGCGCGCGCGCTGGCAGCTGCGCTCGGGGTGCGCGTCCACGAGCTGCCGATCGCCGCACCGATGGACGCCTACGACGCTACGCTGCGGGCGGAGTTCGCCGGCCGAGAAGCTGATCTCACGGAGGAGAACCTGCAGGCCCGGATCCGCGGCAACCTGCTGATGGCGCTCTCCAACAAGTTCGGCTGGCTGGTGCTCACCACGGGCAACAAGTCGGAGATGTCGGTCGGCTACACCACCCTCTACGGCGACCTCGCCGGCGGCTTCGCGGTGATCAAGGACGTGCCCAAGACGCTCGTCTACCGGCTGTGCGAGTGGCGCAACTCATCTGAGGGCGCGCCAATCCCACGGTCGATCATCGCCCGCGCTCCCTCCGCGGAGCTGCGCGAGAACCAGCGCGATGACGACTCGCTGCCTCCGTACGAGCTGCTCGACCGCATCCTCCACGGCTACATCGAGCTCGACCACGGCCGCGAGCGACTGATCGCCGAAGGGCTGCCCGCCGAGGAGGTCGACCGCACCATCCGCCTCGTCGATCTCGCCGAGTACAAGCGCCGCCAGGCGCCCCCCGGGATCAAGATCACCACCCGCGCCTTCGGCCGCGACCGGCGCATGCCGATCACGAACCGCTATCGCGGGTAGGACGGTCGCCGCCGGGCGGCGTGCCGCTACGCTGCGCCCCGTGCAATCCCGACCTCCCGCACGAACCCGCCCCGCCGCCGCGCTTGCGCTGCTCGTGCTCGGCGCCTGCGGGCTGAGCGCCTGCGCCAACACCATCCAGGACGAGCCGACCCCGCCGAGCGCGCTGGAACCGCTGGTGATGCAGGAAGCCTTCCCGGTGTACTGGCTTGGAGGAACCTTTCAGGGACTGCCGATCACCGACGTGGGACGCGACCCCAGCGGGGCCTATGAAATCCAGTACGGCAACTGCCTCGTCGGGGGCGAGAGCGTGTGCGTGACGCCGCTGCAGATCGTCACCTCGCCCGACAACGGCTTCCTGCCGGGCAGTGGCGCTGCGCAGAGCGCGGTGCTCATCCGGGGCGTGCGCGGCCGCTCGGCCCTTGGCGGCAGGGCGCTGACGCTGCCGACCGGCGGCGTGGTGGTGGACCTCTACGCCAACAAGCCGGCGCTCGCGCGGGCCGCGGCCGAGGCGATGGTGACGGTCAATTCGCTCAGCCTCCCCGATGCGCCGCTCGCCCCGCCGCGGCCCAATACCGGCTTCGGCGAACGGCCGCTGCCCTCCCAGCAGCCGGCGATCGCGCCGGCCGGGGTCGGGCCCTCGGGGCAGCTCATCAGGTAGTAGACGGCGGCGTCTGCGGCAGCGGGCGCACGGCGATCGTCATGCGCGTCACCGCGCACAGCCTGCCGGCGTCGTCGCTGAAGCGCACATCCCACACCCACGTGGTGCGCCCCCTGTGCAGGCGCGTGGCGTGTGCGTGCACGGTGCCCGCGGTGATCGGGCGCAGGAAGCTCGTGCTGTTCGCCAGGCCCATCGCCACCGCTTCCGGGAGCACCGAGAACCCGGTCATCAGCGAGGTCATCGACTCCGCGATCGAGGCGTACACGCCGCCGTGCACCAGACCGGCCGGCTGCTTGAGCTCGTCGCGCACCGGCACCCGGGCGCGCACCTCCTCGGCGGACACCTCCAGCAGTTCCAGGCCATACAGGCGGTCGAATCCCCGCAGCACCTCGTTGATCTGCTCGGCGCCGGGGAGGTCCATCGCGGCGCCACGATAGCCTAAGAGGCGCGGGAGCCTCAGGCTGGGTGCGTGGTTGGCAGAGTGCCGAGCTCGACCGTCGTCGAGGGGTTCCGAGATCGACCATGAAACTGCAAGAGATCCCCCCCGACCTGCGCGCGACGCTCTCCCTGCTGCTGGGCCAGCGCAAGCGCTACGGCGAGATCGCAGCGATGCTGAGCATCGAGGAGCATGCGGTGCACGACCGGGCGCACGCCGCGCTCGCCCTGCTGGCCCCGCGCCAGGCGCGCGAGCTGAGCGCCGCGCAGCGCGAGCAGGTGGGCGAGTACCTGCTCGGGCAGGGCCCGGCGGCGGAGCAGTCGGCAGCCGTTGCGTATTTGGAGAGCTCTGCTGCCGCTCGCGCATGGGCCCATGCGCTCGCCACCGAGCTTGCTCCGCTGTCCGACAAGGCGCTGCCCACGATCCCTGCTGCCCCCACGATCCCTGCTGCCGGCCTCGCCCCGGCAGAGCGGATCGCGGATGGGCCCCCGGCGGATGAAGGCGTTGCGTCCACGCCGGGCGCGACGCCTGCTCCCGGCTCGCGGCGCGGGGGCGCAATCCTGCTGGGCGGGCTGGCCGTCGTCGTGGTCGTCGCGGTCGCGTTGATCGTCGGCCTGGGCGGCGGCTCCTCGCCGAGCTCGGCGACCACCTCCACCGCGCCCGGCGCGTCCAATGGCGCGGGCGAAGCGAGCGGGTCGAGCTCCACCGCGCCTTCGACCACTGCGAGCACTACGTCGAGCACATCCACGAACTCGGGCAAAGCGGGCAAATCAGGCAAATCCGCGGGCGAACCCCACCTCACCGCGACGCTGCCGCTCCAGCCCACCGACACGACCAGCAAAGCGCTGGGGCTGGTCGAGGTGATCGCCGAGGGTCACGAACACGCCTTCATCCTCGCCGCCGAACACCTGCCGCCAACCAGCGGCTTCCATTACGCGGCGTGGCTGTACAACACGCCCACCGACGCCTACTTCCTCGGCGGCGGCACCACCGTGAGCTCCAAGGGCACCCTCAAAGCGGCCCAGGCGCTGCCCGCCAACGCGGCCCACTACGCCCTGATCATTCTCACCGAAGAGCACGAAGAACAGCCCAAGCAGCCCGGCCCGATCGTGCTGAGCGGGGCATTCAAGCTTGGTTAGAGGGTGGCGCAGTCGGCCGCAGGCCGGCTGGCCGAAACGGGGACTCGCGCCGAAGGCGCGTGTCACCCGGCTTCGGTTGGGCCCCTCTTCAATCGGACAACCTCCCGCGCGGCACGTGGGGCATGGAGGCCCCACGCCCACGCCGCTCGGGAGAGAGCTCGGCCGCGCGGACGATCCCCAATGATCGCTTCACGGCAACAGCTTCCCCGGATTCATGATCCCCGCCGGGTCAAGCTGGCGCTTGAGCGCGCGCAGCGCCTCGATGCCCTGCGCGCCCTTCTCGCGCTCCATCCACGGGAGGTGGTCGCGCCCGACGCCGTGATGGTGGGTGATCGTGCCGCCGTGCTGCGCGATCGCGTCGCCCGCCGCCCGCTTCACCGCCCGCCACTGCTCGATCTCCGCGCCCTCGCGCTGGCGCGCCAGCAGCGTGAAGTACAGCGAGGCGCCCGTCTCGTAGAGGTGCGAGACGTGGCACATCGCCACGCCCTCGGTCCCCTGCGCGCGCAGCGCCCGCTCGATCGCCGCGCGCGTCTCGCGGTGCAGCCGCCGCACGTTCGACCACCTCGTCGCGGTCTCCAGCGTCTCGACCATCACCCCGTGCGTGAGCAGCTCATCGCGCAGGTACGGCGCCGCGAAGCGCTGCCGCTGCCACGCCTCGCCGGGTGAGCGTCCCACGGGCAGGCCGCCGTGGCTGCGCACGACTGCGTGCGTCCGTGCGCGGGCGCGCTCCACCTCCTCCGGGGTGCCCTCGAAGCCGAGGATCGCCAGGCACCCCTCGCCGTAGCCGCGCGCGCGCAGGTACGCCCTGCCGGCGCGGCTCCTCGCGCGGGCCTGCAGCGCGCTGCGCATGCTCTCGTGCGCGTCCTCCCCGCTCCCCGCCCCGGAGGCCGCCTGCGCCTGCGCGAGCGTGATGCGCGTCTCCGCCTCGTCGGACAGCCGTGTGACGGCAGGCGCCGCATGCTCCTGCGCGAGCGCCCGCAGTGCGCTCACGCCGCAGGGGAAGTCCGCGAAGAACGCGCCCTCGAAGCGGCGCTCCCGCGGCGCCGCGCGCACGCGCAGATCCAGCTCGCCGATCACCCCCAGCGTGCCCTCGGAGCCGAGGATCAGCCCGCGCAGATCCGGCCCCGCCGCGCTCGCCGGCCGCGCCGGGAGGGCGATCTCGCCTGCGGGCGCGGTCAGGCGGATGCCCACCACGAGCTCCTCGAAGCGCCCATACCCGGTGGACGCCTGGCCCGCTCCGCCGCTCGCCGCACAGCCTCCCAGCGACACGTACTCGAACGACTGCGGGAAGTGCCCGAGCGTCAGGCCCCTCGCCGCCAGCCGCCGCTCCAGCGCGGGGGCGCGCATGCCCGCCTGGGCGGTTGCCAGCCGCGACTCGGCGTCGATGTCCATGAGGTCCGCGAGATCGCGCATATCGAGGGCGACCACTGCGGCGTGGTCCGCGCTGAGCGGCGCCACGCCCCCCACCACGCTCGTGCCGCCGCCGTATGGCACCACCGCGATCGAGCGCTTCGCGCACACCTGCAACAGCGCCCCCACGTGCTCGGGGCGGCTTGGATACACCACCGCGTCGGGCGCCTCGGCCAGCTCGCCCGCGCGCAGGCGCACGAGGTCGGGGTAGCCCCTGCCGGCGGCGTGTTTGACGCGCTCGGCGTGGTCCTCGCGCAGGGCGTCGTCCCCCAGCAGTGCTCGCAGCTCTGCACGCGCGCCCTCGGGGAGCTTTGCGGAGGGCAGCTGCACGCGCGCGAGCGCCACCGGCGGGCGCGGTCGGGGCGAGATTCCCACCGTCTCGCCCACCAGCCGCAGCATCGCCGGCCCCACCGCCGGCGCCCGCGCCGGATCGCCCCACCCCCACCACCGCATCGTCGGAGTCTTATCGGGAGCGAGGGGTGGGCGGGATTCGATTCCCCGGCCTGCGGCCGCCTGCGCCACCCTCTTGTCAGCCACCGGGCCACCGCCGCCGGGATCGCCGGCGCAGCCGTGGCCGGCCGCACCGGGGGCCCATCTCAGCCAACGATCCGCTCCAGCCCGTCGAGCGCCTCGTCGAGCATCTTGCCCGCCGCGCTGCGCACGCGGCTGGCCCCGAGGTTGGCGAAGATCCCCCGCAGCTTCTGGCGCAGCTCGATCGTCACCTTCGTGCCTTTGCCGGCGGGCTCCAGGCGCAACTCGGTCTGCGCGGCCTTCAGCACGCGTGCGAAGGGGGTGTCCTCCACCCGCTGCTCCCAGCGCAGTGTCAGCGCCGGCTCGTCTGCCTGCATGTGGAAGTCCGCCCTCACCAGCCTGCCGTTGCGGCTCGCGAACACCTTCGTGAAGGCGTCCCGCTCGACGCCCTCGACGCGCGTGACGCGCGGCCACCACCGCGGCAGGTGGTTGGGGTCGGCGATCAGCTCCCACACCTCGCCGGCGGGCGCGTCCACCGTGCGGGTACGTTCGGTGGTGGGCACCGCTAGTTGGCGATCTTGCGCAGGTCGCGCACCAGCAGCAGATGCCGCAGGTGCGTGGTGACCGCGGCGAGGTTCTCGAGCGCCTCCAGCGCCTCCTTGCGCCGCTGGGGGTTGCGCGAGCGCAGCGCCGGGGCGAGGATCTGCTGCAGCAGGCCCGCCTCGCGGTCGGCGGAGGTGCGGAACACGCGCAGGTTGCGCCCCCCCACGCCGTAGCGCGCCAGTTCGGACACCGCGCCGATGATCTCGCGCTCGGTTTCGTCGTAGTAGCGCTGTCCCCCGCGCTGCTCGCCTTTGACGACCCCGTACTCCTCCAGCTCGCGCACCAGCTTGGCGTCGGCCTGGGTCTCCTCCAGCACTTCCTCCAGGGAGTACAGCGCGCCGCTCTCCTCGCGCACGCTGACGCTCGCGCGCCGCATACGCGCATGCCCGCCCGCGCGTGCCGCGGGGGCGTAGTGGGTGGGGTCTCCATCGAGTCCGGGCGCGGGCGTCTCGCCGCTGCGCCCCGCGGCCAGCTCCTGGCGGATCACCCGCAGCGGCAGGAACTCGTCGCGCTGCATCCGCAGGATCGTGCGCAGCCGCGCCACGTCGCCCTGGCTGTAGAGGCGGTAGCCGCCCGGGGTGCGCCGCGGGTTGAGCAGCTTCTGGTCCTCCAGGTAGCGGATCTTGGAGATCGAGATGTCGGGGAACTCCTGCGCCAGCGCCTTGCACACCGCGCCGATCGTGTACGGCTTCCGATGCGGCGCCACGCCACCGGCCGCCCCGGGCGGGGCTGTCGCGGGAGCGGCCGAAGCGGAGGCGGTGGTCGTGGGGGTGGCCATCAGCGTGCGTGGTAGCTGAGCTTGTACTTGCCGATCTGCAGCTCGTCGCCCTCTTCGAGGCGGTGCGACTCGATTCGCTCGCGGTTGACGTAGGTGCCGTTCAGCGAGCCGCAGTCGTCGAGGTGCCAGTCGTCCCCGCGGCGGATCAGCAGGGCATGGTCGCGCGAGACGGTGATGTCGTCGAGGAACACCGCGCTGTCGGGGCGGCGGCCGATGCTCATGCGCTCGCCCTCGATCGGAAAGCTCTCGCCCACGCGTCCCCCGCCGGCGCGCACCACCAGCGCCGGCCCGCGCGCGGTGACGTCGTCGAGCTCGACCGGCACCAGCTCGCCGCTCTCGTCGATGCGGTAGGTGGCGGTGACCGAGTCGCCCGCCGCTGCGCCGCCGGCGGCTCCCTCACCGGGGGGGGTGGGGGCCTGATCCGCGCGCAGCGAGGCGCCGCAGCGCTGGCAGAAGTTGGCGCCCTCGCCGTTGGCGGAGCCGCACTCGGGGCAGAGCGTCGCCATCCTGCCGCTCCCCTCTCAGGCGTCGCTCTGCGGCTCGCCCTGCCGGGCGATCGATCGCCCGGCGAGAATCTCGCTGAGCTGCTCGACGTCCGCGCCGGTGATCAGCTGCTCGCCGTTGTCGTGCTTGTGCTGCAGGCGGTTGACCAGCTCCGCGCGCAGGATGTCGATCTTGCCGTGCAAGATGCGCCGCCGGTAGGAGATGTCGGTCTCCTCGTCGGTCAGCTCGCGGATCAGGCTCTTCAGCTCGGCGTCCGTGAGGGCACCTAGGTCGGGAAACGTGTCCATGCTGGTCGTGCTCCTCTCGCGGCTCGTCGTCAGTTCATCGGCAACTATAGCCGTAGCGTCAAGTTGAGGTTGAGGGCTTGCGCCGCAGCTGCCTCGCGCCGTCGCGCACGTACAGCACCGTGGCGGCGAGCGCGAGCGCGAGGCCGATGTACATCAGGATCGCGCCGAGCCCTTCGAGGCCGACCATCGCGAAGAAGAACCCGCCCATCAGCGGCGCCACCGAGAGGCGTCCCGGCCAGTTGATCCGCAGCTCGAGGCCGCGCGAGAGCCCGTAGCGGCCGAGCACCATCATCGCGAGCTCGCGCACGATCAGCACCGCCAGCGCCCAGCGGGGCAGCAGCGCGAAGTGCCAGCACACGACCACCCCGGCGATCGCCAGCAGGCGGTCGGTGAGGGGATCCATCAAGGCACCCAGGCGGCTGTACTGGCCGGTGACGCGCGCCGCGATTCCATCGGCGTAGTCGCCCCAGCCGATCACGGCGAACAGCGCGGCGGGCAGCGCGCCGGTGCCGTCGGCCGTCGAGAGCGCCACCACCAGGAACACCGGGATCAGCGCCAGCCGCACGAAGCCGATCGCGTTGGGCACGGTCCACGGCCGCAGCGGCTGCCCAGCCGCAGTCTCGGGCGGCGGTGGGCCGGAGCGGTCGAGGCCGACCAGGCGACGGACGGTCAGGCGGGGATGGCGTCCACTCTTACCCGCGTGAGCTCCGGATGTGCCGTTTGCCATGCCTCTTCACCCCGGTCCTAGGGGAGTGTTTGGCACAGCTCGTCCACCGCCCGCAGCAGCGCCTCCGGCTCGGCGCCCAGGGGCAGGCCGGGGGCGCTCTGGCGGCCGCGGCGCAGCTGCACCTCGATCTCGCCCGACTCAAGCGTTCGCCGCCCGACGGTGAGCCGCAGCGGGCAGCCGAGCAGCTCGGCGTCGGCGAACTTCTCCCCGGCGCCGAGATCACGGTCGTCGTAGAGCACCTCCACCCCGCCGCCGCGCAACGTCTCGTACACCCCGTCGGCCGCATCGCGCTCGAGCGTGCCCGGCTTGCCGAGGGCCACGAGGTGCACGGCGAAGGGCGCGAGCGCGCGCGGCCAGGAGATGCCGTGCTCGTCGGCGTACTGCTCGACCGCGGCGGCGACGATCCGCGCCGGGCCGATTCCGTAGGAGCCCATCCAGATCGGGTGCTCCGCGCCGTGCTCGTCCAGGTAGCGCGCCCCCAGCGGCTCGGAGTAGCGGGTGCCGAGCTTGAAGATGTTGGCGATCTCGATCGCGGGCTCGATCGTGAGCGGCTGCTCGCCAAGCGCATAGGCCGGTGTATCGGCGATAGTTTGGGCGGGTGCGCCCGAGGGCCCACCGGCGGTGGTCTGGGTGGGAACACCTGGGGGCTCGCCCGCGGACGGGTGGGTCGCGAGCTCGCGAATATCGGGGTGTCGCAGCGCTACCTCGAGGTTGGCGGCGTAGCCCTCCGCGAGCGCCACGCGGTCCTCTCCCGCCGGACAGGGTGCCATGTACTCGTGCGCGCCGAGCCCGCCCATCATCCCGACGTCGCCCTCGACGCGGAAGAAGCGCAGCCCGGTGCGCGCCATGATGCGATCGTAGGCGCCCACCTGGCGGTCGTAGCTGACAGCCAGCCCGGCGGCGTCGCGGTCGAAGGTGTAGGCGTCCTTCATCACGAACTCGCGCGTGCGCAGCACCCCGGCGCGGGGGCGGGGCTCGTCGCGCTCCTTCACCTGGAAGTGGTACACGGCGAGCGGCAGGTCGCGGTAGGAGCGCACGAGCTGGGCGATGTGGAAGGTGACGGCCTCCTCGTGGGTCATCGCGAGCACGAGCTCCGAGCCCTTGCGATCGGTGAGCTTGAACAGCTCCTCGATCTCGATGCGCCCGGTCTTACGCCACGGCTCGGCCGGCTGCAGCACCGGCATCAGCATCTCCTGCGTGCCGATCGCGTCCATCTCCTCGCGGACGATCGCCACCACGCGCTGGTGCACCCGCCAGCCGGCCGGCAGCCACGTCCACATGCCCGCGCCCATCTGGCGCACCAGCCCGGCGCGCACCATCAGCTTGTGGGAGATCGCCTCGGCGTCGGCCGGGGCCTGCTTCTCGGTGGGCAGCAGGTACTCGGAGAGGCGGGTCATCGTTGGCACGTCCTGCCGGTCATCGTTGGCACGTCCTGCGGGTCATCGCGAGGGGCATAGGGGGCGCATACCGGTGGTCGTGGCGGGAGTCATCGCGGCCACATCCTACGGGCCATGCCGATTTCACGATTCGCGCCGCCGGCGATCGGGCAGCCTCTGATAGAACAGCGGGCGACCGACAATCTTCAATCGAGCGAACCACGAGAACCAGACAAGGAGCCTCACCGATGGCCTACACAGTTCCGCCGCTCCCCTACGCGTACGACGCGCTGGAGCCGCACATCGACAAGCTGACGATGGAAATCCATCACGACAAGCACCACCAGGCGTACGTGGACAAGGCCAACGCGGCGCTCGCAGGCACCGAGTGGGCCGACAAGCCGGTCGAGGAGGTCCTCAAGAATCTCGACAGCCTCGGCGACAAGAAGGGCCCGGTCAAAAACAACGGCGGCGGGCACTGCAACCACACGCTGTTCTGGGAGAGCATGAGTCCGGACGGCGGCGGCGCGCCCGAGGGGGCGCTGGCCCAGGCGATCGACTCGGCGTTCGGCTCATTCGGGGACTTTCAGGCCAAGCTCAAGGAAACGGGTATCAACCAGTTCGGCTCGGGCTGGTCATGGCTCGTGCACGACGGCTCGGGACTCGCGGTCGTCGGCTCGGCCAACCAGGACAACCCGATCTCAAACGGCAAGACCCCGCTGCTGGGGGTGGACGTGTGGGAGCACGCCTACTACCTCAAGTACCAGAACCGCCGCCCCGACTACCTCGACGCGTGGTGGAACGTCGTGCACTGGGCGAAGGTCGCCGAGCGGTTCGCAGCGGCTGGTTGAGCTGGATTGGATGGGCTCCGCGGGCCAAGCCCGCTGCGCCGGGATGGGTCGCGTGCCGGCTTTCCCGGCGTCGTGAGAAGCTCTGGCCAACCTGTATAGCCCATAGGTATACGGGGGGGTGTTCGGGTGTATGTATCGATTTTAAAAGGTGTGCGCATTAGCAAACACCTTTTAAAAAAGAGAGCATATAACCGCCCCCTCCTACCGTCCCCGATCAACCTCCTCCCTCCACCCGCCGCTCAACCGCGGCTGAAGCGCCGACCGGCGACGGGCGACTCCGCCTCGTCGAGCCGGGCCGGCGGCGCTTCGGTGCGGCCGTTCCCCACGACCGGCGTGAGCATCGACTCCAGCACCGCGTCGGCCGCCTCGTCGTTCTCGGCCGCGGCGGCCTCGAGCGCGGCAAGTTTCTCCGGCGTCATCGCCGTGGCGTCCTCGTTGGCGGCGAGCCACGCGCGCGCGGCCGCGGCCTCGTGCTCGTCGCGCTGGACTTGCTTGCCGGCGGCGTAGTAGCGGTCGATCTCCTTGAAGAGCTCGTCCACCAGTTGCTCGGTCGGAACCTTCTTCAGAGGCTCGCCCTTGGAGTAGATCATCCCCATGTCTTTCGCCCCGGTGATGCCGAAGTCGGCGTGGCGGGCCTCGCCGATGCCGTTGACGGCGCAGCCGAGCACCGACACCTCGATCGGGTCCTCGTACGCTTCCAGGCGCCGCTCGACCTCGGCGACGACCGAGTCCATGTCGAATTGCAGCCGCCCGCACGTGGGGCAGGCGATCAGGTCGGGGCCGCGCTGGCGCAGCTTCAGCGCCTTGAGGATCTCCCAGGCGACCTTCACCTCCTCCTCGGCGTGGAAGGTGGAGAGCGAGATGCGAATCGTGTCGCCGACCCCGTCGGCGAGCAGCGTGCCGAGCCCGACGGCGGACTTCAGCGAGCCCGACCACTTGGTGCCGGCCTCGGTCACGCCGAGGTGCAGCGGGTAGGGGATTTTCTCTGCGAGCAGGCGGTTGGACGCGATCGTGTTGGGAACCGAGGTGGACTTCATCGACACCTTGAAGTCGCGGAAGTCGAGGCTCTCCATCAGCGCCACCGTCTCCAGCGCCGCGGTCACCAGCGCCTCCACCGGGTTGTCGTACTCCAGCTGGCGCAGATGGCGAGGCAGCGAGCCGGAGTTGACGCCCACGCGCAGCGGCACGTTGCGCGCGCGCGCCAGAGCCACCACCTCGCCCACCTTCTCCGGGCCGCCGATGTTGCCGGGGTTGATACGCACGCAGTGCGCGCCCGCCTCGATCGCCTTCAGGGCGAGCGTGTGGTTGAAATGGATGTCGGCGATCACGGGGATCGGCGAGCGCTCGACGATCGTCCTCAGCGCCTCCACATCCTGCTCGCGCGGCACCGCCACGCGCACGATGTCGGCGCCCGCCTCCGCCACCTTCACGATCTGGTCCATCGTCGCCGCGAGGTTGGCGGTCTCGGTCTTGGTCATCGTCTGCACGACCACCGGCGCGCCGCCGCCGATCGGGACGCCCCCTACGTGAACCTGCCGCTGCGAGGCCATATATGCATTGTACGCGGGCGGCCCACAGCGGCCGGTGAAGCACGCGTGAAGGGCCGCCTCCGCAATCCCAATCCCTACCCTCCCACTGTGCCACGCGCGACAACACGACCCCGAGCACCGCGATGAGCGCCGGCGACCCCTCCGAGGTGTACCCCACGGCGCGCGGGCCGCTGGCGCGGATCGCCTCCCCCTACGCTGTCCGCGCGCGCCGGCAGCGGCACAAGCGCTTCTTCAAGCTGACCGGCCTGCCGCCCGGCGGCCGCGTGCTGGACGTGGGCTGTGGCCGGCTCGGCCTGCGGGCGCTGGAGCCGGAGCTCGACATCACCGGCGCCGACATCGCGCCCAGCCAGGGATACCCCGGCCCATTCGTGCAGGCCGACGCGGGCGAGGGGCTGCCCTTTGCGGACAATGAGTTCGACCTCGTGTACTGCAACAGCGTGATCGAGCACGTCCCGCCGGAGCGCCGCGAGGCGTTCGCCACCGAGCTGCGACGCGTGGGCCGGGGCTGGTATGTGCAGACGCCCGCCTGGTCGTTCCCGCTCGAGCCGCACGCCCTGCTGCCCTTCGCGCACTGGCTGCCGCCGCGCCTGCGCCGCCCCTACTGGAAGCTGGGGGCAAGCGGCAAATGGGAAGAGATCGAGCTGCTGCGGCGGGGCGAGATGGAAGCGCTATTCGGGCCGGCGCTGCCCGAGCGCGCCGGCCCGTTGGTCAAGAGCTGGGTGTGCGTACGTGCGTGCGTGCGGCCGGCGCCCCCGGGTGATTGACCCGCTTTCGTATTGACCGGGAGGGGAGGCCCGCCCTCCCCCGGGCCTCCCCTCCCCCCAACGCAGACGGGGTGTGCGTGCGAGCCTGCGCGGGAGCCGCGGTCGCCCGGGGTTGGCCCCCC
>DASZIQ010000056.1:0-3811 GCA_035948945.1 Solirubrobacteraceae bacterium
GAAGCCCGGCGCGCGGACGAGCGCGATCGGCCGCACGGGCGAGGTGCGAACGACGTAGAAGGAGGCGCCGTCCCGCTCCTCGATCGCCGCGACCGCTGCGTCCTGGCGTCGCCAGGCCAGCGCGAAGATGATCGCGAAGCCGGCTGCGATCCCCGGGATCTGGGGGGCGAGGAAGGCGAGGCCGCCGGCGAGAAGGGTGAAGAGAAGCAGTGGCCACAGGCGGTTGAGGAGGATCGCACTCGGGTGCTGCTCGGGCAGCGTGGTGGTCGCCTTCGCGCGAGCGAGCAGCCGGGCTATCGGAGGGTTCGTGTTCGTCTGCCTGCTGCGGCGCACGCCGATCACGGCCGCGACGACCCACCACCCGATCATGATCGGCAGCAACGGATCGCTCGTCCCGGCCCCCGCCGCGAGCACCGTGATGGTCGCGAGTGCCGTTGCCGCGGCCGCCGTCAGGAGCACCGTGGTCCTGAGGAAGTCGACGAAGCGCACGGTGCGGGGCGCCTACAGCAGGGCCTCGAGGAGCCCCCGCACGGCGCCCGTGCCATCGACGGTCAGATCGGCCTCCTGGGCGAGCTCGGGCGGCGCTTCGTCCGAGCTCACGGCGACGCAGACCGCGCTCTCGAGCTCGCCCGACTGCACGAGCTGGCGCAGACCTCGGAAGGCGTCGAGGTCGGTGGTGTCGTCCCCGGCGTACATCGCCGCATGCACCGGGGAACCGCGGAGCAGCGCCGAGATGCCGAGACCCTTGTCGAGCTTGATCGGCGGGCGCACCTCGAGGACCTTCCTCCCCCAGTGAATGGCGAAGCCCTCACGCTCGGCCAGCTCGGCGATTCCGCGCACGGCCGCCGCGGCGGCCTCCTCGTCCGGAGCGCCGCGCCAGTGAAAGGCCGCGATCGCCTCCTTGTCCTCGCTGCGCACGCGGATCTTCTGCAGGTCGCTCGTGTAGACGCGCTGGGCGAAGTCCCGCACGCGACTGGTCCACGCCGCGACCTCAGGGTCCACCTCGGGGGTCGTCGCCCGCGGCCGCAGGAGCTCGCCGCCGTGGTTTCCGATGTAGGCGATCGTGCCGATCGCGACGATCTGCCGCGCGGTCACCGCGCGCCGGCCGCTGACGCAGCCAACGATCCGGTATCGCTTGGATATCTCGATCAGCAGGGCCCGGGTCGCCTCGGGCACGTGAGCGTCGGCGGCATGGCGGACTATGGGCGCGAGCGTGCCGTCGATATCGAGCAGCACGGCAGCATGGGCGGGGTCGCAGCGGATCGGCTCGAGCGTCTCCACGAACGTGGCGGCGGGGGACACCGGTCTAGTATGCCGCGCATGGTGACCGAGCCGTCCCGTCGCACCGTTGCTTGCTGAGCTCAGCAGCCACAGGTCGCTGCGGCTCGCGCTGATCGGGACCCTCGCGGGCCTCTTCAGCGGGCTATTCGGCGTCGGGGGTGGAAGCGTGATCGTCCCGCTGCTGGTCCTCTGGCTCGGCTACGAGGAGCACGCCGCGACTGCGACCTCGCTTGCCGCGATCGTGTTCATCGCCGGCTTCGCCGCGCTCACCCAGGGGCTCTACGGAAACGTCGATGTGGTGGATGCGATCCTGATCGGGATCCCGGCGGTCATCGGGGTGGTGATGGGGACGCGCCTGCAGCAGCGCCTGCCCGCGCGGACGGTCGCCCTGCTGTTCGCCGGCGTTCTCGTGCTGAGCGCGATCGAGTTGATCCTGCGGTGATCGGCGCGATCGCGATCGGTCTCGGCGGCGGCATCATCGCCGGCCTGCTGGGGGTGGGCGGAGGGGTACTGTTCGTTCCCGGGCTCGTGATCTTCCTCGGGCTCGGTCAGCACCAGGCCGAGGCGACGTCGCTGCTCGCGATCATCCCGGTCGCGATCGTGGGCACATTCGTGCAGGACCGCTACGGCAACGTGCGCCGACATGATGCGGTGCTGCTCGGGTTGCTCTCCGTGGCCGGCGCGGGCGCGGGCGTGGCCCTCGCCAACGCGCTCTCCGGAGCCGTGCTGCGCGATGCGTTCGCCGCTCTGCTGCTGATCGTCGCGGCGCAGTTCGTGCGCCGCGCCCAGACTCTCGGGCGGGGAGCGGCGATCACGCCCGCCGCGGGTGACTCGGCCGCTGGCGGCGACCGTTAGCGTGCGCGCCGGACGAGCGTTGGGAACGGCCTTGCAGATGGCGTAGACTGGCACCCAATGGGCCTTGACAATCCATTACACATCGCCTTCCTGGTCGTGATCCTGTTGCTCGTCTTCGGCGCCAGGCGACTGCCTGAGATCGGTCGCTCGCTGGGGAGCGGCATGCGCGAGTTCAAGGACTCGATCACGGGCGAGTCAAAACAGCCGACGCTGACCCCGACCGCTCAGCAGCCGGACGTGACCCCGGCGCCGCCCGCAGCGGCGCAGGCTCCGCCGACCCCTGCGCCGCCCGCAGCGGCGCAGGCTCCGCCGGCGCAGGCACCGGCACCGGTCGAGCCGTCAGGGCACGCCTAGGCGCGCGCGGCGCGGCCGCAAAGCGCAGCGCAGCGGCGTCAGCCGGTGTGCCTAACCGGTTCGCCCTGGACCACCTCGAAAGCAGACCCGGGCACCCGCTTGATCTGTTCGAGGTCTTCGTCGCTCCAGCGTTGGTCGGGGGCGCCGGTGATGTACCAGGATGAGCCGTTGTCGGCGACGATCAGGCCGTAGCGCTTCAGGGCGCGCAGCACGACCAAGGACTCGCCGCGGAAGCCCGTGAGGTCGAACCCCGCCTTCAGGCGCAGGCGCAGCCCCATCGGCGGCAGGTTCGGATCGGAGCTGCTCGACGCGAAATGCGTAGCGGGGTGGATGTAGCCGCGCTGGGTCCGCGAGACCGTCATCCGCAGGGCGTGGTCGATCCGCCCCGCGTGGACCTCGGGGTAGCGTACGAGCAGCGGCAGGATTGGAAGGCCGGCCGCGTCGGCCGAGGTCCAGCCTTCGGGGCGAAGCCGGTTGCTGCGCAGGTTGAAGACGGCGCCCGATGCGGCTTCCCATCCCTGTCCCCTTCGCGCGGCGGAGTAGAGCTCATACAGCCGGCACGAACCGCGCTGAAGGACCAGCACGTGGCGGTCGCCGGCTTCTCCCGCCCCCTCGACCGGAGCATTGGGGGGCACCGGATAGGGGCCTGGATCGGATTCTTCGCCGTATTCGGTGAACGTGATCGGCACCTTCGGCTGCTTGGGGCCCACCACCGCATAGGGGATGCCGTAGGTGGGGTTGGTGCCGAAGTCGGGGTGCAGATGCCCGGCGAGGCCGATGCTCGCGATGTAGTTGGCGGAGTTGGGATCGAGCGGCGCGTTGGAGATGTCGGCGTTGAGGGCGTTGTTGGCCGGCAGGATCGGGCAGCCGTATTCGTGAGGGGGCGGCGAGGCGGATGCGCGCCGTTTCGCCGTCGCGGACCCGGCGAAGCTCGGCGCGAGCGATGCCGCCAGGGCGGAGCAGGCCAGCGCCGCGGGCAGGGCCCAGCTCCTACGCCCCGGTGGTCTCACCCGCAGCAGGCTAGGCCACCGTGCGGCGAGAGGAACAGGGCCTGGACGTTCAGGCGGCACTCCCCGGTCCCACGCAGCGCGGAGAGCCGCGCCCCCGCAGCGGAGGGCGCCCCGTCTGTGCGACCGAGCGGTCGGAACTAGAGCATGCTGTTGGTCATCCGCTCGACCTCGGCGATCGAGGTGAGGCCGTCACGGACCTTCTGCATGCCGTCGTCGCGCAGGCGGCGCATGCCTTCCGCGGCTGCCACGCCCACCATCTCGTCGACGGAGGCACGCTCGAGGATCAGCTTGCGGATCGGCTCGCTGACGGT
>DASZIQ010000057.1:0-1526 GCA_035948945.1 Solirubrobacteraceae bacterium
TGCAGCTCCCACCCGAGGGCGCCGACGAAGTTCACGCGCAGCGCATACACCTCGACCGCCAGTCCCGCCTCGACGGTCTGTGCCGTAAGCCACGGGAAGGACGCGTTATCGAGCGGTGTGTCGGTCAGCTGCGCGAGCACCTCGCGCGACTTCGGTCCCGCGAGCACGAAGCAGCCCCGAGTGTTGGTGATGTTGCGCAGCCCCACCGAGCCGTCCCGCGGCAGGGACTTGAAGAGGTAATCGCTGTCGTAACGCTCCGCCGCGCCGGCGCTTACTACGTAGTAGTGCTGCTCGGCGATCTTGGTGATGGTGAACTCGGAACGAATGCCGCCGCGGCGCGTGAGCGCGTGACACAGCGACATGCGCCCGATCTTCGCGGGAACCTTGTTGGCGACCAGCCCATCGAGCCAGCTCTCCGCCCTGGGCCCCGTCACCTCGTGCTTGGTGAATGGGGTTAGATCGATGATGCCCACACGCTCGCGCATGAGGCGCGCTTCGTTGCCCACGTGCTCGAAGTAGTTGCTGCGCCGGAAACTCCAGCGATCCTTGCGCTCCACCCCCGGCGGCGCGAACCAGTTGGCGCGCTCCCAGCCATAGCGCTGTCCCCACACCGCGCCCCTGGCGTCGACCTGCGCGTACACCGGACTCGTTTTCGCGGGCCGCGCGTCGGCACGCTCCTCATCCGGGAAGTGGATGACGAACACGTTGCGGTAGGTTTCTTCGTTCTTTTTGACGACATAACGCTTGCTGGTGTACGCGCCGAAGCGGCGCGGATCCACCGCCAGCATGTCGATCCCCGGTTCGTCCTCGACGATCCACTCGGCGAGCTGCCAGCCGGAGCCGCCGGCGGCGGTGATACCGAAGCTGTGGCCCTCGTTGAGCCATACGTTTCGCAGGCCCCAGGCAGGTCCGATGAGCGGGCTGCCGTCGGGCGTGTAGGAGATCGGTCCGTTGACGATGTCCTTGATACCGCAGCTCTCCAGCGCCGGCACCCGGCGCGTGGCCGCCTCGACGTGCGGCACGAGGCGATCGAGATCGCCCGGAAAGAGGCTGCGTCCGAACCAGTCGGGAACGCCGTCTGCAAAGCGAGCCGGCGCGCCGCTCTCGTAAGGACCCAGGATCCAGCCCAGGCGCTCCTCGCGCAGGTAATAGGACTTGTCGGACTCGCGCAGCACGGCGAGCTCGCGTCCGCCGCCCTGCCGATACGCCTTCAACTCTGCCGACTGGTCGTAGACGATGTACTGGTGCTCGACCGGGATCGCCGGCACGTTCAGGCCCAGCAGCCGTCCGCTCTGCCGGGCGTAGTTGCCGGTCGCCAACACGAGGTGCTCCGCGGTGATGTCGCCCTTGCTAGTGCGGACCTGCCACTCGCCGCTCGCGGTGCGCTCGAAGCCGAGCGCCTCGGTGTGCTCGTAGATCTCCGCGCCGGCGCTGCGCGCACCCTTGCGTAGTGCCATGGTGAGATCGGCGGGCGCAATGTGGCCGTCATGCGGGTGGTAGAGTGCGCCGATGATGGCGGGGGTGTC
>DASZIQ010000058.1:0-46222 GCA_035948945.1 Solirubrobacteraceae bacterium
CGAGCTCGTCACCGACGTACTCGACGGCGTAAAGTTCAAGGACGGAATCAAGGTCACCAACGACGAAACCACGACAACGGACGAGAAGGTCGCCGCCTGATGCTTCACCTCCTCATCCACAACTCTTGACAATTGCTCCCCGGAGGGGGGCCGCCCATCCCAATAAAATCCTTGCCACCACTGGTCGTATCGCGCAAACATCGCTCAAGCGCAGGGCTTTTGCGGCCGATGCGTCCGCGATGTCCGAGCTCTCCGTGGAAACCCCCGAGCGGCGCTCCTCCGGCGCCGCCGGCACACGCGAGCGCGAGCGCCGGGCCGAGGCGCTGCGCCGCCAACGCGCCGACGAGCGCGTGCGTGAGCTGGCCGGCGCGGGCGAGCTTGCCTACCTGCGCGCGCAGCTGCGGGTCGCCTCGCAGCTCACCGCGCGTCTGGCCGCTGTGCAGGAGGTCGAGGAGATGGCGTGCCTGGTGGTGGACGAGCTGCACTGCACGTTCGCGTTCTACCTCGCCGCCGTCCAGCGCCTCGATCGCGACGGGATGCTGCGGCTGATCGCCGGCGCCGGTCCGCTCGCGGAGGTGATGACCGAGTTCCTGCTCTTCGAGCAGTCCGTGCACGTTGGCGTCAACGGGCGCGTCGCCCGCTCCGGCTCCACTGCGCTCGTGCACGACACCGGCATGGATCCCGACTACATCGCGCGCGATCCGCTCACCGACCCGCGCTCGGAGCTGTCCGCTCCGATCTTCGTGGACGGCACCGTGTGGGGGGTGCTGAACATCGAGGCGGTCTCTCCCTCCGCCTTCGGCCAGGCCGACGCGGTGCTCGTGGAGGCGGTTGCCGCTGCCCTCGGCGCCGCCGTCCACCGCGCCGGGCTGGTGGCCGATCTGGAGCGCACCTTCACCACCACGCTGGCGGCGCTCACCTCCACGGTGGAAGCGAAGGACGACTACACCGCCTGCCACGGGGAAGGTGTCGCCGAGCTCGCCGAGCGCGTCGCGCAGCGCCTCGGCCTCTCCCGCGCGCAGGCGCGCGACGTGCGTTACGCGGCGATGCTGCACGACGTCGGCAAGATCGCCGTGCCCTCCGAGATCCTGCTGAAGCCCGGCCCGCTCACCGACGCCGAGTGGGTCGTGATGCGCAGCCACGCCGCCGTCGGCGGCGATCTGGTGGGCCGCATCCCGGCCTTCGCCCACCTCGCCCCCGCCGTGCGCGCCTCCCACGAGCGCTGGGACGGGGGTGGCTACCCCGACGGCCTCGCGGGCGATGCGATTCCGCTTGCGGCGCGCATCATCGCGGCGTGCGACACCTTTGACGCGATTGTGACCACGCGGCCCTACCGTCCGGCGCGCACGCCCGGCGAGGCGGGTGTCGAGTTGCGCCGGGTCTCCGGCACGCAGCTCGACGAGGGCGCGGTCGGCGCGCTTTTGGCTGAGCTTGCCCTGGGCTGAGGCCGGCGGGCTTGCGTAGGAGGTGTCGCGCTTGGCGGCCGGTGCGCCTGCCCGTTCCGTTGCGGCTCTCGCGGTGCGGCGGGGTCGGTGGTGGGTTGGTGAAGTGGAGGTCGGGTGATCTGGCTTCAGTAACCGTGCCTGACGACGTTCGCCAGCGGCTCTCCGCGCACGTATCGACGCACCTGTTCGCCCACCAGTATCCACGCGCGGCGATCCGCGGCTGGCGTGTCGCCCGCGAGGTGGGGGGTGATCAACACGCCCGGTGCGTCCCACAGGGGATCGCCGGGCGGCAGTGGCTCCGGGTCGGTCACGTCCAGCGCGGCTCTGATACGTTCGGCGCGCAGTTGCCGCACGAGCGCCTGCGTGTCCACGATCGGCCCGCGCGCGGCGTTGACGAGCAGCGCGCCGGGGCGCAGGCGCGTGAGCATGTTGGCGTCCATCAGCCCGGTGGTCTCGGGGGTCAGTGGCAGCAGCACGACCACCACGTCGGCGAGCGGCAGCAGCTTGTTGAGATCATCCACCGCGTGCACCCCCGCCCGCGCGCGCCGCGCCACGCGGATCACCTCGACCTCGAACGGTGCCAGTCGCCGCTCCGTGGCCTCGCCAATTGCTCCGTACCCAAGGATCAACACAGTGGTCCCCGCGAGCTCGTGGGATCCCTGCCGCTCCCACCGGTGCTCGCGCTGGCTGTCGCGCAACTCCGGCAGTCGCTTCGTCGAGGCGAGGATTGTCGCCACCACCCACTCCGCCACGGCCGCGTTACGGGTTCCCGCGGCGTCGCACAGTGTCACGCCCGGCGGGACGATCGGCAGCAGCCGGTCGACGCCCGCCGACAGCGTCTGGATCACGCGCAGCCTCTTCATCCGCGGCAACTTCTCGGCGAGCTGGGCGTCGCGGGCGCCCGGCACCAGGAACTCCGCGTCGAGGGCTGCGGGTGGCCACTCTCCCTCGCCGGGGGTGAGGTTGAGCGCCACGCCCTCGGGCAGCTCGCCGATGGCCTCGCTGCCCGGACGATCCGGTACCCACAGGTTCACGCGTTTGGGAGTGTATGGGGTCTGGACTGCCGCCCCCGCGCCGAGGTCGCTACGGTGTCGCCAACGCTTCGGGGTGTTGCGCGCGCAAACTGGAACACGGTGACCAAGCTGCTCGCGCTCGCTCGGAATAGTGGCCCTGGCCGGGGTCGTGGTTGACGACCCCCAGCCATCACGCCGGGCTTGCGAGCGCCGCCACCGCTTCGCCGTCGGCCGGATCGACCCGCCGCAGCTGTGGAAGTCCGTCGAAGTCCGTGTCCGCCGAGAGGATCGTCATGAGGCCGTATCGAGCTGCGATCGCCGCAAACACCGCATCGCGGGCGGAGAGGGTGGGGAAGTTCGTGAACATCTCGGTCGCCTCGCGCGCGTCGTCAGGCTCGACTGCGTGCAGCCGGCAGAGCTCGGCGGCGGCGATGGCGTCCGCCGCCGCCTGCTGGCGATCGCCGAGGCGGCGGGTGCGATGGTGCATCACCTCCTGCACGAGATCCACGGGCGCCTCGAGGCTCAACGCGCCCTCGCCCGCCAGCGCGAGGATGCGCCGGCATGGCTCGGCGTAGTGGTGTGGACCACCAATCGCGTACAACACGACGTTGGTGTCGAGCAGGGCTCGACTCACTGGTAGCCAGGCGCCGTGGCGTCGAGCAGCTCCTGCTCGACTTTGGCCCAGTCGGGCTCCTGATCGTCCGGGCGGGGAGCCGCCAGCAATCGCGCTGCGGCCTCGCGTCGACGCTCGATCAGCTCCTCCGAGCCGAAGCGCAGGTCGATCGCCTCTCGTACCAGCGACCCCACCGACCTACCGGTTCGCCGGGCTTCCCGTTCCAACCGGCGATGACGCTCGTCGTCGAGCAGAAGCTGGGTGCGGTGCGATAGAACGGCCATGCGCACATCCTAACATGCACATCATGTGTAGGTTGGGCGTTGATTCCCTTCTGTGCGAGCAGCGTAAGCACGCCGGCCGGTGACTGTCTTACTGGACGCCTTCGCGCTGATCGTCCAGCTGGCCGAGGAGCCGGCCGCCGACGAGGTTGAGGCGATCCCCTCATAGCCGTCGCGCGAGGAGGGCGTGCAGGTCACTGAGCTGCCGCGTCTCGCGTAGTGGTTGTGATTTGGTCGCTACGGTGTCGCCATGTGTGCGAGTGAGGCCGATGGCAAGCGGGGCTCCCGCCAGATCGCGCTGCTGCGCGGCGTGAACGTGGGCGGGCACAACAGGGTGCCGATGGCCCACCTGCGCGAGCTGATGGGGGAGCTCGGCTACGGGGACGTGCGCACCCACCTGCAGAGCGGCAACGCCGTCTTCACAGCCCCCGGCACTCCCCCGGAGCAGGCGGCGCGCGAGATCGAAGGGCAGCTTGCGTCCGCGCTCGGCCTGGGCGTGCGCGTGTTGGTGCGCACCGTGGCGGAGCTCGCGCAGGTGGTTGCCGCCAACCCGCTGCCCGACGCGGTCGCCGAGCCCTCGCGGCTGCTCGTCACCTTTCTCTCCGCTCCGCCCTCGCCCGAGCTGTTGCGAGATCTCGACCCGGCCGACTTCGAGCCCGACCTCTTTGGCGTGGGGGAGCGCGAGATCTATGTGTGGTGCCCCGAGGGGGTGCGCACGATCAAGCTCTCCTACGCCTTCTTCGAGCGCCGCTTCGGGGTGGTCGCCACCGCGCGCAACTGGAACACGGTCACTCGGCTGCTGGAGCTGGCGCGGGCCTAGCGCGTGCGCGCGCCGCGGTCCGTGGTCATTCTTCGTAGTGCCAGCTCAGCGTGACGTGCTGAGTGGGAAAGCCGAGCCTGTAAACCAGCCAATCTCCCTTACGCACCTCGAACACCGTCGGCACGTTCGGCTTGATCGGGGTGAAAAGTTTCAGCTGGTCCCACAGCCATGCTTCGGCTGCCGGCTCTCCCACATACGAGAAGAACACCCACAATTTGCCTGCCCTGGGCAGTGGGATGGACACGTACCCCGGGGGCGTGTTGGTCAGCAGAGGGGTCGTTTTCTCAGGTCGCGCGTCGGCAACCCTCTCGGGGAATCCCTCCAGCGCCTCGGCGAATACGTCCGGCTCCGGTGCAGCCATGCCCTTCCTCCCATAGCTGGGGCGGCCTTCGTGCGGACCGCCAAGTTCAATTTCGTTGGACTCTATCAAGCATACGGCGCTCGGTGCGAGGTGGCCGCTCGGCGTCCGCGGGGCCTGTGAGACTGCCGCCCATGCGAGCCGGCGAGCCGCGGGTGGCGGTGGTGGGACACGTCGAGTGGGTGCGCTTCGCGCGCGTGTCTCACATCCCCCGCGCCGGCGAGATCGCGCACGCGCGCGACCCCTTCGAGGAGCCGGCCGGCGGCGGGGCCGTCGCGGCGGTGCAGCTGGCGCGGCTGGCGGGCGCCGCGACGCTTTTCACCGCGCTCGGCGGCGACGAGCACGGCCGCCGCTCGGTGGCGCGTCTGCGCGAGCTCGGCGTGCACGTGCTGGCCGCGCCGCGCGCGGATCCCACCCGGAGTGCCGTGACGCTGGTGGACGACTCCGGCGAGCGCACGATCACCACGTTCGGTTCGCGCCTGGAGCCGGTAGGGGCGGACGCGGAGGTTCCGTGGCCCGCGCTCGCGGAGATGGACGCGGTGTACTTCACCGCCGGCGACCTTGGTGCGCTGCGTGCAGCGCGCGCGGCACGGGTGCTGGTCGCCAGCCCGCGTGCGCTGCACGCGCTCGGGCACGGCGTCCCGCTCGACGCGCTGGTGCTGAGCGGCGGCGACGCCGTCGAGCGTGCCGAGGCCACGCGCGCGCAGGCGGACGCCGCGCTGGTCGTGCTCACCGAGGGCGCGCACGGGGGCTCCTACCGGGAGCGCTCCGGCGGCTCTGGCACGTGGCCCGCCGCCCCGCCGCCCGGTGCGCCGGTTGACTCCTACGGCTGCGGTGACTCCTTCGCCGCGGGGCTCACCTACGGCCTGGGCGCCGGCATGTCGGTGCCCGATGCGCTCGCTTTGGCGGCGCGCTGCGGGGCGGCTTGCCTCACCGGCCGGGGGCCGTTCGAGCGGCAGCTGACGCTATCCGGATGAGGGCCACTCGATCTGCTCGGCGAGCTCGCGCGGGCCGAGGTCGATCAGCCCGCTGTGCTCCACCGGCCGGTACTCGTCGCCGTCCAGCGCCAGCCAGTCGACCGAGCGCTTGGCTGGGTCGACGATCAGCACCTCGTCCACGTCATGGGCGGCGTAGAACGGGAGCTTGTCCCACGACTCGTCGTTGGGGGACACGATCTCGATCACGAGCGCTGCCGTGCCCAACCAGGTTTCGTCGGCGCCGGAGCGGTGCAGCCCTCCGTCCGGTACGCGGAAGTCTTTTTCGGACTCGCCCAGGTTGAACTCGCCCATCGCGGGTATAAGCCGCGCGTCGCGGGCCGGTCGGTCGAGCGCGACGGACAACTGATGCGTGACATTTGCGTGATTGAAGCTCGGAGCGGGGACCATGTGCAGCACACCGTCCCACACCTCGTCGAGGCGGTCGAGCCCGGAGCGGCGTCGGCGCTCGAGCATTTCCTTGAGCCCCGACGTGTCAGGATCCAGCACCAGTGCGCGCATTCGTCACATCGTAGCGCTCCGAGGGCCGTCTTGTTTCGCCGCGAAGTTGGCGCGAACGGGTTCATCGCGCCGGCCTGTGCACACGGTGTGACGCGGTTGGCTCGCGGCTTCGGGCCGGCGGAATTGCCGCCTCGGCCGGCGGGCTCGCTTCCCCGCCGGCGGGCTCACCTCCCCGGCCGGTGCGAGATCCACACGTACACCGTGTTCGCGTTCGACCCTTCGCGGAAGCTCACGTCGAACGCCAGCGGCACGTGCCTCACCGGCGGGCGGGGCACGTCGCTGAGGTATATCGCTTCGCGGTATGGGCGTTTGTAGAGCTCATACCACGTGCCCAGCCGCAGGTACGAGCCGGGGGCCATCACGCGGGTGCCGCGTGCCGTGAGGAAGTAGCGCAGCGACGGTTTGATCGGTTCGGTTGCGCCGTCCAGCGTGCCCTCCAGCACGACGCTGCCGCCACGGGGCACCTCCCGCGCGAGACGCGCGTCGATCGCTTTGATCGGCCTGTACAGGGTCGCGTGTTCGTCGGGCGTGGCCTGCGCGGCTACGGCGTTGCCCACCGCCGCGGCGCCGGCGATTCCGGCGATGGTGAGAGCCACCGAGCCGAGCGCGGCGAGGCGGCCGGCGGGGTGGGGGATACCGCGCGTGGCCTTGCGTGCGGCCCAAACGAGCACCAGCAGGCTCACCCACGCGAGCGCCAGCCACACGACCATGCCCGCCTGCGAGCCCCACCACATCGTGTAGCCGAGCGTGGCCGCCAGCCGTCGCGGGGTGGGCGTGGAGGCCGCGACTGCCCCGAGCGCCGGGCACAGCACGAGCGCGGTCAGCGCCATCGTCGCCACGTCGCGGCGACGGCGCACCCCGGCGACCACCGCCACCAGCACGAGCGCGGCGAGCATCGCGATCGTGGAGTTGGTCGCGAGCGCGGAGGGCGTGGTGCGGACTTCGTACTTGCGCTGCCACCGGCTCCTGGGGGTCTGCAGCCACCACGGGGCGATCCCCACCGCATGCACCACGGCGTGCCACCCCACTTCGTCGCCGAGCGTGGCCTTGGGCTTGGTCGCGCTTTCGACCACCTCCGTGAGGTTGCCGGGGTGTTCGGTGAGCTGGCCGTCGATCGTCGCGCTCCAGCAGCACGCGGCGACGAGCAGGGTGGCGAGGCCCCATCCGGCCAGCGCCCGGCTGCTGGGGCCGGGCGCCGGCGGCGCTTTCGCGGTCGCGCTTGCGGCTCCTGGCACCGCTGGCCTCGCCGTGCCAGCATCGGCCTCCGTATGGCCGTCCGGTCCCCGCGCGGGGGTTGGCTGCATCTCGAGCTGAGTCGCGGCACGCCGCCGCCACCGCCGTGCGGAGGTTGGCCGCATCTTGTGCCGAGTCGCGGCACGCCGCCGGCGCCGCCGCGCGATTGCCCCCACCGCGAGGCCGCCGACCCCGACGGCGAGCAGCGCCAGGGTGGGGGGGAGGTAGGTGAGGTGCGTCTGCACCGTGAAGCTCGCCGCCAGCACCGTCAGCGGCGCCAGCCGGTAGTCCCCGCAGGCGAGCGACCAGCAGAGGAAGATCGTCAGCGTGAAGGGCCACAGCCCAGCGGAGGGGTTCCACACGTCGTGGAACGTCTCCGCCGCCAGCGACTGGCACATCGCCGCGATCGCCGCGGCGGTCATCACCATCAGCCCTCGCCCCCCGCGCCGGCGGGCGAGAGCTACGCAGCCGACGATGCACGCCGTGTTGAACGCGCCCATCGTCACGGTCATGCCCGTGTCGCTGCCGCTGTACGCGGCGGGGGCGAGCAGCCAGAACAGCATCGGCCCGAGCGAGTGGGTCACGCGGCCGGTGACTTCGCCGGCGAGCGAGTACTGGCCGACGAGCGGGGCGTGCGAGGTGAACACGTCGTGGGCGCGCGTGGCGATGATCCCGCGGTCGGCCACGGGCACCCATCCGGCCTGCACGGCCCTGACGGTCGCGCTGATCACGGGGATCGCGGCGGCCAGCCCGGCGGCGAAGGTCAGCAGGCCCTCTCCGAGTGCTCGCGCGGCACGTGGGCCCGGCAGGGGAAGACTGCGCGGGAGCGCGACGAGGCGGCCGCGGGGCGCCGGCGGACCGGAGGGTGCCGGCAGCGGAACCGTGCGCGGGCCGGGCGAGCTCACTCCCGCGGCATGTGGGGGGCGAGCTCGCGGCGGGCGATCGAGCGCTTGTGGACCTCGTCGGGCCCGTCGGCGAGGCGCAGCGTGCGCAGGTGGGCGTACATCCAGGCGAGCGGGAAATCGTCGCTCACGCCGCCGCCGCCATGCACCTGGATCGCGCGGTCGATCACCTTCAGCGCGACGTTGGGCGCGGCGACCTTGATCGCGGCGATCTCGGTACGCGCGGAGCGGTTGCCGGCCGTGTCCATCAGCCACGCTGCCTTCAGCGTCAGCAGCCTCGCCATCTCGATCTCGATGCGCGACTCGGCGATCCAATCTTGGATGTTGGCGCGCGCCGCGAGCGGCTCCCCGAAGGTGACGCGCGCCACCGCGCGTGCGCACATCGCCTCCAGCGCCCGCTCGGCGGCGCCCAACGAGCGCATGCAGTGGTGGATGCGCCCCGGTCCGAGGCGCGCCTGGGCGATCATGAAGCCCTCGCCCTCGCCGGCGACCAGGTTGGCGGCGGGGACGCGCACGTCCTCGAAGAGAATTTCCGTGTGGCCCTCGTGGTCGAGGTAGCCAAACACGGGCAGCCCGCGCACCACGCGCACGCCGGGGGTGTCGAGCGGCACGAGCACCATGCTCTGCTGGGCGTGCCGCGGGCCGTCGGTGCGCGTCTTGCCCATCACGATCATGACCTTGCAGTGGGGGTGCAGCACGCCGGAGATCCACCACTTGCGCCCGTTGAGGACGTACTCGTCGCCCGCGCGCTCGATCCGCAGCGCGATGTTGGTCGCGTCCGAGGAGGCAACGTCGGGCTCGGTCATCGCGAACGCCGAGCGGATCTCCCCCGCCAGCAGCGGCGCCAGCCACCGTTCGCGCTGCTCCTCGGTCGCGAACAGGTGCAGCACCTCCATGTTGCCGGTGTCGGGCGCCGAGCAGTTGCACGCCTCCGAGGCGATGTGGCTGCGCCCGAGGATCTCGGCGAGCGGGGCGTAGTCGCCGTTGGAGAGCCCCGCGCCGTGGTCGGGGTCCGGTAGAAACATGTTCCACAACCCCCGCTCGCGCGCGCGCGTCTTGAGCTCCTCCATGATCGGCGGCTGGCTGTGCGCGTCGCCGGAGTCGCGCAGCTGGCGCTCGTACACGGGCTCGGCCGGGAGGACGTGCTCGTCCATGAACGCGCTGAGACGCTCTTTGAAGTCAAGACAACGGGCGCTGGGCTGGAAGTCCATGGGTCTCCTCCTGAAGGGATGGGCCCTGTATGAAACCAGTCCGGCGGGGCGGGGTCCCGCCGCGGGGTCCCCGTCGAGGCTCGATCCGGGAGCTCCCCGGTGGTTTCATGGCCGCACTCGAGGTCCTCGCTCGGGCCGATTCCAGGGGTGTGCGAAGGCTTTACAGATTTGGGGGGTCGCGCCCGGAGAGGGGTCGTGCACGGAGGGGGAGTCGCACCGGGAGGCGGGTCGCGCCCGGAGAGGGATCTGCCCGGAGGAGGGATCGTGCCCGGAAGGGGGATCGGAGAGCCTAACTCTCTGTCTTTACTTTAGCTTTAGTGTTCCGATGGCTGATCGTGAGTTTGGACAACTGGGATTGCTCTGCGTGGAGGCGGATTTTCAGCGGTGACGAAAATGCCGGCCCGCGACGGTATCCGTTCGCTCGAACTTGAAGCCGTCGGCCGTGATGGGTAGAGTTGCAGTGAGAATCGCCACGTTCTCCGCGCCGCAAGGCTCCGGGGATCTCGATGTCGCCGGGCCCGCAAAGGTTCGGAGCTACCCGGATCGAGGCGACCTGTCTACATCAAACGTACAGAGGAGAGAGAAGCTGATGATGCGTATGGCATCCACCCGCAGGGCGCTGCTTGGCCTTGCCGTCGCTGTCGCCGGAGTACTGGCCATCTCGCCAGCCGTCGCCTCAGCGACGCCCACCGTCACACTCAAAGCCGTGCCGATTCCGCTCAAGGGCGTTCCGGGTAGCGGGGACATCCTTGGCGCCCCGGCGGCGGTCGAATTCGAATTCACGATCCGAGGCAACGAAGTGACGGGCGACTCCCCCTCGCAGTTGCGGGGCGTCAACGTGTTTGCGCCCGCGGGCGTGAAGCTGACGACCGCAGGGTTCGTGACCTGCACCCTGCAGACGCTCGAAGTGAAGGGTCCCGAATTCTGCCCGAAGAAGTCGCAGGCCAGCGCGCTGGGATCGGTCGAAGCGTCCGACACGATCGCCGGCGCACCGATCAAAGAGAAGGGCACCGTGCAGGCCTTCTTCGCGCCCAAAGGCGAACTGATCTTCTACGCCAACGCCCCCTCGCCGATCTCGGCGCAGGTCTACGTCAGCGGGACGATCCATCCGGCGAGCCCGCCCTTCGCCTACGAGTTCGAGTCCGAAATCCCACTGGTCGAATCGGTGCCAGGCGCGGCGGCCGTCTCGACCGAAGCGGTCGACATCAAGGTCGGCGCTGCCTACAAAAAGCACGGCAAGACCGTCTCCTACATAACGCTGCCCAACAAGTGCCCGAAGGGCGGCTTCCCGCTGAAGGCTGAAATGAAGTTCGAGAACGGCGAAACCGTGGAAACGCTGTACAAGGCGCCGTGCCCGAAAAAGAAGCACAAGTAGCGCGGTAGGTCTACGGGGAAGACGTGGCGAACAGGTAGACCGCAAGCGATGAGCGCCCGCCCGCGAGGCGGGCGCTCGACCGGAGCGGCGGCGGGCAGGGACCCCATCGGGCGGGGTGCCCACTCGCCTGGACAAGGAGATTGGGGCAGCTGTGAGGAAGCGGGCCGTCGGGGCAAGCAGGAGCGGAGTGGCAGCGGCGATCGCCGGTGGCCTGTGCGTCGCCGCGGCGATCGTGGCGGTGCTGCTCGCCACCGCGGCGGGCGGCTCGGGCGGCGGCTACACGGTGCGCGCGATCTTCGACGACGCCGGCAACCTCGTCATCAGCGAGAACGTCAAGATCGACGGCGTCAAGGTCGGCACGGTGGGCACCGTCACGCCGACCCCCGACGGCAGGGCCGCCGTCACGCTGAACATCGAAAACCCGGGCTTCCAGAACTTCCGCACCGACGCCAGCTGCACGATCGAACCGCAGGCGCTGATCGGCGAGAAGTACGTCAACTGCCTGCCCACCCAGGCGCGCGCGGAAGGGGCGCCGCTGCCGCCGCCGCTGCACCGGATCCCGGCCGGCCGGGAAGGCGCGGGCCAGTATCTGCTGCCGGTGGCCAACACCTCCAGCCCGATCGGCGTGGACCTGCTCAGCGACATCGGCCACCTGCCCGAGAACCAGCGCCTGACGATCATCCTCAACGAACTCGGCACCGGCTTCGCCGGTCGCGGCAGCGACCTCGACGCGGTCCTGCACCGCTCCAACCCGGCGCTGCGGGAACTGGAAAAGCTGCTCGGGATCCTCGCCTCGGAGAACAAGGTGCTGGGCAACCTCGCCGTCGAAGGCAACCGGGCGCTGGTGCCGATCGTGCGCGAACGCAAGCAGTTCTCAGAATTCTTCGCCCAAAGCAGCACCGTGGCGGAAGCGACCGCCCGCCACAGCGCCGAACTCGCCACCAACCTGCATGAATTCCCGGCCTTCCTGCGCGAGTTCCGTCCCTACCTCAAACACCTCGAAGCTTTCGCCGAACAGTCGATCCCGACCTTCACCGACCTCGGCATCGCGGCGCCGGGCATCAACAAGACCTTCCAGAACATCGGGCCGTTCTCGGCGAGCACGACGCAGTTCTTCAAAAGCCTCGGCGCCTCCTCGAAGAAGATCGGCAATGCGCTCGTCGCGACTCAGCCGCTGCTCACTCGCGTCGAGTCGCTCGGCAGCGCGGCGAAGCCGTTCGCGAAGAGCTTCTCCGAACTCTTCGCCAGCCTGCGCTCGACCGGCGGGCTCGAGCGCCTGCTCGACTTCATCTTCATGGGGGCGGGTGACGTCAACGGCTACGACTCGCTCGGCCACTTCGCCCGCGCGGTCGCGGTCGCGAAGACCTGCGTCGGCTACAAAGTCACGCTCACCCGCGAATGCAACGCGAACTTCAACGTCGCCGCCAGCGCGGGGAGCACGAGCGCGCAGACGGCGAGCGCGAAGGCGAGCGACACCACGCTGGCGATGGCGCGTGTCGAAGCGATGCTCAAAGGCGCCACCCTCTCGCAGGCGATGGCCGAGTACCCCGGCTCCGAAGCGGGCACGAGCCCCGCCGGCGCCGGCGCGAGCCTCCCCTCCGCCGTCGCCCAACCGGTCGGGGGAGCGAGCGCCGGCACCACTTACTACACGCCGCCGAGCGAAGGCTCCGAAGCCGGCGGGATGCTCCTCAACTACCTGCTCGGCAACTGACGATGCCCCCTGCACACCACAGCCATCGTTTCCCGGCCCGTCCACGTTTCCCAGCCCGTCCACGGTTGGTGTCTGGAGGACTCGCACGGCTGCGCGCCTGGCGGGGGGCGGCCATCGCGGGGGCGCTCGCGCTTGCGCTGCTCCCGCTGAGCGTCGCTGCCGCTTCGGCCGACACCTCCGGCGAAGCGGCGACGCCGGTTCCCGGCGCCACGACCACCACCACCGTGCCAGCCCCCGAAGCGCCTGTCGGGGTTCACGGGCAGGTGGGCGAACCGGCCGCGGAAACCGAAACTGCCCCGGCTCCAGAAGGAACGCCCGGCGCCACAGAAACGACCCCAATGACCCCCGCGCCCGAAGTCACGAGCCAGAGCCCCCAGACGCAGAGCGGGTCCAGCGGCGCCGCCGGGCATCTCGAACACACCGGCGCGCACGCCCACGCGAAGAGTGGTGCGGGCGGCACGACCGGCAAGGGCAAAGCGACCGGCGGGAAGACCTCCACCGGGAAGGGCGCGGGGAAGCCCTCGAACGCGCCCGCGCCGCCGCCCTCGACGCTCACCCCGCCGCTGCCTGGGGCGCTCGGCGAGGCGATCGGGGGGATCCCCGGCTTCTTCATCGAAAGCTTCCGCGTCCCCCCGTTCCTGCTGCCGATCTACCAGGCGGCCGGCACTGCATACGACATCCCGTGGCAGGTGTTGGCGGCCATCAACGAGGTCGAGACCGACTACGGCCGCGACCTCAACGTCTCCAGCGCCGGCGCCGAGGGGTGGATGCAGTTCCTGCCCTCCTCGTGGGCGCGCTACGGCGTGGACGCGACCGGCGCCGGCTACGAGGACCCCTACAACCCCGCCGACGCGATCTTCGCCGCTGCGCGCTACCTCGCGGCCGCCGGCGGGGCGCAGCACATCCGCGCCGCCGTGTACGCCTACAACCACTCCGCCGCCTACGTCGAAGCGGTGATGCTGCGCGCGCAGCTGCTCGGCGGCACGCCCCCCGAACTGCTGAGCGCGATCTCCGGCCTCACCGAATCCCGCTTCCCCGTACATGCCGAAGCGCACTTCACCGACGGCTTCCCCGCCAATCCCGCCGAGCCCGCCAAGACGCTGGCGGGGACGGTGATCTACGCGCAGGCCGGCGCGCCCGTGATCGCCGTGCAGGACGGCGAAGTGACCGCCGTCGGCGAATCGCCGGCGCTCGGGCGCTACGTCTCGCTGCGCGATGCCTACGGCAACACCTACACCTACGCGCAGCTGGGCAGCGTCGCGCCGCTCTACCCGGTGCTGGAACCGCGCGTGGACACGGCCGTCAGCGCGCGGATCGCCCACCCGAGCAACGGCAGCGGCGTCGGTCCCGCCCCCAGCGTGCCCGCCAGCGCCGGCGTGCAGCCGCATTCGCCGCTCTCGCAGGCCGCGGTCACCACCGGTCTGGCGATGGGGGCCGCCAACGCGTTGGAAACGCCCCCCCCACCGAAGCCGGCCTCGCCCCCGCCGGTGCTCCCAGCTGCTTCCGGGGCTGGCGGGGCGACCGCCACGCCGCACTCCTTCCGTGCCGGCCCCAACGAGGTCTATCTCAACCCGCTGCGCCCCGGGGTACAGGTGCTGGCGGGGACGGTGCTCGGGCACGTAGGAGCGGCCGGCGAAGGCGAAAGCGCGGCGCCCTCCCCGGCGGCGGGGCAGGGTGAGGGGGCATCTGCGTCATCCCCCGCCACGGGGCAGAGCGGGGTGGCGTCGTCATCTTCCGCGACGGGGCCAACCGCGGCAGCGTCGGAGGGGCACATGCTCTTCCAGATCCGCCCCGCGGGTGCCGGCGCGCCACTGATCGATCCCAAGCCGATCCTCGACGGCTGGGTGCGCCTGGAAGAGACGTCGGTGTTCAGGGCCAAGGGCGAGAACCCCTTCCTCGCGACCTCGCCGACCGTCGGGCAGGTGCTGCTGGCGTCCAAGCCGCAGCTCGAGCAGCTGCTGCTGCGCGACCCGGGCGTCCATCTGCCGGCGTGCGAGCGCGGCGCGGTGCGCGCCGGCGAGGTCGATCGGCGCGTGCTGGCGGCGCTCGAGTTCCTCTCGGTCTCCGGCCTGAGCCCGACGGTCTCCGCGGCCGGCTGCGGGCATAAGACGGGCGCGCCGGGCGTGGGCAACACGATCGGCGCCGCGGCGGGCGATGCGGTGGACATCTCCGCGATCGACGGCACCCCGGTCGCCGGGCACGAAGGGCAGGGCTCGGTCACCGACATCGCGGTGCGCCGGCTGCTGCGGCTGCAGGGCACGATGAAGCCGGCGCAGATCGTCAGCGCGCTCAGCTACCCCGGCACCGACAATACGCTGACGCTGCCCGGCAACCGCGGCCTGATCCACGTGGCGTTCGCCTCGCCGGGCTCGGTGGGTCGCACTCGAGGCGCCCGCGTCGCCGCCGTCTCCGGCTCGCCGCTCACCCCCAGCCAGTGGCTGCAGCTGATCGCGCAGCTCGGCGAGATCCCCGAGCCGAACGTCTCCAGCAAGCCCTCCGCTGCGGCGATCCCGGACCCCGGCACCGCATCCGCCGGCGGGCCGACTTCGGGTTCGAGCAGCTCCGGGGGTTCGAGCAGCTCCGGGCAGCCCGCTCCCAGCAGCGGCGGCTCCGCGCAGCCCAGCGTGGGCTCCTCCTCCAACGGCACGGGCGGTGAATGAGAGTGGCGACGACCACGCCCCCGCCTCCTCCCGTGCGCCCCCCGCTGCCGCCTCCGGGCGGGGCCGGGACTCCGCCGCCGCGGCCGGCATCCCCGCCCCAGCGGAGCGTGGGTCGCTGGGTGGCGGTCGGTGCGCTGGCGGTGGTGGTCGCGGCCGTCGCCTACATCGTGTTCGCCGGCGGCGGCGGGGCGAGCTACAAGTTCGAACTGGAAAACGACAGCCAACTCGTGCTCGGCGACCAGGTCCAGGTCGGCGGCGTGCCGGTCGGGAGTGTCACCGGCATCGCGCTCACCCACGGGTACCACTCGGCGCTGATCACGATCCACATCGAAGGCTCGCTGGTGCCGCTGCACCGGGGCACGACCGCGCAGGTGCGGGTGCCCTCGCTGACGACCGTCGCGGGGCGCTACGTGTCGCTCTCACCGGGCCCCAACAACGCGCCGGCGCTGCCCGCGGGCTCGACGCTGCCTCCCGGCTCCGCTCAGGGCACCACCGACCTCGACCAACTGTTCGACACGCTCAACCCACGCACGCGCAAGGGCCTGCAGGAGTACTTCGTGGGCGAATCCGAAGCGTACGCCGGCGCCAGTCAGGAGCTCGGCACCGACGTCGAATACTTTGGCCCCTTCCTCGCCGCCTCCAACCACATCTTCGCCGAGCTCAGCAAAGACCAGCGGACCTTCACCAACTTCCTCGTGTACTCCGCCAAGGCGCTCACCACGCTCACCCTCCACCGCGAAGAACTGACGAACCTGGTCAGCAACGGCGATCACGGCCTGGAAGCGCTCGGCGCCGAACAGGCCAGCCTGCAGCAGGGAGTCGCGCAGCTGCCGGGCGCGCTGGCGCAGGGCAACCGGGCATTCGCGCAGCTGCCCTCGACGTTCGCCGCGCTGCGCAAGCTGGCGACGGTCGCGGGGCCCGATACCAAGACGCTCGCGCCGCTGTTCGCGAAGCTGACACCGCTGGTGCAGGAAGCCGGGCCGGTGCTGCACGACCTCAGCCTCGCGCTCAGCAAGCCGGGGCCGAGCAACGATCTCACCGACAGCGCGCTGGCGATGCCGACGCTCGCGCAGGAGCTCGTCAGCGGCTCGCCCAGCGACGTCAAAGCGCTGCAGGAATCGGTGCCGGTGACCGCGGCCTTCGGGCCCTACGCCCCCGACCTCGAGGGCTTCGTGCGCACCTTCGGCACGACGGCGGGCTACTACGACGCCAACGGCCAGTACGCGCGCATCAGCCCCGTGTTCAACAACTTCAAGCTCGGCTCCGGCAACACGCTGACACCAACCTCCGCGCAGGAAGGTCTGCAGGGTCTGCACACCCACGAACTGCGCCGCTGCCCTGGAGCTGCCGCGACGCCCTCGCCGGCCGACGGCTCGGCGCCCTTCACCGACGAAGGCAAGCTCGGCTGCGACCCCTCGCAGGTGCCGTGATGAGAGCGATCCGATGAACCCACGTCGCCGCAACTCGCTCGCCGCGAGCCCGCTGCTGATCGGGGCGCTCACCGTGCTGATCGGGGTCGTGGCTGTGTACATCTCCTACGGCGCCAACAACGGGCTGCCGTTCACGCCGACCTACGACATCAAGGCCGAACTGCCGGAAACCTCGGGCCTTGAAAAAGGCAATCAGGTGCGGCTGTTCGGCCGGCGCATCGGGATCGTGAGCAAGATCGAACCCCACCAGAACCCCGCCACCGGCAAGGTCACAGCGATCGTCAGCCTGCAGCTCGAAAAGCACGCGGGGCCGCTGCCCGCCGACACGACGATGGAGGTCGAATCGGTGTCGGCGATCGGCCTGAAGTACCTGGAACTGAAGCGCGGGAACTCCCCGCGGAAAATCCCGCCGGGCGCGACGATCCCCGTCTCGCACGCACGCGAACCGGTGGAGATCCAGGACTTCTTCAACATGTTCGACAAGCGGACGCGAATCGCGATCCAGCAGAACACCAACGCCTTCGGCAACGGCTTCGCCGGGCGTGGCGTCGGCCTGAACAACACGCTCCACACGCTCCGTCCGCTCGCGGAAAACTCGGTGCCGGTGCTGCACAACCTCGCCTCGCCGCGGACCGGCTTCGGCCAGCTGTTCGTCGCGCTCGACAAAATCGCCCAACAGGTCGCGCCGGTGGCCGAAACACAGGCGGCGTGGTTCAGGGAGCTCGACACCTTCTTCACCGCCTTCGCCGGCGCCTCGCCCTCGCTGGAACGGACGATCGAAGGGGGCCCGGCGGCGCTGCACCAGGCGATCCACTCGTTGCCGTTCGAGCAGCCGTTCATCGAAAAAGCGACCGAATTCGTGCACCTGCTGCGACCGAGCGCGAAGATCCTGACGACCGTCGCGGCGCCGCTCGGCCACGCCTTCGCGGTCGGCGCCGTCAACGTGCGCGCCGCCGCCGCCCTCAACGCGCAGCTAGCCAGCTCGCTGCAGGCGCTCGAACTCTTCTCGAAGAACCCGCTGGTGCTGGTCGGCTTCGAAGAACTCACGCGCACGGCCGAAGTCGGCACGCCGCTGTTCGCGGGCCTGGCGCCCGCGCAGACCAACTGCAACTACATCACGCTGGCGTTCCGCAACCTCGCCAACCTCCTCTCCGAGAGCGTCGGCAACGGCACGCTCGCGCGGGTGGTACCGATCCTCAGCCCCTCTGGCACCAACAACGAGGGGCTGCCGGCCTCCGCGCCCGCCAACGGGACCTCGGACGATGAAAACGTCACCACACACACGAAAATCGAAGACAACCACCTGCACTACAACCCCTACCCCTACGTTGGCGGGCCCGGCCAGCCGCAGGAGTGCGAAGCGGGCAACACACAGTTCATCCCCGGCAAAACGGTGATCGGCAACACCTCGACGACGCTGGGCACGACCCACGAAGAAACCAAGCGCAGCGAAAGCCTGTTCGGGGAACCGTACCCCGCCTCTCAGCAGAAGGACTTCCCCAAGGAAAGCTCCAGCACGGGCAACGGGCAGAGCAAGAGCGGCTCGAGCGGGAGCAACAGCCAGGGCAAGGGGAAGCAGTCATGAGCGCCACGCAGAGGCCGAATGGAGGGGCGCCGGGAGACGGGCGTGAGCGGCATGAGCAGGCCACAGATGGGCGGCGCCATGAGGCGGGCACGGGCGGCACGCACTGGTGGCGCCGGCGTCAGCAGACCGCGGTCTCCGAGCTGCAGAAGCGCTCCAACCCGGTGCGCACCGGGATCATTTTCTTGGTCGTCCTGATCGTGGCCGTGTACTTCGGCTTCACCAAACACATCCCGTTCAAACACGGCTATCGCCTCAACGCTGTGTTCAGCTCGTCGGTCAACGTGCGCCCCAAGTCGCCGGTGCGGATCGCGGGCGTCACCGTCGGCACCGTCACCTCGACGCGCCTGGAGAGCAGTCACGTGGCGCTCGTGAGCATGGAAATCGAAGGCAAGGGGCTGCCGATCCACTCCGACGCGACGCTCAAGATCCGCCCGAAGATCTTCCTCGAAGGCAACTGGTTCGTCGAACTGCAGCCCGGCAGCCCCTCCGCCCCGGCGCTCTCCTCGGGCGCCACGATCCCGGTCACGCAGACGTCCGAGCCGGTGCAGCTCGACCAGCTGCTCGACGCGCTCAACACCGACACGCGCGCCAACCTGCAGACTTTCCTGATCGAATACGGAGCGGCGCTGACCGCCAAGCCGACGCCCGCCGAGAACGCCGAACAGTCCCCCGAAGTGTCCGGCCTGAACATGGCACAGGCGCTCAACAAGGCCTACCGGCTCGGGCCGGAAGCGCTGCGCAAAGGCACGATCGTCAACCAGGCGGTGGGCGGCACCGAAACCGACGACCTCTCCCAGCTGTTCAGCAGCATCGAAAAAGTCACCGCCGAACTCGATGTGCACGAGCAGGCGCTCGGCGAACTGATCGGCCACTTCAACACCTTCCTGCACATCTTCGCGGCGCAGGGGCCGAGCCTGCGCACGGCGGTCGCCGAGCTGCCGGATGCGCTGCGCGGCACCGAACGGGGCTTCGCCGAACTGCAGAAGGCCGCGCCGTCGATCAGGACCTTCGCGCTCGACCTGATCCCCGGCGTGGAACAGATCCCCGCCACCGATGCCGCCACCTTCCCGTGGATCGAACAGATCCGTGCCACGCTGAAACCGAACGAGCTCGGTGGCGTCGCCGCGGCGCTGCACACCGCCGCGCCCGAGATCGCCTCGCTCACCGCCGGCCAGGTCGCGTTCCAGCCGCAGCTCACCAACTTCAGCAAGTGCCTGAGCAAAGTGCTCTACCCCGCCGGCTCCACCGAGCTCCAGGATGGCGCCAACACCGGGGGCACCGCCGAACGGGAATTCTGGTACGCGATGGTGGGCGTGGCCGGCCTCAGCCAGAACTTCGACGGCAACGGCGCGGGGCCGCGCTTCATCGCGGGCGGCGCCGGCGCCACGCTGATCTCGCCGCCGGCGACCCTCGCGAAGCCGGGCGCGCCCACCAACGGCAGCACGCTGATCGCGCAGACGCGCCTGGCCCCCGAAGGCACCAGCCCGCGCTTCACCGGCAGCGAGCCGGCGTACAAGCCGCTCGTGCCCTGCTACACGCAGAAGCTGCCCGAATTCAACGGCCCGCTGGCGCATGGGCCAGCGGATGGGGGTGGATGATGGCCGCCGGGGCAAACGGGGGAGCGACACCCGAGCCGCGCGAGGGCGGGCGCGGGGTCCGCGACCAGATCGAGCGCTACCGCACGGCGTTCATCGCGGTCGTGACGATGATCGTGATCGCGGCCGGGAGCGCCGGCTACATCCTCGCTCACGAGCGCCTCTCGGTGCCCGCGTGGGTGCCGATCCTCGGCCACGAATCGTTCGTGCTGAAGGGCGAATTCTCGACCGCCCAGGCGGTCACGCCCGGCCAGGGCCAGTCGGTCACGATCGCGGGCGCGAAAATCGGCGAAATCTCAACTGTGGAACTGCGGGGCGGCAGGGCGCTGGTGAGCATGAACCTGACGCCCAAGTACGCCCACTACATCTACCGCGACGCAACGGCGCTGCTGCGCCCCAAGACCGGCCTGAAGGACGAGACGGTCGAGATCTCGCCCGGCGACCCCTCCTCCGGGCGCGTGACCGGCGGATACACGATCCCGGTCACGCAGACTTCTCCCGACGGCAACCTCGACGAATTCCTCGCCTCGTTCGACACCGAAACGCGCACGCTGCTGCAGGCGCTGCTCGCGGGCGTCGGCGAAGGCCTGAACGGCAACGCCGCCAACCTCTCGGCGACCTTCAAGCGTTTCGCCCCGCTCGCCCACGAGTTCACGGAAATCGGCCGCGAAGTCGCCAAGCGCCAGTACTACGTCGAACACGGGATCCACAATTTCCGCCTGTTGATGGAAGCGCTCGGCAGCAAAGACACCAAGCTCGCCCAGTCGGTCGAGTACGGCAACGCGGTGTTCGCGACCTTCTCGCAGCAGGACCGCCAGGTGCAGGAAACCCTGCATGAGCTGCCCGGCGTGCTCAAACAGGTCAACCACGGCTTCGGCAAGCTCGCCACCGCCACCCGCGTGACCGGCCACACGCTGCACGCGCTCGAGCCCTTCGCCACCGCGCTCGCGCCGGCGCAGAAGGAGGTGCGGGCCTCCTTCAAGACGATCACGCCGATCCTCAAGAACGAAGTCAGGCCGCTGTTCCGCCAGATCCTGCCGGTGCTCCAACAGCTGGAGCCCACGCTGAAGGACTTCACGCAATCCTCCCCGCAGCTGACTACCGCGTTCACCGTGATCAACGAATTCTTCAACGAGCTGGCCTACAACCCCGGGCCCAGCCAGGGCAACTTCCTGTTCTACCTGGACTGGGCCAACCACGACCTCAACAGCGTCGTCGCGCAGGGCGATGCGCATGGGGCGGAGGGCCAGGCGCTGCTGTACTTCAACTGCGCGCAGATATATCCGGTGAACATCCTGCAAGCTGCGGCGGGAGCCGACCCGACCGCGCATCTGATCCTTGGCCTGCTCAACCCACCGACTACGGCACAGTGCAAGTCGGCGCTGGCGTCCGGCTCGGCGGCGGCCAAAGCGGCGAGCCTGAACACGGGGGTCAGCCCCGCCGCGTTGATGGCCGACCGCGTCTTCGGCCAGGGCCCCGACGCCGCCGCGCTTGCGCCCGGGGCGGCGCCGGCGCTCGGAGGGGGGAACTGAGATGCAGAAGCGCGCGCCGACGCTCGCCAACATCCTCGTGATCGTGCTGTTCGCGCTGAGCTGCTTCGGGCTGCTGCTGTTCCTGTGGGACTCCTTCGGCGGCCCGGTACCGCTGAAGCCGAAGGGCTACCGCTTCACCGTGCAGCTCTCGCGCACGCTGGCGCTGGCCGAACAGTCCGACGTGCGCATCAGGGGGGTCGACGTCGGCCACGTGGTCGGCCTGGCGACGCACACCAACGGGACGACCGACGTGACCGTCGAAATGGACCATCAGTATGCCCCGATCTCCTCCGCCGACCACATGGTTCTGCGCCAGAAGACGCTGCTGGGGGAGACCTACATCGAACTGCTGCCGCCGGGGGTCGCCGGACCTGGTGGCAAGGAAGAAGGTCAGGCTCAGCCGCAGGGGGCCGGGCTCCAGAACGCGGATGCGGTGAGCAGTCATCCGATCCCCGACGGCGGGCGGCTGGCGACCAGTCACGTGGACCCGGCGGTCACGCTCGACGACATCCTCTACGCGCTCGACCCCAAGACACGCACGGCCTTCAAAGTCTGGCAGCAGGCGCAGGCCGCCGCCTTCAACGGGCGCGGAGAACAGATCAACGCCAACATCGCCGAGCTCGAACCGTTCGTCGAAAACGCCAACAAGCTGGTCACGATCCTCGCCTCCCAGGAAGGCGCGGTGACCGCGGTCGTGCACAACACCGGCGTGCTGTTCGACGCGCTCACCGAACGCGACGACCAGTTCCGCGGCTTCATCGTCAACGGCGAGCGGACCTTCCATGCGCTCGGGGCGAGCAGCGCCCAGTGGGCCAACGCCTTCCGTCTGCTGCCGGCCTTCGAGCGCGGCGCGACGACGACGCTGCGCGAATTCGACGACCTCGCCACCGTGGCGGCCCCCGTGCTCGAAGAGTCGAAGGCGTGGGAGCGCGAGCTGACGCCGCTGCTGGAAGGGGTGCAGGCGTTCACGCCCGACTTCAACAACCTGCTCACCAACCTCGGCCCGTTCACGAACGCCTCCAAGAAGGGCCTGCCGGCGTTCGAACGCGTGCTGAGCGAGCTCACCCCGCTGCTCGGCAACGTCACCCCGCCGCTGCGCAACTTCGAGCCCTTCCTGAAGTTCACCGGCGAGTACGTCCCCGAGCTGCAGGCGCTGTTCGCCAACGCCACAGCCGCCACCGAGGCGCACGACAAAAACGCGGACCTCAGCAATGGCCAGATCCAGCACTACCTGCGCGCGCTGAACACCGTCAACCCCGAAAGCCTCGCGGTGTACAGCCAGCGGACCGGCACCAACCGCGGCAACCCCTACTTCCAGCCCGAAGCCTTCCGGCTGCTGGGCAAAGGCGGGCTGCAGGTGTTCAGCACCGCGGCCTGCGCGGACTCCGCGCCGTCGGCCAATCCGGAAACCGCCAACGCAACGGTCCCGAAGAGCATCATCGAACAGCTGATCGAAGATCACGTCGTGAACGGCGAAGGCAAGCCCAACTCAGTCGGTGCGCCCGCCTGCACCCAGCAGCCGCCCTTCGCGTGGGAAGGCGCCACCAGCCAGTTCCCGCAGGTCACCCGCGCGAAATAAGGCTCAGCCGCGCTGCGGGGCCGGCTCCTTCGCGAACGCGGCCACGAGCGCGCGGTGGTGGCCGAGGTAGGGGAGCATCGCGAAGTAGGCGAGGTCCCCGCGCAGGCGGGGCAGTTCGCCGGTGCGGTCCTCCAGCGCCCGGCGGTGCAGGATCGAGGCGATCCCGCCCACCATCGCCTCCGAGGTGTAGGGGGGCAGCAGGTCGGGGTTGGCGCAATGGAAGCGGCCCTCCTCCAGCAGCGGCGGGAAGAGGCTCAGCAGCGCGTGGTGGCGCTCGCCGGCGGCGGGACACACGCAGAGGCTCTCGACCAGCAACACGCGCGCGCCGTCGGGGTCCTCCGCGAGCGCGCACAGCAGGGCGTCCATGCCCCCCCGGACGCGCTCGGGCCACGGCGCGGTGCGCTCGATGCGCTCGCGCACCCTCCCCTCGATTCGCGCGATCAGCGCATCGAGCGCCTGCAGGAAGCACTCCTCCTTGTCCGCGAAGTGCTCGTCGAAAACGGCCGGTGCGACCTTCGCGGTCTGCAGTACCCGCTCCACGGTGGTGCGGTCATAGCCGCGGTAGGAGGCGGTGGCGATCATCGCGTCGAGCATGCGCACGCGTGGGTCGCGAGCCTGGTGCGTGGGGCAGACACGAGAGCCGGCAGGTTGTTGCCGGGCGCCGGAGTGGCTGCTGTGCAACATCTTTCCTCCCTCCCTGCCCGGGAGACGAGCTGGTGGAGGAGCGCAACGGCCGACCGGTCAAACGATCGCGCGCCGCGTTTCCAGGCACTGAATCCCGGACTGTGAGTTTCCCTCTCCTACTCTCCCCCAGAGAGTAGACCCGCGGATATGCGGTTGTCAAGGGCCAGTCGCATTTGTCAAGGCATCGGGTTGCCGAGCCTGCGGGCTATCTCGGTAGGCCCCGTGCCCGGTTCCAGCCCCGAGCCGCGCGATGCGTAGGCTGGGAGCGCCGCGATCGACTCAGGCGATGCCGCTGATCCTCGATCGGCCGACGATCGCCTGGCCTTCGCCGGCCGGCCCTCGATCGGCGCGCTGTCCGGGCACGCTGAAGAAGTGCAGCCGGTAGCGCCCCACCACGATCTCATCGCCGTCCACGAGCATCCGCCACTCGATCCGCTCGCCGTTGACGAACACGCCGTTGAGGCTGCGATCGTCGAGCACCCTCACTCCGTCGGGCTGGCGCACCAGCAGGGCGTGCCGGCGGGAGACGGTCGGGTCATCGAAACGCACGTCCGCCGCCAGGCTGCGACCCACCCGCGTCCACTCCTGGGTGAGCGCCACCAGCGCGGTCTCGCCGTCCTCCTCGTAGGCGAGATACTCGCCGGGATGCTCGATCTGCTCCCTCGCATACGCCAGCCAACCCGGGTCGCCCTCGCCTGCGCCCTCGGGTGAGTGGGCTCCCGCGCCGGCGAGGTCCGGCGCGCTGCTCTGCGCGAGGCGCCCCACGCTGAACAGCGAGGCGCGCACGAAGCTTGCCCCTCCGCAGCCGGGGCAGTCGCTCAACGTGTCGGAGGCGGCCAGGGTAAGTACATAGCCGCAGCGCTGACAACGAAAGGATCCCGCTCCCGCCATCGTGCCCGAGGTCAGTGACTCCACCATCTCACAGCTCCTCTTCTCCTGTTGGGATACGTCCCGGCACTCGTCCGCCGGCAGACCCTGGGGGGAATCATAACCGCACTTTCCTTGCCGGGGTCTAAAAGGCTTGTAATTTTCTGGAGGCTCGTTGAAGAGCCTTGGCCTGCCTGGTTTGAGAGCGGGTTGGGACTGGGGCAGCCGGGTCTTTCTACCCTGCTGCCGCCGCCTCCAAACGGGTGCCGGGCCCCGGGAGGAGATAGCCGCCGGGCGGCGAAATCTCGTGGCATGTCCGCCGCCGTCGTCACCGACATCGAGCAGTTCGAGCGCGTGCTCCTGCGCCGCAGCGTGGGCGTGCTGACGTCCGACCGCAATCGCTGCGCCGACTGCGGGCGCACCCCGCTGGTGGGCGAGCGCGTGCACCTCTACGAGGAGCGCGGCGGGGGCGTCGTCTGCGAGCTCTGCCGGCCCCTGCGCCGCGGGCATCCGGCGGCCACCGAGACGGTGCGCCACTCCCCGCACGGCAACGGCGTGCGCCTGATGGCGCGCGCGGCGTAGCCGTCCGGATCGAGCCTATAAACTGCCGGGCGCGATGGACCCGCTGACCGTCTCGATCCTGATCGACGCTCCCCGCGAGCGGGTGTTCGACTACCTGCAGGACATCGCCAACCACTCCGAGTTCACCGACCACTACCTGCGCGACTGGCACCTCACGCGCGAGAACTCCGTCGGACGGGGCGCCGGGGCGCGATTTCGCGTGGCCGCCCCGGGGCCGGGCAGTCGCTTCAGCTGGGGCGACGTGACCTTCGCGGAGGTGGAGGCTCCGCACCGCATCGTCGAGGTCGGCCGCGGCGGCAAGACCAACCGCATCCGCACCCTCGGGGTCTACGAGTTGGCGCCGGGCGCCGGCAACACCACGCGCGTGCGGTACACGCTGGAGACCCAGCCCTCCACGCTCTCCGACCGCCTGATGGAGTCTTTCGGGGCGCGCGGGTGGCTGCGACGCAAGAACATGAAGGCGATGCGCCGCCTGCGCTCGATCATCGAGAGCGGCGAGGGGCGCGGGCAGCGCGTCACGGTCGCGGGCGGGTAAACTGCCGCGTCGCATGCACGACCTTCGCAGAATGCCGGTCAAGTTGCCCGTCGGAAGAGATGGCGGCTCCGGGGTGGCGTGGGTCCTCGCCCTGTTCGCCGTACTTGCGGCGCTGGCGCTCGGGGCCTGCGGGGAATCGCATACGCGGGTCACGACCGGCACCTACGCGGGCGGCGGCGGCAAGAACGCGCCCTACCTCGACGTCGGGCCGCTCGTCTACCAGGTGCAGATCTCGCGCGAGCTCAACCCCTACAACACCGAAGACTCCGCCTACCTGCTCGGGTTGACTCCCGCTCAGGCCGCGCTGAAACCGGGCGAAGAGTGGTTCGGAGTGTTCATGCAGGTCTATAACGAAAGCACCGTCTCGCATCCAGCGGCCACCGACTTCACGGTCGCCGACACGCAGGGCAACGTCTATCACCCGATCATCCCCGGCCCCGCCAACCTGTTTGCCTACCGCGGCGGGCTGGTGCCCGCCAACAACCAGATCCCCGCGCCCAACACCGTTGCCGCCAACGGGCCCACGCAGGGCGAGCTGCTGCTGTACAAGATCAAAGTCGAATCGCTCGACAACCGGCCGTTCACGTTGACGATCGTCGACCCGCGGGATCCCACGCAGACGGCCTCCGCGGAACTGGACGTTTAAAAAGAAGAGGTGTGCGCAATGGCACACACCTCTTGAAAAGAATACATCCACCTCAGCCGCCGGCCTGCAGCGCCGCTTCGATCACCTGCCGCGCGACCGGCGCCGCGCTTGCCCCGCCGGCGCCATCGCGCACCATCAGCACCCCGACCGCGATCTTCGGGTGCAGCGCCGGGGCGAACGCCGCAAACCACGCGTCGGTGTTCTTGGGGTTGTTCTGTTCGGCTGCGCAGCTGCTCGATTCCGAGGTGCGTTCGGTGGAGGAGTGTTCTGCGCCTTCGCTGGGCTTCTGTTCGGAGTTCGCATCGCAGGCGGCGGGGGTACTCAATTCCGCGGTGCCGGTCTTGCCCGCCACTTCCACCCCGGGGATCGCTGCCGCGGTGCCGGTGCCAAAGCGCACCACATCGAGCATCATGCCCCGCACAGTGCGGGCGGTGGCGGCGCTGATCGCGCGCGTGGGATGGCCGCGGGTGGGCGAGAACGTCAGACTTGGTGTCGGGTGGCGCCCGCCGTCGGCGATTGTCGCCGCGACCGTCGCCATCTCGAGCGCGCTCGCCTGCACCTGGTCCTGGCCGATCGCGGTCGAGCCGACCGCCAGTTCGCCCTGGATCTGGTTGGCTGGTGGGAGCGTGCTTTCAGCAGCCCCTTCGATCCCGGGGGGGTGGTTGAAGCCATACCGTTCCGCCATCGCCACCAGCCGCGCCGCGCCCAGCTTCACGCCCAGCGGGGAGAACACGGAGTTGCACGACACCGCGAACGCCTCCACCAGCGAGCCGCCGCATTCCTCGCCATTGGCGTTGTGCAACAGCACCCCGTCCAGCGTCGCCGCGGTCGCGTAGGGGAACGTGCTGGTTGGGCGTGCGACCCCCGCTTCGAGCACGCCGCTCACCGTGATCATCTTGAACGTCGACCCCGGCGGTTGCAGGGCGTCCAGTCCGATCCCCGCCACCCCCAGCACCTGTCCGCTAGCCGGTTCCATCGCGATCACCCCGCCATACTGGCCGCCCAGCGCAGTCACTGCTGCGGTTTGCAGCGCCGGGGAGATCGTGGTGTGCACCGCGCTTCCCGCGTGGGCGCTCGCGCGGGCAAGCACCCGGTCGCCGCTCGTGGCCCCCGCGCTTGACGCCCCGGTGCTTGTAGTCCCCGCGCTGGTGGCCTCCGCGCCGGTGGTTCCTGCGCCAGTGGCCTCCGCGCCGGTGGTCTCCGCGCCAGTGGCCTCCGCGCCGGTGGTCCCCGCGCCAGTGGCCCCTGCGCTCGTGGGGCCCGCGCTCGTCACCGCGAGCAGTTCGCCCCCCGGGGTGCCGCGCAGGCGCGCGTCCGCCGCCAGCTCCAGCCCGCTCACGCCCACGATCGCGTTCGCCGGTACCCCTTCCGCCTCGAGCGTCTGCAGGCGGCTGGCGGGGATCGGCCCGACTTCGCCCACGATCGCGCTCGCCGCCGCCCCCAGCGGCGAGCTGCGCGTCCCCGCGGCGGTGGCCGGCCCCTGGGCCAACACCGAGCCGTTGCGCGCCAGCAGCGCAGCGCGCGGGGGGAGTTCGGTGTGCCTGCTCAGCAGCTCCCCTTCGCGCAGGCCGGGGAAGGCGAGCGAGCGCGACCACCGCACGCGCGCTTCGTCTTCGCGCGGACCCGGCACGATCGGCAGTCTGAAGCGCTCCACGAGGGTTCCAAACAGGCGCGTGCGCACCCTTGTCGACACCACCTGCACGCCACCCGCGGCGCTCCGCGGGGCCCCCACCACCCGCTCGCCGTCGGCCGTGGCGGTCATCAGCGCTTCCCGGTATGCCTGCGCGAATTCGCTCGGCGACACCACTCGCCGCGAGGCGGGGCTGAGCTCGCTGTACATGCTCGCGTAGTCGCCCCGCGCCCACGCCGCCGCGAAGCGCTCTGCCACCCCTGGCGCCGGCGATGGGGAGGAGTGCTCTGCCCCCACGACCGCACCCACCACGAACGCCACCGCCGCCAGCGCAACCACCGCCCGCGCCCGCTGCGCGCGCCGGCGACGCACCCGCCGGTGGCGCACCCGTTGCGAGGGTGGGTGGGCTCCACTTCTATCCTGACCGACGGGGGATGCGCTGCTCACCGTCTTGCATCTCCAGTGCCGTTGGTCACACGCGAACGGTAGACCATGCTCTGACGGGAAAGACCCGACGCGCGGCGTACGATCGGTTGCGGGAAATCGCATGTGGGCAGGGACGACATCCGAACGGGACACATCTCGGCGATGACCACGCTCGACTGGCTGATCCTGCTGTTCGTCCTCACCCTTGGCTTCTTCGGCCTGCGCCAGGGGTTCATCGTGGGCGTGCTCTCCTTCGGAGGGTTCGCCGTCGGCGCCTTCATCGGCACCCGCCTCGGGCCACTGCTGTTGCCCCAGGGCTCCGCCTCGCCCTACGCCCCCGCGTTCGGGCTCGTCGGAGCGCTGCTCGCCGGGGCGATCCTCGCCACCGGGCTGGAGGGGGTCGGGTGGCGGCTGCGGCGCACCACGCTGCTGGTGCCCGGCGTTGGCCTGCTCGACCGCGCGCTCGGCGCGCTGCTCTCCGCCGCCGTCGGCCTCGGGGTGGTGTGGATCGTCGCCGCCGTCGCCGCTCAGATCCCCAGCGCCACGCAGTTGCGCGCCGACATCCAGCGCTCGGCGATCCTCGGCGAGCTCAACGTGCTGCTGCCCCCCTCCGGCCCGATCCTCAACGCGCTCGCGCGCCTCGACCCGATCCCCTCGCTCCCCGGCCCGCTGCCGGCGCTCACCGCGCCCCCACCCCGGGTCGCCCACGACCCCGCGGTGCTCGCCGCCTCGCGCAGCGTCGTGCGCGTGCTTGGCACCGCCTGTGGCCTGGCGATCGAGGGGTCCGGGTGGGTGGCGCGGCCCGAAGAGGTGCTCACCAATGCGCACGTCGTCGCCGGCGAGAGCGACACCACGGTCGAGGTCGAAGGCCGCCCGCCGGGGCTGCCCGCGCAGGCGATCGCGTTCGACCCAACCTACGACCTCGCGGTGCTGCGCGTGCCTGGGCTCGACCTCCCCACGCTGAGCCTTGCCCCCTCCCCCGCCGCCGGCACCGCCGGGGCGATCCTCGGCTATCCCGAAAACGGGCCCTTCGACGTGCAGTCGGCGCGCATCGGCTCCACCGAGCAGGTGCTCACGCAGAACGCCTACGGCGAAGGGTCGGTGTCGCGCCTGCTCACGCCGCTGCGCGGTCTCGTGCGCTCCGGCAACTCCGGGGGGCCGGTGGTGGACGATGCGGGGGCGGTGCTCACCACGGTCTTTGCGGGCACCACCGGGAGCGGGCCGCCCGGCGGGTACGGGGTCGCCAATGCGACCGTGGCGCGCGAGCTCGAACACGCCGGGGCACCGGTCGGCACCGGGCCGTGCGACCCCGATTGAGGCCCTACCGCACCCTCTCGCCTGGCACCGGCTACACGCGTGTTCGTGGGACATGGAGGTCCCACGCCCGCGCGCTTGGCGCCCGCATGGCGCCGCGCGGACGATCCCCAATCGATACCCCGCGATGCCCACCCGCTACTCTGAGCCACCATGTCCAAGACCCTCGTGATCGCCGAGAAGCCCTCCGTCGGGCGCGACCTTGCGCGCGTGCTGCCCGGCACCTTCAAGAAGGAGGAGGGTTGGCTGGAGGCCGAGGAGTACATCGTGACGTGGGCCGTCGGCCACCTCGTGCAGCTCGCCGAACCCGACGAATACGACGCCAAATACAAGCGCTGGCGGATCGAGGACCTGCCGATCGTGCCCGAGCGCTTCAAGCTGGTCGTGCGCGACGAGCGCTCGCGCAAGCAGATGTCGGTCGTCACCCGCCAGCTCTCCCGCGAGGACGTCGGCGAGGTCATCAACGCCTGCGACGCCGGTCGCGAGGGCGAGCTGATCTTCGCCTACATCTACGAGAAGGCCGGCTCCACGCTGCCGGTGCGGCGGCTGTGGCTGAACTCGATGACCAACTCCGCGATGAAAGCCGCCTTCGCCTCACTGCGTCCCGCCTCGGAGGTCGCGCTGCTCGAGCAGGCTGCCCGCTCGCGCTCGGAGTCCGACTGGATCGTGGGCATGAACGCCACCCGCGCCGCGACGATCCGCCTGCGTACCTCCTTCGACGGGGCCGTCTCGCTGGGACGCGTGCAGACCCCGACGCTGGCGATCGTCACCCGGCGCGAGGAGGAGATCAAAGCCTTCGTGCCCGAGCCCTACTGGCTGGTCGATGCAGTTTTTGCGGCCCCTCCGCTGGAGGGGGAGGGGGAGGGGGAGGGGTCGGTTGCCGGCGATCCCGCGGTGGCGGGCGGAGCGGATGCTGGTGGTGTGGCCGGGGAGGGGTCGGCTGGTGGCGGTTCGGCGGCGGGCGGCGGGGCCGAGAATGGGGATGGCGGATTGGGCGAGGGCGGCGAGGACGGCGAGGTCGGCGTCCCCGGCGAGCGCGTCTACGTTGGGCGCTTCCACGCCGGCGCCAAACCGCGTCTGGCGACCGAGGAGGAAGCCGTCGCGATCGTCGAGGCGTGCGAAGGCAAGCAGGCGACGATCACCAAGATCGATGTCAAAGAGCAGCGCGAGCGCGCGCCGATGCTCTACGACCTCACCTCGCTGCAACGCGACGCCAACACCCGCTTCGGCTTCTCCGCGCGGCGCACGCTCGGCGCCGCCCAGCGGCTGTACGAGGAGCACAAGGCGCTCACCTACCCGCGCACCAACTCGCGCTACCTGACCACCGACATGATCCCCGAGATCAAGCCCACCGCCGAACTGGTCGGCGCCAACAAGGATTACGCGGCCGGCGCCGCCTACGTCACCTCGCTCGACGTGCTGCCGCTGGGGCGCGTGGTCAACGACGCCAAGGTCACCGACCACCACGCGATCATCCCCACCCGCACCGAGCACAAAGTCGATCGTATGTCCGACGACGACCGCCGCGTCTACGACCTCGCGGTGCGCCGCTTCCTTGCCGTCTTTCACCCCGAGGCGGTGTTCGAGAACACCCGCGTGGAGACGACGATCCCCGCCGCCGGTGGCGAGCGTGCCGGCAAGTACGTCTTCCGCACCCGCGGCAAGCTGCTGATCGTGCCCGGCTGGCGCGGCGTCTACGGCCAGGGCGTCGTTGGCGGCGAGCAGCGCATGGGCGATGAAGACGAGGGCACCGACCAGCTGCTGCCCCGTCTGATCGAGGGCGAGCACGTGCAGACGCGCGAGATCAAGTCGCTCGCCAAGGAGACCAAGCCCCCGCGTCGCTACTCCGACGCCTCGCTGCTCGGGGCGATGGAGACCGCCGGCAAGCTCGTCGACGACGACGAGCTGCGCGAGGCGATGAAGGAGTCCGGGATCGGCACCCCCGCCACGCGCGCCGCGATCATCGAGCGTCTGATCACCGTCGGCTACATCGAGCGCGACGGGCGCTCCCTCGTGGCCACCGAGAAGGGCCTCAACGTCGTGCGCCTGCTCGGCCGCCACCCCCTCACCTCCCCCGAACTGACGGGCCGGTGGGAGCACCGCCTGGATGCGATCGAGCGCGGCGAGGACTCGCGCGAGCACTTCATGAAGGACATCGCCGGCTTCGCCGGGGAGACCGTGAAAATGCTCGACGAGGCGCTCAAAGACGTCCGCATCCCCAAAGCCACTCTCGGGCCCTGCCCGATCTGCGGGCACCCGATCGTCGAAAACCGCAAGGGCTACTCCTGCTGGGCGCGCAACGACCCCGGCTGCGGCTTCGTGATCTGGAAGTCCAAAGCGGGCAAGACCCTGCCGCTCGCGGTCGCCCGCGAGCTGATCCACACCGGCTATACAGCCCGTCCTGTCAGCGGCTTCAAGGGGCGCTCCGGGCGCTCCTTCCGCTCCCACCTCGCGCTCCAGCAGACCCCCGACGGCAAATGGCGCGTGGAGTTCAACGAGGCCTGGGCCAAGTCCGGGGCCAAGCCCCCTGACCATGAGACGGTTGCCGGCGAGCCTGCCGCCGAGGCGCCCGAGCAGGTTGCGGCCGAGGCAGTGGCCGCTGTGGCCGACAGCTGATCGGGCGGCCGAGGCCAAGGCAGGGGCCGCTGGGCGAGAGCTGATCAGTCGCCGCGACGCCGGCCGCGGATCGCCGGCGGGTTCGGGCCGGTAGGTGATGTTCTTTTTTGATCCATGGCCAATCTGGTCTGGTCTGCTTGCAGCTGTGGGTGGCCTCGGTGTGTGTGTGTGTGTGTGTGGGTGGCCGCGGTGTGTGTGGGTGGCCGCGGTGGGCGGATGGTGTGATGCAATAGTATATATGGGGGCCTAGCGGTAGCGTGTTTATTTTTTTGACTCTGAACCAATAGGTTCAATGTCTGTATTTGGCGGGTTGGTTTGTTGGCTTGCCCCCGCATCTGATGTATACGGCGATGTCCATGGTGGGGCGGGGTTGGGTTGTTCTGTTGGCCCCTCAACCATTTGGTCTGGTCTGTAGCGGGATCGATGGCCTGTGGTGTCGGGCGGGTGCGCCACTATGGGCGACCATGCCGATCACGCTGATCACCGGGCCCGCCAACGCCGGGAAGGCCGGAGTGGTGATGGACGCCCTGCGTGCCCACCGCGCGCGCGGGGAGCAGCCGCTACTGATCGTGCCCACCTACGCCGACGTGGAGCGTTATCGGCTGGAGCTCGGCGGGCGCGAGCTCGCCTCCGAAGGGGTTGCCGCGGGGGCCGGCGTGGAGCGTGGGGCCCGCGTGGAGCCCTTCCAGGGCCTGCTTGCCGAGGTGCTCCGCCGTGCCGGCTCCGCTGAGCGCCTGCTCGGGCGGCTGGCCCGCGAACGGGCGCTTGCCGCGGTGCTCCAAAGTGTGGGTGGCGTGCGTCCCACCGCGGGCGTGGTGCGCTCCCTGGCGGCGTTGGTGGGGGAGCTGGAGGTGGAGCGGGTGACGCCCGCGCGCCTGCGCGGGGCGCTCGACACGTGGGCCGCGGCGGACCCCGGGTACGCCCCGCACGCACGCGAGCTGGGAAAGCTGTTCGAGGGGTACCACCGTGGCCTGGAGAGGCTGCGACCCGCCCGCGTCAGCCCCGAGCGCCAGGCGGCGCGGGCGCTCGACGCGCTGCGCCGCGCCCCCGCGCTGTGGGGCGTCACGCCGGTGCTGCTGTACGGCTTCGACGACTTCACGCGGCTGCAGCTGGACACGATCGAGACGCTGGGCGCGGTGGTCGGGGCGCCCGTGACGGTCTCGCTCGCCTACGAGCCCGGCCGCGTGGCGTTCGCCAGCCGGGGCGACACCTTCCAGCGACTGCTGCCGCTCGCCGCCGAGCATCTCCCCCTGTCGCCCCGCGCCGAGCACTACGCGCCCGGCGCCCGCACGGCGCTGCACCACCTGGAGCGGCACATCTTCGAGCCCGGCGCCCCCGCCCCCGTGCCCGCTGGAGAGGCGCTGCGGCTGCTGGAGGGCGGCGGGGAACGCGCCGAGCTGGAGCTGGTGGCGCAGGAGATCCGCGGGCTTCTGGAGCGCGAGGTGCAGCCCGGGGAGATCGCCGTCGCGCACCGCTCGCCGGAGACGATCGCGGAGCTGCTGGAGGAGGTCTTCCGCGCCCACCGCATCCCCTTCGCGTTGCGGCGGCGGCTCTCCTTCGCGCGCACCGCCACCGGCCGCGCGCTGCTGGGCCTGCTGCGAGCGACCTTCCCCGAGGCGGCCGACGATGGCGGCGGCCTCGGCGATCTGCTCGCGTGGCTGCGCGCCCCGGGGGTGCTGCGCAGCCCCGAGCTCGTGGACGAGCTGGAGTGGCGGGCGCGGCGCGCCGGAGTCAGTAGCGCGGCGCGGGCGCGCGCGCTGTGGGAGGCCGAGCGCTGGCCGCTGGAGACGCTCGACCGGCTGCGGGAGGCGGCGCAGCGGAGTCCCGCGGCGCTGATCGAGCGCACGGCCGCGGAGCTGGGGCGGCTGGGCTTCGCGCCGCAGGCGCCCGCTTCCGCAGACGTACGCGAGGCACCAACGCCCTCCGAGCAGCACGAGGCACGTGCGCTGGCGGTTGGACAGGAGGCCCTGGAGGAGCTGCGCGAGCTGGCCTGCTCGGCGCCCGATCTGGCGCCCGACGCACATGAGCTGATCGCGCTGCTGCGCGGGCTGGAGCTGATTGTGGGTGAGGGCGCGGGGGAGGGGGTTCCCGCCGCAACGATGCCCGAGGCGGTGGCGGTGCTCGATCCGCTCGCCCTGCGCGCACGCCGGGTGCGCGCGCTGTTCCTGTGTGGCCTGCAAGAGGGCGTCTTCCCCGCACCCGCGCGTCCCGAGCCCTACCTCGCCGAGGATGAGCGCCGCGGGCTCGCGGAAGCCTCGGGATTGCGCTTGGGGCGGCCGGGGGACGCGCTGGCGGCGGAGCGCTACCTGCTGTACGCGGCCATCTCGCGCCCGCGCGAGCTGTTGGTGCTGAGCTGGCACACCGCCGACGACGATGGCCTGCCGGCGGCTCGCTCGCTGTTCGTGGACGACATCTGCGATCTCTTCGCAGGCGATCTTCACGAGACGCGTTCTCGGCGGGCGCTGGGTGAGATGTCTACGATCGTCCAAGCCGAGTCTCCGCCGGGGGCGATCCGGGCGCTGGGTGAGGTCTCTCCGATCGCCCCCACCGAGTATGGGGCTCCGCCGGGGGAGATCCGACCCCTACGCGACCCGCGCGTGCTGGCGGATCTAGGCGAACGGTTGTGGTCGGCGTCCGGCCTGCAATCGTGGGCGGGCTGCCCGGTGCAGTGGTTCGTGGAGCGCATGCTGAGTGCGCGCGAGCTCGAGCCCGAGGCCGAGCCACTGGCGCGCGGGGGCCTCGCGCACGCGGCCCTGCGTCAAACGCTGGAGCGCCTGCGGGAGGACACGGGCTCCGCACGCCTCACCACCGAGCGGCTGCCCCACGCGCGCGAACTGCTGCGCGCGGCGCTGCAGGAGCACGAGCGCGAGCATCCGCTCTCCACCGTCCCCGAGCGCATCCCCGGGGTGCGCCGGCGTCTGGAGGCCGACCTGGAGCGCTACCTGGAGCACGCCGCGGCCTGCGGCGATCGCGCCGACGTTGCCCAACTCGATCTGGCCCAGCGAGACTCTCCAAGTCAGTTGGAGCCGACCTATCTCGAGCTGCCCTTCGGCTTTGCGGACCGCGTGTCCGAGTCGCCGGGCGCCCCCGATGCCTCCGGGGGGGCCCCGCTCGACCTCGACGGCGGGGCGCCGATCCGGGAGGAGCCCGCGGGGGCGCTGCCCGCGCTGGATCTCGACGGCGGGGTGCCGGCCCGGGAGGAGCCCGCGGGGGCGCTGCCCGCGCTGGATCTCGGCGAGGGCGTGCGGGTGCGGGGCTTCATCGACCGCGTGGACCTCGCGCCGGGCGGCGAGGCGGTGGTTTACGACTACAAGAGCAGCATCCCCGTCCCTCCCGACCGCTGGCTCGGCGAGCGCAACTTCCAGATCGCCCTCTACATGCGCGCCGTGGCGCAGCTGGTGGGCGTGCCCGTCGCAGGGGGCTTCTACCAGCCGCTCTCCGGCCGCGACCTGCGCGCACGGGGTGTGCTCGCGGCGGAAGAGGGTGTGGTGCTCGAGTGCGTGCGGGGCGATGCCCGTCCACCTTCTGAGGTGCGGGAGCTGGTGGAGGAGATCCTCGCCGCGGCCCGCACCGCCGCCGCCCAGGCGCGCGCGGGAGCGCTGGAGGCGCGGCCCGCCACCTGCGGGTTCGGTGGCAGCGGATGCATGTACCCGTCGATCTGCCGGTGTGACCGTTGAGGGCCACGTCCCGACCACGCCAGATCCGCCATCTATTGGGGCGAGACCGCTGAGCGTCGAGATCCCCGCAGCCCCGACGTTCACGGCCGAGCAGGAGCAGGCGGCGGCGCGCCGTCGCGGTCCGTTGCTGCTCGCCGCGGGGGCCGGCAGCGGCAAGACCTCGGTGCTGGTCGAGCGCTTCGTGCGGGCGGTGCGCGAGGACGGCATCGCTCCGGGGCGGATCCTGGCGATCACCTTCACCGAGCGTGCCGCCGCGGAGCTGCGCGAGCGGGTGCGCGCGCGCCTGCTGGAGCTTGGCGAGCGCGAGGCCGCACGCGACACCGAGGGCGCCCCGATCGGCACCTTCCACGGCTTTTGCGCACGGCTGCTGCGCGTCCACGCCCTCACCGCGGGATTCGACCCGGAGTTCGCGATCCTCGACGAGGCCGGCGCGGGACGGCTGCGCCAGCTCGCCTTTCGCCGCGCCCTGGCGGGACTGCTTGCTGGCGACCAGCGTGAGCGGGCCGTGGAGCTGCTCGCCGCCTACGGCGCCGACCGGGTGCAGCGGATGGTCATGGGCGTGTACGCCGAGCAGCGCAGCCGCGGGGTGAGCCGGCCGGCGCTGCCCGATTCGCTGGTGTCGGGACTCTTGGAGCCCTCTCCATCTCAGATGCAGCCCTCGCTGTTCGAAATCGAGCCGCTGCCACACTGGGACCCGGTGGCCGGCGATCCGCTGGAGCTGGAGGCGATCCACGCATGTGTGCTGCTGGGGGAGATCCTGGTGGCGTACGGGGATGGCTACGCCGCGCTCAAGCAGGCGCGCGCGGCGCTCGACTTCGACGACCTCGAGCTGCGCGCACGCGATCTGCTGGAGCGCCACGAGGGGGTGCGCCGCGGGTGGTCGGAGCGCATCGAGCTGCTGATGGTGGACGAGTTCCAGGACACCAACCGCCGCCAGCTCGCGCTGCTGGAGCTGCTCGAGCGCGACAACCTCTTCACGGTCGGCGACGAGCTGCAATCGATCTACGGCTTCCGCCACGCCGAGGTCGAGATCTTCCGCGAGCGTCGCCGCCGGTTGCACGCCGAGGGGGCCGCGATCGCGTTGGCCCACAACTTCCGCAGTCGTCCGCCGCTGATCGCCGCGATCAACGGGGTCTTCGGCGAGCGTTTCGGCGATGCCTACACGCCGTTGATCGCCGCGCGTGGGGAAGGCCATGAAGAGGCCCCGTTGGTCGAAACAGGGATGCTGGCCGAAACGGGAACTCACGCCGAAGGTGCGCACCCGGCTTCGGCAAAGCGAGTGTCTCCCCAATCGGTCGGAGGCGAGTGTCTCCCGCCTTTGGTCGAGCTGCTGCTCACCGACAGGAACGGCTGGGCGGAGTCGCCTCACGCCCAGGGCATCGCCGGGGCATTGCCGCCGGCGGCGCTCTGGCGTCAGGCCGAAGCGCGCCTGCTGGCGCAGCGCGTCGCCGAGCTCGTCGCTGCCGGGCAGGCGGTGGCGGGGGATGTGGCGGTGCTGCTGCGCGCCGCTACCGATCTGCCTGTATACGAGCGGGCGCTGGAGGAGCGGGGCCTGCGCACGCTCGCGGCCGTCGGCAGCTTCTGGGGCCACCAGCAGATCGGCGATCTGCTGGCGTGGCTGCGCGCGCTCGCCAACCCCCTGGACGAGCTCGCGCTCTACTCCGCGCTTGCCTCCCCGCTGGTGGGGATCTCCAGCGACGGTCTCGCGCTGGTGGCGCTGCGGGCTCGCGCGGAGGGAGCCGGCGCGTGGGCGACGATCGCGCGGGCGGCGGGCCAAGCAGTGGGTGCGGGTGGTGGGGGCATGGACGAGCACGACCTGGGAGGCGTGACCACACAGATGCGAGACGTGGAGGGTGCCGGAGACGTGGAGGGTGCCGGCGTGAGCGAGACGGGCGAGGCGGTCGCAGAGGGCGGGCTCTACGAGCATGTCTCCGCCGCCGACCGCGAGCGCCTGGAGCGCTTCGCCGAGCGCTTCGCCGCCGAGCGCAGCGCGGCGCCGATGCGGAGCGCCGCCGAGCTGGTGCTGCGCGCGATCGCCTGCAGCGGCTACGAACAGCACGTGCTCTCGCTCCCGTGGGGCGAGCGACGGTTGGCGAACATCCACAAGCTGCTGCGCCTCGCACGTCGCTTCGAGGCGGCGGAGGGGCGCGACCTACGGGGCTTTCTCGACCACGTCGCACAGCGCCGCGCGCACGCCGAGAGCTCTGAGCCACACGCTCCCACCGGCTCCGAGCCCGACGCGGTGCGCCTGATGACGATTCACGCTGCCAAGGGCCTCGAGTTCGCGGTGGTGTGCCTCGCCGACCTCGGCCGCACCGGCAACGGCACCTCCCCCGACCTGCTGGTGGACGGCGAGCGCGTCGGCCTGCGCTTGGCACGCCTCGACGGGTCTGCAGCGGTGGCCTGTCTGCGCTACGAGGAGCTGTGCGATGAGCGCCGCCGCGGCGAGTCGGCCGAGGAGGAGCGGATCCTCTACGTCGCGATGACCCGCGCCCGCGAGCGCCTGCTGCTGAGCGGATCCTGCGACTTCGAGCGCTGGTCTGGCGGTGCGCCGATCAACTGGCTGGCCCCCGCGCTCGTGCCCGAGCTGCCCGCGCTCGCCGGCACGCTCGAGCGCCCCGTGGCGGACCTCCCCTTCACCGGCGGCGGCGGCGCGAGAGCTCGCTGCTGGCTGAACAGCCCCGCGACCGTCGGAAGCGTGCTGCGGGACTTTGAATTCGCGGCGGCAAGGGGCTCCGAAGCTGGCCGGGAACCGAGACTCCCCAGTCCGAGCTGCCCTTGATTGGATCGAACCAGACCACGTCGGCCGAGCGCTCCCATGGGGGTGGCCTGGGGTGGGGGTCCCCGGGCGTGGCTATGCTCGTGTGATGGGGCTGACACCCTCCGGGAGCGGTCAGGGATTGGCGGCCGGCCTACCCGCAACCGCCGAGGGTGCGCGCGCCAATGCCTCCGACGCCGAGCTGTTCGTACGTGCGCGCCAGCACGGCGATGGGCATGCTCGCGAGCTGCTGATCGAACGCTACCTCCCGCTCGTCCGTCGTCTTGCCCGCCGCTATCAGCACGGCGAGGAGCCGCTGGAGGACCTCGTGCAGGTGGCGTCGCTGGGGCTTATCAAGGCGATCGACCGCTTCGACGTGGAGCGCGAGGTGGTCTTCTCGAGTTACGCCGTCCCCACCATCTTGGGAGAGCTCAAGCGTCACTTCCGCGACCGCACCTGGTCGGTGCGCGTTCCCCGCGACCTCCAGGAGCTCGCGCTGCGCGTCGACCGCGCGGTCACACGCCTCTCGGTGGGGCAGCGTCGCTCGCCCTCGGTGAGCGAGATCGCACGCGCCGTCGCGGTTTCCGAGGAGCAGGTGCTCGATGCGCTGGAGGCTGCCGCCGCCTACCGTGCCACCTCGCTCGACGCACCGCGCGCGGCGCTCGCGGGGGAGGAGGCGGGGGAGAGCATCGCCGACACGCTCGGCGTGGAGGAGAGCGGCTTCCGGCGCGCGGAGGAGCACGCCATCCTCGAGCCGCTGCTGGCGCGCGTCACTCCCCGCGAGCGCCTCGTGCTGCAGCTGCGCTTCGCGGAGGATCTCACGCAGGCCGAGATCGGCGAGCGCATCGGCGTCTCGCAGATGCAGGTATCCCGCCTCATCCGCCAAGCGCTCGTACGCATGCGCGCCGGGGCGGACGGCGAGTAGGGGAGGGTGCAGGGTCAGCGCATGCGCGCCGGGCGGACGGCGAGTAGGGCGGGCATGGCGCAGGATCGCTGACACCGCTTGACATCGATCGCGTAAGGGTCACACTGTGAGGATGGCCCGTTCGATGTGGAAAGGGACGCTCACGTTCGGCTTGGTGAGCGTGCCGGTCAAGCTCTACACCGCCGTGAGCGAGCGCAGCGTGCGCTTCCACCAACTGCACGCCACCGATCACGCGCGCATCGTCCAAAAGCGCTTCTGCGCCGCCGAGGAGGAGGAGGTCCCCTTCAGCGAGGTCGTCAAAGGCTACGAGATCGCCCCGGGGCGTCATGTCGTGATCGAGGCCGAGGAGTTCGCCGCGCTCGAACCGGCGTTCACGCGCACAATCGAGATCGAGGATTTCGTGCAGATGGAGGAGATCGACCCGATCCTCTTCGATCGCCCCTACTACCTCGTGCCCAACCGCGGTGGCGCCCGCTCCTACCGGCTGCTGCTGCAGGCGATGCGCGACACCGACAAGGTCGCGATCGGGCGTGTCGTGCTGCGCTCCCGCCAGCAGCTCGTCGCGATCCACCCGCGTGAGGACGCGCTGGTCATGACCACGATGAACTTCGGCGACGAAGTGGTGCCGACCGCCGAACTGCACGAGCTGCACGAAGACAAGGTGGAGCTCAGCGACAACGAGCTCGAGATCGCCCACCGGCTCGTCGACTCGATCGCCCGGCCCTTCGACGCGGCCAACTACCGCGACACCTACCGCGAGGCGCTGCTCGACCTGATCGATCGCAAGGCCAGCGGCGAGCAGGTGGTGCTCGAACCGCCCGCGCGGGACCAGCCCCTCGAAGCCCCCGACCTGATGAGCGCGCTGGAGGCCAGCATCGAACAGGTGCGCGCCCGTCGCGCGCGGGAAGCGGAGGTGCTTGACGTGAACGGCGCGCCTGCGGGCAAACGCGCCAAGGCCCCAGCGAAAAGCAAGACGAAACAACCCCCGCGCGGGACGAAGCAGCCCGAGCGCAGCACGAAGTAGTCCCCGCGCGCGCGCAAAGCAACCCCGCGCGGCACGAAGCAGCCGAGCGCGGCACGCAGTAGCCCCCGCGCGGCACCAAGCAGCCCCCCGCGCAGCACCAAGCAGCCCGAGGGCAGCTGAGAACGGCGTTCTAGAAGAACAGCCCCAGAACCAGCTCCTCGCCGGCGCCGTCGGCAGCGGGCTCGATGCGCAGCTCGTCGGTCATGCGCTCCAACACGCTGCCCACTTCGGGCAGCGTCGCTTCCTCCACCAGCTTGCCCGCGGCCTGCTCGGCGAGCTCGCCGACGCGCAGCTCGAACTGCCCTCCCTGCACGCTCACCGCGAAGGCGAGATGACCGTCGGCGGCGTGGCGGGGGGCGTGGGCGCTGAGTGCATCGCAGATCAGCATCACGTCATCCAGGCGATCCATCGGGCAGTTCGCCCGCGCGAGCACGATCGACACAACCCTGCACAGCACCGGCCCCACCAGCGGGCCATCGGCCAGGCGCAGCGATGCCGAGCTCTCGTACGCCGGCTCCTCGCGCTCTTTCGGCTGCACGCTGTCGCCCCCGTCATCACGCTCCAGCTGCACGCGGTCGCTTGGCTCCTCGCGCTCCAGCTGCGTACGGTCACCCGGCTGCTCAGGCTCCAGCCGCACGCCCTCGCGTGCGCTGTGGTCGGGGGTGTACAGCTCCTCGCTCACCGGGCACCCGGGGTGTCGGCCGCGCCGAAGACCGCCTCAGCCGTCGGGCCGTCGTAATGGTCCGCGGTGCCGGTGAGGGAGAACGTCATGCGGACCTCCGTACGCTCTTCCTCGTCGCGTCCCAACTGCACGCTCTCGGTGAGCGAGGCGATCAGCGGCAGGCCGAGTCCCAGGCCGGGGCTGTCCGGCCGCGGGCCGATGCCCGTGCCTTCGTCTCTGACCACCACCGTCAGCTCTTCCCCCAGCAGCGTGGCGAACACCTCCATCGGCCCCTCCCTGCCGTCCGGGTAGGCGTGGACGACCACGTTCGTGCACGCCTCGGTCACGGCCAGGCGGATGTCCGAAAGGATCTGGGCGTCGAGCCCATAGGCATCCTCAAGCGCCCCGAAGGCGTGACGCACGATCGCGATGTTCTCCGCACGCGCTGGGAGGGCGATCTGCATATCCGGGGTCATCATGTGTGTGCGTCTCCCAATGGCGCTTGCGCGGGTCCTGGTCTTGGGTGATGGTGCCCTGCCGGCGCAGTTTTCACACATCGGCCACTTCTCTGCCACGGCCCCAAGCCGCGCTTTGAAACACCGATGGACGCTGTTACTGGAGGATACGGTAGCCGGCGGGCGGATGCCTGGAGGGCTGGACGCACGACCGGTTCGGGGTGGCGCTCCCTGGGGGCGGATGCTTGCCGGGTTGGGTCGGGGAGGTGGTTTGGGGCCGGATTCGCCCGATTTGACGGATTGGATGGGGCAGAGGGTTTGGGAGCCAGGATTCGCCCGGCGGCAGGTGCTCAGGGGCCCGGACGCACGACCGGTTTGAGAGCCCGCCGACCCCTAACGCACCCGCGATCCACTGCTACGCTTCAGCCTCCGCCTCAGGTGCCCTCACCGCCTGCACGGGCAGACCCCGTCTGTGCGGGAGGCACGGCCCTCCCAGGAGCACTGCCATGACTTCGCACACCAAGCAGCCGCCCAAGGCCGTTGGCCTCTACGACCCCCGCTTCGAGCACGACGCGTGCGGCGTGGGCATGGTCGCGCGCCTGGACAACGTGCCCTCCCACGAGGTGATCGCGCAGGCGATCGAGGCGCTGGAGAACCTGGAGCATCGTGGCGCCTCGGGGGCCGACCCCACGACCGGCGATGGCGCGGGGATCCTGATGCAGATGCCCGACGAGCTGCTGCGGGCCGTCGTTGACTTCGACCTCCCTGCGCTCGGCCACTACGGGGTGCTGATGTGCTTCCTGCCGACCGAGGAGCGGGAGCGCGCGCGCCTGCGGGAGCTGCTCGACCGCACCGTGCACGCCGAGGGCCAGCGCGTGCTGGGCTGGCGCGAGGTGCCGGTGGACACCGCCTGCATGGGACGCACCGCGGGCGCCTGCCGCCCCGCGATCTGGCAGCTGTTCGTCGGGGCGGGGGAGCTACCTGCGGGTCCACCTGCGTCGACTCCGGCCGGGGGGGCGTCCGATGCGCCTCTTGCCGGGGCCGGGTCGGGCACCGGCGGGGCGCCGGCCGGTGGGGAGGACGGACATCTCGATGGGGCCTTCGACCAGGACGCCTTCGAGCGCAAGCTGTACGTGATCCGCCGCGTGTGCGAGCTGTCCGATGCGGTGGGGTCCGGCATGTACGTGACATCGAGCTCTTCGCGCACGATCAACTACAAGGGCATGCTGGTGTCCAACCAGCTCGCCGGCTTCTACCCCGACCTGCGCGACCCGCGCGCCAAGAGCGCGATGGCGCTGGTGCACTCGCGCTTCTCGACCAACACCTTCCCCTCCTGGGAGCTGGCTCACCCCTACCGCGTGATCTGCCACAACGGCGAGATCAACACGGTGATGGGCAACGTCAGCTGGATGCGCGCCCGCGAGTCGGAGCTGCAGAGCGAGCTGTTCGGGGAGGACCTCGCGAAGATCCTGCCGGTCGTCAAGGCCGGCGATTCGGACTCCGCGACCTTCGACCGCGTGCTCGAGCTGCTGATGCTCGCCGGGCGCTCGCTGCCGCACGCGGTGATGATGATGATTCCCGAGGCCTACCGCGAACGCGAGGACCTGCCGCAGGAGCTGAAGGGCTTCTACGCCTTCCACACCTGCCTGATGGAGCCGTGGGACGGGCCGGCCTCGGTGGCGTTCACCGATGGGCGCGTGATCGGCGCCACGCTCGACCGCAACGGCCTGCGGCCGGGGCGCTGGGTGGAGACCGTCGACGGCCTCGTCGTGCTGGGATCGGAGATCGGCCTGCTCGACATTCCGCCGGAGCGGGTCAAGCGCCTCGGTCGCCTGCAGCCCGGCAAGCTGTTCCTCGTCGACCTCGAGCGGGGCTGCATCGTCGAGGACGGCGAGGTCAAGCGGGCGATCTCCACGCGCCGGCCCTACGGCGAGTGGTTCGTGCGCAACTCGGTGCACTTCGACGACCTCCCCCCGTCGGAGGCGGTGACGATCTCCGGCCAGCCGCTGCACGCCCGCCAGCGGGCGTTCGGCTACACCCAGGAGGACCTGCGCGTGCTGCTCACGCCGATGGCGCGCGACGGCGCCGAGCCGGTCGGCTCGATGGGCAACGACCTCGCGCTGGCGGTGCTCTCCGATCAGGCGCCGCCGCTGTTCTCGTACTTCAAGCAGCTCTTCGCGCAGGTCACCAACCCGCCGATCGACCCGATCCGCGAGGAGATCGTGATGAGCCTCGCGACCAGCCTCGGCACCGAGCGCAACCTCTTCGACGAGACGCCCGAGCACGCCCACAAGCTGATCCTCCGCCAACCGATCCTGCTCAACCGCGAGCTGGAGACGCTGCGCCACGTCGCCCACGACGAGTTCTCCGCGCGCACCCTGGACATCACCTGGCCGATTGCCGAGGGCGCGGCGGGCATGGAGCGGGCGCTCGATCGCCTCTGCGCGCACTCGCAGGAGGCGATCGCCGAGGGCGTCAACATCCTGATCCTCTCCGACCGCTCGCTCGGGCCGCTGCGCGCGCCGATCCCCTCGCTGCTGGCGGTGTCCACCGTGCACCACCACCTCGTGCGCGAGGGCACCCGCCTGCGCGCCGGGATCGTGCTGGAGTCGGGCGAGCCCCGCGAGGTGCACCACTTCGCCACGCTGATCGGCTACGGCGTGAGCGCGATCAATCCTTACCTGATGCTGGAGACGCTCGACGAGCTCGCTTACCGGGGCATGATCGAGCGCCCGGCGAACGGCTCCGCGGCGACCACGCTCAGCTCCGAGGAGGCTTCGCAGAACGTCGTCAAGGCGATCGGCAAAGGGCTGCTCAAGACGATCTCGAAGATGGGCATCTCCACAATCCAGTCCTACCGCAGCGCGCAGATCTTCGAGGCGGTCGGCCTCTCGCGCGAGCTGATCGACCGCCACTTCACCGGCACCGCCTCGCGGATCGGCGGCGTCGGCCTGCCCGAGCTTGCCCGGGAGGCGCTGGAGCGCCATGCCCGCGCCTATCCGGCGCCCCACGACGACATCCTCCCGGTGGGTGGGGTGTATGCGTGGCGGCGCGACGGGGAGCGCCACATCTGGAACCCCGAGACGATCGCGCTCGTGCAGCACGCCGTGCGCGCCACCGACGACGCGCTCCTCGGCGCCGCGCTCGCGGGGGACGCGCAGGCGCACGAGTCGGTGCGCGCGAGCCCCGCGTACGCCGGGTATCGCGAGTACGCGCGCGCGGTCAACGAGGACGCCGCGCGGCGGGCCACCCTGCGCGGCTTGCTGAGGTTGCGCAGCGAAGCGAAGGCTCACGCCGGCGGGCCGGGTGCCGGGTCGGGGTCCGCGGCGGGTGGGCAGGGATCGTCGTCGGGGGCGGCCGAGCGGGGATTGGAAGGAGGAGGAGGAGGGATTCCCCTGGAGGACGTCGAGCCCGCGAAGGAGATCGTGAGGCGCTTCTGCACCGGCGCGATGTCCCTCGGCTCGATCTCGCGCGAGGCGCACGAGACGCTGGCGATCGCGATGAACCGCCTCGGCGGGCGCTCCAACACGGGCGAGGGCGGCGAGGACCCCACGCGCTTCGCGCCCGACCCCAACGGCGACCGGCGCCGCTCGGCGATCAAGCAGGTCGCCTCGGGGCGCTTCGGCGTGACGATCCACTACCTCGTCAACGCCGATGAGCTGCAGATCAAGATGGCCCAGGGCGCCAAGCCGGGCGAGGGCGGCCAGCTGCCGGGCCACAAGGTGGACAAGTACATCGGCTCGATCCGCCACACCACCCCCGGCGTCGGCCTGATTTCACCCCCGCCTCACCACGACATCTACTCGATCGAGGACCTCAAGCAGCTGATCTACGACCTGCGCTGCTCCAACCCGCAGGCGCAGGTGTCGGTCAAGCTCGTCTCCGAGGTCGGGGTCGGCACGGTGGCCGCCGGCGTCTCCAAGGCCAACGCCGACCGCGTGCTGATCGCCGGGCACGACGGCGGCACCGGCGCATCCCCGCTCTCCTCGATCCAGGCGGCGGGCGTGCCGTGGGAGATCGGCCTCGCCGAGACCCAGCAGACGCTGCTGCTCAACGAGCTGCGCTCGCGGATCGTGGTGCAGACCGACGGCCAGCTGAAGACCGGCCGCGACGTGCTGATCGCGGCGCTGCTCGGGGCCGATGAGATGGGCTTCTCCACCGCCCCGTTGATCGCGACCGGCTGCATCATGATGCGCGCCTGCCACCTCAACACCTGCCCGGTGGGGATCGCCACCCAGGATCCCGAGCTGCGCAAGCGCTTCCAGGGGACGCCCGAGCAGGTCGTCAACTTCTTCTTCTACGTCGCCGAGGAAGTGCGCGAGCTGCTCGCCTCGCTGGGGCTGCGCTCGCTCGATGAAGCGATCGGCCGCGTCGATCTGCTGTCCGCACGCGGCGCGATCGATCATTGGAAGGCGCGCGGCGTCGATCTGTCCCACCTGCTCACGCACATCGAGGCGCCCGAGGGGACGCCCCGTCGCCGCATACACCCGCCCCCGGCGGTGCTCGAGGACGCGCTCGACTGGGAGCTCGTCGAGCGCGCGCGACCGCTGCTCGAGCGCGACGGCGACGATCCCCTCGCGACC
>DASZIQ010000059.1:0-28148 GCA_035948945.1 Solirubrobacteraceae bacterium
GATCTACGACGGTGCGTGAGGCCACACGTGGCCCCACGCACCACACAACTAATCCAGCATCACAACTTACGCACAGATGAATGTGCTCTGTAAGAAGAAGACTTCATCCGACGTTTCAAGCCCTGCGTTTCCAAACGCACCACCACCTTCGTTTGATAAGAGTAATAATTCTTTTTCTTCTTTACCTAAGACTATGAGTTCCTTCGGGCTCTGTTCCGTTTTTTTGGCACCCACCGCTTTGTACGTCAGGGTAAAAGGTTCACCAGGATCAACTAATTTGTTGAGCGGAGTGATCTTTCCGATTACCTCACCCTTTACGTTGATTACTACTGTAACCCCCGAAACAATACATTCTAGCGACGCGAAAAATCCTCCAGCTCCGGCTCCAGGCTTAAGGACCAAGCCGACTTCTTTGTTGGTCGCAGGAGGAATATAGCCCAGCTCGCCTTCCAGTTTGTTCGTTGTGATTACTTCTTTGCCGGCGCCCGCAGTTTTACATTCAGTGGTTTTGCCGAGAATTGTGATGGTACAGCCAGTAAATCTAACTACGACATTAGTCACTTTATCGGTCTGACTTGTACCTTCGAGTTCCCCGCTATCAGTGTCTTTTGTACACTTGATTTCTGCTCCGGTTGGCGAAAAAAGCGTCCCTGCGCCGCTCACGGACGAGAAGCCCTTTTTCGTACCCGAGAATAAGAATAACGGCCCTGCTGCCGAGGCTGTAGCCACCGCAACCGCGCTCATCAAGAACGCGGCCACGAGGCAGAGCCCCATGATCTTCATGAACCTAGTGATCATTTTAAGTGCTCCTTCGATTCGATTGTGAGTGTGCCCATCGTGATGAACTGCGTTGTGTCCAGCTGCATAGCAATAACTCCATTTTGGGTAGACGGAACCGGTTCCCCAGCGCTCGCTTTTCACAGCGAGGCGCCACGGCGCCCGGCGCGATCGACTTCGTTGTGCTGCACTTTTGGGTAAAGGTAACCGTGCCCGGAGGGCTCGTCTGCTTGGCGAGACACCCGGAATCGGTGCTATCGACTTCCTTATGAATGCGGTTGAGGATGGGTAATCCAGTACCCGGACGCCGTCTTCATGCGGCAACGCCGTGGTGCCGGCACTAACTATGGCAGCGCCTAGTCGTCGAACTATCAAGCGAATCCTCTTGACGAGGTCAGATTTCGAAACCGCAGCGGGCACTATACCACATGTCGGGACGGATTTGGCCGCCCATCGTAGCCGCCTCGCTCGCTTGCCGGCCACACCGGCCCACCGGGCAGAAATGGCTCAGATACTGACTTTCGTGGCGAGCAGTCGCCGCACCAAACGCAGCGACACCGTGATCGAACGGGGCGGCTCCCGCGCATCTCGGCGGCGGCCCGGAGCGTCGCCACACACACACACGCGCGCGAACGAAGACCGGGTGCGCTGCCGAGGCTGAACCCCTACTGGTTCAGTTCGATCGAGTTCATCAGGTGCTTGTAGGCAAAGACGGCGTGGGCTTCCGTTTCGGCGAGTTCCGATTCGAAGCTTTCGATGCTGTGGTAGAGGGTGATGTCGCCGGCGGTCGCGTAGGGCCTGGCTAGCCTCATGATCAGCGGGCCTTCTTCGGCTTCGGGATCGACCGCGTTGTACTGTTCAAGGAACTGGGTCGTGCTCGCGGTGAGCGTCTTGTAGCCGCTGGCGACCCATTCTTTGATGTCGCCGCAGAGGTTCGGGACCGTGAGGCTGACCAGCTTGTCGAGCTTGGTCGCGAAGGTCTTGACCGCACGCGTGAGCTTGGGGTTGCTCCAGTGCAGCCCCTTCACCGCGTGGTAGAAGGCATCGATCGGTCCGGCTCCGGTGCGGTAGCCGACCACCGTCATCGCTGCGATCACCTCGTCGTCGAGCTGTTCTGAGCCGTGGTTCTGCGGCGATTCCGCCGCGACCTTCGGGCACTGCGCGGCGACTTCGTTGGCGTAGCTCTTGACGGTGGCGAGTCCCTTGGGCAGGTCGGGGAGGGCCGCGTGCAACAGCGTCTTGGTGGCGCGCGCCAGCGCCTGCGTGGCGGCCACGTCAGCGGCGGACCTGGCGGACGCGGCCTGCGGCGTCAGCGCCAGCGCCCAGCTGGCGAGGACGAGCACAACCAAACCCGATACCGACCTCCTACCCATACCTACCTACCAGAGTAGCATCTACGGGAGGCAAGCGCCACCCTTGCGGTCCAGATGTCTCAGATGTCCAGTGACGCTACTTCTTGTGTCCGCCCTTGTGGCCCTTGACCGTCAGGCTGTACGTGTGCGTCGTGGGCTTCCCGCCGAGCGCCGACTGGAAGGTCAGCGTCCCCGTCAGATGCACGGTCTTGCCTTTCTTCAGCAGCGCCTTGATCTTGCTGGAGAGGTTGACCGTCAGCTTCAGCGGAACGCCCGCGGTCGCTTTGGCCGAGGTCTTGCCGACCACGGTGTTGGCCGGCACGCACTTGCCTTTGAGCTTGATCTGCCCGTGCTTGCACTTCTTGGCCTTCGCGTCCACCGCTGCGGAGTTGGCGAGCGTGGAGGTCGAGATGGTCACCGTCAGGCTCGCCTCGCCCGGCTGGGTCACGACGATCGTGATCGTGACCGTGCCGCCGGAGCTGCTCACGATCGCTTCGACTTTGAATTCGCTGCTCGGCGCCGGCGGGGGGGGCGGAGGCTGCGAGATCGGTGTCGCCGGCGGGTGGTCCGCCGCGTAGAGCGCCGCGTAGTTGATCGGTTGCAGGAAGACCTGCGACCCTGTGCCAGGGTTGCCCACGTATGCGATCTCAGCATTGCCGCCACCGACGCCGGCGATCACCGGGTTGTCCTGGCCGCCCGCCGCCGGTTCCGGGACGACGGCCGAGGGTTCCCAGCCGGCGCCGCCGTTGCCGCTGTAGTCGAGCACGAGTCCTTGGCCGTCGGTCCACTCGGCATACACGCCGGTGCCGGAGTCCTCGGCGAGGTCGAGCGTGCCGACGCCGCACAGCGTCTCGTTGGTCACGTCGGCCAGTTTGACGCCGGGACCGAAGGATCCACCTGTCGCCGTCGCGACGAACGGGTGGTAGTAGAGGCCGATCCCGGAGCCCACGCCCGAGATGCACGGGCCCTCCTCCTCGAGCAGGCCGATCCCGTCCTGGCCGCCCTGGGCCAGCACCGGCGCGTTGGCTGCGCACTCCAGCAGCGAGTAACCCTGCAGGCCACCCCCGCCGCTGCTTACCTTGCCGTTGAGGTCGCCCGCTTCGGCCTTGGTTCCGTTGACCTTGCCAACGACCACGCCGTAGCCGGTGGCATCGTCGTTGACACACCCTGGGATCGCCGGGCCACCAGAGCTGGCTCCAACGTCAACGACGACATCTTCGCCCGTGGGTGCAGGTGCCGGCGCCTGCTCGGCGGCGATGTCAGGGCCGGTGCCGGCCACGTTGTATACGTACTGGCTGCTTGGGTTAGCGTTGGGGTACGTGAGCGCGGGAGCCGCGCTCGTAAGCGACGTGTCGACAAAGTCGTCGTCGCCCACTGAAAAGCCACCGAGCAGCGCCATGTCAGTGCTGCTGAGCGGCGCCACGTTGTCCTCTTGGTAGAAATCGTCCACGTCGGCGAGCGGCTCACCGCCGTTCTGCCGACCCTGCGAGGCCGTCAGGAACGCGCCGCCACCCGCTGGCGAGACGTATGCGATCGGGTTGCTGGCCTTCTCAATGCCGATGACAACAGCCTCTCCGCCCGGTAGGACGGCCAGGGAGCCAAGCGACGGGGGGGATTCCGGGAACGCGGACGCGTCGGTTAGGAGCAGCGGCGCGCCGCCCTCGCAGGCGGTGACACCCGCGGGCAGGATGCACAGGTCGATCCCCGTGCTCGCCGGGTCACTCCAAGCGACGTAGGTCGTCTGCGACACCGGGTCGTAGGCGATCAACGGCGCGGTGCCGTTGTCCGGAGCATCGAGCGCGATCGGCGCGGACGCCAACGCAGTGCTCGCAAGCGCCGCGGCCCCGGCCAGGACGACTGCGGCCAGCGCAGCCACCAGCCCACCGAACAATGTGGCGCGACGCAGCGCGGCCTTCCTTGACGTGAGCAACATCACAGCCGACATGGTTCCCCAATCTGTCGTTGACACCTGCCGCCGAGCCTCGCCATCCGGGCGGGCCGCTTCGCAACACTAGCGCGTCCCCTGGACGGGATCAGCCGTACTCAACACTTCGTAACACGCGCGCCGGAGCGCCGGCGGCAATGGAGAACGGGGGAATGTCGTGCGTGACCACGCTGCCCGCGCCGACGACGCAGCGCTCGCCGACGCACACGCCGCTCGTGACGACCACGTGGGCGCCCAGCCAGCAGTTGGCGCCGATCCGCGTGGGGCCCTTGGAGGCGAAGCCCTGCCAGGGGACCGGGCGCTCGGGGTCGTCGTAGCGGTGGGAGGCGTCCGAGACGAAGCAGCCGTTGGCGAGCATGCAGTGCTCGCCGATCTCCACCAGCTCGTGCGAAGCCACCATCACGCCCTGGTTGAAGAACGTGCCCGCGCCGATCCGCACGCGCGCGCGGCCGGGGGCGGTGATCCATACGCCCGGCTCGAACAGCGCCCCCTCCCCCACCTCCAGGCGTCCCTCGCGCAGGGCCTCCAGCACGTTGCCCTGCAGCGGCCAGCGCGCGAAGGCGCCGCGACGCATCAGCTCCCAGTGGATGCGCGCGCGGTTCCACGGCAGCGTGTTGCGCTCGTACCACCGCCACTTCTGGACCCACAACCTGGCCTCACGGGCCAGGTCGTTCACGCCGGGACCTTCGCCCGCGGTTTGCGCCTGCGGGCTTTGGCCGGCGCAGCCCCGTTGGGCGAAGCGCCCGCCGCCGCGAGCAGCGGCGCGAGGAACTGGCCCGTGTGCGAGGCCGGCTCGGCCGCCACCTCCTCGGGCGTGCCCGCGGCGACCACCAGGCCACCCTCCTCCCCGCCCTCAGGCCCCATGTCGATCAGGCGGTCGGCGCACTTGATCACGTCGAGGTTGTGCTCGATCACGACCACGGAGTTGCCGGCGTCCACCAGGCGCTGGAGCACCTCCAACAGCCGCTGCACGTCGGCGAAGTGCAGCCCCGTGGTGGGCTCGTCCAGGATGTAGAGGGTGCGCCCCGTCGCCACCTTGGAGAGCTCCGTGGCCAGCTTCACGCGCTGCGCCTCCCCCCCGGAGAGCGTCGTGGCGGGCTGACCGAGGCGCACGTAGCCGAGGCCCACCGCGTCGAGCGTCTCCAGGCGCCGGCGCACCTTGGGGATGTGCTCGAAGAACCGCACGGCCTCCTCGATCGGCATGTCGAGCACATCCGCGATGCTCTTGCCCTTGAAACGGATCTCCAGCGTCTCGCGGTTGTAGCGCTTGCCGCCGCACTGCTCGCAGGGGACGTACACGTCGGGCAGGAAGTGCATCTCGATCTTGAGCTGCCCGTCGCCCTTGCACACCTCGCAGCGCCCGCCCTTGACGTTGAAGGAGAAGCGGCCGGGCTTGTACCCGCGCGCGCGAGCCTCTTGGGTTTTGGAGAACATGTCGCGGATCACATCGAACAGGCCGGTGTACGTCGCGGGGTTGGAGCGCGGGGTGCGCCCGATCGGCGACTGGTCCACGGCGATGATCTTGTCGAGCTGCTCGATGCCCTTGATCGCGCGGTGCGCGCCGGGGCGGGCGCGCGCGCGGTGCAGGCGCGCGGAGAGCGCCTTGTAGAGGATCTCGTTGACGAGCGTGGACTTGCCCGAGCCGGAGACCCCGGTCACGCAGGTGAGCACGCCGAGCGGGAAGGAGGCGTCGATGTCGCGCAGGTTGTGTTGGGCGGCGCCTTCGACCTTCACATAGCCGGTGGGGGTGCGGCGCTTGGTGGGCACCGCCACGGCGAGGGTTCCGGCAAGGTACTGGCCGGTGGCCGACTCCCGCACGCGCTGCACCTGCGCCGCCGTCCCCTGCGCGACGATCCGTCCGCCGTGCTCGCCGGCGCCGGGCCCCAGGTCGACGAGGTGGTCGGCGGCGCGCATCGTCTGCTCGTCGTGCTCGACGACGATCACCGTGTTGCCGAGGTCGCGCAGCCGCTCCAGCGTGGCGATCAGCTTCGAGTTGTCGCGCTGGTGCAGGCCGATCGAGGGCTCGTCGAGGATGTACAACACCCCCACGAGCGAGCTGCCGATCTGTGTGGCCAGGCGGATCCGCTGCGCCTCCCCCCCCGAGAGCGTGGCGGAGGCGCGGTCCATCGAGAGGTAGCCGATGCCGACGTTCTCCAGGAACTGCAGCCGCTCGGAGATCTCGCGCAGGATCAGCCGCGCGACGTGACGGTCGGTGTCGGAGAGCTCCACCTCATCGAGCCACTCGATCGCGCGCCGCGCGGAGAGCGCGCAGAAGTCCTCGATCCGCGTCCCCCCCACCAGCACCGCGCGGGACTCCGCCCGCAGGCGCGCGCCGCCGCACACCGGGCAGGGGCGCAGCGACATGTATTCCTCGAGTTTCTCCTTGACCCCCTCGGACTCGGTTTCGCGGTAGCGCTTTTCGAGGTTGGCGATCAACCCCGCGAAGCGCGTGGAGTACGAGCGCCGCCTACCGAAGCGGTTGCGGTAGGCGATCGCCAGCGGCTCTTTCGTCCCTTGCAGGAAGAGGCTCTGGTGCTCCAGCGGAAGGTCTTCCCACGGCGCGTCGAGGTCGACGCCGTAACTCTCGGCGATCGCGGCGGCAACCTGGTCGTAGTAGTTGGAGAACGCCGCCGCCCGGCTCCACGGCGCGATCGCCCCCTCGCCCACCGACACCGTGGGGTCGGGGACGAGCAGCTCGGGGTCAATTTCCATCTGCGCCCCCAACCCGTGGCAGCGCTCGCAGGCGCCGTGGGGGGAGTTGAAGGAGAAGATCCGCGGCTCCAGCTCGACCAGCGAGGGGCCGTGCTCGGGGCAGGCGAAGCGCTCGGAGAAGGTGAACACCGTCCCCTCGGGAGGCACCTCGCCCGGCACGATCTGCGCGTTGGCCGCGCGCGCGCCGAGCGCCCCAGTCGCGTGCCTGCCCGGGACAGCATCCCCGGCACGTGCACTGCGCCCCGAAGACCGTGCGATATCGCCCACCTCGCCCCCGTCGGCGCCGGCCGTCGCCGCCTCGCCCTCCCCGGCCTCCGCACGACGCGACCCCGCGGCGAAGCCGATCATCTCCACCTCCACCAGCCCGTCGGCCAGCCGCACCGCGGTCTCGATCGAGTCCGCGAGGCGCTTGCGCACGTCGTGGCGCATGATGAGCCGGTCCACGACGACCGAGATGTCGTGCTTGTAGCGCTTGTCGAGCACGATCGATTCCTCCAGCATGCGGACGCGATCGTCGATCCGCACGCGCGCGAAGCCGTCTGCCCGCAGCTCCTCCAGCAGCTTGCCGTACTCCCCCTTGCGCCCGCGCACCACGGGCGCCATCACCATGAAGCGCGTGCCCTCCGGCAGCTCCATCACCTGGTCGATGATCTGCTCGGCGGACTGCCCGGTGATCGGCCGCCCGCAGATCGGGCAGTGGGGCTTGCCGACGCGCGACCACAGCAGGCGCAGGTAGTCGTAGATCTCGGTGACGGTGCCGACGGTCGAGCGGGGGTTGCGCGACGTGGTCTTCTGATCGATCGAGATCGCCGGCGAGAGCCCCTCGATCGCATCCACGTCGGGCTTGTCCATCTGCCCGAGGAACTGCCGCGCATACGCCGACAGCGACTCCACGTAACGGCGCTGGCCCTCCGCGTAGATCGTGTCGAACGCCAGGCTCGACTTGCCCGACCCCGACAGCCCCGTGATCACCACCAGCGCGTCGCGCGGCAGCGTCAGCGAGATGTCCTTCAGGTTGTGCTCGCGCGCACCGCTGACGACGATGTGATTGCTCGAGGGCATGCTGCGAACATCATACGCATGCGAACAGACGTTCGCGTGGGAAGGGTTTAAGGATTTGGATGGGGGGCCACCGTGCGCGGCTGGCCGCCGCGGCGGCACGGCCTCGCGGGCGTGGCGTGGCAGGCCGGGGCCTTCGGTTCAGCGCGCTCTCAGTCGCCAAGGCCCGCGAACAGCCACGCGACGTCGAGGTCGGGCACACCCTCGGCCGGCGAGGGGACCGTGGCGCCGGGCCCGTAGATCTCGCAGTGGCCGTAGCCGCCGGGTCCCGGGTCGGTGCGCACCTCGATCGCGCGGCCGGGGATGTCCACCAGCCAGTACGCGGGTACGCCGGCCTGCGCGTAGATCTGCAGCTTCTTGCCACGGTCCTTCCTGTGCGAGGTCATCGCGATCTCGATCGTCAGCAGGGCCGCGCCCGGGCTGCGCCAGTCGGGCCGCGGCCCATCGCGAACGAGCGCGAGGTCGGGCTCGGGCTTGGAGCGCGGCCTGGCGTCCAGCGGCAGTTGCACCATCAGCCACGCCTGCGCCATCCCGAAGTGACGCGTCAGCAGCACGATCGCCGCAATGTGGCTGTCGCCCTGCGGACTCATCTCGACCAGCAACCCGTCGAGCAGCTCGACCGGCTCGTCTTCGAGCGCACCGGTCTCCACCATCCGGTCGTAGGTCTCGATGTCCAGCCTGTGCACCGGATCGCCGCCGTTGCGCCCCCGATCGACAAGCAGCCCTCCGCGCAGCTCCACGTCCAGCCCTTCGAGCGCGCCCGCCTCGACCAGCCGCTCGAATAGCTCCACGTCCATCCGGTAGAGCGGGAGCGAGCAGTCGGCAGGGGCGATACGCGCAGCCTGTGTTGCCATCGGTTCATTGTGGCAGGCGAGGATACGGACCGACGGCGAGGGTTCAGTGCCGCGAGCGCAGCCAAGGACCCGGCGCCGCCGTCGCGGGCCCCACTTCTAAACCGCCACGGCCAGCGCCCTCCGCCCGGGCACGCCCTGCCTCAGACCCTTGGCGCCTGACCCGGCCTGCCGCAGACCTGCGGCGATCGGCCTACGGCTCGAGCTCGCCGTCGTAGAGCGCGAACACCGCGCCCTGCGGGTCGGCGACGACCGCGATCTTCGCGATCTGGATGTCGATCGGGCCGGCGTGGGTGGCGCCGCCGAGCTCCTGCACCTTGGCGAGCGCGGCGTCGAGATCCTCCACGCCGAAGTACGCCAGCCAGGCCGGCGGGGCGCCGGGGGACGCCGGGCGGATACCGCCGGCGTTGGCGTCGCCGTTCTTGATCGACAGGTACGGTTCGGGGCTGCCCTCGAAGGGCGCCACGGTCCAGCCAAAGAGGCCGCTGTAGAAGGCGCTGGAGGCGTCGAGGTCGGGGGAGCCGAGCTCGTTCCACACCAGCGCCCCCGGCGCGTTCACGAGCGCCGCGCCGAAGTGCGCGTTCGGCTGCCACAGCTCGAAGAAGGCGCCCTGCGGGTCCTGGATCACGGCCATGCGCCCCACGTCCATCACGTCGAACGGCGGCGTGTGCACCGTGGCGCCGAGCTCCTGCGCGCGCTCCGCCGTGGCGTCGGCGCTCTCCACGGAGATGTAGGAGTTCCACATCGGCGGTATCCCCATGTCGCGCTGTTGGTCGGGCTGCGTAGCGATCGCTGCGACGTTACTGCTGTCGCGCTGCATCATCGAGTACACGTAGCCGCTGTCGCCGACGGGGCGATCGTCGGCCTCCCAGCCGAGTAGGCCGCCGTAGAACGCCTTCGCCCCCGCTTGGTCGGAGGTGGTCAGTTCCGTCCAGCAGAAGGTACCGGGGGTGTAGCCGCTGCGCTCGCCCATCGGCGTGGACCGTAGCGCAGATCGCGATGGGATGCGTTCTCGGCGCCGGGCGCGAGCCCGGCATCGGCGGATCGAGCTTTGGGCAACGGGCGGCGACGAGTCGGCTCAGTCGATCTTGATGAAGTATGCTGCCCGGCCCGTTGTCCAGCCCGCCTATATCTGCGACGCCGGTGGCTCATTGCCCGGGGATCGTGCTCGAGCCCTCCGAGCGAAGCATCATTCGGGGACTCGTGGACGACCTCGCCGGTCTGCCGGCGATCGATGGGTGTCTGCTGGACGAGCTGGCCGTGCGCGCCCACGCGATCCCTCAGCGGATTCACCGTTTCTTTCGCGAACGCATCACCGGCGTCGGACCGGGCTACTGGGTCATGCGCGAAGCGCTGACCGAGCATCTCACCGATCGCCCCACGCCCGGGCAGCACGCTTTGCAGGAGTCGTTGACACAGCCCGAGCTCGCGCTGATCATGCTCTCGACGCTGCTCGGCGAGATCTTCGGATGGGCGACGCAGCAGGACGGTCAGCTGGTCCATGACATTGTTCCCATACGGGGGAAGGAGCAAGACCCTACGAGCGCATGCAGTCAACGAGCGCTGACATGGCACACCGAGGATGCCTTTCACCCTTTTCGGGCCGACTACTTGGGGCTCATGTGCTTGAGAAACTCCAGCGCGACCCCCACCACGGTCGCCTCATTCGACGACATCCGACTCACGCCAGAGGATCTGGCCACGTTGATGCAACCACGGTACCTCATCCTCCCGGACCCATCTCATACGATCTCCGCTCCGTGGACAACCGACGACACCGCCCACGACCTGCCTTCAGTGACTTCCGGCGGCCCCGTGGATCACTCATACCCAGCGCCAACCAGTGTCTTATTCGGCGATCCACGCCGGCCCTTCATCAGATGCGACCCAGATTTCACCACCGTCGCCGACCGGTTTGACGTGGAGGCCGCACGCGCACTCGAAGGACTTGTCTCGTCGCTTGACAACGCGTTGACCGACGTCGTGCTGGCCCCTGGCGATCTGCTTTTCATCGACAATTATCGCGCCATCCACGGTCGCCGACAATTTCAGCCCTCCTACGATGGCCAAGGTCGGTGGCTCAAGCGCGTAAATATCACCCGCGATCTGCGAAAGATGGCCGTCCTCGGAGTTGCATACGATCAGCGGATTGTACCTTCGACGAGCCCTCACAGCAGCTCCGGCGAAACGATAGGGAGTCCACGTTGAGCCGTATCGCCAGTCGGCCTCATCGAGACCCTGGAGGTGACGCGCCGGATCTCCGCTTCGTCGACCTGCTCCTGCCGGCGGGGGTGGGAGTCCTCGTCCTCGTGCTGGCCGTACTCAGCGCAAAACTCAAACTGTCGCTTTCGCTGACCGCCCTCGCTTTCGTGGGTACCGCCAGCGCCGTCGCGGCGCTGACGAGCTCGCTGGTATTTCGCCTGACCGCGCGATCCACTCATCATTCGCTGTCCGCCACTTCATCCCTCCCCGCGACCGCGGCGTTCTTGCGCATGACCATGAGCCTGCTGATCGAGGATCGCGACCTCACAGAGTACGAGAAGACCATTGAATGCTCGAAGATCTGGATCGTCTCGCCCGACCTCCACAAGGATGTCGGACCCGAGAGCTTTCGAGATATAGTCGCCGATAACATCCGCCACAGGGGGATAGAGTACACGTGGATTTTAAATGGTTCGCACCCGGGCATCGTGGCGACGATACGGGATTTGAAGTCACGATACAGCGAGGCGGAGCGGGCAAAGATGCATTTCATCCTGCTGCCATCCGACAAGTGGGTGTGCCTTCCGTATACGAGTGGCGACTTTGCCGTATACAATCCAACATGCGAGCCGGCCACCACTGAAACACGTCTATACTATGAGTATCCAGACGAGAAGCGTGAATTGTGGATACGCGTGTACTCGCCAGTACTCGAGCAGTGGATGGACCAGCTCGAAGCAGTTGTCCCTGAACTCACGAAATGAGACATGAGATCTGAAATGGCAAGCACAAGCCCTCGCGAACACGAGTTGTTCATCGACGGTACATCGGTTGCGTCGAGCGGAACCGATCGTCTGTCAATTACGAACCCGGCGACGGGGGCGGTCGTAGCAACGGCTGTCGACGCGACACCGGCGGATGTGGACCGCGCAGTCACATCGGCACGCCGGGCCTTCTCGGAAGGCTGGGGGAGCGCCTCCCAACATGAGCGCGCTTCCATCCTATTGAGGCTGGCCCAATTGATTCGGGACGCAGAAGCTGAATTGCTGGATGTGGAGGTGTCGGAGACCGGGCGGCCATGCTCCGAGGTGACGGCACTCGACGTACCCGAGACCGCCGACTGCTTTGAGTACTATGCCGGCGCAGCGAGGGTCCTGCGCGGGGATACGATTCCGATGCCCGGCCCCTATCTGGACTATACGATCGCCGAGCCGGTGGGTGTGGTGGCCGCCATCGTGCCGTGGAACTTTCCGCTGAACATCGCATCCTGGAAGGTCGCGCCGGCGCTCGCGGCGGGCAACGCCGTGGTTCTCAAGCCGTCGGAGCTCACACCGGGCACTGCGCTTGCGCTCGCCCGACTGGCGTCGGAGGCGGGTCTTCCTCCCGGTGTTCTCAATGTGGTCACCGGTGTCGGCCAAGGTTGCGGTAAAGCATTGGCGGAACACCCCGAGACAGATATGGTTGCCTTCACAGGCGGGCCCACGACCGGGCATGCGCTCGCCGCGCGTGCGGCGGAGCAGGGGAAGCGCTGCTCCTTGGAGCTGGGCGGCAAGAGCGCGCTGATCGTTTTTGAGGATGCCGACGTCGAGGCCGCGATCGACTGCGCCACCGAGGCCGCGTTCTTCGCACAGGGGCAGAACTGCTGCGCGGGAAGCCGCGTTTTGGCCGCTCGCGAGGTGGCCGAGCAGGTCGTTGCAGGCCTCAGCAAGCGCGCGGGCGCGCTGCGCGTCGGCCCGCCCGACGACGAGCGCACCCAGGTGGGCTCGCTCGTGAGCCAGGCGCACCGGCAGCGCGTGCTCACTCTGATCGCGGCCGGTACCGGCAGCGGTGGCCGGGTGGTCGCAGGCGGCGCTCCACCGACCGATCAAATGCTGGCGGAAGGCGCCTATGTGGAGCCGACGGTAATCGTTGACGCTCCGCCGACAAGCCGAATCGTGCAAGAGGAGATCTTTGGCCCGGTGGTCGTCGTCAACGAGTTCGCGAGTGAAGCCGAAGCGATCCAGCTGGCCAATGGAACTCAGTATGACCTGGCCGCCGGCGTCTGGACGAGAGATATCGCACGAGCTCATCGCATGGCAAGAGAATTGCGCGCCGGGTCGGTATGGATCAATACGTTTAACCGTGTGTTCAACGATGCGCCGTTTGGCGGCTATCGACTCAGCGGGACGGGACGCGATCTCGGCATCGAGGGACTACAGAAGTACCAGCAGGTGAAGAACGTATGCGTCTCGCTGGACCCGGGTGCAGACACGTGGTTTGTTGAGTAGGAAGGCGGCGAGGAGGTCCACGAGCGGAGGCATCGCCGCCCGCTCGAACCCCGGCCGGATGACACCGGGGCCGGACCGTCTGTGCTAACGTCCCGGCCATGAGCACAGTGCATGTGGATGGTCGGAATCCAAGCCTCGCGGCGCGCGATCCGCAGGTGGCAACACTGATCGAGCGTGAGGAGCAGCGTCAGTCGGAGACGCTCTGTCTGATTCCATCTGAGAACTACGTCTCCACGGCGGTGCTGGAGGCCAGCGGCTCGGTGCTGACCAATAAGTATTCGGAGGGCTACCCGCGCAAGCGATATTACGAGGGGCAGCAGGTGGTGGATGAGGTGGAGCAGTTGGCGATCGATCGGGCCTGTGCGCTGTTTTCCGTCGAGCACGCCAATGTCCAGCCGTACTCCGGGTCGCCGGCCAACCTTGCCGTGTATTTGGCTTTCTGCGAACCGGGCGACACCGTCATGGGGATGTTCCTTCCCGCTGGCGGGCATTTGACACATGGATGGCCGGTTTCGGTTACAGGAAAGTGGTTTCGCGCGGTGCAGTACGGAGTTCGGAGCGACACCGGCACCGTGGACCTCGATGAGGTGCGCGACATGGCGCGCCGTGAGCGACCCAAGCTGTTGTGGTGCGGCGGGACGGCGATCCCCAGGGAGATCGACTTCGCGGGGTTTGCGGAGATAGCAAACGAGACGGGCGCGACTCTTGTTGCGGATATCGCCCACGTTGCAGGCCTTGTGGCAGGAGGAGCTCACCCCTCTCCGGTGCCACACGCGGACGTCATCACGACGACGACGCACAAGACGTTGCGCGGCCCGCGCGGGGCGATGATCATGAGTACCGACGAACATGGAACCGCGCTCGATCGCGCAGTCTTCCCGGGCCTTCAGGGCGGGCCGCACGACCAGACCACCGCGGCCATCGCCGTCGCCCTCGGGGAAGCGGCAGAGCCGTCGTTTGCGGTTTACGCTGAAGCCATCGTGAACAATGCAAAAGCGTTGGCGAGCGAGTTGCTTGCGAGAGGCTTTGACTTGGTGTCGGGAGGCACTGACAATCACCTCATCCTGGTGGATCTGCAGAACCGCGGCGTGAGCGGTCGCCCCGCCGCGGAGGCGCTCGATCGGGCGGTGCTCGTATGCAATCGCAATGCGGTCCCGTTTGACCCTCGCAAGCCGCTTGACCCATCCGGCATACGAATCGGAACCCCGGCCGTGACGAGTCGCGGAATGGGACCGGGCGAGATGACAGAGCTTGCGCGTTGGCTCGATGAGGGTGTCACCGCAGCGGTGCGCGAAAACGAGGATGAGCTGCAGCGGATTCGTCGCGAAGTGCAGAGTATGGCGGCCGAGTTTCCAGCGCCGGGAGTACCGGCGTAAGCTCTGACGGCACACGTCGATCGGGTAGCCGTGGCGACGCGCCGCGGGTCTCGCGTGAGCGGTGGCCGTCCCCTTCTCAGGTGAGCTTGACCAGTCCGCGGCCGATGATCTCGACCTGGCCGTTGGGCTCACAGTTCGAGATCGCGTGAGCCTCCCGCGCGAGCGAGCGTCGCAGCAGCACGAACGCGCACGCTCCGAGGACCGCCGGGACCACGAGGGCGATTGCGCGGTAGGCCAGGACGGCTGCGGTCGCCAGGCCCACGGGCACGTGATAGAGGACGAGCGTGCCGATGAGCCCGAGATCCACCCCGCCGATGCCGCCGGGAACCGGGATCAAACCGCCGAGCTCGCCGATCAGGTACGCGAGGCAAAGAATCGGGATCCCCGGCGAGCTCCCGAAGGCGTTGAACGTCGCCCACAGGACCGCGATGTCGAAAGCCAGGTACCCCAACAACCCCTCGAGCATCAATGGGGCCGGTCGGCGCAGGAGATCGAGAGACTCCTGCACTCCCGCCGAGAGTGCGCCCAGCACGTGCCCCAGCCGCGAGTCGGGTCCTCGTCGCGTATGAATGCGCCGCCGAGCGCCGCCGGCCCAACGACCGCTCGCGATCGTCAAGACGATCGCCGCCGCCGCGACGAGCGCAGGCAGAAGCGTGAGGGCGAGACTGGCACGCCCGGCGAACACGCCTACGGCAAGGCCCAGACCAAAGATGATCACCCCGACCACGTTCGGGACGCTCGTCAGCAGGAAAAACGCCACGCTCCGCCGCGCGATCCGCTCACTGCTCATGCCGCCACGGTGAAGCGCCCACGCGCCCAGCGCGAGTCCTCCGGCGCCGCCAGCTGGGATGACCGCGTTCCCGCCGAGCTCCGCAAAGCCGATCTCGCCACTGAGCCGCCAGCTCATCCGCCGGCAGAACACCTCCCGGAATACGACGACGTAGCCGAGGCCCGAGAGCACCTTCAGCGCAGCGCCCGCCAGCAGCCACGCCGGGTCGGCGTGCGCGAAACGCGAACGCAGGCCGGCCAACCCGGGCACGAGCGAGATCACGGCCACGATCACCACGACCACGGCCGCCAATGTCAGAACCCGCCGACGCACGCGCGAGGTCGATAGGTCTGGCTGTACCGCGAGATCCTCACGGGCCAACTCCGGAGGATCGAGCGAAGCTGAGCTCACCCGGACACCCGGAGAGGCCACATGCCGTCGTGTTTCACAAGTGCACGACAGACCGACGAAGCTGTCATAGACCTAGCGCCCAGAACATCGCCGTTCACACCCCGATCGTAGTAGCCGCCCTCCACCCCAACGGCGTCTTACTGTCCTCCAAAGTGGCGCAAGCAGCTTCTTGCGTTGCAATGCCAAGAAAATAGCGCGTTGCGATGCTGCGAACGCCCAGGACGCGGCACGAGCGGGTTCTGCTTCTCGGCCCCGACGCACATCGGATCGGACGATCGACCGTGACTTTGTAGTTCCATCGAACCGCTGGAAGCACTGCAGGATCGCGTGCTTCCTGAGCAAGGATGCCGACCGGACTGACCGCCAACATGTGCGCGATGCCGACAATAAGCCGCTTCTTCGGGCTCACGATCACGATGTATTTCGATGACCACGGGCCTCCCCACTTCCATGCGCGCGCCGCGGGGCGCAGCGCCAAGGTCGAGATCGACACGCTGGAGGTGCTGGCCAGCGACCTTCCGCGTCGAGAGCTTCGGCTTGTGCTCGCGTGGGCCGAGATGCACGCGGCGGAACTCGGCGAGAACTGGCGTCGAGCGCGCGAAGGTGCAACACTGAGCGAGATCGAGCCACTGCGATGATCGGGCTTACCCCAGATATAATCCATGCGACCGTTCTGCGGCACGGTGCTTTGCGGCTCACCTTCGCCGATGGCGCGACCGGCGAGGTCTACGTGCTGGACCGTATGCGCGGCCCAGTGTTCGAGCGCGCCAGGACCCCCGAAGGCTTTGCCGAGGTCAGCGTCGACCCCGAGACGGGAACGGTGTGCTGGCCCGGCGGCGCAGACCTCGCACCAGACACGCTTTACGAGCGCCTCCGCACCGGGGTCTGGCCGGGAGAGAGCCAAGCGGCGTAGATCCTCGGCAGCAGCTCAGGTTGGTCGTGATGCTCTCACGGCTCGCCAAAGAGCGCGCGAGTCGTCGTGGGTGGTCAACGTGCGTAACGCCATCGCGAAGCAGGTACTTGCGGTACTTCAAGTCCCTCTGGAAGGCGACGATGCAGCGTTCTGCAAGCCCCGCGTTTGCAGGGCTCCTTTGCAGTGCGCCTGGGGGGAATCGAACCCCCGACCTGCGGCTTGAAAGGCCGCTGCTCTTTGGCACCCCGTAGGTTGCCGTTGACCACTGAGCTACAGGCGCATGAGTGTGGACCGTGGATTGTAGTTGGATGCGCCGCCACGGTGTGGCCGGGATGTCGACGTCGCTCTGCGGCTGGGCGCATGGCGGGGCTCAGCCCTCGACCGCGGCGTACACCTCGTCGAGCAGCTTGGCGCGGTCGGAGAGCTGGAAGCTGTCGGCGAGGTAGCGGTCGGTTTGCTCGCGGGGCTCGCCGCCGAGCGCCATGTTCAGCGCCACCAGCCGCGCCCCGTCGAGATCCTCGCCCTTAGCGGGCACCGCCTCGGGCTCCTCCTCAGCGGCAGGAGCCGACCCTGACGGCACCGCCTCGAGCCGCTCCTCAGCCGCGTGGGCCGCTGCCGGCAGCGGTGTCTCGCGCTCCTCCTCCGCCGGGAGAGCGAGCTTGGGTGGGTCGTCCCGCGATGTGCCCTCACGCGACGCGTCCCCCTGCGACGCACCCTCGGCGCGGAGACTCTGCGCAAGCGTGCTCACCTCGCTGTCGAGCGACTGCACCTGCGCGAGCAGCGCCGCGGCAGCCCGCGCGAGCGTCTCCACGTGTGCGCGGGCGCGCTCCAGCTCGCCTGCCGCCTCCTCGCGGGTGCGCTGGGCGTCGCGCTGCGCTTCGCGCTCGATCTCTCCGGCAGTGTTCTGCGCCGCCTCGAGGATGCCCTGCACCCGGGTGGCCGCCGCCGAGCCAAGCGAGGGCTCGCCCACGCTCGCCGCGTGCTGGGCGAGCCCCTGCGCGGCCGCCGCCACGGCCCGCAGGTGGGCGTCCACGGCAGCCGGGTCGTATCCCCGCCGGACGAGCGGGAAGTCGCTCCGCTCGATGCTCTCGCGATCCATCTCCACCGTGCGCGCAAGCGTACCGGACCCGGGGCTCGCCACTGCTCACCCGCCAACTTCGCTCTGCCCCCGCCCCGCCAGCGCGACGCCTACGCCAACTCCCCGGCGGGCGCCTCCAGCTGCTGAGCCTCGCGGAGATCGCGGCGCAGCTCGCGGATCTCGTCGCGCAGCTGGGCGGCGTACTCGAAGCGCAGCTCCTCCGCCGCGGCGAGCATCTCCTCCTCGAGCTCCACCGCGAGGCGCTCCAGCTCGTGGGTGGGCATCTCCTTCGCCTTGCTCCTCCCCCGGGCGCCGCTGCGCCGCTGACGGCGCCCGCGGGGCACCTTGGAGTCGCCCTGCAGGAACTCGGCGATGTCCGAGACGCCCTTGACGATCGACGCCGCGGTGATCCCGTGCTCCTCGTTGTACGCGACCTGGATTTCGCGGCGGCGGTCGGTCTCCTCGATCGCCGCCTTCATCGCGCGAGTCTCCTTGTCCGCGTACATCAGCACCGCCCCGTTCACGTTGCGCGCCGCTCGCCCGATCGTCTGGATCAGCGAGGTCTCCCCGCGCAGGAAGCCCTCCTTGTCGGCGTCGAGGATCGCCACCAGCGAGACCTCGGGGAGGTCGAGGCCCTCGCGCAGCAGGTTGACCCCGACCAGCACGTCGTACTCGCCGAGGCGCAGGTCGCGAATGATCTGGATGCGCTCCAGCGTGTCGATCTCCGAGTGCAGGTAGCGCACGCGGAAGCCCATCTCCAGCAGGTACTGCGTGAGGTCCTCGCTCATCTTCTTCGTGAGCGTCGTGACCAGCACCCGCTCTTGGATCTCCACGCGCGCGCGGATCTCGTTCATCAGGTCGTCGATTTGGTTGCGCGTGGCACGCACCTGCACCTCGGGGTCGACGATCCCCGTGGGGCGCACGATCTGCTCGACGATCCTGCCCGCGCGCGTGCGCTCGAACTCGCCCGGGGTTGCCGACACGAACAGCAGCTGCGGGGTGATCGAGAGGTACTCCTCGAAGCGCTGCGGGCGGTTGTCCATCGCGCTCGGCAGCCGGAAGCCGTAGTCCACGAGCGTCTGCTTGCGCGAGCGGTCCCCCTCGTACATCCCACCCAACTGCGGCACGGTTTGGTGGGACTCGTCGATGAAGCACACGAAGTCCTTGGGGAAGTAGTCGATCAGGCAGTACGGCCGGTCGCCGGGGCCGCGGCCGTCGAGGATCCGCGAGTAGTTCTCGATCCCCGAGCAGAAGCCCATCTCGCGCAGCATCTCCATGTCGTACTGCGTGCGCTGGCGCAGCCGGTGGCTCTCCAGCAGCTTGCCTTCGGACTCCAGCTGCGCGCAGCGCTCGTTCAGCTCCCGCCCGATCTCCGCGACCGCCGCCTCGACCGAGCCCTCCCTGACGTTGTAGTGCGTCGCCGGCCAGATCGCCACGTGCTCGAGGTCGTCCTCGATCAGCTCCCCGGTGAGCGGGTCGAAGTGCTGCAGGCGCTCGACCTCGTCGCCGAACAGCGTCGCGCGGTAGGCGGTCTCCGCGTAAGCCGGGAAGATCTCGAGGGTCTCCCCTCGCACCCTGAAAGTCCCCCGCGCAAGCACGGTGTCGTTGCGCGTGTACTGGATCGACACCAGTTTGCGCAGCAGCCCGTCGCGGTCGATCTCCTCGCCGCGGCGCAGGATCTGCATGTTCATCTCATACACCTCCGGCGAGCCCAGGCCGTAGATGCATGACACGGATGCCACCACGATCACGTCGCGACGGGCGAACACCGCCGCGGTGGCCGCGTGGCGCAGACGGTCCACCTCCTGGTTGATCGCGGAGTCCTTCTCGATGTACAGGTCGCGGCTGGGGACGTACGCCTCGGGCTGGTAGTAGTCGTAGTACGACACGAAGTACTCCACCGCGTTGTCGGGGAAGAACGTGCGGAACTCGTTGCACAGCTGCGCCGCCAGCGTCTTGTTGTGCGCGATCACGAGCGTCGGGCGCTGCACCGCCTCGATCACGCCGGCCATCGTCATCGTCTTGCCGGTGCCCGTCGCCCCCAGCAGCGTCTGGAAGCGCTCGCCCTGCTCCACGCCCTCCGCGAGCGCGGCGATCGCCTGCGGCTGGTCGGCGGTGGGGGTGAAGACGGAGTCGAGCTTGAAGGGAGGCATGTGCGACGGCCCCCTACGGTAGCGGCCCCTCGCGTATCATCGGAGCACCATGCCGGTCCGAGCGACCAAGCGGGGGGCGGGGCGAACGCGGCTGGAGCGAGACTGCGACGTCCTGATCTGCGGCGGCTCGTTCGCCGGCCTCGCGGTGGCCCGCGAGCTTCGATCCTCGGGGGCGGAGGTGCTGGTGATCGACCGCTACGAGCTGGGCGAGCGCGCGACCTCCGCCTGCGCCGCGCCCACCGCGTGGCTCGAGCGACTCGAGCTGCAGGGCTCGCTGCGCCAGACGTTCCACGAGCTGCGCCTCCACACCCCTTGGACCGACACGCGCTGGACGCTGCCGTGGTCGTTCTCGACGTTCGACTACCGCGCGCTGTGCGCCCTTATGTGGGAGCAGACCGAGCTGCCCGAGAGCGCCTATGAGACGGCGAAGGTGGATGGCATCGTGCGGGCGGGCCGGTGCGCGGAGGACCGCGACGGCGGCGGCGGGCTGCACACGGTCCACACCGACCGTGGCGACATCCGCGCGCCGCTGGTCGTCGACTGCCTCGGCTGGCGGCGCGTGCTCTCGAGCAGCGTCTGCGTCCAGCCGCCGCGGGCGCCGCTCACGCGCGGCCTGGAGGTGCACCCCGCGGGACATGGCGAGGAGCTTGAGCTGTGGATCGACCCCCGCTACGCGCGCGCAGGCTACGGCTGGAGCTTCCCCGCGGGCGGGGAGCTGCGCGTGGGGGTCTGCTCGTTCCGGCCCGCGGACCACGTCAAGGACCCGACCGTGCGCCTGGCGAGCGACCTCGGCCTCGATGCGGTGCGCTACCAGGGCAACTGGATCCCCCACCGACTGCGCCCCGCCGTCGAGGACGGCGTGTTCTTCGCGGGGGACTCCGCCGGCCACTGCCTGCCGCTGACCGCGGAGGGGATCCGCACCGCGCTGTACTTCGGGATCGCCTGCGGGCGCGAGCTGCGCGCGGTGCTCGACGGGCGCCGCACTCGCGAGGAGGGACTGGAGCGCTACGGGAGCTTCTCGCACAGCCATCGCGGCGCCTACCGCGGGCTGCTGCGCATCCAGCGCGCCGTGTGCCGCCCGACGAGTTGGAGCACCACCCCGATGTGGGCGGTGGTACTGCGCAACCGCCGCTTCGCGGCGCGGGTGTTCGACCGCTATCTGGCGATCGCTCCCCCCTCGTTCGTCGGCGCAGCTTCCTCCCATTCGGCGCAGGTCGCCCCGCGAGCGGGGTCTGCGAGCACGGTGGCCTGACGCTCAGCCGAATCGCGGTACCGCCCACCTGCGTGGCCCCCATCAACCGATCCCCAGCTGGGCGGCGTACGTAGACCGGTAGGCCCGCTGCGCGTTCAACACCCGCCGCACGTATTCGCGCGTCTGCGCGAACGGAATCGCTTCGACGGTGAGCTCTCTCCCTTGCGCCCGCGCCCGCGCCACCCATTCGTCGACGTTGGTGAGACCCGCGTTGTACGCAGCCACCGCCAGCATCTCGTTGCCCCCATAGTGGTCGAGCAGATAGCGCAGGTAGTAGCTCCCGTACGCAATGTTGATCGAGGGCGTCGCCAGGTCGCCGGTTTGAAAGCTAACCCCACCCGACAGATGGGCGAGGAACAGCGCCGTGCTGGGAAGAATCTGCATCAGGCCCTGCGCGCCGGCGGAGGAGGGGCGCGGGTCGAACTTGGTCTCGGCGTAGATGACCGCCGCGATCAGCGCGGGGTCGAGGTGCTTTGCGGAGGCTTGCTGGCGGATCACGCTCGCGTCCTGCAGCGGCAGCGCCAGTTCGCGCACCGCGTGCTCCAGGCGCGGGGCGAGCACGACGATCAGCCCAATCGCTGCGGCCAGCACCGCGAGCGTCGTGAGCTGCCGCCGCCCTCTCGACCCCTGTCCGCCCGAGCCGCGCTGAGGCTGGCCGACCCTCGATCGGCCACTTTGCGCGGGCGGGCGCCGCGCATACAGCTCGTGAGCCTCGGTGTTCACCCCTTCAGCTTGTCAAGTATCTCCGACAGCTTCTCCGCCAACTGCGCTTCGCTGCCATCGTTGCAGACCGTGAAGGCGGCGCGCGCCGCCTTCTGCTCCTGGGAGAGCTGGCGCGCGGCGCGCTCATCCAGCAGCTCGTGACCCCGGCCGGCAGCGCGCTCGCGGCGCAGCTTCTCGGGCGCGACGACTGCGATCGTGGCGTCGTACAGCCCCCCCATCCCCGCCTCGAACAGCAGCGGAACCTCGACCACCGCGGCCCGTGGCGGGGGCGAAAGCGCGCGCGCCTGCGTCAACCACTCCCCCACCCGCTCGCCCACCAGCGGCCACAGCAGCCCCTCCAGCCAGCTCCGCTCCCGATCGCCGGCAAACGCGCGGCGCGCGATCGCCGCGCGATCGACCACGCCGACGGGCGCCACTTCCGGGCCCCAGCGCTCCACCACAGCGTCCCGCACGCGCGCGTCGCCGGTGTACAGCTCGTGCACGACCGCGTCGGTGGAGAGCACGACCGCCCCCAACCGCTCCAGCGCGGCCAGCGCGGTGGACTTGCCCGCGCCGATGCCGCCTGTCAGGCCTACCAGTGGGACCGACCGCTGCGCCGCCGGCACGAGGCGAGCGTTCAGTCCTGGGCGGAGTCGCCGGCGGTGGGCGCCAGGTCGGCGTCCGCAACCGGCTCGCCCGCCGCGGCCTCGGCAGGCGCCTCGGGCTCCTCCGCGGCGACAGCGGTGGGCTCCTCAACCGCAGCGCTCTCCGGCAGCGCCACCTCGGCCGCCGGCTCGTCCTCCGCAACCGGTTCCGCGACCGCCGCCTCGGGCTCACTTGCGACCTCGGCCGCCGGCTCGGGCTCATTTGAGACCTCGGCCGTCGGCGTGTCCTCCGTAACGGGCTCGGCAGCGCCCGCCTCGGGCTCGCTCGCGATCTCTGCTGTCGCGCCCTGCGATGGAACGTCGGCCGCCGGCTCGTCCTCCGTGACGGGCTCCGCCACGCCCGCCTCGGGCTCGCTCGCGCCCCGCGTCTGCTGGATCTGGGCCCCCCCCGCCGTCTCGGCTGCCGGCTGGACCTCCGCCGCCTCCTCAGCTGTGGGCTCGCCCGCAGCCTCCGCCAAGGACTCGCCCTCCTGCGCCCCGGCCTCTGTGGCGGGCTCCCCAGCGGGTGGCTCTTTGCCGGCCGCGTCCGCAGGACGCGGCAGCGGCAGGATCTGGTCCTCGACGCGCTTGGCCGACAGCGACAGGCGCCGGCGCTCGGAGTCGATCTCGAGGATCTTCACGCGGATGTCATCGCCCGGGTGGACGATCTCGCGCGGGCTTTCGACGTGGTGGGCAGCGAGCTCGGAGATGTGCACGAGCCCCTCCACCCCGTCGAGGATCTCCACGAACGCGCCGAACGTCACGACCTTGGTGACGGTGCCTTCCAGCTCGTCGCCGATGTTGTAGGTGTCGATGATCCGCTGCCACGGGTCTTCCTGGGTCTGCTTGAGACCCAGCGAGATGCGCTGGCGGTCGCGATCGATGTCGAGCACCTTCACCTGCACGGTGTCGCCGATGTTGAGCAGCTCGGAGGGGTGGTTGACGTGCGACCACGAGAGCTCGGAGATGTGGATCAGACCGTCGATCCCGTCGAGGTCGACGAACGCGCCGAAGTCCACGATGTTGGAGATCTGCCCCTCGACGACAAGCCCGGGCTGCAGGCGGTCGAGGATCTGCTGGCGCACCTCCTTGCGCTCCTCCTCGAGCACCGCGCGGCGCGAGAGCACGACGTTGTTGCGCGAGCGGTTGAGCTCGATCACCTTGGTCTCGATTTTGGTGCCCATGTATTCGTCGAGGTTGGGCACCCTGCGGATGTCCACCAGCGACGCCGGCAGGAAGCCGCGCACGCCGAGGTCGATGATCAGGCCGCCCTTGACGACCTCGATCACGTTGCCCTCGACCGGTTGCCCCGACTCGGCCGCGGCCTCGATGCGCCGCCACGCCTTCTCGAAGCGGGCGCGCTTCTTGGACATGATCAGGCGCCCGTCCTGGTCCTCCTTGGTGAGGACGATCGCGTCGACCTCCTCGCCGAGCTCGACCTCCTCGCGGGGGTCGACCGACTTGCGGATCGAGAGCTCCCCGGAGGGGATGACTCCCTCGGACTTGTAGCCGATGTCGACCAGCACCTCGTCCTTGTCGATCCGCACCACACGGCCCGTCACCACCTCGCCCTCCTCGAAGGGCTGCATCGTGGCGTCGTAGTTGGGGACGATCTGCCCGTCGATTTCGAGCAGGAGGCCGTTGGATCCCTCGACCACGTGGGCGTCGGGTTTCTCGATCAAAGCTTGCACCGCTCGAAGCCTAGCGCAGCACGATGGGTCTAGGACCGCACCCGTCCGCCCACCAGCCGGCGGCACCGTCGCGCAGCCGGCCGCGCTCGTATGATTGCGAGCGATGCCGGTACGCGCGACCAAGCGGGGAAACGAGCGCACCCGCCTGGAGCGCGACTGCGACGTGCTCGTGTGCGGCGCCAGCTTCGCGGGCCTCACGGTCGCTCGCGAGCTCGCCGGCTCGGGCGCGCGGGTGCTGGTGATCGACCGCTACGAGATCGGCGAGCGCCAGACCTCAGCCTGCGGCGTTCCCACCACATGGCTCGACGCGCTGCAGCTGCGCGGCGCGCTGCGCCAGACCTTCGGCGAGCTCACCGTGCACACTCCCTGGAGGAGCTCGCACTGGAGGCTGCCGTGGACGTTTTCGACTTTCGACTACCCCGAGCTGTGCGCGCTGCTGTGGGAGCAGGCACAAGCGGATGACACCCGCTTCGAGACCGCCACCGTGCAGGGCAGAGAGGGCAATTCGGTGCATACCGATCGCGGCGAGCTGCGCGCTCCGCTGATCGTCGATGCGCTCGGCTGGCGGCGGACGCTCTCGCGCACCACCCCGATCCAGCCACCCAACGCAAGACTCTCGCGCGGTCTCGAGGTGCATCCGCACGGCAGCGGCGAAGAGATGGAGCTGTGGATCGACCCGCGTTATATCCGTTCGGGGTACGGGTGGAGCTTTCCCGCCCGCGACGAGGTGCGCGTCGGCGTGGGCTCGTTCTGGCCGTCACATCACGTCAAGGAGCCGACCGTGCGTCTCGCCCACGACCTCGACCTCCCCCCCGACGGGTATCAGGGCAACTGGATCCCCCACCAGCTGCGATCCGCAATCGAGGACGGCGTGTTCTTCGTGGGCGACTCCGCCGGCCACTGCCTGCCGCTCACGGCGGAGGGAATCCGCACCGCCTTCTACTTCGGAATCGCCTGCGGGCGCGAGCTGCGCGCGGTGCTCGCCGGACACAGCACCCGCGAGCAGGCGCTGAGCCGCTACGGCGCCTTCTCAGACGCGCACAAGTGGAAGTTCAGCTCGCTGCTGTTCACCCAGCGCGCCGTCGGGCGCCTCACCCCCACCCCCGCGGTGACCGCGCTCGCGCGCGCCCTTGAAAGCCCGCAGGTGTGCGAGTGGGCGTTCGAGCACTACATGCGGATCGCTCCGGCGTCGTTCGTGGGTCAGGCCACCTTCCGCAGCCGCGGCCGCGTTGCGCCCACCGCCGCCAGCGCCAACCGGCTGGCCTCCAGGCCGCTGGCCCAGGAGACCTCGGCGAGCAGCCCCGGGGCGGAGACCATGTCGCCCGCGAGGTAGACGCCGTCGCCCTGATCCACGGCAGGACGGTCGCGCCAGGTGGAGCCGGGCGGGTCGAGCGCTCCCGAGCGGGCGTCCATCACCTGACGGCGGCGCCACGTCTCGCGTCCGCGCCAGTTGACCACCGACTGGTCGATCAGCCGCTCCAGGCGCGCGCCCGCCTGATCGGTGCTCTCGCCGGGGCGGACCGGCATCTGCGCCTGGATCAGCTCGTGGCCCTCCGGGGCGATCATGCGATCGGAGGAGGAGTAGCGCCCGATCCAGCCCGACTCGTCGAGGTCGGAGACGATCCACGGGTCGCCGCGCCGGCGGGAGAGGCCCACGTCGAGGCACACCGTGCGCCCGCTCGGCCACTGCAGCGGCTCACCCCCAAGCAGCTCGCTCGCCTGGTGAAGCTCCGTGGCGAGGATCACAGGCGACTCGGGCAGCGTCTCCACGCGGCTGCCCGTCTGCACCTCAACGCCCAGCTCGCGCAGGCGGCGCTCCAGCGGCGCGACCATCCCGCTCCAGCCGCCGCTGGCGTAGCGCACCACCGTGGAGGGCGGCGGCGTGGAGAGGAACAAACGCACTGTGCGCTCCCACACGAATGCCGCGGAGAGCTCACCGGGGTCGTGGTAGAAGGTGTAGACACCGGCCATCGAGGAGAGCATCGCGGCGATGCGCTCGTCGGTATGAGACGCAACCCAGCTGCGGAAGTCGGTATCGACCGGCGCCTGGCGGCCGCGCAGGCGCAGCACCGCGGGGATCGTGCCCAGCGGCGGGGTGCGCTGCACCGACCCCTCCCAGCGAAAGCGCGCGCCGCCGAGCGGCGGGCGGACGTGGTTGGGCAGCAGGCCGCGCTCGTTCAGCCATCCCCACATCGCGCCGTCGCTGTAGAGGGCGTGCGGCCCGAGGTTGGCTTTGTAGGGGCCGTCGGCGCTGCGCGCCCGCCCGCCCAGCTGCTCGTGCGCCTCCAGCAGGCGCACCTGCGCACCACCCTCCGCGCACGCGATCGCCGCCGTCAGCCCCGCAAGTCCGCCTCCGACAACTGTTATCTGGCTCATGGTCGCCTCCAAGATCGAGAGTGTGCGATCACCGTAGCCCGCAACTGGCTCACAGTACAGTGCCAGTTATGACACCTAGAACAGGACCAGTGGAGCTGCTGGTGGAGCTCGACCGCGGCGGTGAGCTGTCGCTGGGCGAGCAGCTCGCCGGCAGCATCCGCGAGGCGATTCGCGCGGGACGCCTGCTGCCCGGCGCGGCGCTGCCCTCGACGCGCGGTCTGGCGGACGAGCTGGGCGTCTCGCGTGGCCTGGTGAGCGAGGCGTACAGCCAGCTGGCCGCCGAGGGCTATCTCAGCACTCGCCAGGGCGCGCCGGTAAGGGTGCGCGCGGCGGTGCGCGCCGCCACCCAGCGCGCCCCGGCCCGCTCGCTGCAGGAGCGCTTCCCCTACCACTTCCACCCCGGCCTGCCCGACCTCGCGGGCTTCCCCCGCGAGCGTTGGGTGCGCTCGCTGCGGGCGGCGCTGCGCGAGTCGCCGCTGGATGCGCTCGGCTACGGCGACCCGCGCGGGCTGCCCGAGCTGCGCGAGGCGCTCACCGACTATCTCGCTCGCGTGCGAGGCGCGGCGGCCGACACCGAGCAGATGACGATTTGCACCGGCTTCATGCAGGGCTTCTCACTCGCCTGCGGCGTGCTGCGCAGCCACGGCGTGGAGTCGATCGCACTCGAGGACCCCGGCTGGCACACCCACCGGCTGATCGCCGAGCAGTCGGGCCTGCGGATCGTGCCGATCCCCGTCGACGCGCAAGGGCTGCGGGTAGACAAGCTGATCGCAAGCGACGCTGCCGCCGTGGTGGTGACGCCCGCGCATCAGTTCCCCACCGGGGCGATCCTCAGCCCCTCCCGCCGCGCCGCGCTGGTCGAGTGGGCCGAGCGCGAGGAGTTGCTGATCGTCGAGGACGACTTCGACGCCGAGTACCGCTACGACCGCGTGGCAGTGGGCGCGCTGCAGGGGTTGGCGCCCGAGCGCGTGCTCTACATCGGCTCCGCCAGCAAGCGCCTGACCCCGGGCATGCGCCTCGGCTGGATGCTGACGCCCTCGTGGCTGGCGTGGCAGATCGCCGCCGCCAAGGCCGTGCACGACGGCGGCTCGGAGGTGGTGGGCCAGCTGGCGCTGCGCGACTTCATCGTGCGCGGCGAGCTCGACCGTCACGTGCGCCGCATGCGCACGCATTACCAGCGCCGGCGCGAAGCGCTGCTGGAGTCGCTCGCCCGCCACCTGCCCGACGCGCGGATATCCGACCCCGCCCGCCCGGCCGCCGGCCTGTTCGAGCTGGTGGAGTTGCCCGACGGCGTCGACGAGCCCGCGCTGCTCAGGGCCGCCGCCGCGCGTGGCGTGGGCATGGAGGGTCTCTCCTTGCACCGCTTCTCCTCTGGAGGCCCCCCAGGTGTGCTGCTCGGCTTCGGCAACCTCTCAGAGCCGGCGATCGAGCAGGGCGTGCGGCTGCTGGGCGAGGCGTATGCAGAGATCGGCGACTGAGCCTGGATCCACCGGTGTTGTCCGGTGGTGGGCGAAGAATGACCTCCTGAGTCGGGCTTGGTAGCGACAGATTGCGGCTGTCGCGGCCCGGGATCAGGAGGTCACTCGTATGGTGCAGGATGACGAGCGGGTCGGACTGG
>DASZIQ010000060.1:0-25001 GCA_035948945.1 Solirubrobacteraceae bacterium
GCCACGCAGTGCATGGTCCAGAGTAGGCCGCGCTCGATGCGAATCCGCTACGAGGGGGAGCTCGGCTTCGGCGTCACCGCCAAGGACCTGATCCTCGGCACGCTCGGGCAGCTCGGCGTCGGCGGGCTGACCGGCCACGCCGTCGAGTACGCCGGGCCGGCGATCGAGGCGCTCTCGATGGAGGGGCGCATGACCGTCTGCAACATGACGATCGAGGGCGGCGGGCGCGCGGGCATGATCGCGCCGGACGAGACCACGTTCGCGTGGTTTCGCGACCAGGAGCGTCCGGGGACGCCCAGGGGCGTCGAGCTGGAGGCGGCGATCGAGCGCTGGCGCCAGCTGCCCACCGACGACGGCGCCGCGTTCGACACCGAGGTCGCGATCGACGCCTCCGCGATCTCCCCGCAGGTCACCTGGGGCACCAACCCCGGCATGGTGCGCGCGGTCACCGAGCGCGTGCCCGCGCCCGAGGACTTCGACAGCCCCGCAGACCGCGAGGCGACCGAACGCGCGCTCGCGTACATGGCGCTGGAGCCCGGAACGCCGATCGAGCAGATCGCGATCGACCGCGTGTTCATCGGCTCGTGCACCAACTCGCGGATCGGCGACCTGCGCGCGGCCGCCGCGGTCGTGGCCGGCCGCCGGGTGGCCTCGACCGTGAACGCGATGGTGGTGCCCGGCTCCCAGCAGGTGAAGGCGCAGGCCGAGCAGGAGGGCCTCGACCGGATCTTCCGCGAGGCCGGCTTCGACTGGCGGGTGGCGGGCTGCTCGATGTGCCTGGGGATGAACCCCGACATCCTCGCCCCGGGCGAGCGCTGCGCCTCCACGTCGAACCGCAACTTCGAGGGCCGCCAGGGCCGCGGCGGGCGCACCCACCTCGTGTCTCCTCAGATGGCGGCCGCCGCCGCGATCGAGGGGCACTTCACCGACATCAGGACATGGAGCTGAGGATGGAACCGATCGAGACGATTTCTGGTGCTGTGAGTCACCTCGACCGCGCCAACGTGGACACCGACCAGATCATGCCCAAGCAGTTCCTCAAGCGGGTGGAGCGCTCGGGCTTCGGGCAGTTCCTCTTCTACGACTGGGCTAAAGAGCCCGGCTGGGAGCTGCCCGCGAACCCGATTCTCGTGGCGGGCGAGAACTTCGGCTGCGGCTCCTCCCGCGAGCACGCCCCATGGGGCCTGGAGGATTATGGCTTCAGGGCGATCGTGGCGCCGTCGTTCGCCGACATCTTCTTCTCCAACTGTACGAAGATCGGGCTGCTGCCGGTCGTGCTCGGAGAGGAGCACTGCCGCGCGCTGGCCGCGGCGGGCACGGGCCAGGTCGATCTGCGCGCGCAGGAGGTGCGCTACCCCGGCCCGGACGGAGCGCTCGTGTCGGTGGGGTTCGAGATCGACGCCGAGACGCGCAGGCGGCTGCTGGAGGGCCTCGACGACATCGCGGTGACGTTGACGCAGGAGCGGCAGATCGCGGCCTACGAGGATGACCACGAGCAGGGCGGGGAGCTGGTGGGGGCTATCAACACCACCACTTTGTGAGCATCCCTACGCAAGTCTGCATCCAATGCCAACGGCGCGGCGCGGTGCAGGTACGCTAATCCAGCGATGGAACGATTCCAATGTGCAAGCGCATAGCGATACTGCCCGGCGACGGGATTGGGCCGGAGATCATGGCGGCGACGCGCGAAGTGCTGAATGCGCTCGGCGACTTCGAGCTCGACGAGCGGCTGATCGGGGGCGCCTCGATTGACGCTTACGGCGCACCGCTAACCGCGGAGACGCTGGCGGCGTGCAGGCGCGCCGACGCGGTGCTGCTGGGCGCCGTGGGAGGCCCGAAGTGGGATAGCACCGTGGCGGGGGCACCGCGCCCGGAGCGGGGCCTGCTGGAGCTGCGCCAGGGCCTCGAGCTGTACGCGAACGTGCGCCCCGTGCGCCCGCTGCGCCAGCTGTACGAATCCTCGCCGCTGCGGCGCGAGCGGATCGAAGACGTCGATCTGCTGGTCGTGCGCGAGTTGACCGGCGGGATCTACTTCGGCGAGAAGACGCGCACGGCCGAGGGCGCGAGCGACCTCTGCACCTACACGGTGAAGGAGATCGAACGGGTCGCGCGCACCGCCTTCAACGCGGCGCACACGAAGGTGACGAGCGTGGACAAGGCCAACGTGCTGGAAACGTCGCGGCTGTGGCGCGAGGTGGTGAGCGGCGTGCAGGACCGCGAATACCCGCACGTCGAGCTCGAGCACATGCTGGTCGACAACGCCGCGATGCAGCTGATAGCCAACCCGCGCCACTTCGACGTGTTGCTGACCGAGAACATGTTCGGCGACATCCTCTCCGATGAGGCGGCGATGCTGACGGGCTCGATCGGGATGCTGCCGAGCGCCTCGCTGGGCGACCGCGACCGATCGGAGAGCGGCCAGCACGCGCCGGGGCTGTATGAGCCGGTGCACGGCTCGGCACCGGACATCGCGGGGGAGGGGATCGCCAACCCGATGGCGATGTTCCTGTCCGCCGCGCTGATGCTGCGCAACAGTCTCGACATGGATGAGCAGGCGCTGGAGGTAGAATCAGCCGTTGAACGCGCGCTCGACGACGGCGTGCGCACCCCCGACCTGGGAGGCGCCGCCAGCACGGCCGACGCGACGCGGGCGGTGTTGTACTACCTATAGGGGCCGGCGAGCCGGCCCCTCTTTTGCCAGACATAATGGGGCGTGGCGACCCAGGCCCCTCTTTCCCTAATCAGCGAGACGAGAACAGGAGCAGGATCTTGGAACCCACAGACCTCATCTGGATGAACGGAGACTTCGTTCCCTGGGAGGACGCCAAGGTCCACGTCCTCACCCACGGCCTGCACTACGGCACGGGGGTCTTCGAGGGTGTGCGCTGCTACGACACCGAGCTTGGCCCCGCGGTGTTCCGCAACGCCGAGCACGTGCAGCGGCTGCTGCGCTCGGCCGAGCTCTACTACATGCCGGTGCCCTACTCCGAAGCGCAGCTGCGCGAGGCCACGCGCGAACTGGTCGCGCGCAATGGCCTCTCCTCTTGCTACATCCGCCCGATTGTCTTCCGCGGCTACGGCTCGATGGGCCTCAACCCGATGGAGGCTCCTGTCGACGTGACGATTGCCTGTTGGGAGTGGGGTACATATTTGGGCGAGGAGGGGATGCGCAACGGCGTGCGCGCGAAGGTCTCCTCATGGGAGCGGATCGGCCCGCGCTCGCTGATCCCGCACGCCAAGGCCTCCGGCCAGTATCTCAACAGCGTGCTGGCGAAGGTCGAGGCGACGAAGGCCGGCTACGAGGAGGCGATCCTGCTCGACGAACACGGCCACGTGTGCGAGGGCACCGGCGAGAACGTGTACGTGGTGCGCGAGGGCGAGATTGCCACGCCCGGCCAGCACAACTCGATCCTCGACGGGATCACGCGCCGCTCGGTGATCCAAATCGCCCAGGACCTCGGCTACACGGTGGTCGAGCGCAACGTGGCGCGCGCCGAGATGTACCTCGCCGACGAGGTCTTCCTGTCGGGCACCGCGGCCGAGCTCGTGCCGGTGCGCGAGATCGACGACCACGCGATCGGCACGGGGCGCCCGGGCGAGATCACGCGCGTGCTGCAGGCAGCCTTCGACGACGCGATTCATGGGCGCTCCGAGCGCTACCGGGAGTGGCTGGACGTGGTCAGCGCCCCGGCGCTCGACACGCCCGCAGGCGAGGTCCCGGCGCCCGCCGCACGGTCGCAAAGTGCCGCCGCGAGCGGCTGAGTCTCGTCATGCCCAGAATCGAGCTCTACGACGCGACCCTGCGCGACGGCATGGGCGGCGGTGGGCTGAGCCTGACGGCGGACGAGAAGCTGCGCGTCGTGCACGCGCTCGACGAGCTCGGCGTCGATCTGATCGAGGCCGGCTTCCCCGCCTCCAACCCGAAGGAGCGGGCGCTGTTCGAGCTGCTCGCGCACGAGCCGCTCGCGCGCGCCGAGATCGTCGCGTTCGGGATGACCCGCCGGCGCGGGATCGAGGCGGCGGCGGACGATGGCCTGCGCGTGCTCGCGGAGTGCTTCGCGCCGGCCTGCACGCTCGTCGGCAAGGCCTCGCCGCTGCACGTCGAGAAGGTGCTGCGCGTCTCACGCGAGGAGAACCTGCAGATGATCGGCGAGTCGATCGCGTTCCTCGTGAGCGCCGGCAAGCGCGTGTTGCTGGACGCCGAGCACTTCTTCGACGGCTATGCGCTCGACGCCCGCTACGCGCTGGAGTGTCTGCGCGCGGCGGCGGGAGCCGGCGCCGAGCGGGTCGTGCTGTGCGACACCAACGGCGGCTCGCTGCCGACGTACGTACACCAGGTGGTCGAGGAGGTGCACGCGGCGCTGCCCGACGTGGCGCTCGGGATCCACACCCACGACGACGCCGGCTGCGCCGTCGCCAACACGCTGGTGGCGGTCGAGGCGGGCGCCACGCAGGTGCAGGGCACGATCAACGGGATCGGCGAGCGCACCGGCAACGCCAACCTCGTGACGATCGTCGCGGACCTGCAGCTGAAGATGGGTCGCGATGTGCTGGAGGCGGAGCAGCTCGCGCGCCTGCGGGAGACCGCGCACTTCGTCGACGAGCTGCTCAACCGCGTGCCCAACCCGGCGCAGCCGTACGTGGGCAAGCACGCGTTCGCGCACAAGGCCGGCCTGCACGCGGCGGGTGTGAGCGCCGACGCGCAGACCTTCGAGCACGTGGACCCCGCTCTCGTGGGCAACGACCGTGAGGTGTTGGTGTCCGAGTTGGCGGGTAAGGCGACTGTGATGGAGAAGGCGCGCGAGGCGGGGATCGAGCTGGACGGCGAGGCCGCGCTGCGAACGACCGAGCGCGTCAAGGAGCTCGAGCACCGCGGCTTCCAGTTCGAGGCGGCCGACGGCTCCTTCGAGCTGTTGATGCGCCGGGAGGCGGGCGAGTACGAGCCGCTCTTCCGCCTGGAGTCGTGGCGCGTGATCGTCGAGCAGCGCGCGGACGGCGCGGTGGAGACGGAGGCGACGATCAAGATTTGGATACCGGCGCCGGACGGCGGCGAAGAGCATCGCTACGTGCGCACCGCGGAGGGCAACGGCCCGGTGAACGCTCTCGACACCGCGCTGCGCAAGGCGATCGGCGAGATCCACCCGCACCTGCGCGAGATCGAGCTGGTCAACTACAAGGTGCGGATCCTCGACGAGGACAAGGGCACCGGCGCGGTCACGCGCGTGTTGATCGACGCCTCCGACGGCCGGCGAGTGTGGGGCGCGATCGGCGTGTCGGAGAACCTGATCGCGGCCTCGTGGGACGCACTGGTGGACTCGCTGGAGTCGGGGATGCAGTCCCCGCGCCCGGCGGCGATCCCCGCAGGTGGCGGGCGGTAGGGGAGGGCGAGGTGGAGGACGGCTCGGAAAGACGGCGCACGGGACGCCCGCTGCGGTACGTTCCGATTCCCATGAAAGGGAACGACGAAGTGCTGAGCCCGTTCGGAGAGGAGGAGGAAGAAGAGACGATCCCGCTGGCGCGGCCGACGCTGGGCGCCGAGGAGGAGCGGGCGGTGCTCGAGGTGCTGCGCTCCGGCGCGCTCTCGCTCGGCCCGAAGGTGGGCGAGTTCGAGCAGGCGTTTGCCCGGCGCGTCAGCGGGGTGGGTGGGGATGGGGCGGGCGGGGATCCTATATACGCGAGCGCGGTGTCGAGCGGCACGGCCGGGCTGCACCTCGCGCTGCGCGCGGTGGGGGTGAGGCGGGGCGACGAGGTGATCACCAGCCCGCTCTCGTTCGTGGCCTCCGCGAACGCGGCGCTGTACGAGGGCGCGCGACCGGTGTTCGCGGACATCGACCCGGTGACGCTGAACCTCGACCCGGAGGCGGCGGAGGCGGCGATCACCGAGCGCACGAAGGCGATCTTGCCCGTGCACATCTTCGGCTACCCGGCCGAGATGGGCGCCTTCGAGGCGATCGCGCGCCGTCACGACCTGGCGATCGTCGAGGACGCCTGCCAGGCGCTGGGTGCCCGCCACCAAGACGGCACGCCGGTCGGAGGTCGCGGCAACCCGGCCGTGTTCGGGTTCTACGCCAACAAGCAGATCACCACCGGCGAGGGCGGCATGATCGCGCTGGGCGACCCGGCGATGAAGGCGCGGATCGACAGCGAGCGCAACCAGGGCCGGGCCCCGAACATGGATTGGCTCGACCACGACCGCCTCGGCTTCAACTACCGCCTCTCCGACATCGCCTGCGCGCTCGGCCTCACACAGCTGGAGCGCCTCGACGACTTCCTCGCCGCCAGAGCCCGCCTGGCCAGCCAGTACCGCGAGGCGCTGGAGAACGTCAGGGGCGTGGAGACCCCCTGCCCGGACATGGAAGGCAGCCGCCGCGGCTGGTTCGTCTTCGTCGTGCAGATTCCCCGCCGCGCCGATCGCGACGCGGTGGTCAGGGAGCTGGCGGCGGAAGGCGTCGAGAGCAAGCCCTACCTCCCGGCGATCCACCTGATGCGCCACTACCGCGAGCGCTTCGGCCACCAGCCGGGCGACTTCCCGGTGTGCGAGGACGTGGCGTCGCGCTCGATCGCGCTCCCCTTCTTCGTCGGCATGGAGGAGTGGCAGGTGCGCTGCGTCGCGGACGTGCTGCGGGAGGCTGTGGCGCGGTAGGGCGTTTGCCGGGGGGGTCGCACGGAATTCGTTTCGCGCGAGCCCTTGACGGCGGCGCCTCGGGGTGGTAGCAAAGAGAGGTCTTGATCAAGGATACGGAACACCCGGTGCCGAGGCGTCTCTGCCTTTGAAGATGAGCGCCCCGGCACCGGCAACCAACCCTCACCGGCCGAAACCGGCTGGGCAGGAGTCATCATAGCCAAAGCGCATAGCTCCGCTGGTGCCGGCGGCCACTCGCCGAGGCGCCGACGGAGCGCCCTTGGAGGGCGGGGGAGGGGTTTGACCTGGGCCGAGGGAGCGCCCGCGGGGTCCAAAAGACCCGAATCGGAGACACTAGCGACGTTTTGATGTATCTTCGCGGCAAGTAAGAAACACACCTTGACATCTTCTTGACGGCTCGGTACGGTCCTAGTAGTAGCTTCGAATCTGGCCACGACCCTCAAAGCGTCAGTGGTGCGACGAAAGGTGCCAAGCAGTACAAACACATAGATGTGGCTGGCACCGAGGCGTCTCTGCCTTTGAAGATGAGGCGCCCTGGAGCGCCGGCAACCAAACCTCAAGGGTAAAGGAGCAGTACGACATGAAGTACTTTAAGATGCTGGGGCTATGCCTCGTGGTGGTGTTTGCGCTGAGCGCGGTGGTGGTAAGTGCAGCGCAAGCAGAAGAAACAAGGGGGCCGTTATGGATTGTCGGGTCCCATGGTACCCCGCTTGCGGCCGGCGAAACCAGAGCAATAACGTCGAGAAATGAGGGGGTATACAGGCTCAGAGCGACCGGCCCGACGGTCGTCGAATGCAAAGAAACGATCAATGCGGGGTTCCTCTTAGGTGGCGAACCCGGTACCGATTACACGCAGATCACGTTCAAGCAATGTTCCCTAGAAGCAAACGCAGGATGCGTGGCTACGGGTCTGAGGCCATTAAAACCTGCCAACAACGGCGAAGCTATTGTAGACGCCTTAACGGCGCTTGCCTACGCGTTAGGAACCAGAGAATCGGCGGTGGACGTGTTTGCCCCGGAGAGTGAAGGAAATCTCTTTGTAGAATTCGAACTAACCGGAGCAGCTTGTGGAAAACTCGAAAAAGCAAAAATTGAAGTCCTAGCAAACGGTACCGAAATCACAATTAAATCGGAGAAAAGAAAGTGCGGAGCGATCGCGGAAGTCGGTCACACTGTGGCAGGCGCCTTTGTTTTATCAAAACCTGGTGAAGTGGCAAAGGTAGGCTTACTGAACCTTCCTCAAGAAGTCATAAAAAGTGCCGAATACTTAGAAACTATCGAAGGGAAAAGCTCGTTGAGAAAAATTGAATGCGGGCTCGAAACCAAAGGAGGGATAGCAGGAAAAGCCGCTGAGGTGGGAACATCTATAGTTGAAATCAGTAAGCCAACAGCAGGTGAAGAATTCGGTTGGGACCACTAGTCCCTTAAGAAAGAACTATGGTCCGATGGTGGGGCCGTGCCCCGAACCGGCGCGGTCCCACCTGGTTTTTCAGCCGAAGATGGGGCGATGTGTCAGCGAGGGGAACGGGAGGTTGCAGCAATGGGAGGCAAAGCGGTCCGAACGCTCGGAATGATGGTCGCAATCGCTTGCGTCGCGACGACAGCGCCAAGTGCAACATGGGCAGCCGGCGACGCCAACCAGGCACAGTGCGGCGTGGCAACCGAAGCCTCGCCTGGCTTCCGCTCGTATCTGCCGGACTGCCGCGCATTTGAGCTGGTCACGCCGCCTTACAAAGAGGGCGGGATTGTGGAACTCGAACCGAGCGCGATCTCTGGCGATGGCTCACATGTGATCGCGGGCGCAGCCGGTACCTTCGCGGGCGCCGACAGCTTTCTGCTGGATCTCGCTAAGGATCCTGAGGACGCCGTCTACGAGTTCACGCGCAGCTCCACGGGTTGGCAGCCGGCGGTGCTGACGCCGCCAGCCAGCGAATATCCGCGCAGCGCTCTCCTGGCGGTAAGCGGTGAAGACATGGAAACAACTCTTTGGGGCGCACAGCACGAGAACCCGTCCAATCTAGAACTGGGCCTGCTCTTCCACGAAGACATCTACCTGCGCACGGGCAGCGCCCCGTCAGAATTTCATTTGGTCGGTCCAGGGACTCCCCGGAACGAAGAAGGCGAAGACAAAGAAGCTCTCCCCGACGGCTACGAACTGAAAGGCAAGGAAGCTTTCGCCGGCGAGCCGCTTTACGCGAACGAAGAGCTGGATATGATCGGCGCGTCGTATGATCTTGAACATCTGCTCTTCCGGGTCGAAGCGTCCGCCACCGAAGTCGAGGGGAAGATCCATCATGGCGTCAGCGACCTCTGGCCGGGGGACACCACAGCACCACGAGGGCCTTCTCTTTACGAATACGCGTATAACGGCGTCCCCGACAGCGAACCGACACTGGTTGGTGTCAAGAACAACGGCCCTCTAGCCGGCAGCTCCCACATCAACGAACACGCTGAACTAATCAGCAATTGTGGAACCGAACTCGGCTCGGAAGGCTCGACGTACAACGCTGTCTCCACAAGCGGGGACGCTGTATTCTTCACGGCGTTGCATACCGATCCCAGCAGTGGGGAAACATGTGCCACTCCGGCAGTGAACGAAGTGTACGCGCGGATCGGTGGCACGAGGACGATCGACCTCTCGGAGCCGTCCAAGGAAGATTGCGAAGCGTGCAAGACAACCGTTCCCGGCGACGCGACATTCGAGGGCGCGTCGCAGAACGGCGAGAAGGTCTTCTTCATGACGGAACAGGAATTGCTACCTGGTCAGACCGGGAACAATCTCTATGAGTACGACTTCGAAGGACCGGAAGCAAACGCCGAACACCCGGATGGGAAGATCTCGCTCGTTTCTACCGGCTTGGCCGACCCAGGGGTCACGAGCGTCGTGCGCGTCTCGGAGAGCGGCGAACGGGTCTACTTCGTGGCGCAGGGCAAGCTGACGGGCAAGGATCGCGTGGCGGGTCGCGAACCCGAAGAAGCAAAACCAGTTGAAGGCGCGTACAACCTCTATGTGTACGAGCCCGAAGCGGCCCATCCAGCGGTCTACCATACGGTGTTCGTTGCGACGCTGCTCAGGCCCGAAGAAGAAGCAGCACTGAAAATCGAAGAAGAAGCGGAAGAACACAAGATCAGGGCGCTTGGGAGAGCGGTGGAGGAAAAGGCGGAAGAAGAAGCCGTGGGTCGCGGAGTGCCGCCACTGGAAGCCGGCCAAATCGGCCGTCGGGAAGGGGAAAAAGTGGAACGAGCATTGCAAGGCACCCTTGGTTCGTACGGCACACTGGAAGAGGATAGAAGCGTATGGAGTAGAGTGGACAACCGACAGGCGCAGGTGACGCCCGACGGGGAATTCCTCGTCTTCCCCAGCTCGGCTCACCTGACCGGCGAGGACAGGAGCAAGGTGCCGCAGATCTTCGAGTATGACGCCCGTGATGAATCGTTGACGCGGGTTTCGATTGGCCAGCAGGGGTTCTCGAGCGGCAACGTCGAAACGTTCAACGGCGCCGCGCACATACCCAGCCAAGTGTTCAACCGTGCTGACCTTCCGGCCGCGTCCGGTAGCCGTCTTGCCATCTCCGCCGACGGCTCCCGCGTGTTTTTCACCAGCGCGGCGAGGCTCGCCCCGGGAGCGGAAGCGAACACCACCAACGTCTACGAGTATGATACGGGCAACTTGTACCTGGTCTCCGGCGGTGACGACAGTTCGTCATACGAGGGTAAATCGGACATCGATCTCTTCGGTATCGACCCCTCTGGGCAGGATGTCTTCTTTACTAGCGCCAGCCAGCTCCTGCCGCAGGATGGCGATACGCAGATGGCGCTGTATGACGCACGCGAAGGGGGTGGGTTTCCAGCGCCGACGCTTGAAACGAGCTGCAGCGGCGAAACGTGTCGCGGCGCCTCCGCTGTGATGCCACCGCTGCAGATGCCGGGCAGCGCGAGTCAGGCGGGGGGCGGCAACCTCGCCCCCTCCGGATCGCCACCGCCAGCGGTCAAACCAAAGTCCAAGGAGTGCAAGCGGAAGTTCGTTCACAAGAAGGGCAAGTGCGTGAGAAAGGCCAACTCCAAGCAGGCCAATGCAAAGCGAGTTGGCAACGAGCGAAGGGCAAGCCGATGACCACCTTTGGGAGACTCCAAAAGATTGGTCGAACTGGTAGCGCAGCCGCGTCGAAGCTCTTTCCGCAGTCTGTGCTCATTCTGGTTTTGAGCATCCTTGCGCTCAGTGCCGGCCCGGCGAGCGCCGCGACGTCGAGCCCGGGCTGGTCGATCCACTCGGTTGCGCAGCCGACGGACTTCGACGTCGCGGACACAGAGGACCGTTTCGAGTTGACGGTCGTCAATGTCGGCAGTCGCCCCTCCGAAGGGCCGATTACGGTCACGGACAGACTTCCTCCAGGGCTCGAACCGGTCGAAATGAAGGTTGAAGAACCGGTGCTTGAGCAAACCGGAACATGTTCGCTTGTGGAAGTGAAGTGCACGTACCCGGGGTCGCTTTCGGCAGACCGTGAAGTGGTCGTCACGCTTTTCGTCAAGGTTAGCTCGCCGTTGCTTGCTGGCTTGGTGGAAAATACGGCGACGGTCTCGGGCGGGGGAGGAGGTGAAGCGTTGACGAGCTCGTCCAATGCCGTTAACGCAGCGCCGGCACAGTTCGGTATCGCCGGTCTCGCGTTCGAATCGGACGGCGTCAACGGGACGTCCGACACGCAGGCCGGCGACCACCCCTACGGCGTGACGACGACGCTCGACCTGAACAATGTGCTGATTAAGAGCGGGGAACGGGCAGGGGAAACCAACGTCGCGCAGGACGCGAGGGACGTGGCGGTCGAACTCCCGCTTGGCTTTGCCGGGGACCCGCTCGCCGCCGCGCGCTGCCCAGAGATCGATCTGACCGATTCGGAAGGGACTTTGTCGAGTGCTGCATACCGCACCATCTGTCCTGCGGCTAGCATCGTGGGTACTATGACGTTGGTAATCCAGGGAACGCATTTTCCGCCGCGTCCGGTCTACAATGTAGAACCCGAGCATGGCTATCCCGCCGAGTTGGGGGTCAACGCGGGCATCGGCCAACCGATCTTCCTTTACGCAAGCGTGGTGCACGGCGCGTCCGGGTACAGGCTGCGAGTTGCCACGCCTGGCGTGATAAGCTCCACAGGTGACGAAGTCGAAGGCGTTCGGCTGACGGTCTTTGGAGACCCAGGCGAAGTTAATGGCGCTGGCAGCACGGGCGCGTTCGTGACGAACCCGATGCGCTGCTCGACCGAACCGTCGAAGGTGAGCGCGTATGTGACTTCGTGGGAGGGCGGCTCCGCGCACGCCGAAGCGACCGCCTACCCCGAGCTGGTCGGCTGCAACCTGTTGCAGGGTGCGGCGGCGTTCGACCCGAGCATCGCTGTGGAACCGGATACGACGCAGGCCGACACCCCGTCGGGCTATACGGTCGATCTGAAGTTGCCGCAGGCGCCGGACACGTTCGGGTCGCTGGCGACGCCGGAGCTAAGGAACGCGACAGTGACGCTGCCCGCGGGCGTGTCGATCTCTCCGTCGACGGCGAGCGGACCGGACGCGCTGGGGGGCTGCCAGGCGGTGGGCAAAGAAGGGATCAACATCGGCAGCAGCGAAGTCGCTCCCGACGGTGAAGATCTCGGCGACCCCGAAGCGACCGAACTCGGGGAGGGCCATCCCGGCGGGAACAGCAGCCCGTACGACGACGGCATGTCCCACACCGCACCCGGGCACTGCCCGCAGAACTCGCGGATCGGGGAAGTCGAAGTCGAGACCCCGGTGCTCGCGGAACCGCTGCGTGGCCATGTGTATCTCGCTGAGCCGCCATGTGGCGGCGCGGGGCAGCCGGGATGCACGGAAGCGGCGGCCGAAGAAGGCAAGGTATACGGCTTGTATCTGGAAGTAGCCGGCTCCGGGGTGATCGTTAAGCTGGCCGGCTCGGTCGAAGCGGGCGGGTACGGCGCGCACAGCCGCGAAACCGGCCTGCAGCCGGGGCAGTTGCGCACTCGCTTCGAGGAAAACCCGCAGTTCCCCCTCGAAGAGCTGAAGCTGACGTTCCCCGGGGGGCAGCGCGCCGCGCTGGCCAACCCGCAGACTTGTGGCACGGCGACAACAACGAGCGAACTGGAACCGTGGAGCGCGCCGGCTTCGGGGCCGAACGCGACGCCCTCGTCGTCGTTCGTGGTAAGTGGCTGCGGGGACCCGATGCCGTTCAAACCGGGCTTCGATGCTGGCACGGTGACGCAGATTGCCGGTGGCTACAGTCCGTTTGTGCTACAGCTCACGCGCCAGGACGGCGAACAGGACCTCTCGGGCCTGGAAGCTACCCTCCCGGAGGGGCTGCTCGCGAAGCTCGCAGGCGTCCCGGAGTGCGGGGAAGCGCAGGCGAACGCCGGGACATGCCCTGAAGGGTCTGAGATCGGGACCGTCACGGCCACCGACGGTGCCGGCTCCGAGCCGCTCGTCGAGACTGGCAAGATCTACCTCACCGGCCCTTATAACAACGGACCATACGGTGATGTCGCTGTGATCCCGGCGGTCGCGGGGCCGTTTAACCTTGGTGACGTGATCGTCCGTGGATCGTTGCGCATCGACCCGAACACCGCGCGGGCGAGCATCGTCTCGGACCCGTTCCCGACGCTCGTCGATGGGGTGCCGGTGCGGGTGCGGTCGGTCGATGTCGAAGTCAACCGGCCCGGGTTCACGTTCAACCCGACCGACTGTGACTCGCAGTCGGTCACTGCCACAGTCACCGCGGCCCAGGGAGCGAGCGCAGCGGTCTCGATCCCGTTCGCTGTCACCGGTTGCGCGAGGTTGCCCTTCAAACCCTCGTTCAAGGTTTCCACGCGGGCCAAGACGAGCAGGGTCGACGGGGCCAGCCTGGTCGTGAAGGTCGCCCAGAAAGCGGGCGAAGCGAACATCCATCGTGTCCACCTTGCGTTCCCGAAGGCTCTGCCGGCGAGGCTCACTACGCTGCGTGGGGCGTGCACCGAAGCGCAGTTCGCGGCCAACCCATCGGGCTGCCCGGCCGGGTCGGTGATCGGGACGGGCACGGCCGTCACGCCGATCCTCAGCGCGCCGCTGAGCGGGCCGGCCTACCTGGTCTCGCACGGGGGGGCGGCCTACCCGGACGTCGTGTTCGTGCTCCAGGGCGACGGCCTCACGATCGACCTCACCGGGGCGACCGACATCAAAAAGGGGATCGCCTACTCGACCTTCGAAACGGTCCCCGACGCCCCCGTCTCCTCCTTCGAAGCCGTCCTGCCGGAGGGCCCGCACGCGATCTTCGGCGCCAACCTGCCGGCGAAGGCCAAGGGCAGCTTCTGCGGACGCACCCCCATGATCGCCACCACGCTCGAAGGCCAAAACGGAGGAGTCCTCTCCCAAAGCACCAAGATCAAGGTCACCGGCAGCTGCCCTAAGAAGGACAAACACAGCGCCAGGAAAAGGGACGGTAAGCGCGCCAAGAAGTAGCGTCATTGCCTTACAAAGCTCGCGGGCGCCATCAACGACTCTCCCGGGCGCCCGTCGAGACCCCGGAAGCGTGACTTCCCCTCCACGCATTTCCGGGCAAAGCTGGGCGGCGGGGCCGGGCCCGTGGACAGGGCCTTGGCGCCGTCGCCGGCCGCTTCGATCTGGCGGGTGGCCCTATCGGCACAGTGTGAAACCGAACATTACCGAAGCATCACTGCCTGCATTGGCGCTCCGAATTGGAAACAGGCTTGTGCGGGTGATACTCGATCTTCCATCTCCCCAAGCGCCTTTCGGGCGATCCACTCAGCGCAGACTTGACCGGGGCGGCGGACGACGGGTATCAGTTGGCCTGGCGTGCCCATTCACCGTATCCAGGTCACCGCAATCGAAGATGCTCACCTTGTCGCCACGGCGACCGACGCCAAGGCGCAGCGTCGGTGATGCCTGGCGCGCGCGTGGGCCTCGCGGTTGGGCTTGCGCTGAGCGCCGTCGCGGCCGCGATCGTGCTGTCGAGCTCTCCGCCGGTGCTGGCCGGGACCAACGGGGTCATCCCCGTTCCCTACCCGCCGCTGACCTCGGTGCCGGGAGGGGGAGGCGGCTGCCAGGCGGACGAAGCCGTGCCGGGCGGCACCTCGGCCGTTCGCCTCTCGCTCGAAGCCTCCGCGGGCCCGCGCGTGTCAGTCGCCGTGTGGGTCGGCGGGAGGGCGATCGCGCGCGGCGTGAGTGCGCAGGGATGGCTCGGCAGGGTCGTGACGGTGCCGATCGTGCCGCTCGTGCGCACGGTCCACCACGCGACCGTGTGCTTCTCGTTCGCGGGCGCTGAGGAACGCGTGTCGCTCCTGGGGGTGCGCACTCCGCCGCGGAGCGCCGCCCGCAGTAGCACTCGCACGCTGCCGGGACGCATCGCCGTCGAATACCTGCGACCGGGATCGTCGTCGTGGTGGTCGCTGGCGCCGTCGGTGGCGCGGCGCATGGGCCTCGGCCGGGCGTGGGCCGGCACGTGGGTCGCTGCGATGGTGGCCCTCCTGATGGCCACGGGCATCGTGCTCGCGTCATGGCTGACACTGCGGGAGTCGCGATGAGCAGGCGCACGCCCGCACGGCGAGGGACGGACGGCGGGCCGGCGCGCGCGGTAGCACCCGCTCCCACCCGGCGGGCGGGGAGACCCGCCACACCGCCGCGCCAGGCGCGAGGGCGGGCGGCGCGCAGCGGACAGCCTGCTCCGCGGTGGCGTCGAGCCACGCTGAGCGTCCGACGCGTTCCCCTCGCCGCGTGGCTCTGCGCGCTCGTCGCGTGCGTCAACGCCGCCGGCTGGTCGTTGATCACCCCGCCGTTCCAGGCTCCCGACGAGCAGGCCCACTTCGCCTATGTCGAGCAGCTAGCGCGCAACGGCCGCCTGCCGACGTCGAGCACCCAGGAATTCGCGCCCGACGAGCTAGTGGCGCTCGACGACCTCGAAGTGAGCCGTGTGAGTCTCCAGCCACAGAATCGCACGATCGCCTCGGAGGCCCGGCAGCGCAAGCTCGAACGGGATCTGGCGCGTGCCGCCGCGAGCGCTTCGCCCGACAGGGGCGCCGCCGGCGTTGCCGCTGCACAGCCGCCGCTCTACTATGCGCTGGCGGCGATTCCGTATGCCCTGGGAGCGAGTGGTGGTGTGCTTGACCAGCTCGCGTTGATGAGGCTGCTGAGCGCGCTGATGTGCGGCATCACGGCGCTGTTCGTCTTCCTGTTCGTGCGCGAGGCGCTCCCGGCGGTTCCGCGGGCCTGGGCGGTCGCCGGGCTCGGCGCGGCGTTCATGCCGGCGCTCGCATCGATCTCCGGGGCGGTCAACCCCGACGCGATGCTCTGCGCCGTGTCGGCCGCGATCTTCTCCTGCTTCGCCCGGGGCTTTCGGCGCGGCCTCACGCCGCGACTGGCGGCCGCGATCGGTGTGCTGAGCGCGGTCGGCCTGCTCACCAAGCTGAACTTTCTCGGGTTGATGCCGGGGGTGGCCGTGGGGCTGGTCCTGCTCGCCGGGCGCACGTCGCGAGCTCTCGGCCCCCGCGCCGCCGCGCGTGCAGCTGCGCCGGCGCTTGCGATCGCCGTATTGCCGGCGTGCGTGTACGTGTTGGCCAACCTGCTCTCCCACCACCGCGCGCTGGGCATAGCCGGAGGCGTGTTCGCCGTCACGGTCGGTCACCGTTCGATCCCGGGCGAGCTGAGCTACATCTGGCAGCTCTATCTGCCGCGTCTGCCGGGCATGCACGTCGACTTCGCCGACATCTCGCCGCTGCGCGACCTGTGGTTCAACGGTCTGGTGGGGGACTACGGCTTCGAGGACACCTTCTTCCCGCGGTGGGTGGACAACCTCGCGCTGATCCCGGTGCTTGCGATCGCGGCGCTGGCCCTCCGCGAGGTGTTCCTGCACCGGCCTGCGCTCATACGCCGAGTCGGCGAGCTCGTCACCTACCTCGCGTTGACCGTCGGGCTGCTGATCCTGATTGGCGCCAGCTCCTATCTCTCCTTCCCATCGGAAGCCGCGGCGTTTCCCGAGCCGCGCTATCTGCTGCCGCTGATTCCCCTTTTCGGCATCGCGCTGGCACTCGCGGCGCGCGGCGCCGGACGGCGCTGGGGACCCGCTGTTGGCGCGCTCATCGTGGTCCTGTTCTTCGCGCACAACCTCTTCAGCCAGCTGCAGGTCATCGCGCGCTATTACGGCTGAGGGCCCAACTTCAGCAAGCCAACGGGTACGGTCGAGACACCCTGCTTCTTCATGTGTGCCGACCGACGACTGTGGGATGCGCCGGGCCTACGAGAAGCCCGGCGCATCGCCACATCCCTGGCTATGCGCCGGCGGCAGCATAGCGCATCCTGGCCGAAGATGTCGCACGGTTCGATTCGTCTCTCGGGGGTGTCCGGCGGGCCTCGGGGTGTCCGGCGGGGGGGCTGATGCCTGGCTTACGCCCGCGCGAGCGCCAGAGCGGGTACAGCGGCTGTGGCGACCTCCCCCGCGGCCTCGGCGCCGATGAACGGCGCCAGCGCGAAGTAGGTGGCTCGTGGCACCAGCACGGGGAGCTCGTGTACGCGGCGCTGTAGCGCGTGGTGGAGCATCAGCTCGAACAGGCCCCCGGCGATCGCGTGCACCCTGACCTCCGGTGGGCGCCCGTTGGGGGCGTGCTCGGGGCCGGGCTGCAGCATCTGCCCGTAGGGGGCCGCGCCCTTGAACGCCCGCGCCGAGGTGCGTTCAGTCGCCGCCAGCACATCGATCATCGCCATGTGCGCGAACGCCGGCTCGCCGGCGAGGAAGCCGAACAGCGCCGACATGCCGGCGCGCACGCCGTAGCGCCAGTCGGGCTGCGCGTCGTAGGCGCGCTCGACCAGCGCCAGCGCTTTGTCCTGGCCAATCTCGTAGGCGACGAGGAAGGCATCTTCCTTGTCGCTGAAGTGTTCGTAGAAGGCCTGCAGCGACACCGCCGCCTCGGCGGCGATCCCCTCGACCGTGAGCGCTGCGTAGCCGCCCCGCGCCGTCAGGTTGGTGACGGCATCGAGGATCCGCTCGCGCTGGCTGTGCACGACGAAGCTTCTGGGCATCCCATTCTCACCGCGCGGCAGCCGCCGGCGGCGGCTGGTCGCGGCGCCGAGCGAGAGGGAGCCCGGAGCCCGCCCGCCGGTCAGGTCGAGGTGCAGCTCTCGTGGCGTGGGGTCCACCAGCGTCATGATCGACTCCGGCGCCGGCCAGTAGGAGGTCGCCCAGTCGACGAGGTCTGGCAGGCGCTTGCGCAGCTGTTTGCGCTCGCCGCGGCGCAGGTGCGTGTAGATCACGTGCAGGATGCCTCCGACGACGCCGCGCAGGATCGGATTGGGGATCGCTCCGGGTCCCGGCGGCAGGCCGAGGTTCTCGCGCAGGAAGTCCTCGTAGCGTACGACCAGCTGTTCGCGGCGCTCGATCCCTGCCGGACCGGCTGCGCCAATCTCGACCATCAGCACCCGCAGTGCCTGCGGTCGTGCGATCGCCAGCTCGATCAGCTCTCCGAGCGCGGCCTGCACACTGTCCGGCAGGCCCTGCGCGCGGCGGAACGCCTGCGACACGCCGCGCCGGCCGACCGCGGCGATCGAGTCGTACGTGGCCAGGAAGCACTCCTCCTTGTTGGCGAAGTGCTCGTAGAAGGCCTTGCGCGAGACACCCGCGCGCCGGATCACGTCCGACACGGTCGTCGCCGCGTAGCCCTTCTCTCCGATTGCGTCGATCATCCCCTCCAGCAGGCGCATGCGCTGATTGTCCGCCACCTGCTCGCGCGTGAGCGAGTGTGGCCCCCGCGGCAGCCCCGGCGTGGGGCCGATCCGCGGCTGTTCGAGCACACCGGGCATACCCCGATTATCGCGCGTCCGGTCGATCGATGCAGGTGGCGTTTCCATCTGCCCGTTAATGTCGATCCTCGCCATAGCCCAGGTTGAGAGTATCGGGACTGTCAGAAATCATGGATCGTGCATTCTACCTCGCTTCGAACCGATCCGCGTCCCGCTCGGCTAGCGCCGAAGGCGCGTGTCCCCTTTCTTCGGCCGCTTCGGGCAACTCGAAGCACGACGCTGGTACCAACGATCTCCGCTACTGTCCAGCAGACCGCGCCCATGTCCCGCTTCAGCGAGCCCCAGCACCCCGCCTTTGGCGGGGGGAGGGCAGGCCCTCCCCCCGTGCCCCCTCCCCTTCTCGATCGGGCCTTCTCGTAATCCATGTCTCGCTTCAGCGAGCCCCAGCACCCCGACTTCCGGCGTCTGAACGCCTCGCTGCGCTTCGACCGGCGGCTGTGGCCGCAGGACATCGAGCAGTCGCGCGCCCACGTCTGGATGCTGGCCGAGCGCGGGATCATCTCGATCGAGGACCGCAACAACCTGATCGAAGCCGTCGAAGAGACCGAGGCCGAGCTCGCGCTCGGCATGTTCGCCTTCGAGGACGCCGACGAAGACATCCACACCGCGATCGAGCGACGCGTGACCGAGCTCGCCGGGCCGGTCGGCGGCAAGCTGCACACCGCGCGCTCGCGCAACGACCAGGTTGCGACCGACGTGGCGATGTTCGTGCGCGCGCAGGCGCGTGCCGCGCACGACGCCCTAGGGGAGCTGATGGGGGCGCTGCTGGCCCGTGCGGAGCAGCACATCGACTGGCCGCTGCCCGGCTACACCCACTCCCAGCGCGCGCAGCCGGTCTACCTCGGCCACCACCTGCTGGCCTACTTCTGGATGTTCGAGCGCGACCGCCAGCGCTTCGCGTTCGCGCTCGAACAGGCCGGGCGCCTGCCGCTCGGCGCCGGTGCGCTGGCCGGCGTCAACTTCGATACCGACCGGCGCTCGGTCGCCCGCCAGCTGGGCTTTCACGACATTGTGCCCAACTCGATCGACGCGGTCTCCAACCGCGACTTCGCCCTGGACTACCTGTATGCCGCCGCGACCTGCGCCACCCACCTCTCGCGCCTCGGCGCCGAGCTCGTGTCGTGGTCGAGCTCGGAGGTCGGCTTCTGCGCGCTGCCCGACGCATGGTCCTCGGGCTCCTCGATCATGCCTCAGAAGAAGAACCCCGACGCGGCCGAGCTGCTGCGCGCCAAGGCGCCCCGCATCCTGGGGCACCTGACCGCGCTGCAGGGGGTGCTGCACGCGCTGCCGCTCACCTACAACAAGGACCTACAGGAGGACAAGGAGCACCTGTTCGATACTGCCGACACGCTGGAGCTTGCCCTGATCGCGGCGCGCGGGATGATCGAAGGGGTCTGCTTCAAGCGCGAGCCGATGGCCGAGGCCGCCTCCGAGGAGCTGCTCGGTGCGACCGACATCGCCGACATGCTGGTGCGCCACGGGCTGCCCTTTCGCCAGGCTCACGGCGTCGTCGCCGGGCTCGTGCGCGCCGCGCTCGATACGGGCAAGAGCCTTTCCGAGCTGACCCCCGCGGAGCTCGCCGCGCACAGCCCCATGCTCGGCGAGCACAGCGAGGAGTACCAGGCGCTGCTGACTCAGAGCTCATGGCTGGAGAGCAAGATCTCCGAGGGCGGCACTGCCTCCGGACGCCTCCGCGAGCAGCTCGAGCTCGCCCGCGGCGTGCTCACCCATCCGCCCGCGGAAGAGTCGAACGAGCCCTGGGATTGACGTGCCCGGAGCGCCCGCCGGCCACGGCTTCGCCGTGCGCGCGCCGCGCAGGCCCGCGCCAGGCGCGCTGCCCATCGAGTTCTACCGGCGGCCGGTGGTGGAGGTCGCGCGGGCGCTGATCGGTTGCGTCGTGGAATACCGCGCCGCCGCTGGCATGATCGTCGAGACCGAGGCCTACCACGAGCGCGAGCCCGCCTGCCACGCCTTCGTCGGGCTCACCCCGCGCACACGCACCCTGTTCGGCAGTCCCGGCCGCGCCTACGTCTACCGCTCCTACGGCATCCACGCGCTGCTGAACGCCGTCTGCGAGGAGCAGGGCGTCGGCGCAGCCGTGCTGATCCGCGCGCTGGAGCCGCTGCGCGGCGTCGCCCGCATGCGCGAGCGCCGCGCCGTGCACAGCCGCGAAGAGCTCTGCTCGGGCCCGGGCAAGCTCACGGTCGCGCTCGCGATCGAGCTCCTGCACAACGACTGCGACCTCACCCGCGGGCCAATCACGATCCGCTCGCCGCGCGAGTCGTGGCTCGAGCGCCCGCACGAGATCCACAGCGGTACCCGCATCGGGATCAGCAAGGCGGTCGATCTGCCCTGGCGCTTCTGCCTGGCGGGCAACCCGCACGTCTCGCGCCCGCGGCCCTGAGATCAGGGTTTGGCGCTGCCCGTGGGCGCGCTCGTGCCGCCGCTTGCCGCAGGCGTGGATGTTTCGGGCGCCGGCGCCGGGTTCGGTGCCCCGCCTCCGGCAGCCGGGGCCGGGCTCGCGGGCGCCTGCGGTGCCGGTGCGGGCGTGCTCGCCGGGGGGCTCTTGCCGGGCGGCGCCTGGGTGCCTTCGCCGCTTTCGCCACCGGCCGGCTTGCCGCTCTGCCCGGTGCCGGGGCTCGCCGGTGCGTTCGCAGGGTGTTTGGCGCCGACTCCCGCGCCAGGTGTCTGGCGCGGGGAGGAGGAGGGAGAGGCGGCAACGCTGCTCGTGCTCCCTGGTTCGGCGACCGCGCCGGCACTGCTCGCGCGCCTGGCCAGGGTGCTCGCGTGCTTCGCGGCTTCTTCTTCGGCGCGTTCCTTTTCAACCTGCATCGCTCCGACCATGAAGTTGTGCCAGATCAGCGCCGGGAAGGTGCCGCCGAGCACCGGGCCGCCGTCGTACTCCGTGGTCATCGGGACCAGCGCGTTGGGGAAGCCGACCCACACAGCGACCGTGTAGCGGTGGTCCCAGCCGACAAACCACGCGTCCCCATAATTGGAGGTGGTGCCCGTCTTGCCGGCCGCGAACTGACCGAGGGCGGCGTCGTGGGCGGTGCCGTACTCCAGCACCGTCTCAAGCATTTCGGTCTCGGTGCCCGCCACGTCCGACGGCAGCACCTGGTGCAGCTCGGTGTGGTCGATCTGCGCGTGCGCTCCGCTCCCCACGCTTTCGATGCCCACCGGCGCGCCCGCTTCGCCCAGCGTGCCGCTGACGCGCTGCCCGCCGTGGGCGATCGTCTCATAGGCGTGCGCCATGTCCAGCGGCGTGACGCCCGTCTTCAGGCCCCCGATCGTCATCGCCGGGTTGGTCGAGATCGGCGTCGTTATGCCCATCTCGTGCGCCAGCTTGGCAATCCTCGCGGTGCCGACATCGAGGCCGACTTCGGCATAGATCGAGTTGTCGGAGTAGGCCGTCGCTCCCGTCAGCGTGTTCTCGCCCGAGTAGGCGTTTTCGTCGTTGTGCACCACGAACAATTCCCTGCTGTGGGGCACTTTGAAGACCTTTTCCTTGGAGGTCCATACAGAGTCGGGGGAGATCCCATCCTCCAATGCCGCCGCCAGGTCGAACGCCTTGAACGAGGAGCCTGGCTGGCGCTCGCCGTCGGTGGCCAGGTTGAACGGGCTTTCGTCGTAGCTGCGCCCGCCCACCATCGCGCGCACCTTGCCCGTGGAGTTTTCAATCGCCACGAGCGCCGCGGTGGGGCCTTCCGGGCCCGGCAGGTAGCCTGCGATCGCCTGTTCGGCGGCGCGCTGCAGGCCGAGGTCGAGCGTCGTGTGGATCTGCAGCCCGCCGTAGTACGAGCGCTCGGCGCCGTAGCGGGCGATCACCTGCGGTCCCACCCAGCTGTCGAAGTAGCCGGTGTCGACCCCATCCACCAGCGGCTGGTTGGGTGGCGCGATCTCCTGCGGGGAAGGCAGCGGCTGAACTGTGCCTTCTTCGTACTGCCGGCGCGTCAGGTACCCCTGTTCGCGCATCTGCGCGAGTACCACGTCGCGCCGTTCGCGCGCCGCCCCCGGGTCGGTCACCGGGTTGTAGTCGGTGGGCGACTGGATGATCCCCGCCAGCAACGCCGCCTCCGCCGGGGAGAGCTCCTGCACGCACAGCGGGTATTTCGGCAGGCCGCAGTCGCTGTGGGAGGGCTCCTGGCCGAAGTAGGTCTGCGCCGCCGCCTCGATCCCGTACGCCCCGTTGCCGAAGTAGATCGTGTTCAGGTACTCCGTGAGGATCTTGAGCTTCGACCAGTGGTGGGCCAGATGGAACGCCAGCGCCGCCTCCTTCAGCTTCTCGAGGATCGTGCGGTGCGCCTGTTGTGCCAGCGCGTTCTTGACGAACTGCTGCTCGATCGTGGAGGCGCCCTGCACCGCTTCCTGATGCAGCACATCGGCCACGAATGCCCGCGCCAGCGAGCGCAGGTCGATGCCGCTGTTGGTCATGAAGCGCTTGTCCTCGATCGAGATCACCGCGTGGCGCACGATCGGCGGGATCTGCTGCTGGGTCACGAGGATCTGGCTGCGCTCGCTGAGCATCCCGATTGGCGTGTCGCGGTCGTCCAGCAGCACCGAGTTGCGCGCGTTGTCCTGGCGGTACTTGGCTTCCAGGTGGGGCAGGTCGGACGCCACGGCCATGAACATGCCGAACGCGAATGAGATGACGCCGAGCAGCGCGAGCGCAAGGAAGATCAGCAGAAAGCGCAGCTTCTTCAAGCGCGTCGTGCGCGAACTGCCGAGGCGTCGCACCCGCGCGGCGTGGTCGGGCAGCGAGACGGACTCCACCGGGTACGAGAGTCTAGCATTGGCCCGCCATGTCGAGCGCCGATCACGAGCCCACCGCAGAGCCCCCCGCCACGCGTGGCACCCCCGACCGGCAGGCTCGAGGGCCTGCCAGCCGCGCCGGTGATCGCACTACGCACGCCGTGCCGGCCGATCTTCGATCGGCCGGGCAGCTTGCCGCCCGACTCCATAAAAACGCAGTTGATTCCCTACCGGAGGGCGCGCTTGCCGAGAAGCTCTCAGAGGCGCGCCGTGCCGGCCGGCCGTTGCGCGTCAAGCTCGGGATCGACCCGACCGCTCCCGACATCCATCTGGGTCACGCGGTTGTGCTGCGCAAGCTGCGCGAGCTGCAGGACGCCGGTCAGCTGGTGGTGCTGATCGTCGGCGACTACACCGCCCGCGTCGGCGATCCCTCCGGGCGCTCGGCGTTGCGGCCGATGCTCTCCGCGCAGGAGATCGCCGCCAACGCCGCCACCTTCCGCGAGCAGGCGCTGCGCATCCTCGACCCCGACCCGGCGCGCCTGGAGGTGCGCTTCAACAGCGAATGGCTGGACATGCCGATGGCCGAGCTGCTGCGACTGGTCGGCACGACGACCGTCGCGCAGCTGCTCGAACGCGACGACTTCGCCCAGCGCTACTCCGCCCGCGCCCCGATCTCGATGCTCGAGCTGCTCTACCCGCTGCTGCAGGGGTATGACTCCGTCGCGGTCCGTTCCGACCTTGAGCTCGGGGGCACCGACCAGAAGTTCAACCTGCTGTTGGGGCGCGACATCCAGCGCGCCTACGGCCAGCCCTCGCAGGCGATCCTCACGATGCCGCTGCTTGTCGGCGTCGAAGGGCGTCGAAAGATGTCCAAGTCGCTGGGCAACCACATCGGCATCACCGAGCCGCCGGCGGAGATCTATGGCAAGACGATGAGCATCCCCGACGAGGTCGTGGGCGACTACTTTCGCCTGCTGCTCTCCCGCGAGCCGGCGGCGGGCGCCGCCCCGCGCGACGCCAAGCGGGAGCTCGCCCGCGGGATCGTCTCCTGGCTGTACTCGCCCGAGGCCGCCGAGGCCGCCGAGGCCGAGTTCGACCTCGTCTTCGTGCACCGCCGCGCCCCCGGCGAAATGCCCGAGGCGCGCGTCGCCCCCGAGCAGGGGGTGGTGCACCTCCCAGCGGTGATCGCCGAGGAGTTCGGCTTCTCCCGGGCCCACGCCCGCCGTCTGATCGACCAGGGCGCGGTGTCGCTCGGGGAGGTCGCGCTCGAGAGCCGCGAGTACGACGCTCCCGTCGAGCGTGCTGACGGACAGGTGCTGCGGGTCGGCAAACGCCGCTTCCGGCGGCTGGTCGTGGAGTAGGCTATACTGCTCCGCCGGTCCTAAAGTGCCCTCGGGCGCTGGTCCGGATCGACTTCTCCGGGGAAGTCCTCCCCAAAGAGGCTCGACGGTCTTTGAAAACTCAACAGCATGCGCACCGACGATCGATCGTCGATCGTGGTGTGCGTCCAGGTTCGACCCGCTTCGGGCGGCGCTTCGGCGCGGCTTGGGGCGGTCAAAGAGTCAAGTAGGAGCAGTACCCCGTCATGGTCTCGGGGCCACGTGTATAGGTCTCGGGCCCGCCGGTCGCCGCGCAAGCGGTGCCCGGCAACTCCATGACAGCTTTTCGTGAAGTTCTTCACGGAGAGTTTGATCCTGGCTCAGGACGAACGCTGGCGGCGTGCTTAACACATGCAAGTGGAGCGACGAACCAGGGCTTGCCCTGGGGCAGAGCCGCGAACGGGTGA
>DASZIQ010000061.1:0-42211 GCA_035948945.1 Solirubrobacteraceae bacterium
CGACAATCGCGACCGGCTCCCCCTCGCGCGCACGCAGCAACCGATTCTCCCGCCGCAGACGCTCAGTGTCCTTCAAAGACGCACGAAGCGCTTCGACGACCTCCTCACTGCCAGCCGTCATCACACGTCGCCGGCCTTGGCCCGATCCGCCCGCGGCGCCATCGCCCTGCACCCGCACACGCAGGAACTCCGCAACGGCCGCGACGCTCGGATGGTCAAAGATCAGGGTGGTCGGCAGCCGCAGCCCCGTCACGTTGCTAAGACGATTTCGCAACTCAACCGCCGCCAGCGAATCAACGCCCAACTCCACGAACGCCAACCGCGGATCCACCGCGTCAGCCGAGCCATGACCAAGCAGACCCGCCACCTCGGCTTGCACGACCGCCACCATACGCTGTGAGTCGAGCTCTCCAACCTTGGCGACCGCTGCGCTCGCCTCGCGCTCGAAATGGTCCCTCAGCTTGGGGCGATCGATCTTGCCGTTGAGGTTCTTGGGCAGCGCGCCCACTGAGAGCCACCGCGAGGGCAGCATGTAGGAGGGCAGCAGCTCACTCAGTCGGCGTCTGAGCTCGCCCTGTGAGATCTCCTCACCATCCACCGGAACGTAGGCACAGCAGATCGTCGTCCCCTCGAAACCGCCCGTGGTCACACCTACGACAGCGCACTCCTTGAGGACAGTTTGGGCGTTCAGGGCCGCCTCGATCTCGCCCAACTCGATCCGGTAGCCGCGGCTCTTGATCTGCGAGTCTGCCCGCCCGAGAAAGTAGACAAGTCCATCGGCCGCCAGCCGTCCGAGATCGCCCGTCCGGTACAGCCGCGCTCCATCCTGTTGCAACGTGGGGTGCGGCCGGAACGCGGCTGCGGTCTTCTCCTCATCGCGCCAGTAGCCCGAGCTGAGTCCAACCCCACCGATGTACACCTCGCCGATCTCGTCCTGCGGGATCGGCTGCATATTGCCGTCCAGCACCGCGAGCTCCTCGCCCGCGCACGCCACACCGATCGGTATCGGCGCGGTCGAATCCGTGGGGCAAGCGGGCACCGTGTAGTAGCTTGAGGCAATCGTCGCCTCGGTCGGCCCGTAAAGGTTGGTGAACTCCACGTGTGGAAGCCGTCGCATCCACTCGATCAGTGTGGGCGTCGGCAGCACCTCACCGCACCAAATCAGCCGCTTCAGGTGCGGGAAGTCATCCGGGCGCAACACACCGTACTTGGCGATGAATGTGAGCGCCGAGGGAACCGAGAACCACTGTGTCAGCGCCTGGTCGCGGATGAAATCGACGAGCCCGGCAGGCTGCAGGCTCGCCGCTGCCGGGACCAGGTGCAGCTCGGCGCCCGCGAGGAAAGTCCCGTAGATGTCAAACGTCGACAGGTCGAAGTGAAGCGGAGGGTGCCCGGAGATACGGTCCGACGAGGCCGTTCCGAAGTAAGCCGTGGCCCACTCCACGAAGTGAGCCACGTTCGCATGCGTGATCATCACCCCCTTCGGGGTACCGGTCGAGCCTGAGGTGAACAGCAGGTGGGCGAGGTCCTCAGGACCGTTCGCCGGACTCAACGGCTCGGCGTCCTGAATCTCCCTATCGGCTTGGCGGAACACCGGTTCGAACGATTCACCGCCCGAGGAGTCGTCGAGGAGTCCCACAGGCACACCTCCGTCCAGCGCGCCCGCAGCCTCGAGCTCGTCCGCGAGATCCGTCGTCTCCGCGCAGGCGAGTACGAGCCGTGGCTCGCACGCGCTCATAATCCTTGCAAGGCGCGGCGCCGGCGAGTCGATATCGATAGGCACGTAGACGCCGTCGGCCTTGAGCACGGCAATCATGCTCACGATCGCTGCCGGTGACTTGGGCAGCAGCAAGCAGACACGGTCCCCGCGGCGACAGCCAACCTCGACGAGAAGTCGCGCAAGTCGATTGCTCTCCAGCTCGAGCTGCCCGTATGTGAGACGCTCGCCGGCCATCACCACCGCAACCCTGTCCGGGCTGCGCTCGGCGGAGCGCGTCAGGTAGTCCTGGAGCAGTGGACTCAATACGTCACCCCGGCCTCGCGCTCGCGGAAGGCCTGGGCAACATATGACGTTGCGCGATCTTCACGCGTGAATCTCCAGCGCCCGAATCAGACGCTCGCGCGTCTTCGGAGGCGAGACGATCTCGTCGACGAAGCCCGCGGCGGCGGCCGCATCGACTCCGAGTCTCGTCGAGGCGTACAGCTCCGCGAGCTCGCCGATGTCGGAGCCGGCAGCGATCGCACGGCGCTCTGAGATTGCGACTGCTTGACGTGCGCCCATGACTCCAATCTGTGCCAGCGGCCATGCAAGAGTCAAATCGGCTCCCAGATCTCGTGAGTTCATCACGATGTGAGCGCCCCCGTAAGCTTGGCGCAGGGTCACGGTGAGCCGTGGCGTGGTCGCGCGTGCAAACGCCCGCAGCAGAGCGGCTCCGTGACGGATCACCCCAGCTCGCTCTTGGTTTGCACCCGGAAGGAAACCCGGCGTGTCCACCAAGACCACGAGGGGCAGTGCGAGGCGGTCGCAGAGCTTGACGAACCATGTTCCCTTCTCAGCAGCCGCGCTGTCGATCGTGCCGCCGAGGTGGCGCGGTTGGTTCGCGATGACGCCAACGGGTCGGCCGTCAAGACGGGCCAGCGTCGTGACCATGTTGCGGGCCCAACGAGCGGCGAGCTCTAGATGCTGCCCGCCGTCGATGAGCGCGGCGATCACGTTGCGGACGTCGTACACGCGACGCGTGCCAGCGGGCAAATGGTCTGCCGGGCTTCCCGCCGGCGAGGCGACTGCTGAAACGCGCGGCGGAGATCTGCCGAGGGTCGACGGAAGGTAACCCAGCAACTCGCGCAGCAGCTCCGCGGCCGAGCAGTCGTCCTCGGCGGCGAGGTGGGCGACGCCGTTAGCGGCGTGGACACGCGGCCCGCCGAGATCCTCAGCGCTGATCCGCTCGCGCGTGACCTGTTCGATGACCTTGGGGCCGGTCAGGAATAGGCGGGCATGCGGACAGATCATCACAACAAAGTCCCCGAGCGCGGGCGAGTAGGCAGCCCCCCCGGCGCAGGCGCCGCCGATCAGAGTTATCTGCGGCACGCGTGCCAGTGCCTGCTCCCGAAAGATCGCGCCGTACGCGCTCAATGCGGCTACGCCCTCCTGCAGGCGTGCCCCGCCAGAGTGTGGAAGGCCGACAACGGGCACGCCGGCGCGGCTCGCGCGCCTAATCGTGCGCGTGATCGTCTCGCCGCCGGCGACACCCAAGGAGCCGCCGCGGTGACTTACGTCCTGCGTCCATACGCACACGGGGCGCCCGTCGACTCGCGCCAGGCCGGCGATCACGCCATCGCCTACCGCTGAGCGCCATGGCTGAAATGTGTCGGCGTCCACCAACGCCTGCAGCCGCGCGAGAGCAACACTGACCGCTGCGGTCGCCGGCTCGATCACAGCGCTGCTGGACGCCTTGCCATTCAGGCTATCTTCGGACCGATGTTCTATTTGCCGTTCCTTGCAATAGAGAGGTCCTGGGGAAACGGCACTTCTCCTCCGCAGTGCGGGCAGACGAGTCCCTTCGCGCTGCCACACACCGCACTTGTGTCCTCTGCCTCGCCGACTGCGTATTTGGAGTCCCGCTGCGAGCTGCGTAACTCGATGCGCAGATCGTCGACGGAAAACCTGTCGGCGCTCGCCCGGTCAAGCCAATACATCTGTTGATCGGGGTCACAGCCGGCGAGCAGCGCATGATGACTCCAAGTCAAATTGTCCCTACGTAGGGACAAATCGAACCGCGACGCTATATAGCGCATATTTCTCAAGCTCTTCGCGTCATAGCCGGTGACCTTGGCGGCTTCGGCGTACCGCTCCCCCCATCGTGCCGTTCCGTAGAGGAGCCAATCTCCGATCCACCACGGACTTCCTCGAAACATCGTGCCAATGCGGTGTCCTTCGAGCAGCCACTCGTGGTGCTCCATGTCCTTGTCTTTACTGGGCGTCCACGCAACCGCGCTGAGGCTCCCGGGCCGGCTGTGCACAGCAGGTGAGCCGTTCTCGGTCGCCAGCCCAACGACGGCGCTGCCGCTACGCGCCTTGCCATTCGGGCTATCTTCAAGCCGAGTCTGGGGGAACACTCGGACAACTCCTGGTCGGGGTGGGACTGTGACGTGGAAGCAGTCCGGCGAGTGGCTCACTTTGGCGGCCAACGCGCGTCCCCTTCAGGACCGATACGACGAGTAACCCATCAGAGACGCTCGCCGTGGCCCGAGAGTATCACACCCCGCGATCGGCTGGCTTCGAGCGGCCGCGCCCCCGTGCCGGGCGGCGGACCGCCGGCGATCGGCCGGCCGAGGACGATACTCACAGACGTACCGCGGGTGGGCGGTGCGTTACACTGGCGGGGCACCGTTGGGAACTACTGCTCCTTCCGCCTCGCGATGCCGTTTCCAGCGAAAGGGCAAGGAGGGAAGCCAGTCATGACCCCGTCGCTCCCGCTCTCGATGCTCGAGGATCCGGTCGCGATGCGTGTTTCCGATGTGATCTCCCGGCTGTACCTGGACAAGTTCGGCAAGGGGCCCCTGCGGACCGAGACGGCGATCTGCGGGGACCTCGTGGTTACGCTGCTGCGGGACGTGTACACCCCGGCCGAGAAAGCGATGATCGCAGCCGGCAAGCAGGACAGTGTGCTCACCACGCGCATGCTGTGGCAGCACTCGACCGATCTGCTGTTCAAGGCGGGCGTGGCGCGCGCGACCGGTCGCGAGGTGCTGGTCGCCATCAGCGGCTTCGAGCTCGATCACGACATGGCCAGCGAGGTCTTCGTGCTCGCCCCAGCGAGCGCCACGTCCACGAGCGCCGCTCAGCGCCGCCAATCGAGCTCGATCAGATCGACTCCAGCTTCTCAGTGAGAAGCGGGGGCCGACTCTCGTCGGGCTTGAGCACGAATAACTCGACGCGAAGGTCCGGGGCCTGGTGTGAGGCGCTCATGAAGGCAAGCACCGTTCGATCGGTGAGGTTTTCGACGAGGGCCGTCATCCTGAGCTCGAGCGCGTCCTGCAGCGCGTGCTGGGCATCGCGCACCGAGCCGCCGCGCCCCGCGTCGAACAGAGTCTGGTCGGCGGCCGTGAAGCCCCCGCTCAGCAGGATCACGAGCAGATCCTGACCCGCCCAGTATGCCTTGCACCGCTTGGGACCCTTACCCGCGAACTCACGTAGCAGATGCACCACACCGTTGCTCAGCTGGACGAGCGTCTGTCCCCCCTGCGCTCGTCGAGACTCGAACTCTGGCATCGATCCGATGGGGGACGAAGGCATTCAGGCAGCCGACGAGATCGTGGGAAAAGTCAGAAACATTTCAATGCAGGGAGCCACGCCCAAGCTGAGATCGAGGTTCAGTCGAACACGGCACGATACCGCATATCAGGGCAAATCGCTCGTACCGATCTGCGCGCGCCGCACCAGATCGCGTGCTCCGCGCAGCTCACGGGAGGTGAAGAAGCGCGTGAGGATCAGCAGGGCCGGGGCCAGCGCCAGCCAGAGGACCCGCAGCGCGAGGCCGCCGAGGCCGCTGGTCGGGAGCAGCAGCTCGCCCGAGACCGCCACGGAGGCGAAGATCGCCACCAGCAGCGCCAGGCGGGGCCAGTCGAAGGCCACGTGGAAGAGCGAGCGCGTGAGGAGGTAGAGGACCGTGAGCATCGCGATGTAGGCTCCGCAGAGGGCGAGGCCCGCCCCGGCGATGCCGAGGTTGGCGCCGCCCGCGGGCACGAGCCACAGCAGCAGCGCCACGTTGACCGCGAGGCCGGCCGCGGCCGCGGGGAAGTTGCGCGTCGTGTTGCCGGCGCGGCCCGCCAGTACCATCAGCACCGGGTAGAGCCCGTACAGCGCCCAGCCGAGCGCCAGCCATGGCAGCGCCTTGTACGCGCCGAAGTAGTCCGAGTACGCCAGCAGCCGCACGAGCCAGCGACCGAGCAGCGCCACACCGCAGACCATCAAGCCCGTGGCGAGCACGTAGTAGGTGGTCACGAGCGAGTACAGCCGCGAGGCCTCGCGGTCGCTGCGGATCGAGTAGGCCAGCGGCGGCCACGCGTACTGAAAGCCCCGCACGAGCAGGAACACGACCGTGGCGAGCTGCAGCGCGATCGAGTAGAGGCCGGCCGCGCTTTCGGAGTAGACGCGGAAGAGATAGAGGCGATCCACGACCTGCAGCGCATACACGCTGGCGTCGGCCGGCACCGTCGGCACGCCGAAGCGCAGCATTGCCCTGAGGTCGTGGAAGCGGAAACGCAGGGAGAAACGGCGCGCTCGCGCCAACACCACCCACAGGCCGAGCACGACCACGGCCGAGGCGCCGAAGTTGCCGAGCAGCAGGCCCCGCGCCTGTTGGTCGGCGAACACGACCAGCAGCACCGTGAACGTGACGGTCATCGCCACGTTCGCCATCGACGCGTACAGGTAGGCGCGCGCGCGTTCGTCCACGCGCAGCTGGGCGTAGGCCATTTCGAGGTTGGTGAAGGCCCACATGCCGAGGATCGCGCAGTCCATGAGGTCGGGATCGCGGAAGCCGAGGATCAGCTGGCAGAGCTGAGCGGAGAAGGCCAGTGCGACCAGCGCCGCAAGCGTCGTCGTCCACGCGACCGTCGCCGTGACCGTGCGCGCGATCCGCGCGCGGCGCTCGGTGTCGTGGTCGGTGAAGTAGAAGCGCACAAACGCCTCCCCCAGCCCCACGCGCAGGAAGATGCTCGACAGGATCACCGCGGTCAGCAGCGACTGGTAGGCGCCATAGCCCTGGGTATGTACGTGGCGCGTGTACAGCGGCAGCAGGATCACCGCGAGGCCCTTCGCGACGATATCGGCCGCCTGGTAGGCCGCGCCGGTCGTCGCCAGGCGCTTCAGGTAGTCGCGCACGCCAGGAACCTACTAGCCCTTCCTGGTCGTCGAGACCTAGGGGGAATTTCGGGAGGGGGCACAGGCGCGCACGGCCTCAGCTTGTCAGCGCCGCCGGCTCGACGCGCGACTGGCCGCCGCGCAGCGGCTCACCGCTCCCGGGCGCGCAGGCCAACGCTACGCCGATCCCCAGCAGTACCCACGTCTCCGGGTCCTCGAGGAAGTCGGCGTAGGTGAAGGTGTGCAGCACCAGCGCCGCGAAGCAGGCAGCCAGGGCGATCCTCGGGGGTGAGCGGCCAGCCCCGCGGAAGAGCATGACGAAGCCGGATACGAGCAACGCCACGTATAGCGCGAGGCCGACGATCCCCTGCTCGGCCGCAACCGTCACGGGGATCGTGTGCGACGCAGAGGTCGCGCTGCTGCTGGTGACGTGTTCGTGGGCTCGGTACTCCTGCGCGAACGAGCCCGGGCCGAAGCCCTGCAGCGGCCGGTCGGCGAAGAGGCGCAGGCCCCCTTCGATCAGCTTCGTGCGCCCGCTCGTCGCGTTGCTCGCCGAGCCGCCTTTGCCCGTCAGTCCGAGGTGCAGGCTCGGCGGCGCCACCGCCACCACGACCAGCGCGATCGCCGCCAGCGCGACCGTCACGTAGATCGTGCCGCGCACGTCCCACCGGTAGGCGGCCAGCACCGCTAGGCCGAGCAGCAGCGCGGCGATGCTCGACTGCGAGAAGCTCGTCACGAGTCCCGCCAGCAGCCACAGCAGCACCGCGCCGCCGAGCAGCACCTCGCGGCGGCGCACGCTCCACAGCACCCCCGTCATCACCCCGATCATCACCAGCGCGAGGAAGCGCCCGTAGATGTTGGGGTCGAAAAAGAGTGAGTTCACCCGGAAATAATTCCCGTACTGGTCGGCCGCGACCACCTTCGGATTGAGGAAAAGCTGCTTGCGGTCGTACTCGACGAAACCGATCCCGGCGAACACGACCGCCAGCGCGACCGCCACGGCCAGGCACTGCAACAACAACTCGCGCGTCCACTTCACCTCGCGCAGCAGCGCGAACAACAGCGCGAACGGCACGTAGAAGAACACCATGTTCTCCAGCGCTTTGGAGAAGTCGGCGGAATACGCAGCCTGTAGCGCGTACAGCACCACCGCGGCCGCCAGCAGCCATTCGAGCAAAATTGGCCCGGCCCGTTCAGGGTGCTCAGAACGGTAGCGCAGGCGTGGTGTCAGATACGCAAGAGTGCCGGCGCCGACCACCAGGTAAAGCGGGATCAGGAGGTTCGAGGTACTGCCACCGGTCGCGATCGGCAGACGGAACGGCAGCGCGAAAATCGCCAGCAATGGAAACGCCCGCGGTTCACGGTGAATTAGCACCGCGAGCGCAAGTACCACAATCACTCCCAACACGACCGCGGCGCCTGCCTCCGCCGGGTGGTGGCGCAGGTGCGTCAACTGCGAGGTGTGCCAGATGTCGGCCAGCAGCAGCGCCGGCGTCACCACGAGTACCGCCAGCATCGCGAGCGCCCGCGACCGTTCCGATACCCGCGGCGAACGCCCGAGCACGACCACCGCGCCGAGCAGTGCCACGGCGATCACGCCGAGCTTCTCGACCCCCTCCCCAAAACCGTGGGCCGTGGCAAAAAGCATAGTGGTCATTTGGGATCATCCACGTGGGTGAGTTGGGCAAGTTGCGTGTGGGCGCCGGACTTCCTGTCCGGCGTCGCGGCGTGGCTGGGCCACCCGCGGCCGGTCACGGGCGCCGTTCCAATTTGAAGCCGCTCGTGGAGTCGCGCGTGAGGTTCTGATTGCGCAGGCTCACGCTCAGGTGGTATTCACCTGGCGGCGCCAGGCCACCGCTCTGCGTGGCCCCCAACTGGCCGTTCCAACACAGTGACAGCGGTTTGTACCGTTCCACCGGCAGGTCGTGCGCGATCATGGCCACGTCATGGTTCGCGGCGTCGACGATCGCGACCGTCACTTCATCGGCCTGCGCGATCTTGAACGCGAGGTACTCGACCCGTTCACTTGAGTTCACCAGTCGTGCCGGTATCCTCCCCCGGCAGGCCGCGGCCGGTACACGGGTCGGGGTGAAGCTTTCATCCATCTTGAATTCCTGCACCGGCGTCGGGGTGTGCTTCAGCCGCTGTGTCAACACGAACGCGACGAAGCACGCCACCACCAACACCGCGAACACCACGCGCGCGAGCTTCTGAGCTTCCTGTGTCTCACCGGGCGCGACCCACCCGGCGGAGCCCGGGATGGGGGCCCGCCCGCCCGCGGAGCCCATCCTCGCTAATCCTTTCCATCCAGTGCGAAGCGCTCCACGGTGTCCGAGCGCAGCCCCAGCCTGAGCGTCTCCAGCGAGAGCACGTCGTTCGGGGCGATGTTGCCGAGATTGCACTCGCTGCCGAAGAACTCCAGCAGCCACACCTGCTGGGCCTTGAGCGGCGCCTCAAAGATCATCCGCTCGGGGTCCACCGCGTGTGCGATCTCGTCGATCAGGCCGCTGCGCACCTCGCCGTCGGCGCGGTAGATGCCGGCCGTGCCCGACTCGCGCGCCTCCGCGATCACCTTCCACGCGCCCGCCTCCAGGTCGCGTTCGATCTGCTCCACCCACACGTACGGGGCCATGATGAAGTCGGCGTCCTTGCTGCCAACCTCGGCCAGCACAGTGAAGCCGGCCGCCGTGAGCGTGCGGATCAGGTGGGACTTCACCTCGGGCTCCAGCGCGATCGTGCCGTCCGACACCTCGACGTGGCGCAGCCCCAGCTCCTTCAGCCACGCGATCAGCCCCTCGACGCGGCCCTGCTTGATCGCCAGCTCGGTCAGCGTGCCGCCCAGCACCACGGGAATGCCGTGCGCGGCGTAGCGCTCCAGCTTGGGCTTCAGGTTGGCGCTGACCAGCGCCGTGCCCCAGCCCAGCTTGACGATGTCCACGTACTCGCCCGCGACCTCCAGCATGCCCTCCACCTCGGCGCCCGACAGGCCCCTGTCGAGCACGTGCGTGAGGCCGCGCTCACGCGGCTTGGCCGTGCGCTTGGGGAGCTTCAGGAAGCTAGCCTGCATTCGCGGGGGCTTCGTTTGCGGGGGCTTCGTTGCCCTGGGCTTCTCCGGCGCCCGCGGAGCCGCCCGCCGCCCCTTCGCTCGACGCTTCGCCGTTCGCGGCGCCCACCAGCGATTCCTTGTCGGCGCCCGCGATCACGACCACGCTCGCCCCGTTTACCGCCGCTGCGACCGCGCCTTCGATCGGCGTCACTTCGCCGATGCCGAGCGTCTGACCCACGTGCTGCGCTTCGGTGCGATGCCCGCTCGCGTACTCGACGACCGAGGTCGAGCGGGCGCTCGGGGGCTTGGCGCTCGACGCGGCCGCCTGCGTGTAGCCGCTCTGGCGCAGGTTCCCCGCCAGCTTGTGCGCCAACCCTTCCGCTTCGGTGGCGTTCAGCACGACCACGTGCGTTTCCGCCGGGCTCGCCACGACGACGTGCCCGTGGTGCCCTGTGCTCGCGGGCGAGCGCGCCGCGGTGCCCGTGCTCGGGCTGTTCGAGCCGCCGCTGGACAGCAGTATCGCGGCCAGCACCACCACGCCCACCGCCACGCCGCCGGCGATCAGCGCCGCCGTTTTGCGCGAGGAGGGCTCCTCTTCGACCAGGAACTTGGGGGTCGTTCCCCCCGCTCCCCCGTCCCGCCCCAACGCCCGTACGCTGCCGGCCTGGGCGACACGCGCGGCGGTCGGCCGCGGAGCGACTGGGGCGGGGGGACGTGGCGGCAGAGGTTTGGAGCTCACCCCCGCCGGAGTGGATGGGGCGGGTGGGACTCCAATCCTCGCGGGAACCGGCGGCACAGGCGCGCGCGGAGCGGGAGGTTCGGCGGACTCCACGACACGCGACGCCACGGCAGTGGAGGCCGCGGCGGCGGCCGTCGCCGGGGCGAGCGCGCCCGACGCAGCTGCCGCGACGACCGGCTCGGCTTCGGGCGGCCGCAGCTCCTGCGCCTCCTGCACGGGCGCCGGCTCGGCCTCTGCCGCGATCGGCTCGGCCTCGTCGGGGGCCGTCGCCGGTGTCGGCAGCTCCGGCTGTGCCTCCTCGGCCTTCGCGCCCTCCACCGGCTTTGGCTCCTCCACCGGCCTTGGCTCCTCCACCGGCCTTGGCTCCACCCCCAGCGTGCTATCGGCGCCTGCCTGCGCGGCGCCTGCCACGGTCTGCGCGGTGGGCACGAACGCGGGCTGGCCGGGTACAGGCGTTGGAAGCGGCGCGACCGTGGGGGCGGGCGTTGCGTTCGGCGCGGGTTGGCCCGGGGCCGCGGGGGCAGGCTGCGCAGGGACCGCTGCCGCGGGCTGGCCGGCGGCGGTGAGTGCCGTGGCGGGGGGCTGCCCGGCGACCTGGCGCGCGATCATGGGCGTGGCGCGGGGTACCACGGGCTGCGCGGGCCGTTGGGCGCGCATCGCCGCCTCGGCGGCCGCGCGTTGCTCGAGCTCCGCCGCGCGCTCGGGCGCGCGGCCGGCCCACTCGCGCAGGCGTTTGAGCTCGCGCGCCTGCGAGAACACCAGCAGCGAGAGGATCGCGATTCCGACCAGCGCCGCGAAGGCCGCGAGGGCCCCAACCTCGAGCAGTTTGTTGGAGAGCGACAGCGCCGGCAGCAGTGCAGTCATGCGTCGCCAGAGTGTATGAGGGGCACAGGCGCCGCGGATGCGGTTGCCGGCACGGGCGCCGTGGGAGCACTCACGGGCTCCCGCACCCGCGAGGTCAGGTCGGCGACCTTCGCGGCCAGCCCGGCGGCGTCGCCCTCCAGCACGAGCAGGTTGATCTCAGCGAACACCTCCTCCACGACCTCCTGGGCGAGCGGCTCGCGCTCGGCGCGCATGATCTTCTCGGTGGCGGTCGACCGCGGGCGCTCGTAGCCGTTGAACAGCTCCTCGTGCAGCTTCTCCCCGGGCCGCCGGCCGACCTCCTCGATCTCGATGTCGCGGTCGGGGTCGAGGCCGGAGAGCTCGATCATCGCCCGCGCCAGCTCGACGATGCGCACCGGCTCGCCCATGTCGAGCACCAGCACCTCGGCTGTGGAGCTCCCCCGGGGGGCGCCGGTCATGCTCAGATCCTCCTCGGGGCGCCCGCGCCCCCCGGCCTGGCGCCAGAGCCCACCACCCACGTGGCCGTTGCGGACAGCGACGGGTGCCTGGGGGCCAAACGAGCCCGCGCGGATGATTAGCTGCACCGCCTCGGGGATCGTCATGAAGTAGCGCGTCATGCGCCGGTCGGTGACCGTCACCGGCCCCCCGCGCGCGATCTGGCGGCGGAAGATCGGCACCACGCTGCCGGAGGAGCCGAGCACGTTGCCGAAACGCACCGCCCTGTACACGGTGTCCGGCCAGCGCGCCGCGGCCCCCTCCAGCGCGAGCTCCGCGAGCGCCTTCGAGGCCCCCATCACGGTCGCGGGCGCGACCGCCTTGTCGGTGGACACCAGCACGAAGCGCTCCACTCCGTGCTCGCCGCACACGTGCGCCATCACGCGCGTGGCGATCGCGTTGTTGCGCACCGCCTCCACCGGGTTGGCCTCCATCAGCCCCACGTGCTTGTAGGCGGCGGCGTGGAACACCACGGTGGGGCGGTGCTCGGCGAGCACCTCGCGCATCCGCTCCTCCTCCTTGCAATCCCCCAACACCGCCGCCAGCGAAGCGGGCGGCACGTGGCGCTCGTCCAGCAGCTCTCGCTGGATCGCGAACAGGTTGTCCTCGGCGTGGTCGAGCAGCACCAGCCGCCGCGGGCCCACATGCGCGATCTGGCGGCACAGCTCCGCGCCGATCGAGCCGCCCGCGCCGCTCACCAGCACGACCGCCTCGCGCGCCAGGTAGGCGCCCACGCGGTCGAGCTCCATCACCACCGGCTCGCGTCCCAGCACGTCCTCGACGCGCACCTCGCGCACCTGGCGCGCGATCGTGTTGAGCGCCGTCCCCCCGCGCGAGGGGTGGGCGGAGTCGGGGAGGGTGGGATCCCAGTTTTTGAGCAGCTCGAACACCGTCGGCAGCGTGCGCACCGGGATCGAGCGGGCGCGGCACTCCCTCACCACGCGCGCGCGCGTCGAGCCGGGCGCCGAGGGGATCGCGATGATCACTTCCTCGGGCTCGGCCTCCTCCAGGATGCGCGGCAGGTCGGCCTCGGTGTTGCCCCGCACCTTCACCCCGTCGATCCGCATGCCCCGCTTGCGCGGGTCGTCGTCGAGGAAGCCCACCGGGGCCAGCCCCAGCTCGCGGTTGCGCGCGATCTCGCGCAGCACCAGCCGTCCGCCGTCGCCGGCGCCCACGATCAACACGCCGCGCTCGCCCTCGCGCACACCGTGGAAGGCGCCCTGCAGGCGCCGTTCGTATAGCGCGCGCACCAGCACCCGCAGGCCGACCAGCGCGCTCAGCGCGAGCAGGAAGAACAACACGATCACGCCGATCGGCAGATCCACCGCGGTCGCCCCGGCCGGACGGCCGGCGTGGTAGGGGCCGTAGGGGATCTGCACCGGCCGCGCCACCGCCACGCCGACGACCGCGAGCACCACGATCGCGACGACCCCGCGCAGGATCGCCTCGTAGTCGCGCTGGCCGGCGTAGCTCCAGCTGCGCAGGTACACGCGCGCGAGCACCAGCACCGCCACACCGCCGAGCGCCACCCACCAGATCGTCCGTTCCAGCAGCAGCGCATAGCGGTGCGTGAGCCCCTCGTCGAAGCGCAGCTGGAAGGCGAAGTAGTACGCGAGCGCGACCAGCACCCCGTCCACGGCAATCTGGGGCAGCATGTGCCGGTGGAAGGGGATGGGGGCCCACCCACCCGCCGGGCGGAGACGTCGGCGCATTGCAGGGAATTGTAGGCTGCGTGGCGCCCGGTGGACCGCGCCTCGCGTGCAACCCGTCGGCCACGGGACACGCCGCGGGCAGGAGCGATTGGCCATCGGGATGCGACGGGCTCTACTTGAAGAGCGTCAGTTCCGAGAGCGCCGCCGTTTCGCTGCCGGGCGGCAGGCGCGTGATCCACAACAGGTAGTAGCGGAACGCCACCCCGTGGGTGTCCAGGCGGATCGTGCTCTGCGCGCCGATCGCACGCGGGGCCGCCAGTTCCGTCCACCCCCGCGGGGCGAGGCTCTCGGGGTCTTCGTAGGGGAGGTTGGCGTCGAAGCTCCTGGCGGCGTAGACGGCGGCGGTGAAACCCGGTGTGGGGGTCTGCACCTCGATCGCGCGGGCGCGCAGACCGGGGGCCGCGTCGATGTAGATGCCCGTCCCCGGCTTGCGCCCGAACGAGTCTTCGCGGTAGTGCTCGGTGCTCCACGCCGTTTCGGGGTCGCCATCCACCACGTTCGCCACCTGCGTCGGGTGTTCGGGTTCGTTGCCGTAGGGGTTGTAGTCGTGCGCCGAGGACTGCTGCAGTGGGACCGACGTGAGACCGGGTTTGGCGTCCACGTCAGGGGCGATGCCGCGGTGGGTGTTGCCGGCGATCAGCGCCAGCGTGAGCGCGACCAGGCCGCCGAGCAGCGCCAGCGACGCCAGCCAGCGCGCCGGGTGGCGCATCCGCCACGGCAGCCGCCGGCGCGCCGGGGCGGGCAGCGTGCGCAGCACCGTCGTGACCTCCCCGGTGCTCTGCCCCGCGCGCGCGACCTCGATCGCCAGCACCTCCTCCAGGTCGGCCAGCAGCGTGGGGATGTCGGGATAGCGCCGGGCGAGATCTTTGGCGGTGGCGCGTTCCACGACCGCGGCGGTCGCGGCCGACACCTCCGGGCGGCGGTACTGCACGTCGGGTATCTCCTCGCGCACGTGGCGCATCGCCACGGCAACAGGGGTCGCGCCGGTGAAAGGGATCGCGCCGGTGAGCATCTCGTACAGCACCACCCCCAGGGAGTAGATGTCGGATTGGCCGGTGACCTTGTGGCCAAGCGCCTGCTCGGGAGAGACGTAGTCGGTCGTGCCGAGCACCCGTCCGTCGAGCGTCAGTCCCTCCTCGGTGAGCGTGCGGGCAATCCCGAAGTCGGTGATCTTGGCGGTGCCCTCCGCGGTCAGCAGCACGTTCTGGGGCTTCACGTCGCGGTGCACGATCTGGTGCTCGTGCGCTGCGCCCAGCGCCCGCGCAATCTCGATCGCGTACGCGATCGCCTCGGTGATCTCGAGTGGCCCACCGCGGCGGATCAGCGCCTTCAGCGTCTCCCCATCCACGTACTCGAAGACGATGTACGGCGTCGCCCCAGGGCGGGTGGGATCTCCGTCCGTGGGACCCCCATCCACCTCCTCCCCGGCGTCGATCACGGTCACGATGTAGGCGTGGCTGAGCTGCGCCACCGCCCGTGCCTCGCGGCGAAAGCGCTCCAGCTGGTCGGAGTCCGAGGCGATCTCGCGGTGCATCAGCTTGATCGCCACCGGCCGTTCCAGCACCGTGTCGAAGGCGCGGTACACGGTCGACATCCCGCCCTTGCCGATCTCCTCGTCGAGGCGGTAGCGCCCGCCGAGCGCGGTGCCGAGCATCGTTTGCGACATCGCTCTATTTTGCGCACTCCGCAGGCGGGAGCGGGAACCTCCGGTCGAAGGAGCCGGCAGATGGCCATGCGCGGCCGATCGACAGACCGGGCTTACAACGCGATCAGCGCGATTCCCATCAGCGCCGCGGCGACCCCGACGGCCTGGAGCCGCGACAGCCGCTCGCCCAGCAGGCCCATGCCGAGGGCGACCGTGACGATCGGAAAGAGCGAGCCGAGCACCGACACCAGCGAGAGTTGGCCGTGGGCGGCGGCCGTCGTGTACATGATCGTGCCAAGGACCAGCAGCACGCCCGGGATCGCAAACAGCGCGCTCCCGCGGACGAATCTGATCGCGCGCAGCTCGCGCCCGGCCCACAACGCGAGCAGCGCCACCAGCGCGAGGCGCGCGTCGAGCAGCGCCCACGCGCGGCCATGTACCGACGCCTTCGGCAGCGCGGTCAGAAAGACGCCGAAGGCCACGGCCGAAGCCGCCGCCCACAGCGCGGCCGCGCGCGGGTCGGGATAGTGCGCGGTGCTGTGATGAGCGGAGCCGCGACGCGCGACGAGCACGGCACCACCCATCGCCAGCACCAGCCCCACCGCCTGCGCCGGCTTCAGCGAATCGCCGCTGGCGAGTCCCCACGCGACGGGGATCACGACGCCCGAAGCCCCGATCGGAGCGACCACCGACAGCGGCCCCAGCTCGGCCGCCTTGTAGAAGCCGATCAGCCCACCCGCATTGCCGGCGCCCGCGAGCAGCGCCAGCCCCACGTCGGAGGAGGGCAGCGCCCGCCCGCCATCGAGCGCCAAGTACAGCGCGCAAGCCCCCAGCGCCGCAATCTGCGAGAGCACCAGCACGGTCACGAGCTGGTGCCTGCGCACCAGCTGCGGTCCGATGAAGTTCGATATCCCGTAGCAGAGCGAGGCGCCGAGGGCGAGGGTGATCGCGAACACGGGCGTGAGTCTGGCAGTCGGGGGACAAGTCGCCCGGCTACGCTGCCCCGTATGCGCACGATCCCCACAGCGCCGGCGGCGGCCGCCTCGCTGATCGCCGGTTACGCGGTGGTGGTCGCGACGGGCTCGCGACCACTCGGAGGGGTCGTCCTGGCACTCGGGGGCCTGTGGTGCATCCACGCGTGGTTGCGGCGCCACGGCGCGCGGACGGCCATCGCGCTCGGGTGCGTCGGGCTTGGTCTGTTCATCGCCTCGCACCTGCTTGCGCTGGTGGTTGGGGCCTGGCCCTCGGTGCTGGTGGTTGCTGGGGTTATGGGGGTAGTGGCTTGGGTTCGGGCGGACTCGGCGCTCGCGGCTCGGGTATAGCGCGCGAGGGGTAGCGCCGCTCTACTTCGCGAGCAGCTCCAGGGCGCGCTGGTTACGTGCGATCGCACGGTGCAGGCGCTTCTGAAACTCGGCATCCTCACGACGCTCGGTGATTCGGCTTTCGATCGCCTGTCGTATCGTCTCGGACACCGACATCTCGTCGGCCTGAGCGATGGCCTCCAGCGCGGCAGCCTGTTCGTCAGGCAGTCGCAGGCTCAGGGTCTTCATGGGTGTCCTCCTAGGGCGTGGTCTTAGGTATGTAGAACAACGACTACCACTACTACCTTACCAGACTACCGCCATACGTCAATACTGTTTATATTGCTATCATGATATTGTCGCATCACTGTGGTGATCACTCTTGAGCGATTCGTCGATGCGGCCACCGCCGTACTCGACATCGACCCCGAGCAACTGGTACCAGCCATCAGGGTCTCGCTCGCCGAGTCAGCGCTCGCGGCGCCATTCGCAAGCTTTGGCGGGGAGGACTTTTACCCGACCCGATCACCCGCGCAGCCGTACTCGCGTCACGGATCATGCGCAACCATCCTCTGCCCGATGGCAACAAGAGGGTTGCCCTGATCCTCATGGATGTCTACCTTCAGGGCCAAGGTTTTGAGTTCGGCCGCCGACCCGGACGAGGTCGATGAGGTCTTCCGCGCCGTAGCAGCACGTTCGCTCGCGGAGGACGACTTTGCCGAGTGGCTCCGCGGGCATGTTGAGAAGGCGGGGGTGTAGTGGTGGAGGGGAGGCCATCTCAGCTTGTTCTGACCTTCACATTTCGATCGTGACCAGCGTCCCGATCGGCGTGTAGGGCCAGATCTCCGCGGAGGCCGCGAGCGGGAGCTCGACGCAGCCGAGGCTCTGCGGCGTGCCGAATGAGGCGCGGTCGAAGTTGTGGAGCGCGTCGCCGCCGTTGAAGTAGCTGACCCATTTGATCCCGGGATCTTCGTAGTGCGAGCCGTCGGGATTGGTGCCGCTCATCGTCGTTTCGGGGAGGTGCTCGAACACGGGGAACGTTCCGAGTTCGGTTTCCGCCCCGGAGATGCCCGTGTTGGCGGGCGAGGCGATGACCGTCTGGCCGTTGTGCCACAGCGTCATCGTCTCCGGGACTTCGCGGTGCACGTACACGTAGCTGTAGCCGCTGGCCAGGCGCTTGCCGGCGATCGCGTCGGTCAGCAGCATGTGCCACACGGTCGGTCCCGCGACCCCATCGACGGTGAGGTCATTTTCGTTCTCGAACTTCATCACCGCGCCCTTGGTGATCACGGTCGCCTGGTCGGGGCTCCACATCGCCTGCAGCTGATGTGGCGTGTTCGGATAGCGCCAGCTGAAGCTGCCGCTGGGAGGTTCGACAGCCGCCTGGGCCTCGGCGCTCGGCGTGCGCGCCACGGCGGCACCCGACGGCTGCCATATGACCGGCAGGTAGCCGGCTTCGGCGAGCAGCTGGTGCAGGCGCAGCGTCGAGCCGGGCGGCACGGTCCATTCGATCTGGTTGGTGGTGCGCAGCCCGCTCCCGCCCGTCGTGACGGCGACCGCACGTGGGAGCTGGACCCGCAGCTGTGAGTCGAGCGCCGCCCCCAACCCCGACGGCGTGAAGACGAGCGTGTGGCTGTCGGTTTCGCGCCAGCTCCCGGGCGTGCTCGGCGAGAGCTGGGGACGAGCCGAGCCCAGCACTTCGCTCACCGGCTTGGAGAACGTCAGGTCGATCGGCGTCGCGGGAGAGATGCGCGCGCCGGCCGCGGGGAAGCTGACCATCACGGGAGCCCGGGAGGGCGGGAACCAGCTCACCTGCGTGGGAACCCCGAGCCTCTCCCAGGGGCGCGGCGCAGCGGCGATCTCGATTGCGCCGGTCGAGGCCTGCGGCCCGAGCGAGACCGAGCTCTGAGGACTGCCCAGCGCGTGGTGGGTCGAGCCATCGGTGCCGCTCCCATAGGACACCGAACTCACAGGCTGGTCGAAGCTCACGCGCACCTCCGAGCCCGAGGGCACGGTCATCCAGCGCTCGGTCACCTGCGCGGCGGGCGCGCGCAGAGTCAGCTGCTCGTTGCGCTCGCTTCCCAGCGCCCAGCTGAGCCATCCCGGCCGGCGAACCTCCACGTCCACGGTCACCTGCTCGCCCGGAGTCAGCCGCTTCAGGGGAGTCAGCCGCCCGTCGTCGATCGCGAGCGGCACCCTCCGACCGTTCGGCCCGTACGCCCGGACGCGCTCGATCGTCCCGCCCAACGGCTGCACCGTCACGTGCGCGAGAGCCGTCGGATCGCTGGCCAACGTCACGCCCGAGAAGGCCAGCACCGCGACGACCAACAGCGCGACGATCAGGACGAGCGTGATCCCCGCGCCGAGCAGGGCGCGTGTCCGACGATGCTCTTGCGACACGGGGTCACGACGAGCCGAGGCCATCGCCATGCATGGATCGTAGGACGTTCAGACCAAAGTCGCGACGTATTCAGTCGCGGGCTGCGCGGGTGAGCTCAAGGCGCCAGGCCGCGCCGCTCACTCGTACTCTCGCAGCGCCTCGTCCAGCGACACAGTACGCCCGGCTGCCAAGTCAGCCCGACCCTCGGCCGCCGCGGCCTCATCCTCGTCAGTCCAGGGCTCATCGTCGGCGCTCTGCCTGTCGCCACATCCCACCGCCGCCAGCGCCAGCCCTGCGCGGTAGAGCGCAAACGGCCACAGCGCCCACCCACGTCTGCCGGGCCGGATCAACGGCGCGCCGGCGAGCGTCGACAGGAATGCCGCGCCCGCGCCGGCGACGAGCGTAGGAGCAGCGCCCGGCGAAGTGCGACGCTGGCCGAGACGAGAGGCCTTGAGCACCGCGGCGCCCGCGATCACGGGGAGGCCGACGCGCCAAGAGAGGGCGTGGGCGTCCTCGCGGGCGAAGCCGCGCGCGCGCGCGGCGGTGAGGGTGGCGCCGTTGCGCGAGACGCCCGGGAGCAGAGCGAGCGCCTGCGCGAGGCCGAGCGCGAGGCCGTCGCGAGGGCCGAAGTCCGCGAGGTTACGGGTCCCCGGGCGAGTGTCAGCCCAGGCCATCGCGGCGGCGCCTACCGCCAGGCCCGTAGCGAGCGCGCGGGGGCCACTCGGCCGACGCTCCAAACGGCGCTCCAAGAGGTAGCCGGCGAGCGCGGGCGGGGCGAGGGCGAGGGCGAGGGCCGCCGGCGCCAGGGCTCTGCCATCCAACGCGCGTAGAGCCTGCCCCAGCTCCCCGCGCAGCGCGAGCGCCAGCGCGACGGCGGTACCCGCGTGCAGCGCGACCTCCAGGGAGTTGCGCAGCTCGGCGTCTCGTTGGACATGAGGCCAGCCCGCCAGGCGCGGGAGCAGCGCGATGTGCGCCGAGGAGGAGACGGGCAGCACCTCGGTGGCGCCCTGCACGAGGCCCAGCAGCAGTGCCCGATGCAGCCGCAGCTCCGTCGCCTGCGTGGCCCGGGGAGATCCCGCAGGCTCAGCCAACGTCCGCGGGCGCCGACTCCGGAGGCGAGGCGCGATCGGGGTCCTCGGCCGCGGCTTCGACGGCCGCCAACTGGCCCGCACGGCGGCGGCGGACGATCCAATAGCCGATGCCCACCACGACCAGCGCGACGATCGCGTAGTCGACGTACTCGAAGCCCTTGCGCACGCTCGTCCATTCGCCGCCGAGCGCGTGGCCCGCCAACGCGAGCGCGAGCACCCAGGGGATCGAGCCGATCACCGTCAGCGCGGAGAAGCGCGGCAGCGGCATCTTCGCCACCCCCGCGGGCAGCGAGACGAAGGCGCGCACAAGCGGGATCATGCGGCCGAAGAGGACGGTCATTTCGCCGTAGCGCGAGAACCAGCGGTCGGCGCGTTCGATCTGTGCCGGGCCCATGTGCACCAGGTGGCCGTGGCGTTCCATCAGCTCCAGGCGACCCCCGCGGCCGAGCGCGTAGGCGACCCACGAGCCGACGAGCGTTCCCAGCAGGCCCGCGAGCACGATGCCGGTCATCGTCAGGTGGTGGTGGGCGCCCGAGCCACCGGGGTCGGCGACGGCGAAGCCGGCGAACAGCATCACCACCTCCGAGGGGATCGGGATGCAGGCCGAGCCGATCGCCATCAGCGCGAACACGGCCGGCAGCCCCCCGTCGCGGACGAGATGCCAGGTGGTGGTGACGACCGATTCGGTGACCGACGCGAGGACGAGCATGAGCGCGTCAACGATACCGTCCACCCCGATGCGCGTTTGGATCGACCTCACCAACAGCCCCCACGTGCTGGTCATGCGACCGGTGATCGCGGCGCTGGAGCGCGACGGCCACGAGGTGCGGGTGACTGCGCGCGACTTCGCCCAGACGCTCGGGTTGCTGCGCCGCTTCGAAATCCCTCATACCGCAATCGGCCGCCACCGCGGCGAGCGGCTGGCCGCCAAGGCCGGCGGCCTCGCGCTGCGCTCGGGGGCGCTGCTGCGCTGGGCACGCGCCGACGCCCGTGCCGCTGGAGCGCGCTTCGACATCGCGCTCGGCCATGGCTCCAACGACGTGAGCGTCGCCGCCGCGCTGCTGCGGATTCCGAGCGCCACGATGTTCGACTACGAGTGGGCAACCGTGCAGCACCAGCTTAACTGCCGGCTGGGGCGGGCGGTGGTCGTGCCCGAGGCGATCCCACCCGCGCGCCTCGATCGCTACGGCGCGCGCGGCAAGGTGCGCCCCTACGCGGGGCTGAAGGAGGAGTACTACCTCGCCGACTTCGAGCCCGACCCCGCGATCCTCGCGCAGCTGGGGCTCGACCCCGGGCGGCCGATCGTCGTGGTGCGCACGCCCCCGGAGGTCTCGCTCTACCACCGCTTCGAGAACGACCTCTTCGGGCGGGTCCTCGAGCGCCTGCGCGACGCGGCGGGCGGGGCGCAGGGGGTGCAGTCGGTGGTGCTGCCCCGCACTACGGCCCAGCGCACGGAGCTTGCCGGTGTGCCCGGCTTCGTCGTCCCCGAGCAGGCGATCGACGCGCAGTCGCTGATCGCCCACGCCGACCTCGTGATCTCCGCCGGCGGCACGATGAACCGCGAGGCCGTCGCGCTCGGCACCCCGGTGTACACCACCTTCGAGGGCCGCCTCGGGGCGGTCGATGAGCGGCTGATCGCCGAGGGCCGGCTGCTCAAACTGCGCGACCCCATCCAAATAAATATAAAAAAAAGACCCCCCACGACCGCGCCCGCACGTATCCGGCGCGACCCGCGGGTGCTCGTCGATCTACTGCTCTCGCCGCTGCGCGTTTGACTCAATACTGGTAGGCGCGCCTGGCCTCCCAGCGCTCGATCCCGAGCCGGCAGAGGCGGTCGACGAGCTCCGGGTAGGGGATCCCCGAGGCCTCGATCAGCTTCGCGTACACGCTCGTCGGGGTGAAGCCGGGCATCGTGTTGAGCTCGTTGACCAGCACGCGCTCGCCGTCCACGAAGAAGTCCACACGCGCGAGACCCTCGCAGCCGGTGTACGCGAACACCTCCAGCGCCAGCTCCCGCACCCGCACACATGCCGCCGCGGAGATGCGGGCGGGCACCAGCAGCTCCATCCCCCCCGCGTCGTACTTGGCAGCATAGTCGTACCACTCCCCTGCGAACGCGATCTCCCCGGGCTCGGACGCCAGCGCCGACGGCCGATCGTCGTTGCGTGAGGACCCGAGCACGGCGCACTCGACCTCGACCCCGCTCGCCAGCGCCTCGACGATCGCCAGTGGGTCGTGCGTGAACGCCTGATCCAGCGCCGAGTCCAGCAGGTGGGCGTCGGAGACCTTGACGATCCCCACCGAGGAACCCATGTGGGCAGGCTTGACGAACACCGGCAGGCCCAGAGCAGCAAGCTCCTCGAGCACCTCTGCGGGAGCCCGCCGCCAGCGCTCGGCGCGCACTCCGGCGTACCCCACCTGGGGAATGCCCGCGGCGGACATCAGCTCTTTGAAGAGCACCTTGTCCATGCAGATCGCTGACGCGGCAACACCCGCGCCCACATAGGCGACGTCCAACGACTCCAGCACGCCCTGCACCGTGCCGTCCTCGCCGAAGGGTCCGTGCAACGCCGGGAACACCACGTCCGCGGCGAGCAGCCCCTCCCCTGGGCAGAGGCTGAGCCGCTCCTTACCGTGAAGCCACGCGCCGTCGCGCTCGATCTCCACCCAGCGAACCTCGTGCCCGGCACACTCCAGGCCCTCACGCACGGCGCGAGCGGAGGCCAGCGAGACGTCGTGCTCGGAAGAGCGCCCGCCCGCGAGCAGTGCGACGGTGAGTGTCATCCGACCCGCCTCCCGCCCGCCCGGCGCATGGCGTCCTCGATCCGGGCGCTCATGGAGCGGCATCCCCTGCCGCAGGTCCAATTGCGGGTGGCCTCATGGAACGGCGGGCGCGGCGGCGGGCGGGGTTTGGGAGGTGGTGGTCGTGGTGCTCGGAGTCGTCGTGGTCGTGGTGCTCGGCGTGGTCTGCGGCGCGAGTTCGCCCACGGTGAGCTTGATCGTCGCTCCCCGCTTGGCCTTGGTGCCGCCCGCGGGATTCTGCTGGAGCACCAGCCCGGCTTCCGCTTGGTTGGTGACGGCGCGCGTGCTGGACTTCACCACGAAGCCGGCGCCGATCAGTTCGCCTTCGGCGCGTTCCTGCTTTTTGCCGACCACACGCGGCACCGCGACTTCCTGCGAGGCCTTTGCCACCACGAGGCTCACCGCTTCGCCGCTGCGCACGGAGCTGCCCGCGGAGGGCGACTGCGAGAGCACGGTGCCGGCCGCCTGGCCCGCTTCTTCGCGCTTGGTGACGGTGCCCACGTGCAGACCCGCGGCGCGCAGCGAGCCGCGCGCTTCGGTTTCGCTCTGGCCGGTCACCGTGGGGACTTCCACCTGCATGGGCCCACTCGAGACGAACACCGTCACCGGGCTGCCCATCAGCAGCGGCACGCCCTGCGAGGGTTCGGTGGAGATCACCTTGCCGCTCTCCACCGACGCGCTGGAGCGGTCCTGCACGTTGGGCTTGAAGTGTGCCTGCACGAGCTTGTGCTGGGCTTCCGCGCTGGTGAGGCCTCTCACGTCGGGCACTCCCGCGCTGGCGGGACCGGTGGAGACGACGACGCTCACGTGTGCGCCCCGCTGCACCACGCTGCCTGCCGCGGGGCTCAGGGAGATAACGGCGCCATCGGTGACATTGAGACTGGGCGCCTGCGAGGGGACCGGCACCAGACCAGCCGCTTTGAGTTCGGTGGCCGCCAGCGACGCGGTGCGGTCGACGACGTTGGGCACGGTCACCTGGCGTTTGGCTGCCGGCAGCAACAGCGCGAGTGCAACTCCGGCCGCGACGAGCGCGAGCAGCACCCCGCCTGCGATCCACCAGCGGCGTCTGCGCCGCCGCGCCGACGCCTCCCCGGGGTCCTGCCGCTCCGCGTCCTCGGTGGCGGGCGCCAGCAGCAGTGCGGTGGCGGCCGCGGGCGCCACCGGCCCGTTGCTGGCCGAAACGGGGATTCCCGCCGCAGGCGCGTGTCTCCCGGCTTCGGCAGGCACGACGGGCGGGCGCTCACCCGCGCCGGGCAGGCTGCGGCGCACGTGCTGGAGCGCCGCGATGAACTCGTCGGCGTCGGCATAGCGCTCCGCGGGATCCTTCGCGAGTGCTCGCAGCACCACGGCGTCGAGCTCTGGTGGAATCGCGGCTCGCGCGGGGGCAGGGGCGGGCGCGCCGCTCGCTGCGGCGCCAGGTGGGTAGGTGGACCCGGCGCCAGGCGGGAGGGGAGCCGCATGGCTCACGACCGCGCTCGGCGGCAGCGGCGCGGCGGAGACCTGCTTGAGTGCGATCGTCACCGCCGTCTCCCCGTCGAAGGGCACCCTGCCGGTGAGCAGCTCGTAGAGGACGATCCCCACCGCGTAGATGTCGGAGGCGGCGCTGACCGCGTGACCCTGGGCCTGCTCGGGGGACAGGTATTGGGCGGTGCCCATGATCGAGCCGGTGAGCGTCATGTCGGAGGCGCCGGCGCGGGCGATCCCGAAGTCGGTGACCTTCGCGCGGCCCTCCTCGTCGAGGATCACGTTGTGGGGCTTCAGGTCGCGGTGGATCACCCCGCGGCGGTGCGCGAAGCGCGCGGCCTGCAGGATCTGGATGACGATGTCGATCGCCGCCGCGGGGTCGAGCGGCCCCTGCTCGCGCACCACGGCCTTCAGGGAGCGCCCGGGGAGGTACTCCATCGCGATGTAGTAGGTGCCGTCCCACTCGCCGCGGTCGAAGATCGCCACCACGTTGGGGTGGGAGAGGCCGGCGGCGCTAGAAGCCTCGCGGCGGAAACGCTCCACGAACTCCTGGTCTTCGGCGAAGCGGTGGTGGAGCAGCTTGACCGCCACCTGGCGCCCCAGCAGCTGGTCGCGCGCGAGGTACACATCGGCCATCCCGCCGGTGCCGATCCGCGAGAGCACCTCGTAGCGCCCGTCGATCACCGTGCCGGATTGGATCATCGCCAGACCGCCTGGGTCGTTCGAGAGGCTCCCAGGGGGGCGGTCCGGCGCAAGGCTGCGCCCGCGATCATCGCCGGGCCGCCCGGGTCGTCAGGAGGCGTTTATTCATGGAGCAGCACTTCCATCACACGCCGAGCGATCGGCAGCGCGTACGTGGCGCCGTACCCGGGGACGCCCTTGACCGTCACGGCGATCGCCACGGTGGGGTTGGCGGCGGGGGCGAAGGCGATGAACCACACGTTGTTGAGCGCGCTGCCGATCTGCGTTTCCGCGGTGCCGGTCTTGCCGGCGACCTGCACGCCAGGGATCCGGGCGTTTTCGCCGGTGCCTTCGTTGACGACGGCTTCCATCATCGAGGTGACGGCAGTGGCGGTGGCGGGCTTCATCACGACCGACTGCACGCGGGGGGAGATGCGCTGCACAATCCGCCCTTCGGGATCGACAATCCGGTCGGTCAGGTGTGGGGCCATCAGGCGGCCGCGGTTGGCGACGGCGGCGGCGACCTCAGCCATCTGCAGCGCGGTCACCCGCAGTTTGTCCTGGCCGATGCCCATGCGCCCGACGTCGACCAGTGGGCTGCGGGGCGAGAGCAGGAGTTCGCCCCCGCGTTCGTCCTCGTACTCCCCGGAGGCGGACATTTCTTCGGCCGGGTAGTCGAGCTGCGGCTTGGCGTCGAAGCCGAAGCGGCGCATGTAGCGGGCGAGCGTCGGCTTGCCAACCTGTTCGGCGACCTGCGCCCACACGGTGTTGACCGATTTGGCGAGCGCCTGCGTGAGCGTGAGCTCGCCAAAGCTTTCGTTCTGGTCGTTGCTCAGCGGAACTCCCGACACCACAATCCCGTTGCGGCCGCTGAGCGTCGAGGAGGGTGTGAAGCGTCCCGTGTCGATCGCGGCGGTAGCGGTGACGACCTTGAAGGTCGACCCCGGCGCATACCCATACTGAACCGCGCGGTTCACCAACGGGGATTCGCTGTCGGCTTTCAGCCGCTCGGCGCCCGCGGTGGAGCGCAGTACGCCCGGGTCGTAGCTGGGGGTGGAGGCCATCACCCGCACGGCGCCGGTGGACGGCACGAGCGCCACGACGGCGCCCTGATGAGCCCCGAGCCCTGCAAGCGCCGCCTGCTGGGCAGCAGGGTCGAGCGTAGTGACCACTTCGTCGCCCTTTTCGGGGCGGCCCTGGAACTGGTCGAGGAGCGACTGCAGGTCGCTCTGGCTCTGCCCGCTGAGGGGGGCGTTGCGGTAGCGCTCGAGGGCGGCGCGTCCAACGCCGAGGGGGTAGGAGTAGCCGATCGCCTGAGCGAACTCTTCCCCGGCTGGGTAGGCGCGTTCGTAGGTGCCTTCGCGCGTGCGTACGCTGCGCGCGAGTACGGTGCCGTCGACGGCGAGGATCGCCCCGCGCTGGACGCGCGCCTGCTCGATCCGCGCGCGGTGGTTGAGCGGGTTTTCGCGCAGTGAGGAAGCCTCGAAGACCGTCCAGCGCGAGGTGAAGGCGACGAGCAGCGCGAACAGCACCAGCACCAGCATGTAGAGGCGCAGGATCGGGCGGTTCATCTTGCGCATCCCCGTCTGCGAGCCCGCTCCCACCCCCCGGTGCTCGCCGCCCGCCGGCTCATCCGCTCAGCTCTTCGAGTTCGATCGAGTGCACGAGCGACCCGGCTTCTTTTTCGGAGAGCCACTTGTGGTCGAGCAGCGTGCCGCGCCGCGTGGGACTCAGCGTGGAGGCGCCGACTCCCGAGACGTAGTAGCTGCTGTAGAGGTCGATTCCGCCGGGGAGCTTGTAGGGGAGGCCCCGGTACATCGTCACCAGGCCGCGTGCGTCGGTGCCGATGAAGAACACCGACTGCGCGGCAATGTACCCACCGCCCGCGAGCACCCCAAGCACCGCAAGCACGATCAGCGCAGGCAGCACACCACGCCGCCGCCGCCGAGGGCCGGTGGGCGCGGAGTCGGGGGAGCGGGGACGGCGGGCCACCGCGGGCGTTGCCGGTCGAGCGGGGTGCGTGCGATGGGCGTCCCGGCGTGCTCGCGCCGACGATCGCTCCCGGACGCGGGCTTCGGTGGGCGCGGCCGCCTCCAGGGTCTCGCTGCCGCGTGGCGGCGGGGGTGCCAGCACCGAAGACGATGGGCGCGTCGCCCCCACAGCGGGCATGCTGACGATCGTGGCGTTGCGATCCTCCTCAGCGGGCCCCGGAAGGGATGAGTCCGAGCCCACCTCCTCCAAGCGCAGCAGGATCACGGTGATGTTGTCGCGCCCGCCGGCGTGGTTGGCTTCGGCGATCAGCGCCTCGCCGATGTCGCGCAGGCGCGCGCCGGCATACAGACGCAGGACCTCGGCGAGGCGCGCCTCCGGAACCATCGAGGTAAGGCCGTCGCTGCACAGCAGGTAGATGTCTCCGGCACGCGCGCGGAACGAGCGCGTGTCCACCTCGACGGTCTCCTCGGGCCCCAGCGCACGCGTGATGATCGATCGCTGAGGGTGGTCCTCGGCTTCTTCGGGAGTGAGACGGCCCTCGCGGATCAGCTCGTCCACGAGCGAATGGTCGTCGGTGAGGCGCAGCAACTCGCCGTCGCGCAGGCAATAGGCGCGGCTGTCTCCGACGTGGGCGATTGCGACCTCCTGCTCGCCGACGTAGACGGCGGTGAGGGTGGTGCCCATGCCGGCCTGCTCGGCGTTCTCGCGGGAGAGCTCGTGAATGCGCGCGTTGGCGGCACGCGCGTGCGCGGCCAGCCCCTCCTCGGGGGGAGCGCCGTCGGGCAGGCCGGCCTGGAAGGACTCCACCGCGATCTTCGAGGCCACCTCGCCGGCCTGCGCGCCGCCCATGCCATCGGCGACCACGAACAGCGGCGAGCGCGCGAGCAGCGAGTCCTCGTTGGCGCGCCGCTGCAGGCCGGTGTCGGTGCCCGCGTACTGCTCGGCCACGCGCAGCATCACCGGTGGCTCCCTGTATGAGTCCGCAGGGTCCGCGGGGTCATCGATCCACCTCGAATACGAATTCGCTCTCGCCGATCCGCAGATGATCGCCGGGATGCAGCGGACGGGGAGTGTCCAGCAGCTCCTCGTTGAGGTAGGTGCCGTTGGTCGAGCGCAGATCCTCGAGCACGAGCGTCCCCGCCTGCTCGTAGATGCGGGCGTGGCGCGAGGAGGCGAAGGGATCCTCCAGGCGTATCTCCGCGTGGTCGCCGCGACCGAGCACGAGGTCGCCGTCGAGGTCGTAGATCATCCCCGCATCGTGACCGCTCGCGCGGGCGACCACCAGACGGGGGGCACGGCGGGCGACGTTGGAGCGCCCGAGTGCCGAGGCCGACTGCAGGCCGGTCGCATCCGCAGAGGCCGCGTAGCCCGATCCCGCGCCGCCCCCAGCGCTCCAGCCCGTGGGCGGATGGGTTCGATCGCGTCCCCGCAGATCGCTCAATGCGCTGCGCGCGACCCACAGCAGGAACAGGTAGAGCACGGCGAGGAAGCCGAACTTGAGCGCAACCGACACCGGCTGGAGCGTATTCATCGCTGCTCGAACACGATCTCGGTGGAGCCGAGCTCGATGCGGTCGCCGAGCTGCAGCGGACGGGAGCCGTGCAGCCGCTCGCCGTTGAGGAGCACGCCGTTGGTCGAGCGCAGATCCTCGATCGCCCAACCGTGTGCGGTGGGGCGAATGTGAGCGTGGCGGCGGGAGATCCCGGCATCGTCGAGCACGACGTCGCAGTCGCGGCTGCGGCCGATCACCGCGCCTTCCGGAGCGACCACCAGGCGTCGCCCGCCGACCAGCAGCAGGGCGCGGGGTGGACGGGCGGCGCGGGCCTGTTCGAGCGGCTCGCGCAGGCGGGCGGAGGAGCTGTAGATCATCGTCTGCCCATGCTCGTTCTCGCGGCGGACGGCGCCCGCAGGGACAGGCCAATCCTCCTCCGGGGCAGGCTGCTCCCACCCCCCACGGTGGTCGTCGAGGTCCTCGTCGCCGGGTCCCTCGGGCCGTACCAGCCGCGCCTGGATGCCAAACTCACCAAGCGATAGCGACTCGTCGGTGTGGAAGGCGATGAGCGGGTGCGAGGCAAGCGTGAGATCCTCGCTGCGAGCGTGCTCGAGCAGGTAGGCGCAGAGCTCGTCGATCAGCTCGTCCTCGACGCCCTCGTAGCGAGCGCGATCCGGTGGGGAGAGCCAGACGGCGTACTCGTTGGGGGCGTACACGCGCGACACGGACGTGGTGCGGTGCTCGTCCATCTCACGGGCGAGCTTACGCGCGAGTTCCATCGGGCGCACCTCGGAGCGGAAGAGGCGCCCGAAGGCGCCCTCCACCAGGGAGGCGAGCGTGGTCTCGAGACTCTTGAGGGGGTTCATCGATATGGCCTTGTCACCGGGGCGGAACCGACAGCGCCAAACCCCGCCGTCCCGCCACTCCTTACTTTAAGGCTCCTCACGCAGCGATCGTCTGCACCGGCCCACGCAGCGCTCGTGCGGCGACCGCGAGCAGTGCCCCAAGCGAGACACTCAGGATGACGCCATGCGGGGATGGAAGCGTCGCGTGGGTTATGGAAAAGCCTCCATCGAGCGACTGGATGCCAGCCCACCCAGCCACGAGCGCCACCGCCCAGAGGATCGCCGCGAGCGCATCGAGCATCGCCGAGCGCCCGCGCACCATCCATGGAAGAGCCACGGCGGCGAGCGCCCACAGGGCCGCTCCCATCGGCAGCCCGACGCTCAGCAGATGCACAACCGCGTGGGCGGTGCTCGCCAGGGACCCGTCCAGCGGCAGCTCGGCAAGCCGCAGCCACCAGTAGCCAAGCGCCCCCAGCAGGGCGCGGGAGCGCCAACGGGCGAGTTGGCCGGCAAGCGCGGGGAAGGCGCCCGCGAGGCCGGCGAGACCGAGCACGGGCGCAAGCAGGACGGCGAGCCAACGGGGCCCGGGACGACGCACGAGCAGCACCAGCGCCAGCACCGCGCACGGTGCGATCAACGCGATCCCAGGGCGGCCGGCCGCGATCTGCCAGACGCACACCGCCAGCGTCACGACGATCCAGACCAACCGCGCGGCAGTGAGCCAACCCGTCGTGTCTGGCTGCTCCTCGTGGTATTGCGAGGGGGAGTCCCGCCGCGGCGCGTGTACCTCCGTCGCAATTGCGGGAGCGCGGGAGGGTGGAGGTTGGGAGGATAGGCCCGGCCCCTCCGGGCCGGCCTGGAGGGGGCGAGCAAGCGGCACCGCCGGAACGCGCGCGCGGCGCCCCCAGGGCGAGCGCCGCGGACCGTGGCGCAGGCCGTGCGCGAGGTCCTCCCGCAGCTCAGGCAGCGTACCGCGCAGCTCGGGGTCGGCCTCGAGCGCACGGTCGAGCGCCCGTGTGAGCTCGCGTGGCAGATCGCGGCGGTGGCGCTCCAGTGGCGGCAGCTGCTCGCCGATGCGCCGCGCGGTGGCTGCGGGGGTCGGGCCGCGCACGGGGTTGACGCCGCTGAGCGCCTCGTAGAGCACGAGCGCGAGCGAGTAGAGGTCGGCCGCGGCGTCGACCTCGCCGCCGTCGATCTGCTCGGGGGCCATGTAGGCGAGCGTGCCGAGCACGTCGCCAGTGCGGGTGAGGGACTCCTCGCCGGCGAGCAGCGCGCCGCCGAAGTCGGTCAGCTTGGCGACCGGGCCGGCGCCCTGGAACGCGGGTCGCTGCGGGGGCCGGCACGGATCGGCCGGTGCGGGCACCAGTACGTTTTGGGGCTTGATGTCGCGGTGGATCACCCCACGTCCGTGCGCGTGCAGGAGCGCGTCGGCGAGCGCGATCCCGATTTCGAGGACCTCCTCGTCGCTGAGCGCGTCGGTGGCGATCAGCTGGGCGAGGGTCTCGCCGTGGACCAACTCGGAGATCAGATAGAAGGTGTCCTCCACGGCGCACGCCTCGTACAGGGCGACGATCGCCGGGTGCGCGAGACGGGCGGTGGCGAGCGCCTCGCGCGTGGCGCGCTCGCGGTCTTCGCCCGCGGGAAGGGGGATCGTCTTGACGGCCACCTCGCGGTCGAGCAGCTCGTCGTGGGCGCGCCACACCACCCCGAAGCCGCCGGCGCCAAGGCGCTCGAGCAGTCGGTAGCGGCCGAGCGCCGGAGCGCCCCGCCCAGCCGGCGGCCGCTCGTCGCGGACGCGAGACTCGAGGCGGCCCATCCGCGCGGGCGCAGGCGCGATCAGGGTGTCGTGAGAGTCCACCGACTCCTGCGTTCGCCGGTGTGCCCGCCCTCCCTGCCGCGAGCAGGCAGGAGAAGCGGGGGTGAGCGAGAAGTTGCAGATGGCACCAATGATTCGATGCCCGCCCACCCCCGGGCGGGCGGGCGGTCATACTGGTGCGTTCCTCAACGCGAGCAGTCTCTGCAAGGAGCCCAAGGAGCCAGTCAGCTTGTCGTTCTTCGACGATGACGAGGGAGGAGCGCCGCGACCGGCCGCTACGGGTGGGCGGGCACCCAATCCTCCCCGCTCACAGCCGCGCCCGCGCCGGCCACAGCGGGTGGGCGGGCACCCAATCCCACATGTGGACCGCCACACGATGATGGTGCGGCGGCGAATCGCCGCGGGGGTCGGGGTGGTCGTGCTGATCGTGATCGTGCTGCTGATCGACGGTTGCTTGAAGAGCGGCAAGGAAGAAGCGCTGAAGAAGTACAACCGCGAAGCGGGACAGTTGGTCAGCGAATCCGACCAGCAGGTGGGGCATCCGCTGTTCGCCGGGCTCGCCGGCGCCTCCAGCGAACCGCCGCTGAACGTGGAGCAGAAAGTCAACGAACTGCGCGAAGCGGCACAGCGGCAGGCCGAACAGGCCAAGCGGCTGAGCGTCCCGAGCGAACTCGATGCGGCACAGCGCAATTTCACGCTGGTGCTCAATCTGCGCGAGGAAGCGCTGGCGAAGATCGCGCCGCTTGTGCGCCAGGCGCTGGGGGGGCAGGGCAAGCAGGCGAGCACGCTGGTCGCCGGGGCGATGGAGATGTTCCTAGCCTCCGACGTGATCTACTCCCAGCGGGTAGCGCCGCTGATTCAGCAGGAATTGGCAGCCGGCGGCATCCATGGGCTGAGCACTGCGAGCACTCAGTTCCTGCCGAATATGGGATGGCTTGAACCGAGCACCGTCGAAGAGCGCCTCACCGGGAAATCCTCGGGCGGCGCGCAGAGCGGCGCGATCGCGCCGGGCACGCACGGCTCGGCGCTGAAGGCAGTGAGCGTCGGCTCCACCGAACTCCAGCCGGAATCGACCGGCACGGTCAACCACCTAAGCGGCGGGTCCAGTCCGACGTTCAAGGTGATGGTCGAAGACTCGGGGAGCAACTCCGAGACCGACGTGAAGGTCGAAGTCACGGTCACCGCTGGGGGCAAGCAGTACAAAGACAGCCGCGCGATCGCCAAAACCGAACCGGGGGTGACCTCGACCGTGAGCGTTCCCGTGGAAGGGGTGCCGGTCGGCGCCGCGGCGCGTGTGGTCGTCTATGTGCAGCCCGTTCCGGGGGAGACCAACCTCGAAAACAACAAGGGCTCCTACCTGGCGGTGTTCAGCGGATAGCCCCGCATCCGCAGCGCCCAGCTTGGTCCAGGGGCGCCTGCGCCGACCGGGGCGCGACGAGCCCTCCAGCGGCCGGCACGGCCTATTTCCAAACGCGCTCGCGGTCGCTCCTGCTCGCGCGATAGCTTGTCGGTGTCCGCATGACCGTCGCCACCAGCCTCACCGACACTCAGGGCATCGTCGCGATCGCCGCCGCCGCGATCGCCGTGGCGGCGCTGTTGGGATGCGTGGCGCTGGCGCTCAGCGTGCGGCGGCTGCGAGCCGCGCAGCAGGTCGTGCTCGGTGAGGGAGAGCGCGACGTGGTGGCTCACGCCGCGGCGATGCAGGAGGGCTTCGAGGACCTGCGCGAGTACGTCGGCGAAGTGGCGGAACGCCTGGAGGGCCGACTGGGCGGCGTGGAGGTGGGGTTGCATAGCGCGATCTCGCATCGCGCGCTGGTGCGCTACGACGCGTACAACGAGCTGTCCGGGCACCAGTCGGTGTCGATCGCGCTGCTCGACGGCACCCGCTCGGGGGTGGTGCTCACCTGCATCCACCACCGCGATCAGGCGCGTGTCTACCTCAAGCAGGTGCACGAGGGCCAGGGCGAATTGGAGCTCTCCCCGGAGGAGGCCGAAGCGGTGCAGCTGGCGCTTTCACCGGCGGGCGGTGCGGCTCCCGAGCAGCAGCTCTCAGCCCAGTAGGAGCAAGCGCGATGGCCTCCGGTGCAGATGCCCAGCGGCCCCGCGTGGGCTATCTGGGACCAGCGGGGACCTTCACCGAGGAAGCGCTGTGCAATAGCGCGCGGGCTGACTCCGTGGAGCCGGTGGCGTTGGCGAGCATCTACGAGACCGTGCTTGCGGTGCGCCGCGGCGAGGTGCGGTGGGCGGTCGTGCCGATCGAGAACTCGCTGGACGGGTCGGTGACGGTGACGCTCGACCTGCTGGCCGAAACGGGGATTCGCGCCGAAGGCGCGTGTCTCCCGGCTTCGGCGGAGGAGCAGGGGGATCTGGAGATCGTGGGCGAGGTGCTGCTGGCGGTGCGGCATTCACTGATCGCCGCCGAGCCGGTGGCGCTGAGGGAGATCGACACTGTCATCTCTCATCCGCAGGTTCCCGGGCAGTGCACGCGTCTGCTGCGAGGTGAGCTAGCGCACGCGCGGGTGCTGCCCGCGAGCTCCACGGCGGAGGCGGTGCGGCTGGTGGTGGACGAGCGCCGGCGTGGCAGCGCGGCACTCGGCACGCGCCTGGCGGCGGAGATCTACGGCGGGACGGTGGTGCGCGAGGGGGTGCAGGATCGCGACGACAACCTCACCCGCTTCGTGTGGCTGGCGCGGCGCGAGCCCGGGGCGGAGGGCTCCTCGGAGCACTCCCCACCGCCGCTGCGCACGCGCGCGGACGCCGGGGATGAAAACCGACCCAGCCCACTCACGCAGTGGAAGACATCGGTGGTGTTCTGGGGCTCGGGCGCAGACAGCCCCGGCTGGCTGGTGCGCTGCCTGGATGTGTTTGCCCAGCGCGCGATCAACCTGACCAAGATCGAGTCGCGCCCGCAGCGGGCCCGCCTGGGCCACTACATGTTTTTCGTCGACCTGCAGGGCGGCGCGCGGGAGCCGACGGTGGCGGAGGCGCTCGCGGGACTGCGCGCGGTGTGCGAGCAGGTGCGCGTGCTGGGCTCCTACCCGGCTGGCGCCGACCCGTCCGAATCGTAGGCAGTGGCGCGGCAAGCGGGCACAATCGACCACGTTCGTCGCTACACTGCGCGCACGGATGGATACCACCATTCCACCAGACCCAGTTCGGTCCGTGCCGCCACCCGAGCACCGGCGGCGCGGGCCTGAGAGTGGTCGGGTGCTCGTCTTGAACGCGACCTTCGAGCCGATCAACGTGTGCTCGGTGCGCCGCGCGGTGGTGCTGTTGCTCAAGGAGAAGGCCGAGCTGGTCGAGCGCGGGCGGTGGGAGTTGCACTCCGAGAAGACCACGCTTGCGCGACCTGCGGTGATCCGCCTGGTCGCCTACGTGCGCGTGCCCCGCGACGCCCACCAGCGCAAGATCACGCGACGCGCGGTGTTTGCGCGCGACGGATGGACCTGCCAGTATTGCGGTTCGCGCGCCAACCTTACCGTCGACCACGTGATCCCCCGCTCCAAGGGGGGGCCGTCGAGCTGGGAGAACATCGTGGCGTCGTGCGCACCGTGCAACCGCCGCAAGGGGGACCGCCTGCCGCGGCAGGCGGGCATGCAGCCGCGTCACGCGCCACGGGTGCCGCGCGCGGAGGTGTTCATCCACGTGGCCAGCCCGTCGATCCCGGCGGCGTGGCGCCAGTATCTGCCGCAGACGGCCCAGGCCGCCTGAGAGCGTCTTCAAACGACCGGCGCGTCCGGCGCCTGCTGAAGACGTTCCGAGCACCCGCTCAGCGGGGGACGAGCCGGCCGGCGTAATCCCGAGCCCGAAAAACGGCGAGGGGCGCCGCGACCCTTGCGACGCCCCTCGTACAACTGGCTTGACTGGAAAGACCGAGACTGCCTGCGCTGCCGGAGGGACCAGGGCCGGCGGCGGTCTCGGGGTGTCCCGGGTTGGATTCCGCTACGCGGTCCAGCCTGCCGACCTAGCGGCCGGTCACCTCCAGGGTCCCGCAAGAACTGTCACTCAACGTACGGACCACCTCCTTTCTCTGGTCTCGCCAGAGTAGCGGACGGAGGTGACGTCATGCAAGGGGGGCTTGCACGAGGGGCCCGCTCGTCGCCCTCACCGCTACAGACCCGCCTCCTCGTCATCCTCGCCGTCGTCGCCCCCCGCGTACTCCCGCAAGTCGGCCCCGGAGAGCGGCGGGTCGGTCGCCCTGCCGTTGCCCTGGGGTTCGCCGGGAAGCTCGCTCGCCGCAGAATCGAGGGCCTCCCCCCGCTCGCCCTCCTCGCCATCGTCGACGATCAGCGCGACCGCACTGACGATGTCATCGTCCTTGAGGTTCATCAGGCGCACGCCCTGGGAGGCACGGCCGTAGCGACTGATGCCCTTCACAGAGGTCCGCTGCACCATGCCGCCGATCGAGATGAACACGAGCTCCTCGTGCTCGCGCACCACCAGCGCACCGGCCAGCGCCCCCTTGCGGTCGGTGAGGGCGATCGTCTTGACGCCCATCGCGCCGCGGCCCTTGCGGGGGTAGTCGGCTATCGGCGTGCGCTTGCCGTAGCCGTTCTCGGTGACCACGAGCAGCTCCTGGTCGTCGCGGGCGACGTCCATCGCGAGCACGTAGTTGCCTTGCTTGGAAACGTTCATGCCGCGCACGCCCGAGGTGTCGCGGCCCATCGCGCGCACCTGAGACTCATGAAAGCGTGCGGCTTGGCCGGAGCGAGAGACCATCAGGATGTCGTCCTCGCCGCTGGTGCGGCGCACCGCGACGAGCTCGTCGTCGTCGCGGATCTTGATCGCGATGATGCCATCGGCGTTGATCGGCGTGTTGTAGGCCTTGAACTCGGTCTTCTTGACGATCCCCTGGCGAGTGGCGAAGACTAGGTAGGCCCCCTCGCCGTAGTCGCGCGTGGCGAGCACCGACTGGATCCGCTCGCCCTCGCGCAGGGGGAGCACGTTGACCAGGGCGCGACCCTTGGCGGTGCGGGAGGCCTCCGGCAGTTCGTAGACCTTCGAGCGGTACACCTTGCCGCGGTTGGAGAAGAACAGCAGGTAGTCGTGCGAGGAGCAGACGAACAGGTGCTCGATGAAGTCGCCGTCCTTCATGTCCATCCCGGTGACGCCGCGCCCGCCGCGGTGCTGCTGGCGGTAGGTCGCAAGCGGTAGGGACTTGATGTAGCCGGTGCGGGTGATCGTGATCACCATCTGCTGGTCGGCGATCAGGTCCTCGATGTCGATCTCGTCCTCGGAGTGGGTGATCTCGCTGCGGCGCTCATCGCCGAAGCGCTCGCGTATCTCTTTGAGCTCCTCCTTGATGACCGCTAGCACACGGCCCTCATCACCGAGGATCGCGCGCAGCTCGGTGATCCGCTCGGTGACGTCGGCGTGCTCCTGTTTGATCGAGTCGGCCTCCAGCGCCGTGAGCTGGGAGAGGCGCAGGTCGAGGATCGCGCTGGCCTGGATATGGCTGAGCTCGAAGCGCTCCACCAGTTGCTCGCGCGCCGAGTCGCGGTCGCGCGAGGCGCGGATCAGTTCGATGATCGCGTCGAGATTGTCGAGCGCGATCAGCAGTCCGAGCAGGATGTGGGCACGGGCCTCCTTCTCGGAGAGCTCGTGCTTGGTGCGGCGCACGATGACTTCGCGCTGGTGGGCCACGTAGTTGTGGATCACCGCGCGCAGGTTGAGCGTGCGGGGGACGTTGTCGACGAGCGCGACCATGTTCACCCCGAACGTGGATTGCATCGGGGTGTGCTTGTAGAGCTTGTTGAGCACGACCTTGGGGATCACGTCGCGCTTGAGCTCGATCACGAGGCGCATTCCGCGCTTGTCGGACTCGTCGCGCAGGTCCGAGATCTCGGGGATGCGTTTGTCGCGAACGAGGTCGGCGATCTTCTCGATCAGGTTGCCGGGGCCGCCCTTCTTGACCATGAAGGGCAGCTCGGTGACGACGATCGCCTCCTTGCCGTGACTGAGCGGCTCGATGTGGGCGCGCGCCTGCACACGCACGCGGCCGCGGCCGGTCTCATACGCGTCTTTGATGCCGGCGCGGCCGAGGATGATCCCGCCGGTGGGGAAGTCGGGTCCCTTGATGTGGCGCATCAGGCCCTCGACCTCGATGTCGGGGTCATCGATGTAGGCGACGGTCGCGTCGATCACCTCGCGCAGGTTGTGCGGCGGGATGTTCGTGGCCATGCCGACCGCGATCCCGGAGGAGCCGTTGACGAGCAGGTTGGGGAAGCGCGACGGAAGGACCAACGGTTCGCGCTTGGAGCCGTCGTAGTTGGGCACGAAATCGACGGTGTCCATGTCGAGGTCGCGCAGCATCTCGGTGGCGATGCGGGCGAGGCGAGCCTCGGTGTAGCGCATAGCGGCTGCTGGATCGTCGTCGACTGAGCCAAAATTGCCTTGGCCGTCGACGAGCTCGTTGCGCATCGAGAACTCCTGCGCCATCCGCACGAGCGTGTCGTAGATGGCCGAGTCCCCATGCGGGTGGTACTTGCCCATGACCTCGCCGACGATCAGCGCGCACTTCGAGTAAGAGCGCGAGGGGCTGAGCCCCAGCTCGTTCATCGCGTAGAGCACACGGCGATGCACGGGCTTCAAGCCGTCGCGCACGTCGGGCAGCGCGCGGCCGACGATCACCGACATCGCGTAGTCGAGGTAGGCAGTGCGCATCTCCTCCTCGAGCCCGCGCGGTTCGATATTCCCGCCGCCTATGACGTCAGCCGAAGCCATCCCTCACCTCCTCAGACATCAAGGTTTACGACTGCGCGTGCATTGTCCTCGATGAAGGCGCGGCGCGGCTCGACCTGGTCGCCCATCAGCATCGAGAAGATCCGGTCGGCGGAGGCGGCGTCCTCGAGCGTGACCTGCGCCAGCGTGCGCGTCTGGGGCGCCATCGTGGTTTCGCCGAGCTGCTCGGCGTTCATCTCGCCGAGCCCCTTGAAGCGCTGCAGTTTGACCCCCTTCTGGGCGACGTTCAAAACGGCTTGGCGCAGCGCCTCGAATGAGGGAGCGCTTTCGTGAGCGTCGCCAAGACGCACCTCGAAGGCGGGCGTGCCGGCGAGCTCGATCAGCTGCTCGTGCACGGCCGCCAGCTGCCGGTACTCCTGGGAGTCGAACAGCGTCCGCTTGATGCGGTGGGTGCGCGCAAAGCCGGTGCGGGTCTCCACGGCCTTGACTCGCAGCTCGAGCGGGTCGGTCTCGAGCAGCTCGGTCGCGTGCGTCTCTCCCTCCAAGCCCTCGCGGGAGAGCAATTCGATCGCCTGCTCGGCGCTGGTGACCCGCTCGCCCAGCAGCGTGGACTCCTCCAGGAACTGCACCATGTCATGGCCGTGGGCAGCGCGCAGCGAGGAGGCCCACCCTTCGTACTGCTTGAGCAGGCGGGTGAAGCGCTGCCAGCGATTGTCGGTCAACTTGAACTGGGCGCCGTGGCGGTCGGCGATCTCGAGCTTCTCCCACTTGTCTGTGAGCAGGATCTCCTCCAGCTCGGTCTCCTTCTCGATGTAGCGCTCGCGCGAGCCCTGCTTGAGCTTGTACAGCGGCGGCTTGGCGATGTAGACGTAGCCGGCCTTGATCAGCTCTTCCATCTCGCGGAACAGCAGCGTCAGCACGAGTGTGCGGATGTGGGCGCCGTCGACGTCGGCGTCGGTCATCAGCACAACCTTGTGGTAGCGGGCGTTCTCGATGTTGAACTCGTCCCGCACCCCCGTCCCGATCGCGGTGATCAGCGCCTGGATCTCGACGTTCTGCAGGACCTTGTCGATGCGGGACTTCTCGACGTTGAGGATCTTCCCCCGCAGCGGCAGCACCGCCTGCGTGTTGCGGTCGCGGCCCTGCTTGGCGGAGCCTCCGGCAGAGTCGCCCTCGACCACAAACAGCTCGGCCAGCGAGGGATCCTTGACCGAGCAGTCGGCGAGCTTGCCCGGCAGCGTGGAGTTCTCCAGGGCGGACTTACGTCGCGTCAGGTCGCGCGCCTTGCGAGCCGCCTCGCGGGCGCGCTGCGCCTGCACGGACTTCATGATCACCGCCCGCGCCTCGCTCGGGTTCTCCTCCAGGAACTCACCCAGGCCGCCGTTGACGATCGACTCGACGAAGCCGGCCATGCCGGGGTTGCCGAGCTTGGTCTTGGTCTGCCCCTCGAACTGGGGATCGCGGAGCTTGACGGAGATGACCGCGGTCAACCCCTCACGAACGTCCTCGCCGGACAGATTGTCCTCTTTCTCCTTGAGCAGCGCATGGTCGCGGGCGTACTTGTTGAGCGTGCGCGTGAGCGCGGAGCGAAAGCCCGACAGGTGACTGCCGCCCTCGCTCGTGTTGATGTTGTTGGCGAAGGAGTGGATCGACTCCTGGTAGGAGGAGTTCCACTGCATCGCGACCTCGACCGCGCCCTCCTCGGACTCACCGGCGAAGAACACGACCTTGCGGTGGACGGTCTCCTTGTTCTCGTTGAGGTAGGCGACGAAGTCCTCGATCCCCCCCTCGTAGCGGAACTCGGCGGCGTGGCCCTCGGCGCGCTCGTCGACGATCGAGATATGCAGGCCGCGCGTGAGAAAGGCGGTCTCGCGCAGGCGCTCTTCGAGTGTGCGGAAGTCGAAGTCGAGGCTCTCGAAAATGTCGGCGTCGGGGAGAAACGTGACGGTGGTGCCGGTGGGCGCGCCCGCGGGGAGCTTCTCACCGCGCTGCAGCTCAGCCTGGGGGGCGCCGCGCGAATACTCCTGCGACCACACGTGCCCGTCGCGGCGGATCTCGACGGTAAGGCGTTCGGAGAGCGCGTTGACGACCGACACGCCGACGCCGTGCAGGCCGCCGGAGACCTTGTAGCCACCCCCATCCCCGAACTTCCCCCCGGAGTGCAGAACGGTGAGCACCACCTCGACTGCGGGCCGGCCCTCTTTCTCGTGCATGGCGACGGGGATGCCGCGGCCGTTGTCAACGACGGTGACGGAGTTGTCGGGGTGGATCGCGACGGAGACCTCCGTGCAGAAGCCGGCGAGCGCCTCGTCCACGGAGTTGTCCACAACCTCGTACACAAGGTGGTGGAGTCCCATGACGCCGGTGGAGCCGATGTACATGCCGGGGCGCTTGCGGACGGCCTCCAGGCCCTCGAGCACGGTGATGTCCTGGGCGTCGTAGCTTGCGTCCGCGCCCATCGCGGGGTCGTTGGCTGCGCCCGGCGCAGCTCCTCCGAGCGCATCATCTGTGTTCTCTACGGCCAATTGGCCTCCACTTTCATCTCCAGAAGACGTGAGAAAGCCCCGGAATCCGAGCTCGACAGACCGCGGACCGGGGCCGTACGTTGTCTATCGAACGATAGCACAAGGGGTCCCTCCCCCAGCGCCGCAAACCACCTTAAATGCCAGTGAATAGCAGGGAAAACGGCCCGTGTCGGTCAACCTACGCGACAGCGCAGCTTGTGCAGGAGCTCCTCGCCCAAGGCAGTGTTCAGGCGACCGAGCAGCTCGGTCGCCATCAGCTCGAGCTCCTGTGACCAGACGGCCGCCTCGCAGCGCACGGTCAGCACTCCATCGCGCTCGGCGATCGGGGCGGCGGCGGCGGCGATCGCGGATCCCACGGCCATCTCCCAGCACGCCTGCGCACGTGCGAGCGTGCTCGCCGGAGCGATCGTCGTGGTGAAGTCTTCGAGCGCCAGCGAGAGCGAGCGCGGAGCCTGCCTGCCAAGGCTCACGCTGCGAGCGCCTCCTGGAGGACCGCACCCGACGCGATCCGCAGACGGGTGATATCGGCGCCATTCGAGCTCCCCCCTCCCACACCGGCCCGCTCCGCTCCTCGCCGCCCGGTGCTCGCGCCCGGGACCTGAGTGAGGTCGGTGGTCGCAATCACGCTCTGGCCACCGCCGGCGAGCTCATGGGCGAGCAGCTCCCGCCGCTGCGCGTCGAGCTCGCTCATCACATCGTCGAGCAGCAGCAGCGGGGTGCGCCCGCGGCAGTCCGCCAGCACGGCGCGCTCAGCCAGCAGCAGCGCCAGCAGGGCGAGGCGCAGCTCGCCCTGCGAGCCGTAGCTGCGCAGCTCGCGACCGTCGCGGGCGAACACGAGCTCATCGCGGTGGGGGCCGTGGGCGCCGTAACCACGCTCCAGCTCACCGGGCAGCCGCTCGCGCAGCTCGGCGACGAACTCCTCGACATCGGCGGCGCGCGAGCGCGGGCGGTAGCGCATCGCCGCCCCGCCGCTCAAGCCAAGCTGGGCAGCACGCGCGGCAAACGGCTCGTGCAGTAGCTCCACCACGCGTTCGCGGTCTTCGCGCAGGGCAATCGCGTGGCGGGCCAGCTCGCTGTCCCACGTGGGCAGAGTCGAGCGGGAGGCGCGGCCGGCGCGGATACCGGCCAGCAGCGCATTGCGCTGGCCCAGCGCACGAGCGTAGGCGCGGCGCGTGGCCGTACGCGGCGGCCACAGCGCGGCCACCAGGCGGTCGAGGTGGGCGCGGCGGGGCGCGGGAGAGCCCTTGAGCAGCTCGAGGCGGTCGGGAACGAAGACGCCGAGCAGCGGGCGCGTCTCGACGTCGAGCAGGCGCTCCACGGCGGCCCCATCGCAGGACATTCGCTTGACCGAGCGCTCCTCGCCCTCGCCGATGCCATACCCGACCGTCAGCTCGTGGTGCTCGGAGCCGTCGTGGAGAGTGACCGAGACGCGGGTGGCCTGCTGTCCAAAGCGCACCAGCTCGCGCTCGTTGCGGGTACGCAGGGGGTGCCCGGTGCAGCCGAAGTAGAGCGCCTCCAACAGGTTGGACTTACCGGCGCCGTTGGGCCCATGCAGGACGGTCAGGCCCTCCCCCAGGTGCACCTCGGCACGGGCATATGTGCGGAAATCGCGCAGTGAGACGCTTACGACGCGCACGGCGACGCCATCACGTATTCAAACGAATGGGCATCACTAGGTATACGAAGTCGCCAGCCTCGGGAGACTCGATCAGCCCCGGGCGCAATGGGCTGATGAGCTTCATCACCAGCTCCTCGGTGTCGATGCTCTCCACCCCGTCGCGCAGGAACTCCGGATT
>DASZIQ010000062.1:0-36494 GCA_035948945.1 Solirubrobacteraceae bacterium
GCGAGGAACCGCCGGTCAGACGGTATCCCCATGATCGCTTGCGCGACGCAGAGCGTGACGACCTCCGCGTCTGTGACGATTCGCCGGGTGTTCTCCCACCGTTCGGGCAGGAGATCGTCGGCTGTGACGTAGACAGCAGTGGGCAGCAGGTCGAGGTCGGCGTCCATCGAGGCCCCCTATGGTCGGCGATGCTTTTGAGCACCGCCGACTTCGACCTGGCTGCCTACAAACCCTCGAAAACCACGGATCCCGCCGTGGAATCAATCATCTAGATGCCCCCGCGAGCGGGCCGGCAGTACCAGTGCTCGCCACTGGTGGTAGAGGGAGATCGTCCGCGCGGGGAAGTTGGGCCACACGGCTCGTTCCGCGGGGCCTCCATGCCCCGCGACCGCGCCACGTCAACGGCACCCCCGCACGATCTCCGGCACATCGACATCTATCACTGGTACGGACGCGCAAGCCAAACGCCTGGGGCACACGCACCGTCACCGTCACACCCGCACCCGACCCCGCCCGCAGACCTCCTCGGTGGCGTCGCACCCACACCCACCACCGGCGAACAGGCACGATGCCAGGCCGCCGGCTCCCTCGGGCTCACCGCCGGTCAAACCGCTCTGATCCAACCCGACGGGAGCGCCACCGCACCCCGCGAAGCGCCGCCCCGTCAAGCTCGCGATCGCCGCCGGCGACCTCATCCACACCCGCCCCTACCCCGAACCCGACCAGCACTACGGCACGCTCGCCCAGCTCTGGCCCGCCTACGACTGCTCCTGCGCCACCTCGTTCGTGCTCTACACCGCCGGGCTCCTCAGCCCCACCGCCCTCGACTCAAGCCAACTTGAGAACTACGGGCAGCCCGGCCCGGGACGCTGGGTCACCGTCTATGCCAACAGCGCCCACGCCTGGATCGTCGTCGCCGGCATCGCACTCGACACCTCCGACTACGGCGGGCCACCTGTCCCCGCTGGATCGGGGCCGCGCTGGCGGTCAGAACCACTCGCCAACCTCAGCGACGGCACACCTACGTCGTGCGGCACCCGGCCCGGCTATGAGTGGAGAGACCACGTCCACGAGCCCCCCACCTCTTGCTCTTAGGAAAAATTAAACACCATTGCCGCGCCAAGAAGCACCAACCAAACACCCAGCATGAATGATTCCGATGTCCCCGCCCCAATGCCCATGCCCACATCCTCCACACGGGGGCTCTGGATTGACCAAGAAGGCAGCCAATCCGATGCACACTCCAACCACTATCTGGAAATACGGCGCGACACGGACTACTCGGTCGCTCACCCACGTCGCGCCCGGCGGATTGGCGCCTGTCTTGAGTTGAAACAGACCCTGACATATACAGGCAACCGCAAGAGTCACTGCTCCGACTTGCCATACGTGCTGAGGCAGGAATGAGAGGATAGCTCTCACCGACCACCTCCGGCCGTTGGTGCGATTCTTGTGCGTGCACGTCCAACGCCAGGAACGCTCATGACGATATACACTAGCACTAGCGTACGCCCCATATCTTACAACGGGGCGACGACCGTGTAGGACCCTCCTACACCACCCTCCGCACCCACCCCACGGTCGCGCCCGGGACCCGCGAATGCGTTGGCGTATCCACCAAATCCAGCTTGAGCGCTGCCACCAGCCGTGCCAAACGCTCCTCCATATTCACCGGGCGTATGCGCATTGCTGACACCCGCTCCAGCGTGGGCGTTAACACCAGCACCCACCCCCGTATCCCCCTCCAACGGACCGATGACGCCAGCACCGCCTGGGGTTTCCACGACGCATATATTCACTTCGACCGTCACAATAAAACTGGCCGTGGCACCGACGCAATATTGCGATGCCAGCCCACTGGGGTCGACGAATGCGAGCGGGTTATCATAGCTGTACTCATATGGTGCCCTTGTGATCTCAACGATAGGGTCGGGACTGACAAACTGCGCTGTCTTGGGGTCATATGAGCGCGCCCGGAGGTAGAGGAGCCCCGTGTCAGCGTTGGTGTACTGGCCGTCGTAGCCGAGCGGCGTCGTGGCCATGCCGGTGCTGCCGGTCACGTTGCCGTACGGGTCGTAGGTCGTCGTCGCTTCGGTCGCGCCGCTGGTTCTAGCGAGCATTCTGATCGAGCCCTGCTGGTCGTGGTGGAGGAAGAGGACCTTGCCTTTGCTGCCGATCTGCTCGATTGGGACCTCGTCTGGCCCGTAGACGTAGCTCCTGGTTTCGTCGCTGAGGATTGTCGAGGTGTCTTCCTCGATATTCCAGGCGAGGTATCTGGTTGTCCCATTGCTGGTTTGGGAGGTTCGGAGGCCATTGCCGTTGTAGGTGTAGGTGTCGCTGATCGCGCGGGTTTCGCCTTCTTTGCCCTGTTTGACGGAGAGCTTTATTGAGCAGCAGCAGCCCTGGAATTAGTTCAGACGACATGCGGGCCGATACGACCAATGACCACACTGCTGCTTTCGTGCGGATGCGAGCGCGTCGTCGGATCCGCTCACGCTGCTCCTCCTGACGAGCTGCAGTCGGTCGCTCGGCTGACTTCCGCTTCCCCGGCGTCCATCGCGGCGGATCAGATGATGGGTGCCGGATTGGGTCGCGCCCATTGTGGGAACGACTGGTAAGCCTTCTGGGCGAGCGCGTTGCTTTCGGCTATCAGTGCCTTGGATTCGGTGAACCACCCGTCGCGTTCGGCTTCGGTGTAGTCTCCCGCTTCCAAGGAGTGCATGCGGAGGCTCAGGCCGCGGAGGTGGATGCGCGTTGCTTGGAGCATTTCGGCGTTAGCCGTCTTGTAGGCCGCCGGCACAGACACGTGCGAGAGCGATTCGCCAAGTCGTCCCATGGCCCGGGCGACGTGGAGGTCGGTTTGGTAACACGCTTCCTTGGTGCTGCCTTTGTTGCAGGCGCCGGGTGAGGTCGCGGTTGGGATGTAAGGCGCGGACGCGCGTTCCACGGCGGTCCAGCCCGTGCGCCACGCCGCGAGATAAGGGCCATCGTTGGTAGTGACCCCAGCACTGAGCGACACGGACGCACCGCATCCGCTCAGCGAGAGCGCGCCAACGGCGCCCAGCGCTATCCACCAGCGTCCCACCCAAGTCCTATCGGCACCGGCAGGCGCTCGCTTGACGAGGAGCGTCTCGCGACCTTCTCGCTTGAGCGTGAAGTGAGGCGGGTGGGTGGGTCAACCGCACGGTCGGACTGACCAGGGCTATGCCGATCGAAATACTCGAGCACATGCGGGTCACGATTCACCTTCACCGGCCCTGAAGCTTGGAAGCGATGGACCACGAGTCACGCCAGCTGCTGAAGACTCGTGTCTGGCAGGTGGATCCAGCCCTCGCGCGAGATTCGCAGGCGCAACGTCTCGTCGTCGGCTGGCGGCACGACGGTACGACCGATGTGGCCTGCATGCGCCACCAGTGATGCGAGCAAGCCATCGAGCGCGTCGTCGCTGTCGACACACGCTTCCGTGGCCGCGGACAGATCGAGCCAGGAGGCGCGACGCGCGAGCTCGGCCACCAGGGCATCCCGCGCCCGGCGCTGTCGCTGCTTGGCGGCCGCATTGCCGCTCGTCTTATATTTCTTCCGGTCGAGGCCCCAGCGCGTCAGAGCGGCGCCCGGATAAACCTCGAAGACACCGTCCCTCCCTGTCCGGTCCACGGCTCGCTCACTCGTGCGCAGCAGGTCCAGTAGGCGAGCGCACCGCCGAGCCGCCACCGCGATGCGGTCGGAGGACACGCTGAGCGGCGGGAGCCCGGTCACCTCGCGCACCATCCGGTCGGTGACGCGATACCTCAGCTCATCCTTGCTGACGGTCGGCCAGCGCTCGCCACGCGCCCACGACGTGAGCGCCTGTACCGCATGGTCAGGCCAGCCGAACGGGGCGTCGATGCCGACCGCCTGAGCCGGGGTACACAGCCTCACGAGCCAATCGAGATCTTCGCCTTCTGGTCCAACGATCGGTGCTCGCGCCATCGCCCGGCCTGGACGCCATTCGATCACGCACGCCGCGGTGTTCTTGTTCTGCGCCGCGAGGTCGATACCGACCGAGAGGTTCGCCTTGCCCGGCGACGCGGGCTGTGCAGCGCGACTCATCACGCTGTCGCCGGCCATGTTAAGCATCTCGGCACCGCCATACCTCGACCATGTGCATCCTACTCTTTGGACTCGCCAGCAGCGGGCTCGACGGACTCAGGGCCGTGTGAACAGCTTGTGCTTGCTTCCGGCGGGCGAGCAGGTCGAAGTAGAGGAGCGCGGAAGCGAGCGCGGTAAACGAGGCAATGATCGTGTTCACAGCGATTCCAAGCGCCACGTTGCCGGCACTCGTGCTGGCCCCGGGATCGAGCGCGCGCACACTGAGTGCCACTCCCACACCCAGTATCGCGAAGACCGTGAGCAGGCCGAAGATGTGCGATCCATGATCGCGTGTCAATCGCCAGCTGCTTCGCAGCGCGTCTCGTACCCCGTTGCGCTCGATGGCCGCCGCCTGCGGGACCACGGATAGGCGAATCCAGAGCACAATGCCAGGGATCACGAGGGCGAAGAAGCCGATCTCCACGCCGACGCCGGCGATGAGCGCGGCCACGCCGACGACGGGAAGCACCCGCAAGCCTTTTGATGCCACAGCGCTCAATCGGGGGCGTTGCGCATCACCGATCGCGACCACGGCGTGCACGTGCATCGCCGAGATCAAGGGGCTGATGAGCAGCAGATCGAGCAGGCCGAGCGATTCCCGCTCCAGGAAACCGACATGACGGGCATCGCCGAGCGGGCCGATGCCGGTCACCGCCAGCTTGACCAGATCCCATGGCGCCATCACCACGAAGGCCAGGATCAAGAACAGCCACGGGTAATCCCCGTACAGACTCAGCGTGGAGCGCACGATCTCCGTTGCTGAGCGTTTGCGGATCAGGTCGATGCTAGTCACTGGGCGTCCCCCACCTCCGGCACGGCTCGCATAGGGGTCGCCAAACGACAGACGGCGGCCATGGGTGGGGCCGACCAATGGAGTGATCCCATAAGCCGGCGCAAGTCTGGCAGATCGTCCGCCGTCGCGACATCTGCGGGGATGTCGCGACGACTTGTGATCCGCGCGTCGTGGACGATTTGGCGATCCTGTAGGCTTGTGGCACATGTTGGGAGAGTCGCGATGTTCAGGCTGGGGCTGCGCGCATCAGCCTTGTTCACCATGGGATATCCTCGCCGAGAAGTAGGCATATGACTGTCGAACAAAGACACCGCCTCGCGGCTTTCATGGCGGTAGTGCTAGTAGCGTTTGGCTGCTCAAGCGCGCTCGCCGCGAGCAAATCGGCGCCGGTGTCGGTCGTAGTGCCGCACCACCCGAGCATCGCCGGCGTAGTCACGATCAGCTTCACGCCCGTGCACCACTGCCAAACGGCGGCTACTACTACGCCGTCGTGGTGCTCACCAAGCACTACGCCAAACGCCTCTCCTCGAAGCGATGCGCGCAAGCGAGCGATATGGAATACACCGAATATGGCTACCCCGGCCCCGGCAAGGCCGTGAGCCTGTCGCTCAGCCCCGAAAAGGCTGGGTCCGCGCCAGGCGCGAGCACGGCGCTCCACTGGTGTCCAGGAGCCACCTACAGAGGCGCGGTGTACGCCGTCCCACACGGCAAGCCCTGCCGTCACTCTGAACCCTGCTACGGCCACAGCACCGCACCGGAATGCTACTCGGGCGAACCGCTGTGCAGCAACTGCAAGCAGCTATACGGGATCGTCGCGAGGCCCAACCGCCGACAGTCCGGAGAACTGCCGGCACCTCGGGACAGCAGCGCTCGGATCGTGGCCTACTTCCGCGTTCGGTTCTCCAACAAGTAGGCACGCCAGCGATGTCAGCCAGGTGCAACCATGCCGTCGCGCTATGCCACCTATGACAAGTGCACGCACCGCTCCCGAAACCATCGCAGGCCAACCGTATAACGAGCTTGTGTGTCCGGGCCTGGGCCTTGCTTACCAGACTCAACCGCGGAGTCCTCGCGGTGGGGGCATTTGCAGCCGCCATTCTGGCGATAGGGGGTGTCGTACTGGCGCTGGAGCATATCCTCCGCTCTGGCCCCTCACGCACGCAACCATCCGTCCGCGTGAGCTCTTCGCACATCGCCCCAAAAAAATCGAGCGCTGGCGCCACCAAGAAGTCGCCCAAAGAGCCAACACCAACTCCTCGACAAGAAGCGCGTCCGTCGCCTCGCCTCGAATCTCCGTCTGCAGATGCCACCCTGTCGCTGCGCGTCTCGGCAGAGATATACGTTTGCCTGATCGGTGACGATGGACACAAGCTGATCCCAGGCGAAATACTGACGCCGGGTTCCACGACACAGGTGTACCACGCCAAGCACTTTTCGATCACTTTGGGCAACAGCTCAGTGACCATGGTGGTAAACGGAGTGCCCCTCAGCGTCCCGGCGTCCGAACAGGCGATTGGCTACTCGATCACAAAGGCCACCGGCCGTCGGCCGCTGGCGGCCAGTCAGCTGCCGACGTGCGCATGAGCGCACCGGGATCGTGGCAGAAGTCCTATTTCCATGAGACGGTCATCGCCGGCACGGCCACCTTCTGATTGCCGGGAGGCGAGACGTTGCTGAGGTTGACTTCGATCGAGAACGTGCTCTTGGGTTCGTCCCATACGTCGGTGCGTCCTTCCTTGTTGCCGGCGACGACATGGAGGATCGGCGCAGACTGGGTCGCGCCTGGGCAGATCGGGCTGGGGAAGCTGGTTTCGAGTTTTGGTTCCTGCGCGAAGGACGGGATGAAGATTTCGATCGTGATCGTCCCCGTGCCGCCCGGTGAGAGCGGGCATTCGATTTCGAATGGGCCCGAGGACTTTTTGCCCGGCCCGCTGACCTTGATGGCGTGGGTCACGTCGCTTTTGTTGCCGTTGGCGTCGGTGACGGTGAGCGTGACCGGGTAGATGCCTGGTTCCGAGAAGCCGGCGCTGGCAGTTGAGCTCGACGCGCCCGTGATGGAGCCCGCGGAGCCGCCCCCGTAGGCGGGGGGTCCGAACATCCATTCCCAATCGGTGATCGTGGAGCCCGTGTCGGTGGAGGAGCCGCCGTCGAAGCTCATCGCCTGCCCGGCCTTCGGCGCGCTCGGCGGTTCGTACGGTGCGAACGTGAATGCGGCCTGCGGGGTGGAGGACCCGCCTGTCGTGGTGCCCCCAGTGCTTCCCCCGGAGCTTGAGCCTCCGGTCGAGCCCGTGGTAGTGCCCGCACCGCCACTTGCAGCCACTGGGTGGTAGAACGACGGCGGGTGCGTCAGGCCGCTGAGCGCAGCGACATCGCCGTCTTCCTTGGCGTGGTCGGCGGCGTACTCGAGGGCTCCCTCAAGGTTGCCGTCGAACAGCAGGAGCGTCTCCGGCGTGGAGGTCAGCGCTTCGAGGGCGCGCGTGAAGCCGTCCACCCAGCTTCCCGCGTGGTAGGGGTCGGGCGTGGTGTTGGCCTCTTCTTTGCCATTGACGGTGTAGGTGTCCAGATAGCGCTTGCCGGGCTCGCTCGCCGCGGCGGCACCGGCGAACATCACGACGTTGGACTCGTCCCGCACGGCTTCTTCGAAGCGCCCCGCGAAACAGGAGTCCACGAGCAGCTTGAAGTGGACTTCTTTGTGCGCCTTGACGATCCCCGCGATGTCGCTCGCGGTCACGATCGGCACACTCACCGGCTCGGGGTCGTTCTCCGGTGTGAGCGTGGTGTTGTGCGCCATGTCGCTCAGCGGATCGCTGTTGACGACCACGGCACCCTGGGGGTAGGTGAAGCGAACCGGCTCGTCGTCAACCATCGTCGTCCCCGGCGGCGGGAGACCATGCCCCGCGAGGAAGATCACGACATCGGTGCAGCCATCCGCGATCGCCTTGGAGACTTCAGTGGCCAGGTTCTCGCTGTTGGTCGCGTCATACGCGGGGATCCCGTTGTCCTTGGCCACCGCCGCCATCGCCGCCAGGTCCCCGCCGAAGTTGCTCAGCGTCTTTTTGCCCCGCAACGGATCGTGGCGATCACCGATCAAGACGATGCAGCTCCCGGGGAACGGCCCGCCGGCGGCTGCGCGCGCAGGCGGAACGCTGAACGCCCCCAGCGACGCGGACGCGGCCGCTCGAGCAGCCTGCGTGCTCGCGGCCCGCGCGTGCGGCTTTGGGTAGATCGCGTAGCGCGGGTTGGTCTCAGCGCTGACGAACGCCGGGACGTGGCCGTCGAGCAGCGGGGAGAAGTAGAGCGTCTGCTCCTCCAGCACCCTCCCGCTGTGGGCGTCTATCAGCAGCAGGCAACTCGGATGCTCGTAGTCGCTGCCAGGTTCGAGGTCCTCCCAGAACAGCCATGCGCTATGGCCGATCCTGCGCACGCGCTCGCGGAAGGACAGTTCGTCGCCGAGGCGCCCCTGCTTGGTGGTCAACCCAATCGGGTCCGCCGGAACCCCGGCGCTGTAAACGTAGTCGCTCGCCTTCAACGGCCCCGGCAGGCCAACAACAACCGCACCGGGAGTACGCCCCGGGTTCAGCACCTTCAGCGCGATCCGCTCAGCCCGCGAGCGCGTGATCGCACCAGCCGGCGCAGCAATCACCAAGCCCAGCAGCACCGCGACCGCCGCCACGACCGCCACCGCCAGCGTCCCCCTCGATCTGATGCCTGCGCACGACACCGCCGCGAGTTTAATCTCCACTCAGGACACCCCACTTCCTACCCCGATCGGACTCCGCTGCCGCCGCGCATCGACGACGAACTGCTGGCCAGCGCGCCATCCACGAGCGCGCGTGGGGGCACGAGCAGCGCCCTTGAAGCCTCGTGTTGCCCATTCCGTTGCCCACCTGGCCCGGCGTCGGCCATCACTGGCCCAGCCCTACATGCCCAAATCCGCATGTTTGCAGGCGATTCGAGCAGTGCCAGGGGTGGGAGTCGAACCCACAAACCCTTTTCGAGGCGCCGATTTTAAGTCGGCGCTGAGCTAGTGCGAAGCCCGTGACCCGAGCGCGGCACTCGTGCGAGCAGCACCGCCGGCGAGTGGGCCACCGGGCGATCGAGGCGGCGAAATCGAAGGACATACGCTTGGTTTTCACCCTGCGCCAGCAGGTCGTCAGGGTCGCTCGGGATCATCGTCGCCCGCCCTTGAAATGCGTCGGCGCCTTACGCTCCGTCGGCACGGACAGACCTTCGTGCAGAGCACCCGGCGGGACCTCCAGCGCGTCCGCGAGGATCAGCAACATCGACAGGTGCGGTTCGCGCCCCGCCCCCGCTCAAGCTCCCCGAAGTGCGTTCGGTGGCACGCGCGTCCCCGCATCCGCAGATTGGCACCCCTCGGCACGCTCATCCTCATCCGCTTCAGCTTCATGTCTCAGAACCGCCGTGATCGCCGTTACGTCGTGGACGACGCGCTCGCGAGCGCGTCCAGCGCCGCGTTGAGGTCGTCCACCGACTGGTAGTCCAGGCCCAGCCGATGGTCGTGGCGGTGGCGGACCACGCCCTGCTCGTCGATGATGATGACGGCACGCTTGCCGCTGGCGCTGTACGCCTTCCCGACGGCCTTGTCGACGTCGGCCAGCAGCGGCACCGTCAGGCTGTTCTTCTCGATGAAGCCCTTGTGGGAGTCCACATCCTGTGCGGAGATCCCGACCACCGTCGCATCGAGCGCGGCGAAGTCGTCGGCCCGATCCCGGTAGGAGCAGAACTGTCTTTTACACACGGGCGTGTTGTCGCCCGGGTAGAACAGCAGCACCACCCGCTCGCCCCGGTGCTCGGAGAGCTTGAACTGGCCGTCGGTGCCCGGCAGCTCGAAGTCCGGCGCCTGTTCTCCCACCTGCGGTGTCTTCGCCATGCTCGCCCGCCCTTCGCTCTCGATCGGAGTGTGACGGTCGGCCACAAGGCCGACGAGTCGGGACCCTCTTATGCCGCGATGCGCGATCAGCATAACCGGCGGCGGGCAGCACCGCCGGCACGGCACATTCCGGCAAGGGCCGGCACATTCACGCAAGGCGACGCAGCGTCGGCGACCCCGCGCTGCGGGCCGCCGACGCTCACAGTGGCGCCGAGGTTGAGGGGGCCTCGGGCCGGCGTGAGATCCGGGAGGCAGCCGGCGGGAGAGAGAGGTCGTGTACCGGCTGCTCGGAACGCACGTCGCTCCTGTCCCCTACTGGGACAGCTTGGATGGTTGCACCCACACGGGCGCCGGTTGTGACCGTGCCGTGATCACGGAGCTTGATACAACCCCCGCATGCCCGCCCGGCTCGCGGCCTTGCGCCGCCCGCGACGCCTCACGACTCCGCCGCTCGTGCTCGCGCTCGCCCCACTGCTGGTTGCGGCCTGCGGTGGCAGCGTCGCCCCGGCCTCCTCCGCGCCCTCCACCGCCCCCAGCTCATCCGCGGCGCCAGCCCCCTCCGCAAGACCCCCAGCCTCAGACGCCGCCACCGCGAACACGGGCGCAACGGCGAGCGTCGCCGCCACGTTGCAGAACTGGCCGGAGTTCGGCCTCGACCCGCAGCGCAGCGACGCCACCAACGCGAGCACCGGCATCACCGCCGCCAACGTCGGCCACCTGCGCCGCCTGCAGGTCGCGCTGCCCGGGACCGTGGACTCCTCGCCGATCTACCTGCACGGGGTCACCGTCACCGGCGCGGTGCGCGACGTGGTGGTCGTCACGACCACGTACGGCAGGACGCTGGCAATCGACGCCTCCAGCGGGCGCATCCTGTGGACCTTCACCCCGCCCGGCTACTCGGGCTGGGCCGGCAGCGCGCAGATCACGGTCGCGAGCCCGCTGGCCGACCCCGATCGCCTGTGGGTGTACGCCGCCTCCCCGAATGGGCTGATCCACAAGCTTTCGCTCGCCGACGGCAGCGAGGATCGCAGTGGGAGCTGGCCGGTGAGCATCACGCGCGATCCCACCCACGAGAAGCTCGGTGCGGCGCTCAATATCGACGGTCCCGACATTCTCGCCGCCACCAGCGGCTACCTCGGCGACATCCCTCCCTACCAGGGGCATGTGGTCGTCATCGCACGCTCCAGCGGCAGACTGCACAGCGTGTTCAACACGTTGTGCGCCAACCGTCGCGAACTGCAGCGCCCGAGCACCTGCCCCGCCAGCGACTCCGCGATCCTCTCGCGCGGCGGACCGGTCGTCGAGCCCGGCGGCAAGCGCATCCTGATCGACACCGGCAACGGCCCCTGGAACGGGACCACCAACTTTGGCGACTCCGTGATCGAGCTCACGGTCCCCAACCTGCAGCTGCGTCAGACCTTCACGCCGGTGGATCAGGAACACCTCAACACCAGCGACCTCGACCTCGGCTCCAGCGCTCCCGCACTGCTCGGGGACAACCGCGCGGTGCTCGCCGGCAAGGACGGGATCATGCGCGTGCTCGCCCTCTCACGCCTCGACGGACGGCCCCCGTCGGGGCGGCACACGACGCTCGGCGGCGAGGTCCAGCGGCTGCCGACACCGGGGGGCGGGGAACTGTTCAGCGCGCCCGCGGTGTGGCATCACGGCGGGCACACCACTGTGTTCGTGGCCGACTTCGACGCGACCGGCGCCTATGCGCTGCGCGGCGGGCGGCTGCAGCAGGTGTGGCTCAACCACGATGCCGGCACCAGCCCGATCGTGGCCGGTGGTCTGCTGTACGTGTACGAACCGAACGGCGGCGGGATCGCGGTCTACAACCCGGCCTCCCCCAAGCCGATCGCCAAGCTGCCCGGGACGCCCGGCCACTGGAACAGCCCGATCGTCGTCGACGGGCACGTGGTCGAGCCCGAGGGCGATGCCAACGAACACAAGCTCACCGGGACGCTGGATCTCTTCTCGGTGGGATAACTCCGCCACAGGGGTAGCCTGAACGTATGGAGGAATCGCTCAGCGGGCAGCTGCTGCTCGCCGCGCCGTCGCTGACGGACCCCAACTTCCGGCGCAGCGTGGTGCTGGTCGGCGCCCACAGCGAAGCCGGGGCGATGGGGATCGTGCTCAACCGCCCCTCCACGGTGACCGTCGGCGAGGCGGTGCCGCAGCTCGAGCAGGCCACCGGGGAGCTCGAGCCGGTGTATGTCGGCGGGCCCGTGCAGCCCAACGCGATCGTGTTCCTCGCCGAGTTCCTCGACCCCTCGCCCGCGGGACTGTTGGTGCTCGGACGCATCGGCTTCCCCGCGCCCGAGGCCGACATCGAGGAGCTCGCCGACGCGATCGCCCGCCGGCGCGTGTTCGCCGGCTACGCCGGCTGGGGCGAGGGACAGCTCGACGAGGAGCTGGACAACGGCGACTGGATCGCCCACCCCGCGGAGCCCGACGACGTCTTCACCGAGGACCCCGAGGAGCTGTGGGCGCGGGTGCTCGCCCGCAAGGGCGGCGCCTACGCGCTGATCGCGCGGATGCCGCTGGACCCGCGGATGAATTGATCGCGGCTGCCCCGCCCCACCGCGGGAGATCGCGGCTGCCCCCACCCCAACCGCGGGCGACCTTCTACTCTCTACGGAAGCTTCGCCCGCGCAGGGGTCCACCCGCCCGCGCCTGCCCCATCGTCCCACCGCTACCCCCACCCGAGGTCGCCGATGCTCAAGCTCGCTCGCTGGTCAACCACCCACCGCCGCCTCGTCGTAGTTGGCTGGATCGCGATGATCGTCGCGATCGGCGCCCTCGCGCAGTCGGCGGGGACGGAATACTCCAACAACTTCACGCTGCCCAACTCCGACGCGCAGCGCGCCTCGGATCTCCTGCAGAAGAGCTTCCCGACCCAGGCGGGCGACCGCGACCAGATCGTCTTCCGCGTCGCCGCCGGCACCGTGACGGACCCCGCAGTGCGCGCGCACATGAGCGCGATGTTCGCCGAAGTCGCCAAGCTGCCGCACGTCTCCGCGGTGATCAGCCCGTACGCGGGGCCAGCGGCCGGGAAGGCGATCTCCGCCAATCGCCAGATCGCGTTCGCGACCGTGGTGTTCGACGAGAAAGCCAACCTGCTGCCGGTGAGCGCCGCCGAACGCGTGGTCAAAGTGGCCAAAGCCGCCGCGCGGCCGGGCCTTGAAGTGCAGCTCGGCGGGCAGGCGATCGAGGCCACCCAGCAGGCGGGTTTCGGCCTCTCGACGGCGGTGGGGTTGATGGCGGCGATCGTGGTGCTGCTGATCACCTTCGGCTCGCTGATCGCGATGGGGCTGCCGATCGTCACCGCGTTGTTCGGCCTCGGCACCGGCCTCAGCGTGATCGCGCTGTTCACGCACGTCGTGGACACCCCCAACTTCTCCTCGGAGCTCGCCGCGATGATCGGCCTCGGCGTGGGGATCGACTACTCGCTGTTCATCCTCACCCGCTTCCGCGAGTCCTATGCCGGCCCGGGCCCCACGCACGGGCAGGTGCAGGAGTCCGTCGTGCACGCGATGGACACCGCCGGGCGCGCCGTGCTGTTCGCCGGCACGACCGTTGTGATCGCGCTGCTCGGGATGATGCTGTTGGGCGTCAACTTCCTCTACGGCGTGGCGATCTCGGCATCGATCGGGGTGCTGCTGGTGATGCTCAGTTCGCTCACGCTGCTGCCCGCGCTGCTCACCTTCGCGGGCGCGCGGCTGGCGCGGCCGAGCCGGCGCATGCGCCGCCGGGAACGCAGGCAAGCCAGCAACGGCGCGCCCGCAGCAGCCGGCGGCGGGGCGTGGCTGCGGTGGAGCAACTTCGTGGGGCGCCATCCCCACCGGGTCGCGCTCCCCTCCGCGCTGATCATGCTCGTGATCGCCGCTCCCGCGGTCGCGCTGCGGCTGGGCTCCAGCGACGCCAGCAACGATCCCTCGAACACCACCACCTACCACGCCTACCGGCTGCTAGCCGAGGGCTTCGGCGAAGGCTTCAACGGGCCCCTGCAGGTCGTCGTCAAGCTGCCGCACCGCGACGACGCAAGCGCCCTGCGCGAACTGCAGGGCGCGCTCGCCACGGCGAGCGGCGTCGTCTCGGTCACCCCGCCGCGCCTGAACCCGACAGGCGAAGTGGCCACGTTCTCGGTGTACCCCGACTCTTCGCCGCAGGCGTACGCCACCACCCTGCTCGTCAAGGATCTGCGCGAACACGTGATCCCGCCCGTCGCAGCGCGCACCGGCGTGGTCGCCTACGTCGGCGGCGTGACGGCCGGCGGAGTCGACTTCGCCACCGTGCTCGCACACAAGCTGCCGCTGTTCATCGGCGTGGTGGTGCTGCTCTCCGCGCTGCTGCTGATGGTCGTGTTCCGCTCGCTGGTGATCCCGCTGCAGGCGGCCGTCATGAACCTGCTCAGCATCGGCGCCTCACTGGGCGTGATCGTGGTCATCTTCCAGTGGGGTTGGTTCCCGGGGCTGCTGGGGGTCAGCCCGGGCCCGATCGAGTCGTTCATCCCGGTGATGTTGTTCGCGATCGTGTTCGGCCTGTCGATGGACTACGAGGTGTTCCTCGTGTCGCGCATCCACGAGCAGTGGACTCGCAGCCGCGACAGCCGCCGCGCGGTCGGCGAGGGCCTCGCGCTGACCGGCCGTGTGATCACCGCCGCCGCGGCGATCATGGTGTGCGTGTTCCTCTCGTTCGTGCTCGGCGAAGACCGCGTCATCAAGGAGTTCGGCCTCAGCCTCGCCAGCGCCGTGTTCCTCGACGCCCTGATCGTCCGCTGCATGCTGCTGCCGGCGCTGCTGCACATCGTCGGCGAGCGCGCGTGGCGCTTCCCGACGTGGCTCGACCGGCGGCTGCCGCGCCTGAACATCGAGGGCACCTCGGTGCAGCCGCTCCCCGTCGCCGTCGATGCGGAGCTCGCGGTCAACGGCGCGCGGGAGCGCGAACGCGTGCTATAGGCCCGGCGCGGCGGGCAGAGACGCAACCGCTATGAGGCACACGCGCTGCAGGCGCCGTGCAGCACGATCTCGTGCTCGGAGACCGTCAACGGCACGCGCTCGCTGAGCTCGTCGATCGCACGCTCCAGCGCCTCGTCGGCGAACGGCATCACCACGCCACAGGAGTCGCACACGAGATGGTGGTGGTGGGCGCCCTCGGAGTCGTGCGCCCGCTCGTAGCGCACCACACCCTGCCCCGTTTCCACGCGCGCCACCAAGCCGGCGCGCTCGAGCTCGTCGAGGATCCGGTAGACGCTCGCGCGGCTCACCGGCCGCGCCGAGCGCGCGCGCAGCGCGTCCTCGAGCTCGGTCGCGGTGAGCGCGCACCGCTGCTCCACCGAAGCCGGGGGACACGCGCCTTCGGCGCGAATCCCCGTTTCGGCCAGCATCCGCAGCAGCGCACTGCGGGCGCCACCGCTCCTGCGACCCGCGGCGGCCAGCGCCGCTTCGGCGCGGCTGGCCCACTCGTCGGTATGAGAGCCGCTGCTCATAGAACGATCGTAGAAGCGTAGAGAACCTTCCGCCTGCTCTGCCGCCACGCCGTCCAGCCGCGCCCGATCGCGTAGGAGGCGGCGCTGAGCATCCCGACGAAGAACCCGACGGGATAGTTGGTCGTGTAGGAGGCGGCGATCGCGCCCCACACGGTGAGCAGCGCGATCACGACCGACAGCGCCATCGCGACCAGCGGACGGTCGGTGAACGAGCGCGCGGCGGCGGGAGCGCCGATCATCAGGCTGAAGATCAGCAGCGTGCCGACGACGGGCACGGTCATGGCTGTGGCCAGTGCGAGGACGGTGAGGAACAGCAGCTCCATCCGGAAGCTGCTCACGCCGTGCGCTTCGCCGACCTCGGGCAGGATCGAGGAGAGCATCAACGGACGGTAGAGGATGGCGATTGCGAGGATGCACAGGAGACCGAGGATCGCGGTTGGGGCGATCTCGTTCGGGCTGATGCCGAGCACCTCGCCGAACAGCAGGGAGTAGACGGCGGGTGCGTACTCTTCGCTGAAGCTGAGGAACAGCGCGCCGAGGCCGAGCATCATCACGAGCGCGAGCGCCGTCGCGACGTCGTGGCGGCCCCGCCGCCCGAGCACTCCGATCCCGAGTGCTCCGGCGAGGGAGAACACCCCGAGCCCGAGGATGGTGCTGACCCCGATCAGGCTCGCGCCGGCGGCACCCGCGAAGGATCCGTTGGGGATCGCGTGGGCCGCGAATGCCGACCCGCGCAGGACGGTGAAGAATCCGACGACACCGGCGACGACGGCGACGATGCTCGCGACCTCCCAAGCGTTGATCATGAAACCCGAGAACATGGCTCGTGGGCCTAGTGGCGTCCAGGTACGGCAGGAGGGGTGGGCGGCGGACAGCGTGGATCTTCAGCGCGGCGGCGGCGCACTTTCTCGGGCAGGCCGGAGAGCAGGTAGAAGACGAAGACGAGGGTCACGACGAAGAAGCTCACGGGCCAACCATGTCCCGGAGGCCATTCGTAGCTGTCGTAGGCGAGCACGATCCCCAGCCACATCGCTCCGACCCCGACGCAGGCCGCGGTCAGCATCGCCAGCAGCGGACGCTTGGTCAGACGCAGGGCGCTCGCGGCCGGGCCGACGAGCAGCGCGGTCCCGAGGATCGAGCCGATCGTGATGGCGGCCAGCGCGGCGGCCAGTGCGAGCGCGAGCAGGTAGAGAACCCCGACGAGCCGCACGGGGATTCCGCGCGCGGCTGCCATCTCGGGGCTCACGGTGGCGAGCAGCAGCGGACGGTAGAGCGCGAGGATCAAGGCGAGCACGAGCAGGCTGAGGATCAGCACCAGCGGGACGGTCGAGCTCGCGATCGCGAACACCGAGCCGAACAGGATCGTGACGGTCGCGCCCGTGGTGCTCTGCTCGGTGGTGGTCAGGTAGAGGAACAGCGCGGCCAGTCCGATCGACGCGCCGAGCACGATTCCCGTGGCAAGGTCCCGTCCGCGGGTGCGCTGTACACCGATCGCCTCCATGGCTGCGGCGGCGGCGAGGTTGCCCGCCACGAACCCCCACAGCGGACCGACCCCGACGAGGAAAGCTCCCGAGCCCCCCGTGGTGCCGATGTCCCCGAACGCCTCGCCCGCGAAGGATTGCCCTCGCATGACCGTGAAGACCCCGACTGCACCGGTGACGATCGCGGCGATCGCCCCGACACCGAGCGCGATGTGGACCGCTTCGCTCTGGAAAAATCCAGGGGCGAAGACCGGTGTGAGCAGGTGGCTCATGAGACGGCTTCGGTCTTTGGAAAGGCGACGTCGTGCCCGGCGAGATCTGTTTCCTCGCCGGCGCCTGCGACGATCAGCACACGGCCGTGGACGTTCAGGACGTCGACGTGGTGGCGGTAGAGCTTGCTGAGGACGTCCGCGCGGACGACCTCGGCGGTCGTTCCACTCGCGGCGCGTCCCGCGGCGAGGTAGACGATGCGGTCCATGACCTCGAGCAGCGGGTTGATCTCGTGCGCCGAGATCAACACCGCGATCTTCTGCTCGCGGGCGATCCGGGCGAGCAGCGCGACGACCTCGTGCGCGCTGCGCAGGTCGAGGTTCGCCAGCGGCTCGTCCAGCAGCAGCAGGCTGGGACGGCCGATCAGGGCGTGGGCGATCAGAATGCGCTGCTGCTCGCCACCGGAGAGCCGCCCGACGCGGGTGTCGGCAAAGCGCTGCGCGTCGACCGCCGCGAGCATCTCATCGACCAGCGCGCGGCGGGCGCGGGATGGGCGGGGCACCCCGAGGCGGTGCGCATCCAGGCCGAGTCCCACGAGGTCCCGTGCGCGCAGCGGCAGGTCCGGGTCGAGCAGGAACTTCTGCGGGACGAAGCCGATCAGCTGGTGTCCTCGGGCGCGGGAGCGGCGGTTGGCGGGTCCACCAGGGTGGGCCGGCCCACCACCGGGTTGGGCGGGTCCACCAAAAAGGACGTTTCCCGCGCTCGCCGACTGCAGGCCGAGGATCACGCGGAACAGAGTCGTCTTCCCCGCTCCGTTCGATCCGATCAGCCCCGTGAACTCGCCGGGCGCGATCTCGAAGCTCACCCGATCGAGGATCAGGCGGCCGGAGAGCCGCACGTCAACCCCCTGCACTTCCAGGATGTTCTCGCTCACCGGTGCGCCCGCCGAGTCACAATCTTTCGGTCGAGACGTGTTCGGCGACCGCCCTTTCCAGGGCCTTGACCTCGGCGAGCATCCACGACTGATAGTCGTAGCCGGGGGTCGGCATCGTCTCATACACCCCGACCACCGGAATCCCGGCACGCTTGGCGGCCTGCACGAACGATTCGGTGAGCGAGTCCGCGACCTGCTGGTTGTGGACGAACACCTTGACCTTGTGTCCGGAGAACAAGCTGTTCTGGAGGGTCACGAGCTGGGGAGCGGGGTCGGTGCCGTTCATGATGTCCGCCTGAAATGGAAACGGCGTCAGGTTCTGCGTCCCGGCGGCTTCGAGCATGTAGTCGCCGACCGGCTCGGTCGTCGCGACCGGCGTGTTCGGGTAGGCGGCCTTGAACTTCGCGATCGCCGCGTACCACGGCTTCAGCGATGCTTCGAAGCGCTTGGCGTTTCCCTGGAAGTACGCGGCGTGCGCGGGCTGCAGCGCCGAGAGGTCGCTGACCAGCGCCTTGGCCACCGCCGGCATCGTTGCCGGTTTGTACCAGAGGTGCGGGTTGGGGGTCGATTCCGGCAGGCCGAGCAGCTTCTGGACGTTGATCACCTTCCGTGAAGAGCTCGGTGAGGCCGACTCGATCTTTTCCATGTAGGTGTCATAGCCAACGCCGTTTTCGATCAAGAGGCTCGCGGCGCCGACCGCCTCCGCGACGCTCGGGCTGGCCTCGAAGGTGTGGGGGTCGGTGTTGGGGTTGCTCTCGATCGCGGTGACCTTCACGTACTTGCCGCCGATTTGTTCGAGCACGTTCGCGTACTGGTTCTCGGCCCCCACGGCCGCGATCACGCCGCTGGAGGCGCCGGCTTGGCCGGTGCCTCCACAGCCCGCGAGCAGGAGCGCACCACCAGCGATGAGGAGGACGAACCATCTCATTGGCGACACCCTACCATAATAAGATTGAGTCTTGTTCTTATTTGGTTACTCCGGCAACTCCAGCTCCAGCAACTCGCCGCCCCCCGCGTGTTCGACCTGCAGCGTGGTGTGCTCGACGCCGAAGCGCTCAACGAGCAGCTCCCGCAAAGCCCGCCCCGCGGCGTGGCAGTCGGCCTCGCGCGCGACCAGGACGTGCGCGGAGAGGGCGGGGAAGCCCGCCGAGAGCTCCCAGACGTGCAGGTCGTGAACCTCGACCACGCCCGGGTGGGCCACCAGCGCGTGGCCGATCTCCTGCGGGTCGAGGCCCGGTGGGGCGGCCTCCAGGAAGATGCGCCCCGAGGCGCGCAGCAGACCCACGGCGGAGCGCAGCATCAGCGCGGCGATCGCCAGCGAGGCGATCGGGTCGGCGCGCTCGAAGCCGGTCAGCAGGATCACAACCCCCGCGAGCGCCGTGCCGATGAACGCGAACAGGTCGGTGACGATGTGCTGGAAGGAGCCCTCGATGCTCATGTGCGACTCGCGTCCCGCGCCCGCGAGCGCGGCGGTGGCGGCGCCGTTGACGACGATCCCCGCCAGCGCCACCCCGACCACCGTCCACGCCGAGACCGTCGGCGGGGAGATCAGCCGCACCACGGCCGAGTAGACGATCGCCGCGGCGAGCACCAGCAGCGTGATCCCGTTGGCCTGCGCCGCGAGCGCCTCCACGCGCATGAAGCCGTAGGTCATCGCCCCCCGAGCAGGCCGTGCCGCCAGACGCAGCGCCACCAGCGAGAGCCCCAGGGCGGCCGCGTCGGTGAGCATGTGGGCCGCGTCGGAGAGCAGCGCCAGCGAGTGCGAGAGCACCCCCGCCACGACCTCGACCGCCATGAACCCCAGGATCAGCGCCAGCGCCGCCCCGACCCGGCGCGCGGAGGCCGGCGGGGTGACCGAAGCCGGGTGACACATGCCTTCGGCATGAGTCCCCGTCTCGGCCAGCGGACCGTGTGCGTGCCCGGCGTGAGCGGCGGGCACGCCGCCCTTCAACCCGCTGCCGGTGTGTCCGCCTCCAGCGTGAAAGCGACTCACCCCCGAGCGATCGGCCTCAGCTCGGGCCGGGCGGAGGAGCGGAGGCCGCCTCGCCGCCGTGGCCTTCCTCCTCCAGCGTGCGGCGGCGGCCGAGCAGCAGCACCACCAGCACGACCACGATCACCACGATCAGCAGCCCGCCCGCGATGTAGCGCAGTTTGTGGTGAACCGTGGTGGATTTGGGCTTCGCCGTGGCGATCGCAAACGAGGAGCCACCAGCGGTCGCCGCCGCGCGCAGCAGCGGCACCTCCGCCGGCGTGTAGGTGACCGTCACGTGCCCACCGTTGGCGAGCGAGGCGTGGGCCTTGTAGCCCTTTGTGTGGAGCACGACCGCAAGCACTTCCCGATGGTGCAGCTGCGCCTGCAACTCCTGGTAGCTCTCGGGCTGGAAGTGGGTCGCGAGCGCAGGCGTCGCGACGAGTCCCAGCGCGGTTGCCGTGCATCCGGCAGCCAGGGCAAGACGTCGGATCGATCGGGCCATGCGGGGAACCCTAGCGCGCCGAGCGAGCGAACCATCCCAAGCGGCACCTATGATCGCCAATGGCTTTTCGGCGTGGTGTAATCTGGCAGCACGCGCGACTGTCTCTCGCTGAGGTGTCGGTTCGAGTCCGGCCGCCGGAGCCATATGAAGTTGAGGGCAACGGCAAGGCCTGGTAGCCTTAGGCGTGCGAGAGACAGTCGCAGCCCGCAGTTTTGGGCGCCAGAGTCTTGCCGAGGCCCGCGACAGCGGGTTTCGGCCTTTAAAGACCCCTACACCCGCCCGGTGTCGTGCCGGTAGGCGCGGCGGGCGAGCAGCGCCAGGACCACCGTCCAGGCGGCAATCACGATCCACGCCTTGGCCGGCCAGGCGTGGCCGCTGAGCACCACGTGGCTGGCCTGCACCAGCCAGTAGGAGGGTAGGAGCTGCCCGACGTCGTAGAGGAAGCCGTGGCTGGGGATCGGGAACCAGGTGCCGCCCAGGAACGCCAGCAGCGCGACGCCGCCGCCGACCGCGGGCCCGATCGAGTCGGGGGTGAGCATGTGGCCAACCGCGATCCCGAGCGCCGCGAAGGGGATCAGGCAAATCAGGATCAGCACGGTCATGTGCAGCCACTCGCCGGCCGGCAGCGAGACGCCGAGCGCCGCCCCCGCGATGTACAGCACGGCGATCGTCAGCAGCGCCATCATGTACGCGGTGAGGACCTTCGCGCGCAGGTAGGCGCGCGTGGAGAGCGGGCTGATGCGCAGCTGGCGGTTCCAGCCGACCGCGCGCTCGGCGGCGATGCGGGCGCCGGAGGAGAGCATGCCGCTCATCGTGCCGAACGAGACCATCCCGATCATGTAGTAGAGCGGCGCGAACACGCCCGTGCCCGCGAGGTTGTGGTTGTGCCGCTGGGAGCCCGCAATCAGGAAGTAGAGGACCAGCGGGAACCCCAGCGAGAGGAAGAAGAAGCGGCGGTTGCGAAACGTGCGCAGCAGCTCGTAGCGGGTGTAGACGAGCGCGTTCACCGGCCGTCCTCCCCAAAGGCGCGCGCGGCGGAGGGACCCGCGGCGGCGGAGGCGACAACAGACTCGGGGCCCTCAGAGGGATCCGCGGTGAGCTGCAGGAACGCCTCCTCCAGCCCCGCGGCGGCGATCTCGATGTCACGTGCGTCCGGATAGGCGGCAAGCAGCGCGCGGATCGCAGCGTCGGAGTCGGCGCAGCTCAGCACCACCGCTTCGCCGCGGCGGTCGGCGCCGCTGACGCCCGGCAGCCGCGCGAGCGCGTCGAGGTCGGCACCGGGCAGGGTGGCGCGGATCGTGCGCGTGCCGACCATCGCCCTGATCTCCGTGGGAGGCCCGTCGGCGACGACCAGCCCGTGCGCCATCAGCACCGCGCGGTCGGCGTAGGCGTCGGCCTCCTCCAGGTAGTGGGTGGCGAACAGGATCGTCTTGCCGCGCGCGGCGAGCTCGCGCATCGTCGTCCAGAAGGAGCGCCGGCCCTCGACGTCCATCGCGACGGTGGGCTCGTCGAGCACGAGCAGCCGGGCGTCGGAGACCAGCGCGACCGCGAAGCGCACCCGCTGGGTCTGCCCGCCGGAGAGCTTCTGCGTGCGCTGGCCGGCGATCTCGGCGAGGCCCGTCAGCTCGAGCGCCTCCGCCACCTCCAGCGAGGCGGGATAGAGCGAGGCGACCATCGCCACCAGCTCGCCGACCGACAGGTCGCGGATCAGCGCGCCGGTCTGCAGCATCGCGCCGACCTGACCGGCGTCGACGGCCGCGGTGGGAGTGCCGCCGAACACCGAGACGGTGCCGCCGTCGGGCTCGGAGAGGCCGAGGATCATGTCGATCGTGGTGGACTTGCCGGCGCCGTTGGGCCCGAGCAGCGCGACCGTTTCGCCGGCGTGGATCGCGACGTCGATGCCGCGCACGGCGTGCACCGAGCCGTAGCTCTTGCGCAGCCCCGCGACCTCGATCGCGGCGCTCACTTGCCGCGCCTGATGCGTGCCGCCTTCATCCGCTCGGTCTTCCCCAGCTCCACCTTGCGCATGCGCACGGTGACGGGCGTGACCTCGACGCACTCGTCCTCGCGCACGAACTCCATCGCCTGGTCGAGCGTGAGCTTGCGGTGCGGGATCAGGCGCTCGAGCACGTCCGAGGTGGAGGAGCGCATGTTCGTCAGATGCTTCTCCTTCACGGGGTTGACGTCGATGTCCTCCGAGCGGGCGTTCTCGCCGACGATCATCCCCTCGTAGACCTCCTCGCCGGGGCCGACGAACAGCGTGCCGCGCTCCTGCAGGTTCATCAGCGCGAACTGGACGGTCTCGCCGCGACGATCGGCGATCAAGGCCCCGGTGGCGCGCGTGCGCATCTCCCCCGCCCAGCGCTCCCAGCGGTCGAAGACGTGATGCATCATCCCGGTGCCGCGCGTCTCGGTGATGAACTCGGTGCGGAAGCCGATCAGGCCGCGGGCGGGCACGAGGTAGTCCATCCGCACCCAGCCGGTGCCGTGGTTGGTCATGTGCTCCATGCGCCCCTTGCGCAGCGCGAGCATTTGCGTGACGACGCCGACGTAATCCTCGGGCACGTCGATCGAGAGCCGCTCGACCGGCTCGTGGCGCTGGCCGTCGATCGTGCGCTCCAAGACGCGCGGCTGGCCGACCGTCAGCTCGAAGCCCTCGCGGCGCATGAGCTCGACGAGCACCCCAAGCTGCAGCTCGCCCCGGCCCTGGACCTCCCAGGACTCCGAGCCGACGCCGCCGGTGTGCAGCACGCGCAGCGAGACGTTGCCGATCAGCTCGGCGTCGAGGCGGTCGCGCAGCTGGCGCGCGGTGACCTTGGAGCCCTCGCGGCCGGCCATCGGCGAGGTGTTGATGCCGAGCGTGATCGACAGCGAGGGCTCGTCGACCGTGATCACCGGCAGCGGCCGCGGGTCCTCGGGGTCGGCGAGCGTCTCGCCGATCGTCACCTCCGCGATCCCAGCGACGGCGATGATCTCCCCCGGCCCGGCCTCCGCCGCCTCGACGCGAGCCAAAGCCTCGGTCACGTACAGCTCGGAGACCTGCGCGCGCTCGATCGAGCCGTCGGCGCGACACCAGGCGATCGACTGGCCACGGCGGATGCGCCCATTCCAAACGCGGCAGATCGCCAGACGCCCGACGTAGGGGGAGGCGTCGAGGTTGGTGACGAGCGCCTGCAGCGGGTGCTCGGGGTCGTGCACGGGCGCGGGGATGTGCTCGAGCAGCAGGTCCAGCAGCGGCGCAAGGTCGGAGCCGGCAACCGCGTCCTCGCCGCTCTTCGCCGCGTCGTACTCCAGCGAAGCCCGACCGGCCTTGGCGTTGCAGTAGACGATCGGGAAGTCGATCTGCGACTCGTCGGCGTCGAGGTCGAGGAACAGCTCATAGACCTCGTCGATCACCTCCGAGACGCGCGCGTCGGGGCGATCGACCTTGTTGACGACCAGGATCACCGGCAGCCGGGCCTCGAGCGTCTTGCGCAGCACAAAGCGCGTCTGCGGCAGCGGCCCCTCGGAGGCATCGACCAGCAGCAGCACCCCATCGACCATCGTCAGCCCCCGCTCGACCTCCCCGCCGAAGTCGGCGTGGCCGGGCGTGTCGACGATGTTGAGCTTCACCCCCCGGTAGTGCAGCGCGGTGTTCTTCGCGAGGATCGTGATGCCCTTCTCGCGCTCCAGATCCATCGAGTCGAGCACCCGGTCAGCCACGTCCTGGCCAACGCGAAACGCGCCCGACTGCCAAAGCATGGCGTCGACGAGCGTGGTCTTGCCGTGATCGACGTGGGCGACGATCGCAACGTTGCGGATGTCGGAGCGGGGTTCGAGCATGACAGCCCGCCAGGGTAGCGAGCGAGCGCACCCCGCACCGCCGAGGGGCACCGGGGGCGTCTCCAAAAGCATGAGATTTGGGGGCGCATCCGCGCAGCTTGGCGGGGAACCACGCGCGTGGGCGCGAGGCATCGTGCCTCGCGGCAGCGCCCTTACCCCCCACCTCGGCACAGCGAAGTGGACGCCCTCGCGTCGGTGGAGTCCGTCTTCCGCGGGCGCCACAGACCACGGTATGGCCCGCTAGCAGCCGACGACTTCGACCGTGTGGGGACAGCAGAGCCCCCCTTAATCCAGCGATGCAGTGGCCGGCTCGCCACCCTGCGTCCAGTACAGCGTGTTGGCAGCAAGGGCCAGCGAATAGGGAACGATATCGGCGCCAGAGGCGAGCAACCGGCTCCCAGTCTTATCTATCGCATAGACTTGGTATATGGTCGGAAAACCAGTTTCGACAATCCACGCGACCGCGCCGTCGCTCTTTACTACAAGCGCCGTGGTCGGGCCTACGCTAAAGGGCACCACTTCGGGCTTAACGAATCTGCCAGTATTCACCTTGTGGAGCATTCGACCAGTACTCAAATCACGAACGACCATGAGGTACTGAGGAGCTTCGTGTTCGCCAGTACCATAGACAGCAGATTCCGCATACGCGACTACTGTACCGGCAAGTGCCGCTAGCTGCACCCCTGAACTTCCACCTCCCCCTGATCCTCCAGTCTGTTCTTCGGCTTCGCCCAAGAGGGAGGAGCGCTTTTGTCCGTGGGCACAGCCTCGAACGACAGGTACTGGTTCGGGAAAATAGGGTAGACGTTCCTTGACGACGTACAGCTCTGCTTCGGCATCGGCCAGCACCACGCGCGATTTCGCGGGAGGGCAGTTTGGTGCGGTCATGCGGCGGACGCGACCAGCGCTCGGCGAAGCCGTCACGAGCAGGATCAGCACGGGGATCACAGATATCGCTATTCGGCGCATATCCTTAGAACTACCATGACTCTGCAAAGTTGCGGAGCGAGTAGACATTCGTATGAGCGGCCTCCGAGAGAGAGGACTTCTGGATCCATCTCAGCCGAGTTGGCAACGGCAGAAAGAGCGTATGTGTGTGTCGTCAAAAACATCTAACCGATTCTTTATCGGCGCCATAGCTCGTACCGCCTGCGTTGGTCCCTACCAGCCTGAAGTGAAAAAAGTTGCAGTGGATGCCGTCTGGATGCGCAAAGCCACCTCCGTCAAAGCTTTCTTCGTATTCAATTTCGGCAGTTACTTCGACTGGACTTGTGCCACTTCCCGCCGACTCTGGTGATGTCGATTCGCCATAGGCGCTGGTTGGTCCGTATTCAAAATAATAGGTGGATGCTTCGCCGTTGGGGTTGATTTCTCCCGACAACAGATGTGTGTTGCCTCCCAGGTAAGTCGCGATGCCAGTCGTCACTGTCGGGGGTTCGCATCCGCTGGTCTTGAATGTCTTGTCGCCGCCAAGAGTCGGACTGCCTTCGTTGACTGAGCTTTCCGCCTCGGCCTGGTAGTGGTAGGTGGTGCACGGATCTAGGTCACTCAGGGTAACCGTCTCGCTCTGTGTTCCATTGTCATTGGCAACCGCGATCGACGACGTTGTATGCCCGTATGTGGTTGTGAGGCCGTACTCGACGGAGTAGTGGGCGAGGAAGCCTCCTGGATTTATGCCCAGCGAGGTTGTACTCGCACTCGGCGTGGTTGTGCCTGAGACTGGTTCTTTGGTGGCTACTGCCGGCGGGCAGCCTTCCTCGCCAAGCGCCAAGACGCAGTAGGCCTCTCGCGGTTCCTGGAGTTCATGCACTTCCTTGCCGGGGAGCAGGGCACTGTCGAAGTAGTATTCGTTCTTTTCGAATTGTTGTTTGGATGGCCCCTTATACCAGTAGTAGTCGATAAGTTCGATGTACGGTTCCGAAACGGTGTGGAGACGCAGGAAGTCGTGCGCTGCCAGGCGTTGCAGCGTCAGTGGTTCGGTTCCTTCATCCAGCCGAGTTATCGATGAATTATTCCTTAGCTCGACGCCCTGCTCGCTGAACCAGATGCGAGGGTGGCTCGTATCCTCGCTCACGCTTTTCACAAACGCCTTTGCGTATTCTACGACGTCCGGGCGCTTAGGAGTAACGCTTAGAAGATCATGATAGTCGTGGAATCCCCAGACATCCGGCTTTCTGGACCAGAATTTGTGATTATGGAGTATCGCCCTCCTGTAGCGTTCAATATAACTATCATACTCCGCAAATTCGCCGGCGACCATCGTGCAGTCACAACCCACTCGCCCAAGGATCGACCGCGCCTTTTTCCAGAACAGAGCGGCCTTTTCAGCGTCCGTATATAGCGGATCGTAATTTTTCTTGTTATGGAGATCGGGCTCGTTCCACGCCCCCCATCTCTTGACAAGAGGAATGACTGTAGGTTTTTCTTTGTAGCTCGTCATCACCCCTTTGATCAAGGATTCAACGTTTTTTCCATACACTTCGACACTTGGGTCGTCCACTTTAGGGCATGCCTTCCTGAACGTACAATCTTCTACCACCCCAAACGTAATATACGGTTCGAGACCTGCTTTCTTGACGGCTTCGAGCCACGGCGTGAGTTCGGCAAGCTTTGTGTTATATGGGATCACATCCCGCGCCACCTTTACGTGCAGCGGACCGCTTTCAAGATGTTTGTCAAAGTTTTTGACGGTCTTCCCGGTTTCTTCTTCTGCTTCTGTGAAGTCTTCAGACTTGGGGTCCGAGAGCCCGTAATGAAGTTCCGGGAGGGCTGTGCCTCCTGCCTTGCCTGGAATAACGATCGCGGCCGTCACGGGGAAGGCGGAGCTTTCGCCGGGCGACATTTTCATGGTGAAGGTGTTGCCCGCAACGCTGAGGCTGGCGGACACTTCGTGACCTGCCGCGTCCAGGACCGTGGGCTTTTTGATCACGGCGAGCACCTTGTTGGCGGTGTGCGCTTTGGCGTATTCAAGGCCACTGGTGGCGTCTTCGTATTCGGTTTTGGTGTCCTGCGGCTGGAGTTCGCCCGATTTGGGCGTGATTGCGGCGGTGGTGACCTGGGGCGCGGTGGGCAGTCAGCTGATGGGTGCTCGACAGGTCCACTTCGGCGCGGGCGGCGCCCGAGGAGCCGTCGAAAGCAGCAGCGGTGGAGGAGTCGCCCACGAGCCCGCCGGGTTCCCCCGGCGTCACGCCGCCGAGCGCTTCCGCGTTGGCGCCGCCGATCACATCGGCGAACGACGACCCCGAGGACTCGTCCATCGGCCAGAAGTGCGTCACGCTCGCGGTCTCCTCCACCGCCTGCTCATAGTGCCCCAGTTCGGCGCCGACCGTGATCGTGTGGCTGACCGTCGCCGTCTCACCAAGGCTGTCTTTCACGCGCAGATCGACGGTGTACGTCCCCGGCGAGGAGAACGTATGCGAGATCGTCGCCGAGCCTCCCCCATCGGTCGCGTAGCCTTTGCTCCCATCGAAGTCCCACGCGTAGTCGGTGAGCGAGCCGCCCGGCGAGGAAGAGCCCGAGGCAATCCCACGACCCCTCGGCTTCCTCGAATTGAGGCTCCGGTTGACAAGATCCAGAACCCTACGCAAATAAATGGCATAGGTCAATAGTCTCGGCCATACCGATCAGCGCATTTTACGGGTTTTTTGGCTCAGGCGAAAGATTGAGATGAGCCGGCGAGCGTGATTGCGCGTCTCGCATCAGTTCCGCCGGAGCAGCCCAAGCCATCGGAGCGCGGGGTCGTGTGCTGACTGGGCCAGCGTGGCGAGCGGGCCGCCGGAGGCCCCTGAGTCCGCTGATCGGAAACATTTCGACCTAGGCGATTTGGCCCTGCCGCCCGCCCCGCACATGGCCACTCATGCCGGCCTTGACTCTCGTCGGAGGGCTGTGCATCGTTGAAGCCCACAAGCATCTGGGATTCCCTAAATCAGGAGGAGCTAGAATGACAAAAGCAATCATAGCCGCTCAACTGAGCCTGCTGCTGCTCGTGGCCATCGGCGCCGTCGCAGCGGCGCCCGCCTCGGCCACCTCGCCCGAATGGTGGGTGGAAGGCAGCGAAATCGCCAAAGCGGAAACGGTCGCGGAAACGGTGGCGATCAAACAGGCGCCGACGTTCAAGGTGGGCACCACCGTCACGTTCACGTGCTCGACCGTCAAAGTCAAGCATGGGATCGTCAGGCCGGGCAACTCAAATAACGGCACATTTGCGTTCGAAAGCTGCTCGGTTGTCGGGGCGTCCCACTGCGAAGTTCCCAATTTCAGCTCTGAACCACTGGCGTTCCCGCTCGAAGGAGCGGGCGCGAAACTCAAACTGAACTTCAAACCGGTGAGTGGCAACACGCTGGCTGTTGTGGTCATCAACAACAGCGGAGGGACGTGCGTGGCGGCAAACACGTACACCATCACGAGCGGCATGAGCAAAGGGATGGAGTGCAACTACCCGGGAGTGGAAACGGAAAAAACAGAACACGAGCTCGTGTTCAATGCGGAAACCGGCAGCGAAGCGTTTGTCGGCTCGCTCCACGTCATCTTCGAAGGCGAATTCTTCGTAAAACTGTCCTCGGGAAACAAATGGTCGGCTAAATAGCCTCGCCCGCAACCACGTACACCACCTACGTGCGCATCGTCCGTGCCGTCTGACGGACGATGCGCACTCCAAAGCGCGTGAGCGCCGAGGGCATCCGTTCCGCCGCGGCCACCACCGTCTCCAGCGCGGCCGCGAAGCGCCGGATCTCCGACTCCTCGATCACCAGCGGCGGCAGCGCCTTGATCACGTTCATGCGGTGGCCGGCGACCTGGCAGAAGATACGGTGCTCGTGGAAGAGGGGGACGGTGACGAGCTGCGAGAAGAGGCCGGGCTGGGCGCGCTCCAGCCCGTTCCAGGCGGCGCGCGCGGAACGGCCTTCGGGGGGGCCGAGCTCGATCGCCCACATCAGGCCGAGGCCGCGCACGTCGCGCACGATCGCGTGGCGCTCGATCAGCGGCCGCGTCAGCTCCAGGAGCAGCGCGCCCATCCGCTCGGCGCGCTCCACGAGGCGCTCCTGGTCGAGCACGCGCAGCGTGGCCAGGCCGGCGGCGGCGGCGAGGTCGTTGCCGCCGAAGGTGGAGCCGTGGCGCACGGCGCGCTCCATCCCGTCGAAGACGCGGTCGAAGGCGGCGCGCGAGACGAGCACCGCGCCGATCGGCACCAGGCCGCCGGAGAGCGCCTTGGCGACGCATACGATGTCGGGCTCGAGGTCCCAGTGCTCGAGCGCCAGGAAGCGCCCGGTGCGCCCCAGCCCGGTTTGCACCTCGTCGCAGACGAACAGCGCCCCGGCCGCGCGGCAGCGCTCCTGCGCGGCCGGCAGGTAGCCCTCGGGCGGCAGGTTGACGCCCTTGCCCTGCACCGGCTCCACGACGAACGCGGCGACGTCGCCGCGTTCCAGCTCGTGCCCCAGCGCGTCGAGGTCGCCGAACGGGACCGGGTCGCAGCCGGGCAGCAGCGGCCCGAAGCCGTCGCGGAAGTGAGCGTCGCCGTTCAGCGAGAGGGAGCCCAGCGTGAGCCCGTGGAAGGCGTGCTCGGCGTACAGGATGCGCGGGCGGCCGGTGGCGGCGCGCACGATCTTGACGGCCGCCTCGACCGCCTCGGTGCCGCTGTTGGCGGGCACCATCGCCGCGACGCTCGCCGGCGCGCGCGCCAGCAGCTGCTCGGCGAGCACGCCGCTCAGCAGCGTTACGCCCAGCTGCGGCAGGTTGCCGGTGCGCGCCGCCATGACCTCCTCGAGCGCGGCGATCGCCTCCGGGTGGTTGCGCCCGATCGCGAACACGCCGTAGCCGCCGAAGAGGTCGAGGTAGCGGTGGCCCTCGGCGTCGATCAGGTGCGCCCCCTCGCCCCCCGCCCACACCCTGTCGAACCCCAGCGTGCGCAGGATCCGCCCCATCTGCGGGTTGAGGTGGCGATCGTTCAGCGCCAGCTCCTCGCCCGTGCGGGACGCGATGATCTCGCGCACCGGGGGGATGGGAGCGGGGGCCATGGGGTCAATCGTAGGCGGCGCCGCGAGGCATGGATACCGAAGCCGGGAGACACTCGCCTTCGACCGAAGCGGGGAGACACTCGCCTACGGCGAGCATCCCCCGTTCGGCCAGCATCCCCGTTTCGGCCAGCGCACACTGCGCGCGGTCCCTGCCGCGACCCGCGCGGACGCCCTGATCCATACCCTACGCCGCCGCGTAGCGCTTGCGCACCCGGCGCTCCTCGGGGACGCGCACGACGTCCCACGCGAGGCCGGCGCGCTCCAGCCCGCGGATCACCAGCGCCGACACGTCGGGCTGGCGCCAGCTGAGGCCGTGGCTGGCGGAGGTCGGGAAGGCGTGGTGGTTGTTGTGCCACGCCTCGCCGAAGGTCGGCAGCGCCAGCCAGGCGAGATTGCGGGAGTGGTCCCCGGTGGTGTAGTCGCGGCGGCCGAAGAAGTGGCAGAGCGAGTTGATCGAGTAGGTCATGTGGTGCAGCACGAGCATCCGCACCGCGCCGCCCCACAGCAGGCCGGTGAGCCCCGCCTGCCAGGTGCCGCCGATCGCGTAGCCGAGGCCGAAGGCGACGGCGAGGCCGCCGAGCGCCCACACGAAGAAGGTGCGGTCGACGAACTCGACCACGGGATCGGCGATCAGGTCGGGCGCGTAGCGCTCGCGCGAGCCGCGCTCGGTGTGGATGAACAGCCAGCCGAGATGGGCGTGGGCGAGGCCGCGCAGCGCCCCGCGCAGGCCGACGCCATGGTCGACGTGGGGGCTGTGGGGGTCGCCGTCCTTGTCGGAGAAGGCGTGGTGCTTGCGGTGGTCGGCGACCCACGAGATGATCGGCCCCTCGATCGCCGCCGAGCCCAGCACCGCGAGCACGCCGCGCACCGCGGGGAAGGTCTTGAAGGAGCGGTGGGTGAAGAGGCGGTGGAAGCCGACGGTCACGCCGAGCCCCGTGAGCAGGTACAGGATCGCGAACACGATCAGATCGGAGCGATGCAGCAGCCCATCCCACATCTGCCAGCCGACGAAGCCGAGCGCGAGCATCGGCCCAATCGTGATCAGCGCGGTCAGCACGCGGTTGAGCGTCTCGTTGACGACCGGTTGGATGTCGTCCGGCCCGGGGTTGGCGAACTCGACGCCGTCGCCCCCGAGAGGGAGTGGCTGGGAGTCGCTTGGCCCGGGCAGATCCTCGTCCAGAGCGCCGGGAAGTGGGGTATCGATCATGTCGGTCCTGCGGGCAAGCTAGCAAGCATCGTTCTACTCTGTCGCAGCGACCTTACCGCCGAGACCGGACAGCAGCAACCCCGATGCCGATGGCCCATCCGACAGCCCACGCCGCCCGACACGAATGCCCCTCGGGGCATCTGCCCAACGCTGTGATCGCACCACCCGCGCAACATCCGACCAACCTCGCCGCCAATGCCATTCGCCCGCACTGAGCCGCTGCGCCGCGAGCTCGCGGCGGCACTCCCCGAGCGTCCCTTCGCCCTGCGCTTCTGGGACGGCACGGAGCTGCCCGCGACCTCGCCCGACGGCCCGGTCTTCACGGTGCGCTCCCCAACCGCCGTAGCCCACCTGCTGCGCGCCCCCGGGCAGCTGGGCCTCGGCCGCGCGTACGCCGCGGGCGAGCTGGAGGCTGATGACCTCGACCGCGTGATCGGGCTGCTAGACAGCTTCCGCGCGCCCGCGATCGACCGCGCCACGCGCCTGCGCCTGACGCTCGCCGCGGTGCAGGCGTGCGGCCTGACGCGCCCGCCGCGGATCCCCGCCAGCGAGCTGCGCCCGCGGGGCGCCCGCCACAGCCGTGCGCGCGACGCGCGCGCGGTGCGCCACCACTACGACGTGTCCAACGACTTCTTCAAGCTGTTTCTCGACTCCTCGATGACCTACTCCTGCGCGCTCTTCTCGCGCGGTGCCACGACGCTGGAGGAGGCGCAGCTGGCCAAGCTCGAGCTGGTGTGCACCAAGCTCGGCCTGCGCGAGGGCGAGCGCCTGCTCGACGTGGGCTGCGGGTGGGGCAGCTTCGTGTTGCACGCCGCCGCTCGCCACGGCGTGAGCGCCGTGGGGATCACGCTCTCGCCCAATCAGGCGGAGCTGGCCCGCCGCCGGGTCGCGAAGGCGGGCCTGGAGGACCGCGTGGAGATCCGCTTGTGCGACTACCGCGACCTCGGGGCCGGCGACGAGCGCTTCGACGCGATCGCGAGCATCGGCATGGCCGAGCACGTCGGCGCGAGCAAAATCGACGCGTACGCCGCGCAGCTCGCCGGCCTGCTCGGCCCCGGCGGGCGCCTGCTCAACCACGGCATCGCGCGCCTGCGCCACGGCGACCCCGAGGCGGGCGCCTTCTCCGAGCGCTACGTGTTCCCCGACGCGGCCCCGCTGCACGTCTCCCGCATCTTGTTGGCGCTAGAGCGCGCCGGGATCGAGCCGACGCACGTGGAGGGCCTGCGCCAGGACTACGTGGACACGCTGAGCGAGTGGATCGCCCGCCTGGACGCCAACCTCGCGGAGGCCGAGCGGCTCGCGGGCGGCGAGCGCGTCAGGGTCTGGCGCCTGTACCTGCGCGCGGCGCGCAACGGCTTCGCCACGGGCTTCACGTCGATCTTTCAGGTACTAGGAGGGTTTGGCGAAACGCTTGGCGAAAGGGGTTGCGGGCACCGCTGAAGGAGTCTAGCTTCGGCTGATCCCTACAGATTGGCCCCGGCGGTGCGCTAACACCCCGGGGCCGCGACACCAGGAGGTTAGTCCTGATGCAGCCCAAGCGTAGTGTGTGGATGGCTGAGCGCGCCATCGTCTTGCAGGTCCTCCGTGACGACCACGACCCGCGATGGACACGGGCGGAGCTGCGGCAGGAGGCGGACGATATCCCCCGGTGGGCTCTCCGTGAGGCGTTCGACCGGCTGGAAGCTGAGGGCGTCTTCGTCACGAAGGGCAAACACATCCTCGCGTCCCGGTGTGCGTGGCACATGGACGACCTCGACCTGATCGCGGTCTGAGGATGCGAAACGACGACATACGCGCGATCATGCTCGCGTTCTCCTTTCGGCTGCGCGATGCCCGCGGCGTCCAGGCTCACGCAAGATCGACTTGCCCGCCGCTCCGGGGTCCACCACACGGAGATAAGCAAGCTGGAACGTGCGCTGACCGACCCTCGTCTCTCGACCGTCGTTCGGCTCGCGCGCGGCCTGGACGTGCCGACCTCTGCACTCGTCGAGGACCGCTACCAGGACCCGCAGTTGACGATCGAGTTGGCCCCCGGTGAGCGCAGGCTGACCCGGGAGGAATTCCAGGAGCGCTTCGGGCGGCTTCCCACCGATGGGGAGGGCTGACCACGCTGGTAGGCCACGTCGCAGGGCTGGACGTGGCCTACCAGATAGAATCGGCGCCCATGACGACGCCCTCCGATGGCTGTGGCGACAAAAGACGATCCTCCCCCGGTCACGCCGCCGCCCCAGCCACCGCGCGTGTTGGAGGCTACGCCCCGACCACAGCGCGTGTTGGAGATAGGCCCCGCCATCGAAAAACTGCGGGAGGAAACGCGCTCATGGATCGCAAAGGCACTTGTGCTGCTCTTGGTCGGCACAACGGTGGCGATGGTCGGCGCTCATCGGCACCGAGACGATCAAGGTCAATGAAGCTCTGGCGATGCTTGGGGCGCTGACCGCCGTTGTCGGTACGGCGCTTGGCTTCTACTTCGGCGGTCACAAGGGCGGCTGACCAGTGGGGGCGGTGGGCGCTTAGGCGGCGGGTGCGGGCTTGAAGACCAGCTCGTGCAGAGAGCCGTTCTTCTCGATCAGGAGCTTGGCGCCCGATTCGGCCTGCTCTTCGATGAACTTCTCGTTGAGGATAGCCTGCTCCAACGCTGTAACGAGCGGGACATGGTTCGTGTCGGCGATTTTTTGCAGCTTGGCTGCCGTCTCATCGGAGAGCCGGAATCTTGTGCCGTCAATGTCAATCTCGAAGCTCAAAGGAAACCCATAAGTATAGTGGCAGCAGCGGACGGACTTTTCAAGCACCGCTTTTTACGGATCATATAAGAAGGGCCTTCTCGGGCGCTTCGCGCCGCTATGCCGCCAGTGCTACGGCTCGCTCTCGACTCAGCGCCGAGGTCAACTGCGCCATGATCGTCAGGTCGGCATGGAGCCAGACGCACTCGATCCGACGGACACGAAGCGGCGCGAGCGCCCATTCGTTCTTGGAGCGGCCGAACGCGCGCTCCACGGACGCACGGCCGCGATACAGGCCCTTCCACCGCAGCGTCTCGCGCGGGATCAGCGGATGGAGGCGGTCGGCCTTGACCCACACGGACGCGGGCTTGCACTCGCCCGTCGGGCAGCGCCACTTGGTGGCCTTGCGGTCGTAGTCGGCCCCCGCGAACCGCCACTCGCCGTGCTCGCACTTCGGCGGCTTGTGGTCCCCGCGCTTGACCCGTGCTGTTTCCCGCAAGCAGATCACGGGCCGGATGTCGCGGTCCTCGCAAGCGTCGTAGACCGGCCCGTTGTCGTAGCCCTTGTCGAGGGCGCACGTCTCGGGGTTGAAGCCGAGGCCCTTGAGCTTGTCGAGCAGCGGCGCGACGGTCGGCGTTTCGTTCATCTTGCCCGTCTCGACCTTCCACGCGAGCGGCAGGTCGGTCTTAGCGCAGACCGCCATATGGATGCGGTATCCGTAGAAGCCCCCGCCCTTGCGCGTCGAGACGGCGGATCGGTGCCCCCAGGACGCATCCGGGTCGCTGTACGTCTTCCGTTCGGGTCCGCCCTTGTACTTGTAGCGCTGGCCGTTCGCGTACGCAGGCATGTCGCTGGCATCGATCGCGACGTTCCAGCCGAGCAACGGGTTTCGCCGCTTCAGCTGGTCGCGTCCCGCTAGCCGGGGGAATTGAGGTTGCGGGCGTAGCCTCCGCTTTGTCCTGACAAGACCAAGCGATGGAGGTACGCCCGCATGGAGAAGGTAGCCCCGAGCGAGAGGGTCCGCTTTGAACTGGATGAGGTGCTGGCCGGTGTTGGCGGCGAGGAGGATCCGATCGAGACGGTCGGGCGCCTCGGTGCCCGCCTGATTCTGCAGCAGGCGCTGGAGGATGAGGTCACAGGGTTCCTCGGCCGCCGCCGTTATGAGCGCGCTGGGGAGACGGTCAGCCACCGCAACGGCTATGAGCCGAAGACGGTGAAGACGACGAGCGGGGCGATGCGCTTGGAGCGCCCGAGGGTCCGCAATGCGAGCAAGCTAGGGTTCGAGAGCCGGATCCTCGGCAAGGGCGTCGCCCGCACGCACGCGCTGGAGTCGCTGGTGATCAGCGGCTTCCTGCGGGGCCTCTCGACGCGGGATGTGGAGGCCGCGTTGGAGGAGGTCTTCGAGGAGCCGATCGCGTCGAAGAGCACCGTCTCGCGGATCTGTGAGGACACCCGGGAGCGATACCGCCAATGGTGCCGGCGGCGCCTTGAGCAGCACGACATCGTCTACTGCTTCCTGGACGCGATCTATCTGAAGCTGCACCCCGACGACACACCCTCGGAGGGAGTTCTTGTCTGCTGGGGCGTGACGCTTGAGGGCCGGAAGATCCTGCTCGGATTGGCTCTGGGAAGCCGCGAGAGCTATGAGTCCTGGCTCTCCTTCGGGCGCGACATGATCGAGCGGGGGCTGCGCTCCCCGGCGCTCGTGATCGCCGACGGGGCACCCGGGATCTGGAAGGCCGTCGCAGAGCTCTGGCCCAACGCCCTGGAGCAGCGCTGCACCGTCCATGCCTTGCGGAACGTCACCGCAAAGCTTCCCGAGCGCCACCACCAGGAGGTCAAGGCGCGCTGGTGGAAAGCGTTCGACGAGGCCCGCTCACCGGGCGAGGCGACCCACGAGCTGCAGGGCATCATCGCCGACTACAAGGCCGCCTACCCCTCGGCGATGGCCGTGATCGAACGGGACCTGCCCGCTCTCGTCCTCCACCTGCGGTTTCCCTCCGAGCACCGCAAGCGAATCAGGACGACCAACCTTCTTGAGCGCACCTTCGTGGAGGTCCGCCGGCGCACCAAGGTCATCGGCCGCTTCCCCGGAGAGACCTCAGCACTCTCGCTCATCTGGGCCGTGCTCGAGCTCTCCAGCCGCGGATGGCGCGGAGTGAAGATGAACCCCAAGACCGTCGCCGAGATCGAGCGCCTACGCCGTCAGCTACACGAGGACCCAGCGCCACCCGTGACCGACGACCCCGAGGAGGTGATCGCCGCATAACATCCGCAGCAAGCGGAGCTACGCCTCAGCAAATTCACCCGGGAAACAGGACGCGACCGC
>DASZIQ010000063.1:0-4375 GCA_035948945.1 Solirubrobacteraceae bacterium
TCATGCGTTTCACTCGTATCGGATGGAGCCGATGCTCGCAGAGTTCCGCCGGGTCGCTGAGCGTGTGAGCTTTCGGGCGCCGGGAGTCCCGATCGTCTCCAATGTGACTGGCGAGCAGGCTGGTGAGGAGCTGGCGAGCGCCGAGTATTGGGTGCGTCATGTGCGTGCAGCTGTGCGGTTCTGTGATGGGGTCCAGTCGCTCGAGGGGGCGGGGGTGGGGCGCTTCCTGGAGCTTGGTCCTGATGGTGTGCTCTGCGCGATGGCGCGTGAGTGCTTGAGCGAGCAGGCGCAGGAGCGTGCGTTGCTTGTTCCCGCGATGCGTGCTCGCCGCCCGGAGGGCGAGGCGATCGTCGGCCTGTTGGCCGAGGCACACACCCATGGGGTGCAGGTCGATTGGCCGGCGTTCTTCGCCGGGTCCCGTGCGCAGCCGGTTGACCTTCCGAGGTATGCGTTCCAGCGCGAGCGGTACTGGCTCGAGCCGGCGCCGGGCGCGGGAGACCTCTCCGCCGCCGGTCTCGGCAATGCCCACCACCCACTCCTCGGCGCCGCGGTGCAGGTCGCCGGCCGGGACGAGTGGCTGTTCACCGGCCGTCTCGCGCTTGCGACGCACCCGTGGCTGGCCGATCATGCGGTGTTCGACACGGTTTTGTTGCCAGGGACCGCGTTTATCGAGCTGGCGCTCAGCGCCGGCAGGCAGTTCGAGTGCGGCGGTCTCGAGGAGCTGACGTTTGAGGCGCCACTCCTGCTCGCAGAGCAGGGCGGGGTCCGGGTGCAGGTCGTGCTCGCCGAGGCAGACGAGTCGGAGCGGCGGGCGATTGCCATCTACTCGAGCCCGGCGGGGTCGTCGGTGGATGGGTCTCTGCGCGAGGGCGAGTGGACGCGTCACGCAAGCGGCATTCTCACTTCCCCGGCGGGCATTGACGCAGTCGAGCGACTCGCTGGCGAGATGTGGCCGCCCGCGGGCGCCGAGCCGGTGGAGGTTGGGCTTCTGTACGACCGTTTGGCGGAGGTCGGCTTTGGCTATGGTCCCGCCTTCCAGGGTGTCGTGGCTGCGTGGCTGCGTGGTGAGGAGGTCTTCACGGAGGTCGCGCTCGACGAGGCGCAAGCCGTCGAAGCAGCCAGCTTCGGCTTGCACCCGGCGCTGTTGGATGCTGCCGGCCATGTCGTGATCGACCGGCTCAGCAAAGGGCTTCCACCGGGCAGACTGCCCCTGCCGTTTTCGTGGAGCGGCGTGCGGCTCTATCGGGAGGGAGCGTCGTCGTTGCGGGTCCAGGTCATGCCCGCGGGTGGGGAGGCGTTGCGGATCAATGCGTTCGATGAGACCGGCGCGCTGGTATTCTCGGCCGAGTCGCTGCTGACGCGTGCGGCTGAGGCGGGTCAGTTGGCGGGTGCACGGCGCCCCGGGCAGGACTCGCTGTTCGGGCTCGAGTGGGCCGAGGTTCCACTGCCGAGCACGAATGGCCAAGTGCGCCGTTTCGTGGCTCTCGGCGATCTCGATGCGCCGGCAATGGAGGATCGCTATACGGACCTTGGGGCGTTGGGCGAGGCGCTCAACGCGGGTGCGTCGGCGCCCGATGTTGTGCTGATTGCCGCGCCGGCCCGTTGCGAAGAGGGTGACCTTGCACCGGCGGTGCATGGGGGCGTGCAGTGGACGCTCGAGCTGCTTCAGGCGTGGCTGGCCGAGGAGCGGCTGGTCGATGTGCAGCTCGCGATCGTGACTCGGGGGGCGGTGTCCATGCGGGACGATGGGGCGCCGGACTTGGTCTCGGCGCCGCTGTGGGGACTCGTGCGCAGTGCCCAGTCGGAGCATCCCGGTCGCTTTCTGCTGATCGATCTCGACGACGGTGAGGTTCCCTGGCAGGCGCTGCTGAACTGTGAGGAGTCGCAGCTCGTCCTGCGCGAGGGTAAGGCCTATATGCCGCAGCTTGCGCCGCCTGGGGATGGCGCGCTGCTGCCACCAGCGGGCGAGCGGACGTGGCATCTTGGCGCGCAGCGCAGAGAGACGCTCGAGGACCTGGCGCTGATGCCGAATCTGCGTGTCACAGAGCCGCTTGGGTCCCACGAGGTGCGGATTGCGGTTCGAGCCGCGGGGTTGAACTTCCGTGACGTCCTGATCGTGCTCGGCCGCTATCCCGGCGAGGCGCCGATTGGCGGCGAGGGCGCGGGAGTTGTGCTGGAGGTCGGCTCGGGCGTGAGCGACATTGCCCCCGGCGATCGAGTGATGGGCACCATGGACGACGCATTCGGGCCGGTCGCGGTGACCGATCGTCGACGTGTCGTGCCGATGCCGCAAGGCTGGTCGTTCGTCGAGGCGGCGGCGGTGCCGATCGCCTTCCTCACCGCTCACTATGCGCTTGTCGATCTCGCGCAGGTGGCTCCGGGGGAGGCGCTCCTGATCCACGCCGGCGCCGGCGGGGTTGGGATGGCTGCGGTGCAGATCGCGCGCCACCTGGGCGCGGAGGTTTTTGCGACTGCGAGCCCAAAGAAGTGGGATGCGCTCAGAGCCCTCGGACTCGCGGAGGACCACATCGCGTCCTCGCGCGATCTGGACTTCCAAGAGCGGTTCCTGTCGGTGACGCACGGTCGCGGCGTTGACGTCGTGCTTGACGCGCTTGCGGGCGAATTCGTCGACGCTTCATTGGAGCTGTTGCCGCGTGGCGGTCGCTTCATTGAGATGGGCAAGGCCGATATCCGTGACGCTGAGCAGGTCGCCTCCGAGCACCCCGGGGTGCGTTACCGCGCCTTCGACCTGGTTGAGGCGGGCCCCGAGCGTATCCAAGCGATGCTCGTCGAAATCGGCGTCCTGTTTGAGCGCCGCGTGCTTCGGTATCCGCCGATCCGCTCTTGGGATGTGCGTCGTGGCGTCGATGCCTTCCGCTTTCTGAGGGAGGGGCGCAATGTCGGCAAGGTGGTGCTGACAGTACCCCAGCCGCTCGACCCCGAAGGCACCGTGTTGGTCACGGGCGGAACTGGTGGTTTGGGTGTGCTGGTGGCGCGTCATCTCGCCGGCGTGCACGCCGTCCGCCATCTGCTGCTGGTGAGTCGCCGGGGGCTGCAGGCCGCCGGGGCGCGGGAGCTTGTGGCGGAGCTCGCGGCGCTTGGTTGCGAGGCGAGCGTTGTGGCGTGCGACGTCACGAACCGTGATCAGCTCGCGGAGCTCGTCGGCTCGATTCCGCCGCAGCACCCGTTGACGGGGATCATCCATGCGGCGGGCGTGCTCGACGATGGGGTGATCGAGTCGCTCACGGCCGAGCAGGTTGAGCGGGTGATGCTCCCGAAGGTCGATGCCGCCCTGCACTTGCACGAGCTGACCGAGGACATGGATCTCGCTGAGTTCGTGCTCTTCTCCTCAGTCGCCGCCACCCTCGGCGCCCCGGGTCAGGGTAACTACGCGGCGGCGAATGCGTTCCTGGATGCGCTCGCGCAACACCGCCGCGCACGGGGCCTCGCGGGACAGTCGCTGGCATGGGGCCTGTGGGCGCAGGAAGCCGGAATGGCCAGTGGTCTTGGGGAGAATGATCGAGCTCGGCTGGGACGGCTGGGGATTGCGCCACTCACAAACGAGCTCGGCCTCGAATTGTTCGATGCGGCGAGAACGGTGGATGGTGCCCTGCTCGTTCCAATCCGCTTGGATACCGCTGCGCTGCGAGCGCAAGCGCGAGCAGGCATGCTGCCGGCGCCGCTGCGTGGGCTCGTGCGCACGCGCGCTCAACGCACGACTCAGGCTGGGTCTTTGGCGAGCCGGCTGGCTGCGGTATCGGAGGCCGAGCGGACCACCGTTGTATTCGAGCTGGTGCGCAGCCAGGTCGCTGCGGTGCTTGGGCATGGCTCGGCTGATGCGGTCGATCCGCGGTTGGCGTTCATGGAGTTGGGTGTTGATTCGCTGGCGGCGGTCGAGTTGCGAAATCGTCTCAGCAACGTGACGGGGCTGCGGCTGCCGACCACGCTGATCTTTGACCATCCGAGCGTCGCGGCCGTCGCTGAGTTTCTGCGTGTGCAGGTGCAGGGCGATGGAGCGCTTGACCCGCGGGAGGCCAAGATCAGGCGGGCGATCGCCTCTATCCCGCTCTCCCGTTTGCAAAACGCCGGGCTGCTGGACACCCTGCTGGAGCTCGCGAGCGCCAATGGCGGTCGCTCGGATGGTGCACCGGCCGATGGGGACGGCGATCGGGGTGGCGCGATCGACAGCATGGACGTTGAGGGTCTTGTGCAGAGGGCGCTGCAGGCGGACCATGCCAAGGCCGGCGACGTGTGATGACGGCTGGCAGTGAGGAGGTCGTCGAAGCGCTTCGTGCGTCTTTGAAGGACACTGAGCGTCTGCGGCGGGAGAATCGGTTGCTGCGTGCGCGCGAGGGGGAGCCGGTCGCGATTGTCG
>DASZIQ010000064.1:0-3639 GCA_035948945.1 Solirubrobacteraceae bacterium
ACCATGACCTGGTCGATCAAGCCGGCACCAAGCTCGTGGCGCCCCGGGAACTGCCCACGCCACCATGCCCGCGAACCCCTCCGCACCCCGCCGGCCGATCACCCCTGCCGCTTGACAAACGCCCCTCCATATGAGCCTGGATCTTGCAGGAAGTTGTGTGATGTGAGTGTTTGGCGGGGTGGTGAGGGGTGGGGATAGTTGAGGCCGCCGCGGGGGATCGGGTTGCGGGGTGTTGCGGTGCGGGCAGGGTCGCTGGCGGCGGGTTGACGCGGGTGTGTTGGCAGGCTTCGTGGGGCGCGTCGCGCCGGAGGTGAGCCTGGTCGTCTTGGGATGACGGGCGGGGTCAGGCGGGAGGCAGCGGGAGCGCTCTGAGGCGCTGGAACGCGATGGTGAGATCGGTGGCCCAGGGCCAGCTGGCTTGTATTCGTAGCGTTGCTGTGCGAGCGTGGAACGCGAGGCGGGCGGCGACGTGCAGCAGCCGGTAGCGCAGGCGCTTGGGCTCGCACCGGGCGAGCTCGCCGGTGAGCAGTAGGCGCTGGGTCCACGCGATGAGGTCGTGTGCGATTCGCACGATCTCAAGCCAGACGCGGTTGTGCTCGAAATCGCGGAACGGCAAGTTGCGCAGCCCGGTGTCCTTGTCGTTGCGGATGTGATCCTCGACCCTTGCGCGAGCGCGGTGCTCGCGCTCGACCGCGGTGATCTCGCCGTGCTGGTCGGTGAGGATCGCCTGGAAGCGATGCCCGTCATGGTCGGTGAATGAGAGCTGCGCGCCGGGGTGCGCGCGCTCGCGCCTGACGATCACACGCGACCCGGCCGGCCATGCCGAGAGATCGAGGTGGCCGGTGATCTCGCAGACCTGCCCGTTGGAGCGCGGGCTGCCGTCCTGGTCAAGTGCGCAGACCCAGGCGCTGTCGGGTATTTCGAGGGTCGCGGTGCGCACCGTCTCGGTCAGGTCGTAGCCGACGGAGAATCCGATCCGGCCTTCGTGGCACCAGTCCAGCAGCTCGTGGCTGGCACCAGCCGAGTCAACGCGCAGCAGCAAGTCGATGTCCTCGATGTGCTCAGCGGGAATCTGCCCGATGGCCTGGTCGGCCACCGCGATCTGGTCAGCCGCAGTGTTCGCGCCGGCGTTCCCCGGCCGCAGTTCGCCGGCCAGCGACTCGCTGGTCTCATCCGCGTAGGCGAGCATCGGGTGAAACCCGTAACCGCCCTTGAAGTTCCCCGCCGCACCCTCCTTCTCCGAATGCGAGCCGATGAGCGTGGCGTCAAGATCGATCGTCAGACGTTTCGGGGCGCCGGTCAACCTCCACACACGCGCCCGTGCCCGCGCATGAGCGCCGCGCAACCGCTCCAGGCCCGCCGGGTCGCTGGCGATCCGATCGATCAGCCGGAACGCCGTCGAGGCACAGGCGACATCCCCGAATAGCGACTGCTGATCGCCGAGCGCGCCGAGGTCTGACAGGCAGTCGCCGCCATCGCCGAGCATCACCGCGAGATCCCGGATCACACGGCCCTGATCGTGCCCGGACTGCCGCTGCTTCAGACCCGCCAACTCGCCCGAGAGCGCTCGCGTCAGCCCCGTCTTGTCGGCCACTCGAGCCAGCAGCGCGCTGCCCGCGTGCGACACCAGCCCCTCTCCGTCCGGCACGACATCTACCTTGACCTGACGCCCATCGCGTGTCACCTTCAAGGTGATCCTCCCAAGCTCGATTCCAAGGTCTCGACAACCCCAGAATCCCAGCTCAGGCGGACAGTCAGCGGCCCCGACCACCGGGGCCGCAACTGCTTAATGCAAGGTCCGGGCTAGTCGCGTGGCGTATTCGCTCTTCGGTTCGCGAATAAGCTCTGGCATCGCTTTGTATACGAATACTCCCACGAGATAGAGGAGAGCCGCGAGCCCAGCGGCGCTTGCGATAGCGGACGACGGAGCGATCTGAACGTCCAGCGCGAGGACATCAGGGATCGCAATCTCACCGTGGCCGTGATGCTTACCAGCCGCAGCCTTTATCTCGGCTACTGCGACTGTCTCCTCGTGGAGAACCTTGTAGCGCTCGCTCCACCAAAAACACCTGATGGGCTCTAGACCCTATGGAGCGTCGGCTCTTGGGCGTTTGGTGAAGGATCGGCCGGCACCCCGCGCATAGGTGTGCGGGGACTGGGCGTCAGGGTGGTCCTGGCGCCGACACCCCAGCTATGGGAGGTGCCGACCATGTCAGAGAGTATGGCCCTTGTCGGGCTTGATGTGCATCAGGCGCAGACGGTCGCCGCGCTGCTCGATCCCTCGACGGGCGAGTTGCGTGTCGAGCGGCTGCGTGGGGAGCCGGCGAGCGTGGTGCCGGTGTTCTTGGAGGAACTGGATTGCCCGGTCGCGGCGGTGTATGAGGCGGGCCCGACGGGGTTTGCTCTGGCGCGCGTGGCCGAGCAGCGCGGGCTGGACATTCGCGTCGTGGCGCCGGGATCGATCCCGCGGGCGCCGGGCGACCGGGTGAAGACCGACCGGCGTGACGCGAAGCGACTGGTCAGGTTGTTCGCGGCGGGCGAGCTGTCCTATGCGTTCGTGCCGAGCGAGGTCGACGAGCGTTTCCGTGATCTGGTGCGCTGCATCGAGGACGCGCGCAAGGATCTGATGCGCTCCCGTCATCGTCTCTCGAAGTTCCTGTTGCGCAGGGGCCAACGCTTCCCTTGCAGGGCGTGGACGCAGCCGCATGAGCGATGGCTCGTCAAGCTGCGTTTCGAGGACGCTCCATCGCAGGCCACATTCCTTGACTACCTGTCCGCGGTTCAGGCACTGGTGCAGCGACGGCGCACGCTGGTCGGCGTGCTCGAGCAGACGGTTCCAGAGAGCAGCCACGCGCAGACGGTCGAGCGGCTGCGGTGTTTCCGCGGGATCGACACGCTCACCGCCGCCGGGTTGTGCGCAGAAGTCGGCGACTTCACCCGCTTCGCGAAACCCGCGTTGCTGTCGGGATTCCTCGGTGTGGTGCCGAGCGAGTACACCTCTGACGATAAGCGCACCCAAGGCCAGATCACGAAGGCCGGCCCACCGCACGCCCGACGGCTGCTGGTCGAGGCCGCCCACCACTACCGCCACCATCCTCGCGTCGGTGAGAGGCTCGCCGCTCGCCAGTCAGGCCAGGACCCTCGTGTCGTGCAGATCGCGTGGCGCTGCCAACGCCGGCTGCACGCACGCTGGGACCACCTCGCCGGGACACGCGGGAAGAAGACCGGGACGGTCGCGATCGCCTGCGCCCGCGAGCTCGCCGCGTTCTGCTGGGAGGCCGCGACCCTGGACTGACACCAGCACCGACACCACGACGGCACCCGGCAGCTGCCGGGGCGCCACGAGCAACCAACAGGGCCGACACGTCGCCGATCAACGGGCCCGCGACCACGGGCTATGGGCAACCCACGGTTTCACCCTCCGGGGTGGCGCCCGCTTCTAGATTGCAGGCCCGGCGACGAACAAGGGTCTTGAGGTAACCAGCCCTCGCATATGAGCCTGACCATGACCTGGTCGATCAAGCCGGCACCAAGCTCGTGGCGCCCCGGGAACTGCCCACGCCACCATGCCCGCGAACCCCTCCGCACCCCGCCGGCCGATCACCCCTGCCGCTTGACAAACGCCCCTCCATATGAGCC
>DASZIQ010000065.1:0-43898 GCA_035948945.1 Solirubrobacteraceae bacterium
CTCACCCTACCATGAGTGATCGTTCGGAGGATCTGGAGAGCAGAACCCGCTTCGAGCCCGCGGAGGTCGAGCCGCGGATCGCCGCGCGCTGGCTGGAGAGCGGGCTGTTTCACCCCGAGCCCGAGGGCGAGGCGGGCGCGAACTACTCCGTAGCGATTCCGCCGCCGAACGTCACCGGCTCGCTGCACATGGGCCACGCGCTCAACGGCTCGATCCAGGACGTGCTTGTCCGCTACCACCGCATGGCCGGTCGGCGCACGAAGTGGATCCTCGGCACCGACCACGCCGGCATCGCCACGCAGGCGCAGGTCGAGAAGGCGCTGCGCGCGGAGGGCACCTCTCGCCAGGAGCTGGGGCGCGAGGAGTTCGTGCGCCGTGTGTGGGAGTGGCGCGAGCACTACGGCCACACGATCGTCGAGCAGCTCAAGCGCCTCGGCGCCTCGTGCGACTACTCCGAAGAGCGCTTCACGCTCGACGAGGGCTACCACCGCGCGGTGGTGGCGGTGTTCGTCGCGCTGTACCGCCAGGGCCTCATCTACCGCGATCGCTACATCGTCAACTGGGATCCCGGCTCCCACTCGGCGATCTCCGACCTCGAGGTCGAGGAGCGCCGCGAGCGCGACACGCTGTACTCGATCCGTTACGACCTAGAGGGTGGCGCAGCCGGCCAAGGGCCGGTGAGCCGGGCCCCTCGTTCTTCGGATCTGGGTGGCGGCTCCGTTGTGATCGCCACGGTGCGCCCCGAGACGATGCTGGGCGATACGGCGGTGGCGGTGCACCCGGCGGACGAGCGCTACCGGCATCTGGTCGGGCGCACCGCCGTCCTGCCGCTCGTCGGGCGCCACCTGCCCGTGATCGCCGACGAGTACGTGAGGGCGGAGTTCGGCACGGGCCAGCTGAAGGTCACACCCGCGCACGACCCTGCCGACTTCGACATCGGCCGTCGCCACGACCTCGACCAGGTGTCGGTGATCGGCGAGGACGGGCGCATGTCCGCCGAGGCGGGCGAGCGCTTCGCCGGCCTCACGGTGATGGAGGCGCGCGCCGCGGTGGTGGCGGCGCTGCGCGAGGAAGGCCGGATCGTGGGGGAGGAGTCCTACGAGCACGAAGTTCCCTACTCCCACCGCTCCGGGGAGCGGATCGAGCCGCTGATCTCGCTGCAGTGGTTCATGCGCATGGACGAGCTCGCCGCTCCCGCGGCCCGCGCCGTGCGCGAGGGCCGCGTGCGGATCGTCCCCGACAACCACCGCCGCGTCTACCTCGACTGGATGGCCGCCATCCGCCCCTGGTGCATCTCCCGGCAGCTGTGGTGGGGGCACCGGCTGCCGGTGTACTACTGCGGCACGTGTGAGCACCTGCACGTGGCGGCGAGCCCCCCGGAGCGCTGCGAAGCGTGCGGCGGGGCCCTGCGCCAGGAGGAGGACGTGCTGGACACGTGGTTCTCCTCGGCGCTGTGGCCGTTCGCCACGCTGGGGTGGCCCGATGCCACGCCGCAGCTGCGCGCCTTCTACCCCACCGCGGTGCTCTCCACCGCGCGCGACATCCTCTTCCTGTGGGTGGCGCGCATGATCATGATGGGGCTGCGCTTCACCGGGGAAGTGCCGTTCGCCGATGTCTACATCCACTCCGTGATCCAAGCGCCCGACGGGCGGCGCATGTCGAAGTCGCTTGGCACCGGCATCGACCCGCTCGATGAGATCTCGCGCCACGGCGCCGACGCGGTGCGTTTCGGCCTGCTCGCGATGTCCTCCTCGCAGGACGTGCGCTACTCCGCCGAGAAGGTGCGCCAGGGCCAGGCGCTCGCCAACAAGCTGTTCAACGCCACGCGCTTCGCGCTGCTGCGGATCGCCGGGTTGCCCGGGGTGATGGATGGGAACCCGGCTCACCCCAACCCCACCCGCGCCAACCCCACCCGCGCGGTCGAGCCGGCGCCGCGGCCGCGCGCGATCGAGGACCGCTGGATCCTCTCGCGCCTGCAGGAGATCCTCGCCGATACGGCCGCGCGGATCGAGGACTACGACTTCTCCCACGCTGCGCTCGGGCTCTACGACTTCGTGTACGCCGAGCTGTGCGACTGGTACCTGGAGATCGTCAAGCCGCGGCTGGCCACCGGGGCGGCTGCGCAGGGCACCGTCGAGGATCGCGAGGCGCTCGCCGCGACGCTGCTGTACGTGCTGCGCTCGACGGTCGCGCTGGCGCACCCGGTGATCCCGTTCGTGACCGAGGAGCTGTGGTCCCACCTGGACGGCACCGGGGAGTTGCTCGCGGGCGCCCCCTACCCGCGGGCGGACGTATCGCTGATCGACCGTGACGCCGAGATCGAGCTGGAGCGCGTCATCGAGGCGGTCACGCTCGTGCGCGGCTGGCGCGACTCCGTGAACGCGCCTCCCGGGGCGCTCGTGCGCGCGCGCATCGACGCGGGTGGGTACGAGTCCACCGCGGCGATTCTCGCGCGCCTCGCCCGGCTCGATCTCGGTGACGGTGCCGGCGTGGGCGACGCCGGTGTGCCATCGGTGGCCTCGATCGCGGTGCCGTGCGGCACCGTCGAGGTGCTCTCCGCGGAGGGGCTCGACCTCGCCGCGACCGAGCGGCGGCGGGCGGCCGCGCTGGCGAAGCTCGAGGGTGAGATTGCCCGTGTCGAGGGCAAGCTTTCCCATGCCGGCTTCGTGCAGCGCGCGCCGGCGGAGGTGGTCGAGGGCGAGCGCGCCAAGCTGACTCGTCTGCGTGGTGAATTGGAGGCGCTGTGAGCGCGCGCGGCGGCGACGGCCTCGGCGGTGACTCGCACGACGATGGCCGGGGCGGTGGTGGCCCGCGCGGCGGTGGCCGGGGCGGTGGTGGGCGCGCGAGTGCGGGTCGCCCCACCGGCAGGTCATCGGACGAGTCCTGGAGCGGCGAGCGCGCCGAGCGTCACCTGCGATCGCTGGAGCTGTTCGGGATGCGCTTCGGCCTGGATCGGATGCGGCGCATGATGACCGTGCTGGGCTCTCCCCAGCGGCGCTTTCGCGCGGTGCACGTGGTGGGCACCAACGGGAAGACCTCCACCACGCGCATGGTCGCGGCGATCCTCGAGCGCCACGGGCTGCGCACCGGCGCCTACTTGTCCCCGCACCTGATCTCCTACGCCGAACGGGTGCAGGTGGCCGAGCGCGACCTTTCCGGTCCTGCGTTCGCGGCCGCCGTCGCGCGCGCGGCGTGGGCGGCGGAGCGCGTCAACCGCACGCTCGCCGAGGACGACCACGTCACCCAGTTCGAGCTGCTCACCGCCGCCGCCTTGTGGGCGCTTGCCGAGCGCGAGGTCGAGGTCGCGGTGGTCGAGGCCGGCCTCGGCGGGCGCTACGACGCGACGGCCGTGGTGGAGTCGGCGGTGACGGTGCTGACCAATGTCGGTCTCGAGCACACACGCTGGCTGGGGCCGACGGTGCGCGACATCGCCACGGAGAAGCTCGCGGTGCTGCGTCCCGGGACCGCGCTCGCGCTTGGCGCCGATCTCGACTCCGAGGCGCTCGCCGTCGCCGGTGCTGTGGCGGGCGAGCAGCGCGCGCGCATCGTGCAGGTGTCGCCGGAGGAGGTTGCCGCGGCACCGCCTGCGCCGATCTTCCAGCAACGCAACTTCGCCCTCGCGCGCGTCGCGGCGGAGGCGTATCTCGCGGACGCGGGGATCGCGGTGCGCGAGGAGGCCGTGCGCGAGGCGGCGCTTGCGACGGACGTGCCGGGACGGTTGCAGGTCGTGGCCGACGACCCGCTGACCGTGCTCGACGCGGCGCACAACCCCGACGCGGCTCGGGCTCTGGTCGAGTCGCTGCCTGCGCTGCTTGTGGGCCGGCGGCTTGCGGATCCGATCTGGTGTCAGCCGGCGCATGAGAGGGAGGGGGGCTTCGATCCTCAGCTGGCGCATGTGGTGGAGGGGGGATCTAATCCTCAGCTGGCGCTGGTCATGGGCGTGCTCGAGGACAAGGATGCGGCGAGCATGCTGTCGGAGTTGCTGCCGCTGTGCGCGCGGGCGTGGTTCACGGCCCCGCCCAGCAGCCGTGCGCTCTCGCCTGCGGCGCTGCAGTCTCTGGCGCGCCAGCAGGGCTTCGAGCACACCGCCTGCGAGCCCCACCCGCGGCGGGCGCTGGAGCAGGCGCGGGAGTGGGCGCGCGCGCAGCCCGGCGCCACGGCGGTGCTGGCGACGGGCTCGGTCTACCTGGTCGGCGACCTGCTGGCGTGCTTCGCCGAGCGTGCGGCCGCGCTTGGCGATGTGGCTGCCACCGGTGCCGCGGAGGGGCGGGCATGAACGACGACGGCCCCTCGGTGCTCGCGATGGTCGGTGCTGTGGCGCTGATCGTGGCGCTCGTGATCCTGCTGTTTTTCGCCGCCGGCTACCTCGTCGGCCGGCTGCTGCTCGGATGAGATTTTGCGCGCAAATGCAGGCTCCTTCCGTCAGAATGTCTAAACTCGGCACGCCATGACCCGGCCGGGAACTCCTGAGCACTGAGGGATCGATGCTGCCGCTCGCATACTTCGGAATCGAAAGCAACGCCTTCACCACGGTGGTGGACCTCCTGATCGTGGTCGGGGCCGTGATCTACCTCTCGCTGATCTACTGGACCTATGCCGACGCGCGGCGGCGGATCGCCGATCCGATGCTGATCGGCTGCGCCACGGCGGCCTCGCTGTTCCCGTTCGTCGGCACGCTCGTCTACATCATCCTGCGCCCGCCGGAGTACCTGGAGGACGTGCAGGAGCGGGAACTCGAGATCCAGGCCGCCGAAGCGAGGCTGAACGGGCTGGAGCGCACGCTCTGCCCGCACTGCGACTACCCGGTAGAGCGGGACTTCGTCCGCTGCCCCAGCTGCCTGCGCAAGCTCAAGGAGCGCTGCGTCAGCTGCTCCAAGCCGCTTGACCGCGCGTGGACGATCTGCCCCTACTGCGAGACGGAGGTGCCGCCGGAGGCCGCGCCTCGTCGGCGCACCCGTCGGCGGGCGGCCGCGGCCGATCCGCCTGCGGAGGGTGAGGAGCTGACCATGACCTCTGAAGAGCGACCTTCCGTGGCTGCGCCGGAGCCTGCTTCGCGGCGGCCGGTCGGCGACCGGCCGGCACGTGCTCCCGTTGCTCGCGCTCGTCCCTCTGCTGGGCCCAGCGAAGACCTCGTTTAGTACGAGGCATCGCGAAGCGGCCGCACCGGACCGTCAGATATTTTGCTGTGCGCCCACAACCGAAAAGGAACCCATGGACCGTACTTTGATCCTTGTGAAGCCGGATGCCTTTGCTCGCTCGCTGACTGGCGAGATCATCGCTCGCTTTGAGCGTAAGGGGCTTCGCCTCGTGGCTTTGCGTCATATGACGCTCGAGCGGGAGCTTGCCGAACGGCACTACGCCGAGCATGCTTCGCGTCCCTTCTTTGGGGAGCTTGTGGACTTCATCGCCTCTGGGCCTCTGGTTGCGATGGTGCTCGAGGGGGTCGAGGCCGTTCGGGCGGCTCGGCAGGTTATTGGGGCCACCAATCCTCTCGAGGCTGCGCCTGGGTCCATTCGCGGGGATTTTGCGGTTGAGACTGGGCGCAACATGGTTCATGGGTCGGATTCTCCGGAGTCTGCTGCTCGCGAGGCCGCGCTTTTCTTTCCTGAGCTTTCTTCCTGATCTTCCTTTCTTTTGAGGGAGGGGGGCCAGGCCCCCTCCCTCGCCCTTTCAGAGGGCCTGCGCTCCAGCCAGTCGCACGGACGGCACGTGCGACCTTCTGGTGATCATTTTGGCTGCCCGGAGGGCGCTGTCGAAGCTGACTTCCCCGAGTAGGCCCTCGGCGGCGACTTGGTCTCCTGCGAGATATATGCCGTCGCCTTGGTCTATTGCCGGGCGATCCCGCCAGGTTTGGCCGGGCGGGTCGATCGCGCCGCTGGAGTTCTCCGCAAGGCTTCTGCGGCGCCACGTCTCGCGTGTGCGCCAGCCTGGGAAGCCCGCGTCGATGACGGCTTCGATTCTTGCGGTTGCCTGGTCGATGCTCTCTTCGGGTCGTATCCCAGCGGCAGCTTGAATAAGGTCCTGGCCGGCAGGCGCGAGGCTCGGGTCGGGACCTGTGATCCGCGTCAGGTACAGCCGCTCGGTCAGGTCGAACACCAAGCGCGGGGAGCGGCGCATTGCCGTGGTGGCGATGTCGAGGAGTGCGGTGCGTGTTCCCGTCGACTGCAGGTCTCGGTCGGGCAGCAGCGCGCGTGCCGCGCTGAGCGGGAGGGCCAGGATCGCCGGCGGTGCGGGGAGCTCGGTCATTCGTGAGCCGGTGTGGATCTCTACACCGAGGTCGCGTGCCCTTTGTGCGAGGTTGGCGATGAGCACGCTCCAGCCACCTACGACGTAGCGGACTTTAGTCGAGTGCAACACGATACGGTGGAAGCGCTCGTGGCAGAACGCGGCCGACAGCTCTCCCGGATCGTGGTGAAACGTCGGCAGCGACACGAACCCGATCGCAGCCTGTGCGGTTCGCTCACCCGCCCGCTCGGTGGCCCAAGTCCGGTAATCGACATCGACTGGTGCCTTGCCGCGTAGGCGCAGCGCAGCGGCGATCAGAGGAACGGGTAGGCGTGTCATCCGACCGTCGATGCGCACCTTGACCGTTGTGGCCTTCGGGCGAGCGAGCTTGGGAAGGAGCTTCTGCTTCGCGAGCCAGCCATAGAAGGCGCCGTCGCCGTATAGAGCGTGCGGGCCGTGGTGAGCGATGTAGGGTCCATCGGCGCCGCGCCCGCGCCCGCCCAGCTTCCCCGTCGCCTCGTGCAAGAGCACCTTGCGGCCTTCCTCGGCGCAGCTGATGGCGGCCACCAGCCCCGCTATGCCCCCACCGACGATCGTGATTTGATCCTGGTTGTAAGCCACGACGACCTCCTTGCAGGTAACTATACTTACTGGTAAGTATACAAAATGCCAAAGACTATGACTCCTACCCGCGCACGCTTGACCAGCGACGAGAGACGCGACGCGCTCCTCGACGCCGCAGCCAGAGTGTTCGCCGCTCACGGCTACCACGCCGCGTCGATCGAGCAGATCGCACAGGCGGCCGGCATCACCAAGCCGGTGATCTACCACCACTTCGCCTCAAAGCAAAAGCTGCACGCGGCCGTTTTCGAGCACTACGCCCAGCAGCTACTCACCGTCGCCGCCAGCCACGGACTCAACGGCACCCCGCACGAGCGCTTCCACGACCTCGTGAATGGCATGTTCGGATTCGCGCACGCCAACCCCCACATCTGGCAACTGCTACTCGGCGACTCCACAGACCCAGAGACCGCCCAACTCCAACAACAACTCCGCGGCATGGGCACACACGCCTCCGCAGAGCGCCTACTCGCAGAGCCAACCTTCCAACCCCAATCCAACCTCAGCCGCCGCAAGAGCGCCGAGATCATCGCGCAGCTCATACGCACCGCCGTCGACGGGCTCGTCACGTGGTCGCTGGAACACCCCAACACACCCCGCGCCACCCTCATTGACACAACAGTCGATCTGCTCTGGGCCGGACTCGCGAGCACGATTACCAGCACACAGGCAGTGGATTGAACCGCCCGTTAAATGAGGTCACAATGAGCCCTTGCCCAAGCCGCCCGCATCGCTGATTCTCGCCTCCGCCTCCCCTCAAAGGAGGGCAATCCTGGAGCGGCTGGGCGTAGCCTTCAAGGTGCGACCGGCCGATGTGGAGGAGCTCGAGGAGGGGGATCCTGAGGAGGTGGCCGTGGAAAACGCGCTGCGCAAGGCGCGAGCCGTGGTCGAGGCCGACAGCCCGCCGGCACTGGTGCTGGGCGTGGACACCGTGGTGGCTCTGGCGGGCAGGGTCTATGGTAAGCCCACCGATGAGCGGCACGCGCGCGAAACGCTGCGCGCCCTGAGCGGCTCGACGCATACGGTTCTCAGCGGCGTCGCGCTGATCGAGGATGGGCAGGAGCGCACGGCGCTGGCCGCCACGGAGGTCGTCTTTCGCCCGCTCGACAATGAGTTGATCGATTGGTACGTGGCCCTGGGGGAGTGGCGCGAGCGGGCCGGCGGCTACGGGATCCAGGGGGCGGGGGCGGCGCTCGTGCGCGAGGTGCGGGGCGACTACGAGAACGTGGTAGGGCTGCCGCTGGCGACCTTGCTGGATCTCTGCCCGGAGTTGCTGAAGACTTGAGGCCTCTGCCCCGGCCGCCGAAGATACGAGACCCCGCCCCGCAGTCGCCGAACGTGATTTTCCCCTGCAAATAAGCTGGCAGGGCCCCCGGAGGGCAAGAGGCTTCCGCTAGACTGCCCGCGGACGCACGCTTGTCATCAGGCGGCGGAGGATGGCGGTGCAGGCAGGCCGAGTCCGCCCGCGCGGACCACCGGCGAGGCGTCCTCTCCTCGATCGATACATGGGCATCTTCAGCTACCTCACCGGGTTTGGCGGCCGCGACATGGCGGTCGATCTGGGCACGGCCAACACGCTGGTGTACGTGCGTGGGCGGGGGATCGTGCTCTCCGAGCCCTCCGTGGTGGCGATCGACTCGCGCACGGGTGAGGTGCACGCCGTGGGGATCGAGGCGAAGCGGATGCTGGGACGGACGCCCGGGACGATCCAGGCGATCCGGCCGCTGAAGGATGGGGTGATCGCGGACTTCGACGTGACCGAGGAGATGCTGCGGCACTTCATCCAGAAGGTCCACCAAAACCGCTTTGCGCACCCGCGCGTGGTCGTGTGCGTGCCCTCGGGGGTCACCGGCGTGGAGAAGCGCGCGGTCGAGGAGGCTTGCCTGTCGGCGGGGGCGCGCACTGCCTACCTGATCGAGGAGCCGATGGCGGCGGCGATCGGCGCCGGCCTGCCGGTGGGGGAGCCGACCGGCTCGATGGTGGTGGACATCGGCGGCGGCACCTCGGAGGTCGCGGTGATCTCGCTCGGGGGGATCGTCGTCTCGCAGTCGATCCGCGTCGGCGGCGACGAGATGGACGAGGCGATCATCTCCTACGCCAAGAAGGAGTACAAGCTGCTGATCGGTCAGCAAACGGCCGAGGAGCTGAAGCTCGAGATCGGCTCGGCGTGCGCGATGCCCGAGGAGTTGCAGGCCGAGATCCGCGGCCGCGACATGGTGTCGGGGCTGCCGAAGACGGTGGTGCTCACCAGCGAGGAGATCCGCCAGGCGCTGGAGGAACCGGTCGTGCAGATCGTGGACGCGGTCAAGGAGACGCTCGACCGCACCCCGCCGGAGCTGGCGTCGGACATCATGGACCGGGGGATCATGCTCGCCGGCGGGGGCTCGCTGCTGCAGGGCCTCGACGAGCGCCTGCGCGAGGAGACGCAGATGCCCGCGCACCTGGCGGAGTCGCCGCTGACGTGCGTGGCGGTCGGCTCGGGGCGCTCGCTGGAGGAGTTCGAGACGATCCACCGCGCCAACCGCAACAACTCCCACCGCAGGCGGCGGCGGTGATCCACGGCGCAACGGTTGCCGGCGCGACCTCGGCGGCGGGCGCGGCCACGGCGGCGGGCGCGGCCACGGAATCGGGCGCGGCCACGGAATCGGCGGGGAGCGTGCCGGTCATGAATGCCGTGACCGAGCCCATGGGGAGCGCGGCAGGGAGGCCGGCGAGCGGCCGGAGGATCTGGCGGAACGTGGGTCGGGCGGTATGCGTAGTCTGTGACAAAGCTCAGGAAGGTTTCCGCTCGTGCACGACAAGACTGCCCGGCGGCGGCGCGCGGTGCTCGTCGCCCTCGTGGCGCTTTCCCTGATACTGCTCACCGCCTACTTCGGCGAGTCCCCCAACGGGCGCCTGCACGATGTGCAGCGCGGCTTTCTGACGGTCGTCTCACCGATCCAGGAGGGCGCCAACGCGGCGCTCAAACCGGTGCGCAACCTGTTTGGGTGGTTTGGCAACGCGCTGCACGCCAAAACCCAGCTCGCCGAAGTGCGCAAGCAAAACAACCGGCTGCGCGCCGAGTTGCTCGCGCGGATCGATGACGAACGCGGCTACAAGCAACTGCTGCGGCTCTACAAGCTCGACGGCGGCCTGCGCCTCTCCGATTACCGCCCGGTCACGGCTGAAGTGATCGCGCAGCCGGCCAACCTGTGGTACTCGACGGTCAACATCGACAAAGGCAGCTCCGCCGGGGTGCATGTCAACGACCCGGTGATCGACGGCGAAGGCCTGATCGGGAAGGTCACCGCCGCGGCTCCCGACGGGGCGCAGGTGAGCCTGATCACCGACAGCGCGGTGGCGGTCGCGGCGAGGATCAACGAAACGGGCGCCCTGGGGATGGTGTATCCGAAGGTCGGCGAACCCAACACGCTGGTGATCCGCTACCTGCCGGCGAACACCCCGGTGGCCGTCGGCAACTACGTGGTCACCTCCGGCACGATCTCCAGCGAAGGCCCCTCGCTGTTCCCGCGCGGAATCCCGATCGGGCAGGTGAGCTACGTGGGCGAAGAAGCGCCCTACAAGACCGTTGAAATCCACCCGCTCGCCGATCTGCGCGGGCTGGAAACGGTGCAGGTGCTGACCGCGGTGCCGGGCTCGGCGCCGACGCGGGCCAACAGCGTGACCGCTGCGCTGCCGCCCGAACAGTCCTCCGAAGCGGCCGGCGGGACCGATGCGGCGCAGCTGGCCTCGACGGGGAGCGGCGGCTGATGGCGGGGACGCCCCGCAGGGGACTGCAGCTGGCGGGCACGTGCCGCAAGGGGCCGCAGCCGATGGAAGCTGCCTTCGCCCGGGGCGGATGCTGATGGTGGGCCAGCCGTCTGGTGCTGTGGCGGCGCGTGTGGCGGCGCTCGCGGTGGTGGTCGTGTTCCTGCAGACGGGCATCGTCTCCGAGGTGCCGATCTTCGGGGTCGCGATCGACCTGACGCCGTTGGTGGTCGCCTTCGTCGGCCTGCAGTGCGGCTCGCTGGCGGGCGCCACCGCGGGCTTCGGGATTGGGCTGCTGGTCGATCTCACGCTGGTGCAGACGCTCGGCCTCACCTCGCTGATCTTCACGGTGATCGGCTACGGGGCGGGGCGCCTACGGGAGCTGCGCGATCCCCGCGCGGCGCTCACCCCGCTGCTGGTCGGCGCCGCCGCTGCCGCCACCTCGATGATCGGCTACTCGGTGATGGAGATCGCGCTCGGAGTCGATGCCCCCGTCAGCCTCGAGCTGCTGCGCCAGATCGTCGTCGGGGTCGCGCTCGACACGGTCGTCGCGCTGCCGGTGTGGGCGCTCGTGCACCGCTGGCTTGCGCCCAGCCTCCCCGATGACCCGCGCCAACGCCGCCGGAGCCGTCGCGCATACACCACCGGTGGGCTGAGCCCCCTGTCAAAAGCATGATCCGACGCACCTGCACGGCTGCGTCGGACCAGGCACGTGGGGACGTCGTCCGATGAGCCCACGGAGCTCACTGGAGCGTGTCCGCACCCCAGAGCCACGCACGCCGCCGCCGGTCTCCTCGCAGCTGGGGCTGCGCGTGGCGGTGCTGGGCGGCGTGGCGCTCGTGATGTTCGGGATCATCTTCTTCCGCCTTTGGTACCTGCAGATCCTGACCGGCGAACAGTACGTCGAGAAGGCCGCGAAGAACACGCTGCGCGAACTGCCGATCGCCGCGCCGCGCGGACAGATCGTCGACCGTAACGGCGAAGTGCTGGTGACGAGCAAGGTCACCAACGCAGTGCAGATCGTCCCCTGGGAACTGCCTCCGAAGGGGCCGCGTCGCCGGGCGCTTTACAGGCGGCTGGGCAAGCAGCTCGAGATGAGCCCTCGCAGGATCAAAGAAATCGAGAAAAAGGGGGAACGGGAAGTGCCCTACGCCCCCGTGACGATCAAGACCAATGCTGGCTCCGGCGCGCTGACGGTGCTGGCGGAGCGCCAGAACGAGTTCCCGGGCGTCAAGCAGGAAGAAGTCTCGGTGCGCGAATACCCATTCGGGGAAATGGCCGCGCAGGCGTTCGGCTACGTCAGCCAGATCAGCAAAGCGGAGGAGGAACCGCGCAATCCCCTGCACGCCAACTTCAAGGGCGTCAAGCCCGAGACGATCGTCGGCCAGCAGGGGCTGGAGTATGAGTACGACCGCTACCTGCGCGGCACGCCGGGGGAGCAGCCGGTGGAGATCGACTCTGAAAATCAAGTGCAGCCCGCCAAATTGCCTGCGACAAAGCCCCGCGCGGGCTACACGCTGCGGTTGACGCTCGATCTGGCGCTGCAGAAGGAGGGCGAAATCGCGCTGCGCAAGGGTATGGAACTCGCTCACGCGCTCGGCAACCCGGGCAACGGGGGGGCTTTCCTGGCGATGGAACCGCGCACTGGGGGGATCCTCGCGATGGGCTCCTACCCGAGCTTCAACCCCAACCGCTTCACCAAGGCGCTCTCCGAACGGGAACTGGACGAAATCGAGCAGGTTGGGGTGGGCGCCAAGAGCGGCGAGCCCGAACCCGCCCCGCTGGTCGACCGCGCGACCGAAGGCGCCTACCCGACCGGCTCGACGTTCAAGCCGATCACCGCGATCGGGAGCCTCGAAGCGGGGGTGCTGAACCCCTACGAAGACCTCGGGGGAGGCGACTGCATCATCGCGGGCGCCGAGCCGTTCTGCAACTCGGGCAAAAACGACTACGGCGCGCTGCCGCTCGTCGACGCGCTGAAGGTCTCCTCCGACACCTACTTCTTCACCGTTGGCGAGATGGACAACAGCCACGGGCCGGTGATCCAGAACATGGCGCACGAGTTGGGAATCGGCCGCCCGACGGGGATCGATCTGCCCAGCGAATCCCCAGGTACGGTGCCGAGCCCGAAGTGGTTGGAAGAACAGAACGCGCTCGAAGCGAAGTGCACACGCGCCCACCACGGCCACTCGTGCGAAATCGTCGCCGAACCGGGGGCGCCCTGGAGCGTTGGGCACAATATGGATCTCGCGGTCGGGCAGGGCGACCTGCAGACCGACCCGCTGCAGATGGCGGTCGCTTACTCGACGCTCGCCAACGCCTACATGAACAATGGCGAAGGGTGGGTCCCAACCCCCCACCTTGGAGAGGCGATCGAAAGCCCGAGCGGGGGGATCGTGCAGACGCTCAAATTCCCGCCACGGCGCAAGGTCAAGCTCAACCCCGCCAACCTCGACCTCGTGATGGAAGGGATCCATGATGCGACCTCCGAGTCGGGCGGCACATCGCAGGACGTGTGGTCGGGCTGGAACCAGGAAAAGCTCCCGGTCTACGGCAAGACCGGCACCGCCGAACGCAAGCCGTACGTCGAACAGGCGTGGTACATGTGCATCCTGCCCGACGCGGGCCGGCCGATCGTGATCGCCGTGACCGTCGAACAGGGCGGCTTCGGCGACCAGGCGGCGGCCCCGGTGGCGCGTTTGATCGCCTCGAAGTGGTTCAGCCAGCCGCTGCAGCTCGTCAAAGGCACGAGCGCGGACAAATAGTCCAATGACCCCGCCGCTGAGCCCGATCACCGCCCCCGAAGCCGAGCGCCGCGCGCAGAGTGCGGCCCAGGAGCCCCGCCGGGGACCGCGCCTGATGCTCGACCCGGTGCTGACGCTGACCGTGCTCGGCCTGGGGATCTGCTCGGTCGTCGTGCTGGAGTGGGTCACCGCCAAGGCGGTGCCCGGCCAGCCGCACTACTACTCCGAGCGCCAGATCGTCTACCTCCTCATCGGCCTGGTTGCGATGGTGGCGCTCGCGCGGATCGACTACGCGCGCCTGCGCCACTGGAAAGTCGCGATCTACGTGACGTTGGTGCTGAGCATTCTGGCGGTGCTGGGCGCCGGGCACTCGGCCCAGGGCTCGGTGCGGGCGATCAGCTTCCCGCTCTTCTCCTTCCAAGGGTCGGAGCTCGGCAAGGTGCTGCTGATCCTCGCGCTCTCGGCGCTCGTGGTCGATCGCTCGCGCCAGCTGCAGGAACGCGAGACGACCGCGCGCGTGATGCTGGCGGCGCTGCTGCCGGCGATGCTCGTGATCGCCCAGCCCGACCTTGGCTCGGGCCTCGTCTACCTCACGATCGCGCTGACGCTGCTGTTCGTCGCCGGCGTCCCGTGGAGCCACCTGGCCGGCCTGTTGGGGCTGGGCGCGGCGGCGGTCGCACTCGTGCTCGTGGTCGCCCCGGCGGCTGGGGTGCAGGTGCTGCAGCACTACGAGGTCGAACGCCTGACGAGCTTCCTGAACCCCTCCAGCAACCCGCAGAAAGAAGGCTACCAGCAGCTCGAGTCGAAGATCGCGATCGGCGCTGGGCAGCGCACCGGCAGCGGCGCCAACAGCACCCAGATCCAGGGCGAATTCGTGCCCGAGGACAGCACCGACTTCGTCTTCGCCGCCGTCGGCGAGCGCTACGGCTTCGTTGGCGCGGCGCTCGTGCTCTCGCTGTACGCGCTGCTGATCTGGCGCACGCTGCGGATCCTGACGCTGGCTAAGGATCTGTTCGGGGCGCTGGTTGCCGGGGGCGTGGTGGCTATGCTTATGTTTCAGGTGTTCGTCAACGTGGGCGTGGCTGTAGACATCATGCCCGTCACCGGCGTGACGCTGCCGCTCATGAGCTATGGCGGCTCGTCGGTGATCGCGACGCTGCTGGCCGTGGGCCTGCTGCAGTCGATCTACGTTCAGGCGCGCGCCACCGAGGCTTTGAAGGGCCGCGTGCTGCGGCCCTGATCGCAGAACCAGATGATCATGCTCACCGACAACCCCAGAACACACGCTTACAGGCCGCCCGCATCGGGCGGACTCCTCCGGGGCTCGGCCACAATCGATACCGAAAGACCGATCTACATTGAAAAAGCAAGTGCTTGTCAGCGTCGATCGCGCGGAGACGCGCGTAGCGCTCATGGAGGCAACCGGTGCGCCGGCCGCCGCAGCAACATCCTCCGACCGGAGCCAGGGGACACTCGCCTCCGGCGAGCATCCCCGTTCCGGTCAGCGCCGCAAACGCGGAAGCGCCCCCCCGGGCGCCGACTACCGGATCGCTGAGCTCTACATCGAGCGCCGCGGGGCGCGGTCGATCGTCGGCAACATCTACAAGGGCAAGGTCGACAACGTGCTGCCGGGCCTGGAGGCGGCGTTCGTCGACATTGGCCTTGAGAAGAACGGCTTTCTGCACGTCGATGAGATCGTGCTCCCCGGCGTCGAGGCGCCGCGGCGCGGGCGCGGCGGCGGGCGCAAGATTACAGAGCTGCTGAAACCGGGCCAGGAGGTTGTGGTGCAGGTGATCAAGGACCCCCTGAAGACGAAGGGGGCGCGCCTCTCGATGGAGCTGGCGATCGCCGGCCGCTACATGGTCTACCAGCCGACGGGCGAGGGCGTGGGCGTATCGCGGCGCCTGGAGGACAGGGAGCGTGAGCGTCTGCGCAAGCAGACCGCCAAACTCGACCTCGGCGGCGGCGGCGCGATCGTGCGCACCGCCGCGCACGGCGCCAAGCGCGAGGACTTCGAGCGGGAGCTGCTCTACCTGCACAAGCTGCACGAGGTGCTGGTCAAGCGCGTGCAGGAGACGGTCGCCCCGGAGATGGTCTTCCAGGAGGCCGACCTCTCCGTGCGGGTCGTGCGCGACATCTTCTCCGAACATTTCGAGCGCGCGATCGTCGACGACGAGCAGCAGTACCGCCGGCTGGTGTCGTTCTTCACGCGCACGGCCCCCGAGCTGGTGCAGCGCGTCGAGCTGTGGCAGGAGCCCCAGCCCCTGTTCGAGGTGTACGGAGTGGAGCGGGCGATCGAGGGGGTGCTATCCCGTCGCGTCGATCTGCCCAGCGGCGGCTACCTGATGATCGACTACGCCGAGGCGCTCACCGTGATCGACGTCAACTCCGGCAGCTTCACCGGCCGCGGGCGCAGCGCGGGCCTGGAGGAGACGATCACGCGCACCAACCTCGAGGCCGCGGAGGCCGTGGTCGACCAGTTGCGCCTGCGCGACATCGGCGGGATCATCGTGATCGACTTCATCGACATGGCGCGGGCGAAGAACCGCGACGCGGTGATGAAGACGCTGCGCAAGTCGCTCGACGAGGACCGCACGAAGACCTTCACGGCGGAGATCTCGAAGCTCGGCCTGGTGGAGATGACCCGCCAGAACGTCACCGAGGGGGTGCGCGAGATCATCAGCCGCCCCTGTCCGGCCTGCGACGGGGACGGGGTGATCCGCTCGGAGGAGACGATCGCGATCGACTTCGAGCGCCGCCTGCGCGACATCGCCGCCGAGAACCCGGAGGCGGAGGCGTTCCTCGTACAGATCAACCCGCGCGTGACCGCGCAGTTCACCGGCCAGCACTCGCGCGTGCTGCACGCCCTGGAGGAGCAGACCGGCCGCTCCTTCCACTTCGAGGGCTCCGAAGGGCTGGTGCTCGACCACTTCGCGATCACCTTCCAGGGGACGCGTGAAGAGGTGGAGGAGCGCGCGCTGCCATTCCACGCGGGCGACGAGGTGCTGGTGGAGATCGTCGAGCCGCACATGTACGACGTCGACGACGCGGTGGCGAAGATCGATGGCTACATAATCTCGATCTCCGGCGCCTCTCCGCACGTGGGGGAGAAGCGGATGGTGCGCATCGAGCAGGTCGGCCGCACGGCGGCGAGCGCGCTGCTGCTGGACGAGAACGGCGAGGTGGTGCGCCCGGCCCCCCGGCCACCTGCCCCCGCCCGGCGCCGCAGCCCCCGCAAACCGCGCACCGCACCAAAGCCGAAACCAGCACCGGAGCCGGTGGAGCTGGTCGTGGAGAAGCCCTCGGCAAATGGAGCATCGGAGCGCCCCGAGCTGCCGGCCGAGCACGCCGAGTCGTTGGCCGGGCCCTCCGCGCCGCCGGCAGAGCACACCGACTCGCTGGCCGAGCCCTCCGAGCCGCCGGTCGAGGTTGCGCAGGAGGATGCCGTACAATCCAAACCTCGGCGCCGCGGCCGCAGGGGCGGACGGCGCCGTTCGGCTGCCAAGGCCGAGGCGGGCACGGAGTAGCAGGCGGCGCTTGCGCCGAGAACGACCCCCGAGAGCGAGAACATGTACGCAATCGTGAAGACAGGCGGCAAGCAGTACCGCGTCGAGCGCGGCCAGCGACTGCTGGTCGAGCGCCTGCCGGACGAGGAGGGCGCGAGCGTCGCGCTGCAGCCGCTGATGTACCGCTCCGAGGAGGCGGTGTTCGACACCAAGGGCCTCGAGCACGTCAAGGTCACCGCGAAGGTGCTCGCCCACGAGCGCGGCGAGAAGCTGCGCGTCGTCAAGTTCAAGCCCAAGCGCGGCTACAAACGGCGCACCGGCCACCGCCAGGAGCTCACGCGCATCGAGATCACCGAGATCGCGATGGGGGCGGGGAAAACGGCTGTGCGCAAAGCGGCCAAACCGGCGGCCGCCGCCCCGGCGTCCGAGCCGGTGGAGACTCCGAAGGAGGGAAGCGAGAATGGCGCATAAGAAGGGCCTCGGCTCCAGCCGCAACGGCCGCGACTCAAACGCCAAACGGCTCGGCGTGAAGACCTTCGCCGGCCAGGCGGTCACCGGCGGAGAGATCATCGTGCGCCAGCGCGGCACCCGCTTCAAGCCCGGCGAGGGCGTGGGGATCGGCAGGGACGACACGCTGTACGCCCGTGCTGCGGGCACGGTGCAGTTCACCGCAGGCCGCCGCGGCCGCGTGGTGAGCGTCGTGGCCGGCGAGCGGCCGTAGGCGCTCGCCAGTCGGTGCACCCACGGGCCTGCGGGTCCATCGTCGCCTGCCGGTCGCCGAGCTGGTGGCATGGAAGGAAGGGGATGGGTGGGTCGGCGCGTGTCAGGATGCGGTGATGCTCCACGACCGCGCGCGCATCCACGTCCAGGCGGGCGCGGGAGGGGACGGCTGCGCGAGCTTCCGCCGCGAAGCGCACGTGCCGCGCGGCGGGCCCGACGGCGGCGATGGCGGGCGCGGAGGGGACATAGTGCTGGTGTGCGACGACTCGCTGCGCGACCTGCAGAGCTTCACCCGCCGCGCTCACCACCGCGCCGCGCGAGGAGGGCGCGGGGAAGGCTCGTTGCGCCACGGCGCCGACGGCGAGGCGTTGATGGTGCGCGTGCCGCCGGGCACCGAGGCGGTCGGCGAGGAGGGCGGCATCGAGGGCCGTCGCTGGGAGCTGCTGCACCACGGCCAGCGCGCGCCGCTCGCGCGCGGGGGCGCGGGGGGCCGGGGCAACAAGCGCTTCGCCACACCCACGCGTCAGGCGCCGCGCTTCGCCGAGCGCGGCCTCCCGGGCGAGGAGGGGTGGCTGGCGCTGCGGCTGCGTCTGCTCGCCGACGTCGGCCTCGTGGGCCTGCCCAACGCCGGCAAGTCCTCGCTGCTCGCGCGCCTCACGCGCGCGGCGCCGAAGGTCGCCTCCTACCCGTTCACGACGCTGGAGCCGGTGCTGGGCGTGCTCGAATCCGACGAGCGCCAGCTGGTCGTGGCCGACATCCCGGGCCTGATCGAGGGCGCCAGCGACGGCGCCGGCCTCGGCCACGAGTTTCTCGCGCACGTGGAGCGCACGCGCCTGCTCGTGCACGTGCTCGACATCGCCCCGGAGATCTCTGGCGAGCACGACGCGGACGCGGTGGCCAACCACGCGACGATCGAGCGGGAGCTGGCCGCACACGACCCGCGCCTGGCGGCCCTGCCGCGCGTGCTGGCGCTCGCCAAGGCCGACCTCGTCCCGCCCGAGCGCGCGCAGGCGGCGGTCGCAGAGTGGTCGGAGCGCCTCGGCGGTGAGACGCCCGTGATCGCGACCTCCGCCGCCACCGGCGCGGGCCTCGCCGAGCTCGGTGGCATGCTGCTGCGGCTGGTGCCGGTCGGCGATCCGACTGCAGCGGGCAAGCCCGCGCAGGGGACGGCGAGCTCCGGGGCGCTCGCCGAGCCCGAGCAGCTAGCCGAGCACATGGTCTTCCGCCCCGCGGAGCGCACCGGCTTCAAGGTGGAGCGCATCGGCGAGAGTGCCTTCGCCGTGCGCGGCCCCTCGGTCGAGCGCCTGCTGCAGCGCTTCGACGTCGAGAACGACGACGCGATGGCCTACGTCGAGGGCCGCCTGCGCCGCCTTGGGGTGCTCCGCGCCCTGCAGGACGAGGGCTTTCAGCCAGGCGACGAGCTGCAGATCGCGGGGGTTGTGCTGGAGCTGGACTCAGCGGGGTAGGGGCGGGACGTGGGCTTTGTGACCGCAGTGGCTACGAGGGACATCTATGGGCCAGAATCATCGCTCAATGGGCGGCGCGCATCGCGCGGCGCACAAGCTTGCGCAGCTGCACAGGAAGCTGACGCATCCAGGGCGATAGCGTTATGAGCGACGGTACGGTGACAGATTCGAAATGGACAAGCGGCTCACGCGAGCCCAGCATCTCGGCCGTGACGATACCGTCGTCAGGTGGTTCTACGGTCGGCCGTTGGTCCACGCCTTTGTAGCTCATAAGCATCAGTGTACTCCCTCCGCTAGCGTAAGAGTGGCTGCCATCCCAAGGAGTACAAAGGCCCTCATCAGCCACGGGGCCTTGCGTGCCAGGGCGTGTCGGTTGGCATGGACGTCTGCTGCGAGGTCCAACAGGATTGAGTTTTCAAGCGCACGATTGCTGTGGGTCCTGTGCGCCGCGATCACATGCGTGACCGACGGGCCGAGATGCGGGGTGCCGTCGAGGAAGAGTGCGCGAGCGGCGAGGCCGGCGGAGAGGCCGAGCAGCACCAGCACGATCCCACGTGGCGGCTGACCGGACCTCGCGACGAGGGCTATCGCCGCCACGGCGACGTCGATCGCCATGACGCCGATCGCGCCGGCGTCCAGGGTGGCCGACCGCGACGCCTGCACCTGCAGCTGGCTCTCGGCCAGAGAGCGCAGAGCGTTGGCGAGCGTGGGCGTCACTGGCCCCGGGCTCATGTTGTGGGAGTCCTGATCGGGCATCGATCAGAAAGCTACGCTGCGCTTGGTACGGAACGCTCGGCCGAGCAAGCATCTACGCTCCGGGCTTCATGCGCACCACCGTTATCAAGCTGGGCTCCTCGATCGTCGCGCGCGAGGACGGCGAGCTGCGCGCCGAGGTGCTGGGGCGGATCTGCGACGCCGTGGCCGCGCTGCACGGAGCCGGGGAGCGATGCGTGCTGGTGTCGTCGGGGGCGATCGCGCGCGGGGTGCGAACGATGGGGCTGCCCGCCCGCCCGACGCTGATCCCCGAGCTGCAGGCCGCCTCGGCCGTCGGACAGGGCAAGCTGTACCGCTCCTACGACGAGCTGCTGCGCGCGCGGGGCCTCACCTCGGGGCAGGTGCTGCTCACTGCCGAGGACCTCGGCGGGCGCACGCAGTACCTCAACGCGCGGCGCACGCTGCGGACGCTGCTGGACTGGCGGGTGGTGCCGGTTGTCAACGAGAACGACACGACCGCCACCGACGAGATCTCCTTCGGCGACAACGACTTCCTCGCCGCGCAGGTCGCCGTGCTGGTCGCTGCCGAGTTGTTGGTGCTGCTCACCGACATCGACGGCCTGCACAGCGCCGACCCGCGCAGGGAGCCCGGCGCGCGGTTGATCGGCGAGGTGCGCGACCTGCGCGAGCTGGATGACCTAGAGATCGGGGACTCCACTTCTCCGCTGGGCTCGGGGGGGATGCGCTCGAAGGTGCTCGCCGCGGAGATCGCGGGCGCCGCGGGGATCCCCGCCGTGATCTGCAACGGCGTGCGCGCCGGCGCGCTGGAGGCGGCGCTCGCGGGCGAGCCGGAGGGGACGCGCTTTCACCCCGGCCCCGCCCGCCACAACTCGTTCAAGCTGTGGCTGCGCTACGCCAAGCCCGCGCACGGCACGCTCGTGATCGACGCGGGCGCCACGCGCGCGCTGCGCGAGCAGGGCACCTCGCTGCTGCCGGTCGGCGTGGTCGAGGTACGCGGCGACTTCGACGCCGGCGACGCGGTGGAGATCGCCGACCCCGACGGCGCCGTGATCGCCAAGGGCCTCTGCAACTACTCGGCCCTGGAGCTGCGCCGCGCGAAGGGCCTGCAGTCCGAGGCGGTGCGCGAGATCCTGCCGCACGCGACGGCCGAGGCGGTGCATCGGGATCAGTTGGTGCTGGCGTGACCGGGTTGTGAGGGTTGGGATGAGGATGGGTGGGCGGGCAATCAGAAAAGGGTCTGGGATGGGTTCGGTATGTTCGATACCGGCGTTGTGTCACGAGACTGCGGTTGGTGGTGTTTTGTTTGCGGCTCCCAGGTGGGTTCCAGGGTGCGACGCGGAGCGGCTGTCGTACCCTGTGTGAGACATGGCCACCGCCACGACCACGGCATCGATCCCCGACCTCTGCGCCGCCGCGCGCCGGGCGGCCCGACGGCTGGCGACGGTGGATACGGCCGTCAAGGACGCCGCGCTGCTCGCGATCGCCGACGCGCTGATCGCGCGCACGCCGGAGATCCTCGTTGCCAACGAGCTCGACATGGCCGCCGGGCGGGAGGGGGAGATCGGGGCGGCGCTGCTCGACCGCCTCGCGCTCGACCCCGCGCGGATCGCCGCGATCGCCGGCGGGGTGCGCACGATCGCCGCGCTGCCCGACCCGGTGGGCGAGCTGATCGAGGGACGGCGGCTGCCCAATGGGCTCGACGTGCGCAAGGTGCGGGTGCCGCTTGGCGTCGTGGCCGTCGTCTACGAGGCCAGGCCGAACGTCACGATCGACGCCGCCGCGCTGTGCCTGAAGGCGGGCAACGCGATCGTGCTGCGCGGCTCCTCGATCGCCGCTAACTCCAACGCGGTGCTCGCCGCGATCGCCGCCGAGGCGGCCGTCGCCGCCGGGCTGCCGGAGGGATGCGTCAGCCTCGTCGCGGGCGGCGGGCGCGGGGAGCTGGCGGAGCTGGCCACGCAGAACGACACGCTCGACCTGATCGTCCCGCGCGGGGGGGAGGGGCTGAAGGCGGCGCTCAAAGAGGTGGCCACGGTGCCGGTGATCTACGCCGCCTCGGGCAACTGCCACGTGTATGTGGATGGCACTGCCGACGTCGATGAGGCAGTTGCGATCGTGCTCAACGCGAAGACGCAGCGCCCCGGGGTGTGCAACGCAGCAGAGACGCTGCTCGTGCACGAGGCCGCCGCTGTGCGCTTCCTGCCGGCGATGCTCTCCGCGCTGGGCCGCGCCGGTGTGTGGGTGCGCGGGGACGAGCGCACGCTCGAGCTGGCCGGCGGCGAGGGCGGCACACCGGGAGTGGCCGGGCCGGAGGGGGGTGCTGGGGAGAACGGTGCCCTCGCCGGCCCCGATCTCGGGCGGGCAACCGACGTCACGGTCGAGCCCGCCACCGAGGAGGATTGGGCGACCGAGTACCTCGCGCTGATGCTCGCCGTGCGGGTGGTGGACTCGCTGGAGGAGGCGATCGAGCACATCGGCCGCTACGGGTCGGGGCACTCCGAGGCGATTCTCACCCGCGACACCGCCGCCGCGCGCGCCTTCCAGCGCGGGGTGGACGCCGCCTGCGTGTACGTGAACGCCTCCACGCGCTTCACCGACGGGGGCGAGTTCGGGATGGGCGCGGAGATCGGCAACTCCACGCAGAAGCTCCACGCGCGCGGGCCGATCGGGCTGCGCGAGCTGTGCACGTTCAAGTACCTCGTCGAGGGCGACGGGCACGTCCGGGCCTGAGACCACGCCGGTGGCGACCACTCACGGTGCGTCCGTCTCCGGCACTGGTGCGCCTGTGGGCGACACCCGCCCGGCGGCTCCTGTCGGTACCGGCGATCCGTCGCGAGGAGGCCTCGGCATCCTCGGCGGCAGCTTCAACCCGCCTCACCGCGGGCATGTCGAGCTGGCACGCCATGTCCTGCGCGAGCTTGGCCTGGAGCGCGTGCTGCTGATGCCGGCCCGCGTCTCGCCGGGCAAGCCGGTCGAGGATGAACCGTATCCCGCCCACCCGCAGCATCGTCTGGAGATGTGCCGCCTGGCGGCCACCGGCGTCGAAGGGGTCGAGGCGTGCGGGCTGGAGATCGGGCGCGAGGGGCCGTCGTACACGGTGGATACTCTGAGGGCACTGCATGCTCGCCACCCCGAAACCGCGCTCACGTTCATCCTTGGCGCCGACGTCGCTTCGACCCTGTCTTCTTGGCACGAAGCCGCGGAGCTGCCGGCGCTCGCCAGCTTCGCGGTCGCGCTGCGGGTGGGCGGGCGTCCAATCATCGAGCCCGATCGTGTCGACTTCCCAATTATTCCTCTGCACATGCCGATGATCGACGCCTCCTCATCGCTGGTGCGCGAGCGCGTGCGCCGCGGCCTGCCCGTCGAGGAGCTGGTCGGGCAGTCGGTGGCCTCCTACATCGCCGAGCACGCCCTCTACCGCGGGTCGGACTTGGCCGGAGCGGGGGAGGCCGGGGGTGTCGGGACGGCGAGCGGCGATGTGGCGACGGCGCGTGGGCAGGGGGGAGGCGCATGAGCTCTACCGCGTGGGCAGGGGGAGGCGCATGAGCCCTACCGCGCAGGTCCTCCCCTCCGCCGAGCTGGCGCGCGAGCTGGCCGGGTTTGCCTTGGAGAAGAAGGCGCAGGACGTGCTCGAGCTCGACATGCGCGGCCTGGTCGGCTACACCGACTTCTTCCTGATCTGCTCCGGCAACACCGACCGTCAGGTGAAGGCGATCCACGACGCGATCCACGAGGGCGCCAAGCGCGAGCTCGGCATCCTGCCTCGCCGCGTGGAAGGGGCGGGGCGCGCGCAGTGGGTGCTGATGGACTACCTCGACGCGGTCGTCCACATCTTCACGCCCGCCACGCGCGAGTTCTACCGCCTGGAACGGCTGTGGGGAGAGGCGCCGGTGCGCACGGTGGACGAGCCCCACGCGCGCGCCGCGGAGTAGGCGCCGGCCTGCCGCGGGCGGAGTGGGAGGCCGACCTGCCGCGGGCGGAGTGGAGCCGGCCCGCCGCGGGCGGAGTGGTGCCGGCCCGCGGGCCGTCCGGGTCTCTGCGGGGCTCGCGTCAGGCGGCGATCGGCTCGGCCGTCGGCGGAGCGCTCACGCTGCGCTTGGCCGTCCGCTCGCGCAGGATCACCTCGCACCCCCCGGCGGGGCTGACGGTGATGTTGCGCCTGCGCGCCTGCTCGCCACGCGCGCCCACGGGGTGCAGCTCGCAGCGCTCGAGCACCGCGCGCAGCGCCAGCTTCATCTCCAGCAGCGCGAAGCTCGCGCCCAGGCAGCGGCGCCGACCGCCGCCGAACGGGATCCAGGTGTAGGTGCCCGGCGCCTTCCCACCCTCGCTCTCGATGAAGCGCTCGGGCCGGAACGCCTGGGGTTCGGGGTAGATCGCCGGGTCGTGGTGCACGAGGTGGGCGAACGCCGCCAGCATCGCGCCGGGCTGGTAGGTGAAGCCGCCGATCTCGATCGGCTGCTTCACCAGGCGCGGCTCGGCGTGGGGGAGCACCGGGCGATGGCGCAGGATCTCCTGGACGGTCGCCGTGAGGTAGGTCTCGTCGGAATCGCCGTCGATCTCCTCGTACAGGCGCGACAGCACCGCGGGCTCGCGGGAGAGTCGCTCAAAGCCCCACGCCAGCTCGGAGGCGGTGGTCTCGTGGCCGGCGACCAGCGCCGTCATCAGCTCGTCGCGCAGCTCTTCGGCGCTCATCGGCGAGCCGTCCTCGTGTTCGGCGGCGAGCAGCATCGCGAGCACGTCGTCTCCGCCGGCTCCCGCCCGCCGGCGCTCGGCGATCAGCTCGGCAATCAACTCGTCGGCGCGGGCGTGCAGGCGATCCTGGCGGGCGATCGGGCCGCGCAGGGTGAAGGGGCGCGGCGGGCGCGGCAGCATCGAGAGCGGGTTCTCGGCGAACGCGAGGATCTCGCTGAGCAACTCGCGCAACTCGTCCAGCTGTGCCCCGCGTTCCAAGCCGAACACCGCGCGCAGGATGATCTCGAGCGTCAGCCGCTGCAGCCGCCCGTGCAGCACGATCCGCTCCCCGCGCGGCCACGAGGCGACCTCGCGTTCGGCCAGTTCGCTCATCAGGCCCGCGAGGCGTTGCATTCGCTCGCCGTGGAAGGCCGGTAGCAGCAGCTTGCGCTGCTCCATGTGGGGTGCCTCGTCGAGCAGGATCACCGAGTGGCGGCCGACGAGCGGTTCGAGGATCCGCGCCCCCTCGCCCGGGTGCAGGACGTCGGGGGGCGCCTGGAAGACTTCCTTGATCTCGTCGGGATCCCACAGCACCACGAACGGCGGTTGCGAGACGATGCGCAGCGTGAAGCGACGGCCATAGCGTGTTGCGCAACGCTCCATAAAGGCGTTGGGGCGACTCCAGAAGGCGAGTGTCTGCAACGCTGTGGGCATGCGGGGACCGGGGGGCAGCTGGGTCTTCATGGCACCGCTCCTTTTGAAGCTAGAATCCGAGGGGTACCTATGAGTATATCTACTTGCGAGTATCTGTCAAGGGGTGATCTCACACCCAACGGCCGTCTCTCCGAAGGCGCGCACGAGGGCGTCGCCCACGAGGACGTGATTGCGGAGTCGGTCGCGTCGGCGACTGGTGGCGGCCCACCTCCGCGCGCGCTCTCTTCGGCCTCGCGCGGGAGCCGACGCTGATGCCGCGGGGCAAGTTCGACCGCAGCGCGCGCAAGGCCCACACGCGCTCATGTTTGCTGGAGGCCGCCGCGCGGGTTTACGCGCGCTTCGGCTTTGCCGGCGCCACGCTGGAAGAGGTCGCCTCCGATGCGGGTTTCACCAAGGGGGCCGTGTACGCACACTTCGGCAGCAAGGAGAACCTGCTGCTCGCCTTGGTGGAGGAGCACCTTGCGGGACAGGTTGCCGAGCAGCTGGAGCTGTTTGACCGCGAGCGCGTCACCTGGGAGCGCCCGCTCGCCGGCAGCGAGCGCTGGATGGAGAGCCTGCAGCGGGAGCCCGACCGCTTTCGCCTGTTCATTGAGCTGTGGGCCCAAGCGCAGCGCGATGAGCAGTTGCGTCCGCGCCTCGCCGCGGCGCTGGCGCAGCTGCGCGCGACGTTCGCGGGCTTCGCGGCCACCAGCTCCGCCGACGCCGGCCTGGAGCTGCCCGCGCGCGCCTACGAGCAGTTCGCCAACGTGATGCTCGCGCTCGGCCTCGGCCTCGGGATGCTCGAGCTCACCGACCAGGGCGCGGTGTCACCCACGCTGCTCGGCGCCACGATCTCGATCTTGATCCGCGCGATGGAGACCAGCCCCGAGGCGCGCGAGCTGGTCGCCGGCTTGGCCGCCGCGGGGGAGGGCAGCGCCCAGTAGGGCCCGCCCGCAATGCGACCCGGGGAGCGGCGCGATCGAGCGCCGCCGCGGGAGGGCGTGGCCGAGCAGTCACCTGCCAGAGCTCGTAGCCGCGACCGCAGGATGCTCGCCCGGCGCGTCCTCGCCGAGCACCAGTGGCGCCAGCACGCGATTGGCAAGTAGCCCCAGGCAGCCGAGGTTGGCGAAGCCCGGCCCCTGGCTGAGCGCCGCCAGCCCCGGTATGTACAGCCGGGGGCGCATTCCCTCGAGCTCCAGGGCGCGCCCGATCGCCACGTCCGCTTCGGGCGGGCGCTCCCACACCGGGCCCGCCTGGCGCTCGATCTCCGCGCGCAGCGCGGGCGAGAAGAGACCGCGCAGCTGCTCCAGCAGGTCGAAGCCGGTGCAGTTGATCAGGTAGTCGTGGCGGGCGCTCGTGAGACCCTCCGCCGAGGCGTAGTAGTCGACGTACACCCCGCCGTCGTTCCCGCTCTCGTTGCCGCCTCCGACGACCCCACCCCTGCCGTTGCGCTCGGTGTGCGATCCGACGTGCATCACGCGACCGGTGACGAAGCGACAGCGATCGTCGTAGGCGATGCTCGCCAGCGTTCCGGGGTCGAACACGCCGCGGTCGCAGTGCTTGACGAAGTCGCGGCGCGTCTGCACGTCCAGGGCGCTCCATGCGACCTCGTCGGGGTTGGAGAAGACGCGATTCTCCAAGAAGCTCTCGCCGCGGCTCAGCGGCAGCATCGGCGTGTACACCGTCATCCGCGCCGTGGGGCGGAAGTCGCGCAGGAAGGCGACGGCGCTGAGCGCGCTCTCGCCGCCGCCGACGATTGCGATGTCGCTGCTCTGCTCGACGGGGATGCGCGCCAGCTCGCCGCGCCGGCTGTCGCAGTGGAAGATCCGCGCCGCGGCGGCGGGGTCGTTGGGGAGGGCACGGTGGACGCCCGGGCCGGTGAGCACCAGCGCGTCGCACTCGTACTGGCTGCGGTCCACTGGCTCGGAGCCCCTGCGACCCGCCTGCCTCGACGCCGGCGATCCGGGGTCGGCCGACTCCGGCCGGCGCCCGTCCGTCTCCGCGTGGGCGGCGGGCTCCATCACCTCCACGGCCCAGCGCTCGCCCGGCCCGGGGAGCGACACCTGCGTGACGCGCCCACGCACGATCGTCACCCCCGCGGTGGCCTGCGAGAGCACCCACGTGAGGTAGCGGCCGTAGTCGCGGTGCTGCACGGCCGGCGAGCCCGCGTTCACCCAGCGCGCATACTGCCCTTTGCCGATCATGTACTGCTGCCAGGTGAACGGCATCATCGCGCGGTCCACCTCCGCGCCGAGGAGCTCGCCGAACGCCTTGGCGCTCTGGTAGGGGAAGCCGATGTCCTTGATCGGCGGGATCGCCAGCGGCTCCTCGCCCGAGGTCATCCCGTTGCGCCCCAACCACGACGCCGCCAGTTCGGTCGCCTCCACGATCGTCAGCGCGAACGGCCCCGCGCCGAGCGTGTTGAGCACGTGGATCTTCGCCGCCAGCGCCGTGGCCTTGGCGCCGGCGCCGACGACCAGCAGGTCGATCTTGGCATCCGCGCTGTCGTGACCGCCGACCCCGGGGTCCGCTGTGGCATCCGCGCCGTCGTGTCGGCTCATCCTGGGCCCAACCGTCGCATTTGCGCCTTCGTGTCGGCTCATCCCGAAGCCCACCGTGACTCCTTCTCGCGACCCGCCGCGCTCACGCCGCGGCGAGCGTCGGCGTGTTGGCGCTGCCCGTGCGGCGGCGCGTGACGATCACCGGAGCCTGATCGCCCGGGGCGAACGCCACGGAGCTGCGCGTCGCTCGCTGCGAGCCGGTGGCGGGCGCCGGTGCGAGCTCCACCTCTTCGAGCACCGTCTGCATCACCCGCTTCATCTCCAGCTGCGCGAACTGCGCCGCCACGCAGCGGCGCACACCGCTGCCGAACGGGATCCACGTGTAGTTCTCCGGCGCTCGCCCGAGAAAGCGCTCCGGGGTGAAGCTGAAGGGGCGGGGGTATATGTCCTCGCGGTGGTGCACCAGGTAGATGCACGGCGCCACGGTCGTGCCCGCGGGGATCTCGCGGCCGCCGAGGCGCATCGGCTCGACCAGGCCGCGCATCACCAGCGGCACCGCCGGGGCGAGGCGCAGCGTCTCTTTCACCACGGCGTCCGTGTACGACTCCTCGCCGTCGCCCGCCTCCACCTCCTCGCGCAACCGCGCGAGCTTCTCGGGGTGGCGCAGCAGGCGCTCGAAGGCCCACGACAGCGAGGTCGCGGTGGGGCCGTCGGAGAGCAGCGTGATCAGTTCGTCGCGCAGCTCCTGCTCGGTCATCGGCGCGCCGTTCTCGTCGTACGCCTGCTCGAGCATCGAGAGGATCCCCTCCTCCCGGGGGTCGCCGGGCGCGGCGCGGCGGCGGCGCACCTCGGCCAGCAGCGCCGCTTCGACGGGCGCGATCGTCTCGCGGAAGCGCGCGTTGCGCGCCAGCCAGCGCGAGCCGAACGTCGCGAGCAGCGTCAGGCGGGAGGAGTCGTTGAGGAAATCGGTGAGGCGCTGGAGCAACGCGCGCAGGCGCTGCATCTGCTCGCCCTCGGTGCTGCCGAAGGTCGCGCGCATCACGACCTCGTTGCTGATCGCCTGCATCCGCGGCCACAGGGCGAACGGCTCGCCCACCGGCCAGCGCGCGATCTCGGCGCGTGCGACCTCCACCATCATTTCCCCGTAGGCGCGCATCTTCTCGCCGTGGAAGGAGGGCAGCATGAAGCGTCGGTGGGTCATGTGCTCGGGCTCGTCCAGCAGCATCACCGAGCGCGGCCCCAGCAGTGGACCCAATAGCGGGTTGGCCTCGCCGGCGCCGGCGCGCACCAGCTCGGGGGCGATCGTCAGCACCCTGCCGACGTCCTCGGGGTCACTCAGAAACACCCACGGCCGTCCGCGGCGCACGCGCAGGGTGAAAACGTCTCCGTAGCGCCTACGGCAGCTTGCCATGAACGGCAGCGGGCGCAGCGCCCAGCCGAGCGCCTGCAGCTCGCTGGGCATGCGCGGCCCGGCGGGCAGCTGTCCGTGGTTGTCACTGTTTTTATGCAGGCTTCGCGTGGCACTCATTGATGTCCTCACCGCAGTTATCTGTGGATGTCTCTTACTTCAGTTGCTTGCCGATGTCTCTCACTTCACCTTTTTGCTTCGCCCTGCTTGGCTCGGGGGCTCCAGGCGATCATCAAACCTCTGCGGCGCTGAGTCGATTGATTATCGCGCTGGAGTTATGGTATCCATAAGCTCAACATAGCGGACTCGATCGAGAGCGCGATCGAAGGGAATCTGTAAAAGCTTGCCGGGCGCAGCCCGGCCAGAGCACCAGTACCTTAATCGGTTAAAGGGGCGGCCTTAAACGCCGCTGATCCGGGTTCGAGCCCCGGCTGGTGCATGCAATGACGATCCAGCTTCGCACCTGCCCATGACCATGCGTCAAACGACGATCCCCTGTCGCACGCGCATGACCGATCCAGCTTTGCACCCGCGTATGACCGCTCCAGCTTCGCGCCCGCGCATGACCATACGTGCAATGACGATCCAGCTTCGCGCCCGCGCATGACCACCAATCTCTTTGACTACTTCGAGGAAGCCCCCGCCGACGGCACGCCCGCGCGGTGGGCGGCCCGCGCGCCGCGGCGCCCGCACGAGAACTTCGACATCAAGCTCACCCCGCGCCTGCCCGGCTGGCGGGAGGATCGCGAGTCGCTCGCGGCGCTCGAGCGGATCGAGCGCGAGCCGTGGGTCAAGCAGGTGCGACGCGAGGGCGCCTGCGTGCAGCTGCGCCTCGACGACGGCTGGATAGAAACAATCGGGGCCGCTCTGGAGGCCGGCGCCTCCACCGGGGCGGCGCTCGCCGACCTCGCGCACGGAGAGCGCTTCTCGGTGCAGTTCTGGGACGCCAATGCCACGAAGGCGCTGCACATCGGGCACCTGCGCAACCTGGCGATCGGCAACGCCCTCGCCGCCGCGCTCACCCAGGCGGGCGCGCAGGTCGAGCGGCGCAGCCTGATATCGGACGCCGGCCGCTCCATGGGCGAGGCGATGGCGGGCGTGATGAACAGTGGCCGCCACGGGCACTCCTGGCCGGACGGCGACGAGAAGAGCGATCACTTCGTCGGCGTCTGCTACGCCGACTACGTCGCCGCCAATGGCTCCTTCAGCGGCGCGGAGATCGAGTACCCCGAAGACTCGCTCACGCGCGAGCTGGCGCTGCGCGACGACGCCGCCGACGAGCTCCTGCGGCGCGTGATGAGCGGTGAACTGGAGGCGCTGCAGCTCTGGTACAAGACCCGCGCCTGGGTGATCGCCGGCCAGCGCAAGACGCTCGCGCGGCTGGGGGTCGCCTTCGACCGGGTCTTCTTCGAGTCCGACTTCCTCGCCGACGCCGCTCGGCTGACCGCCGCCGGCCTGCGCGACGGGCGCCTGCGCCGGCGCGAGGACGGCGTCGTGATCTACGCCACGGGGCTGAAGGACTTCGAGGAGTTCCCGCTCGTGCGCGCCGACGGCGTGCCGACGCAGCACATGCGCTCGCTCGCCTACTGGATGGCGGCACCCGAACTGGAGGACATGACCTCGATGCAGGTGTGCGGCACGGAGTGGGTCTCGCACGTCACCTGCCGGCGCAAGCTGATGAGCGAGCTGCTGCCGGGGATCGATGGCGGTCCGGGCGGGGAGCGTGGAGCGGGCGAGGGGGCCGGGCCGAATGGTGGAGGTTGGCAGGACGCTGGAAGCGGTCCGGGCGGGGAGCGTGGAGTGGACGAGGGGGCCGGGCCGAATGGTGGAGGTCGGCAGGACGCTGGAAGTCGACCGGGAGGGCGGAGCGGACAGAACGGGGGGAGTGGGCCCAGTGGCCAGGGCGGGCGGGCTCAAATCCATCCCACGCTCGACATCTTCAACGGGATGGTCTCTCGCCAGAAGCGCGCGCTCGCCTCCAGCGAGGGCGCGCTGTTGATCGACGATCTGATCGAAGGGCTCGACGCGCAGATCGACGCTTCGCCCGCCGGCCGCGCGGTGCGCCACGGGCACCCCTTCCCCGAACGCCTCGCCTCGGAGATCGCGCTCGGGTACTTCGTCTCCTACCCGGTCGCGCCGCCGATCGACTTCGAGCCCTCGCAGCTGCTGGACGACGGCGAGAGCCTCGGGTGGGACATCGTGCGCGCGCGTGCCCACCACAGTGGCGTCGCCACCAACGGGGAGCGACCGAAGCCGGGAGACACGCGCCTTCGGCGTGAATCCCCGTTTCGGCCAGCGGACGACCCCGACTACCGCTTCGCGGTCGTGCAGGCCGAGCTCTACCGGCGCTACCTGCGCCTCGCGGTGCGGCGCTACGACGTCGGCCCTCTCGCCCTCTACCTCAAGCACCTCGCGCGCTGGTACATGGAGCGCCCGCGCGGTGAACACGTCGAGCGGGTGGTGCAAACGCTGCTCGACCGCGGCGCGCGGGGGCTTGGGTTGGAGGCGGTGAGGTGACTGTGCCTGGGCTCGGCGGCCATGGTCTGTGCGTTGGAGGCGGCGCGCGCGGGCCGCGCGTTGGAGGCGGTGCTGCGATGGCCGCGGTTGGAGGCCGTTCGATGAGAGCCCTCGCGTCGTCGCCGGGCACGAGGCCCGGCGCCCATGCGCCTGTGCTGTCACCCACTCACGCGGACGATCTCCAATGAGCACCCTGCTCGTCGACAACTACGACTCTTACACCTACAACGTTTTTCACCTGCTCGCCTCCGTCTCCGGCGAGGAGCCGATTGTGATTCACAACGACGTGGTCTCCTGGCGGGCGCTTTCGCGCTGGGATTTCGACGCGATCGTGCTCTCGCCCGGCCCCGGCCACCCGGGGCGCTGGCATGACTTCGGGGTGTGTGCGGACATTCTGCGTTCGAGTGAAATCCCGGTGCTCGGCATCTGCCTCGGCCATCAGGGCCTCGGGCGCGTGCTCAGCGGGCTGGTCGGGAGCGCGCCGTGCGCGATGCACGGGCGTCTTAGTCAGGTTCACCATCTTGGCAGCGGCCTGTTCGAGGGGCTTCCGCAGGACTTCTCGGTCGTGCGCTACCACTCACTCGCGGTGTCGGGTCCGATCGGGCCCGAGGGCCGTGTCACCGCCTGGACCGACGACGGCGTTGTGATGGGAATCGAGCACTGTCGCCGGCCGCTGTGGGGGGTGCAGTTTCACCCCGAGTCGGTTGCCACGGAGTATGGGCGGGCGGTGGTCGAGAACTTCTATTCGCTCGCTCGCGCTCACCGCCCCGCGCGCGCCTTTCCCACGATTCGCTCGCCCACGGCGCCCCGTGCTCGCACGCCGCGCGCGCGCCCTCCGCGCATCGATGGCGTCGAGGCGCCGCAGTTGAGCGTGCGCACGCTCACGGGCGCCGCCCCCACCGAGCCGCTGTTCGAACGGCTCTTCGGCGCTTGTGTTCATGCCTTCTGGCTCGACTCCGCCGACGCGCCCTCGCGCCTGGCGCAGTGCTCCTTTCTCGGCACCTCCGCCGGCCCCGAGCGCTGCGTGCTCACCTACGACGTTGCCGAGGGGCGGGTCACTCGCCATGACGCCGCCGGTGTCTCGGTCGAGGATGCCTCGATCTTCGATGTGCTCGACCGCGAGCTCGCGGCGCGCGCACTGCCGTCGCCCGAGGGCGCTGCGCGCGGGCTGCTCTGCGGCTTCGTCGGCTACCTCGGCTACGAGTGCAAGGCCGACTGCGGCTCCCCCAACACCCACCGCTCCGACGTGCCCGACGCGGTGCAGCTGCTCGCCACGCGCGTCGTCGCCGTCGATCACGTGCAGGGCCTGACGCATCTGCTCGCGCTCGGCCGCGCGGGGGAGGCCGAGGTTGAATGGTGGCTTGACGAGGCCACTGCGGCCGTGCGCGAGGTGCTTGCCGCCCCGACCGTGAGCAGGGACATCGAGTCGGCTGGCACCGGCGACCCGGTGAGCTTCCGCTGCGGGCGTGGGCGCCAGCAGTACCTCGCCGACATCGTGCGCTGCCAGGGCGAACTTGCCGCCGGGGAGTCGTATGAGGTTTGCCTCACCGACCAGCTCTCCACCGCCGCCTCCCCGCCGCCGTTCGAGCTCTACCGCACGCTGCGCCGCTCCAACCCCGCGCCGTTCGCGGCCTACCTGAAGCTCGGTGAGCTGGCGGTGCTGAGCTCCTCGCCGGAGCGCTTCCTGTCGGTCGACCGCGCGCGCCGTGTGCAGGCGCGCCCGATCAAGGGCACCGCTCCGCGCGACGTCGATCCCGCCCGCGACGATGCGCTGCGGGCCGAGCTGCAGCACGACGAGAAGACCTTCGCCGAGCACCTGATGATCGTCGACCTCCTGCGCAACGACCTCGGCCGCGTCTGCGCGCTCGACTCCGTCGGTGTGCCCGAGCTGATGATCGTCGAGTCCTACCCGACGGTCCACCAGATGATCTCGACGGTCACCGGCGCGCTCGAACCGGCGCGCACCCCGGTCGAATGTGTGCGCGCCTGCTTCCCCGGCGGCTCGATGACCGGCGCGCCGAAGCTGCGCACGATGGGCATCATCGACGACATCGAGCGCGTCGCCCGTGGCGTCTACTCGGGCGCGATCGGCTACTTCGGGCTCGACGGCGTCGTCGACCTCTCGATCGTGATTCGCACCGTCGTGATGCGCCCCGGGGCCACGACGATCGGCGCGGGCGGCGCGATCGTGATGCAGTCCGACCCCGCCGAGGAGTTCGACGAGATCCTGCTCAAGGCGCGCGCGCCGATGGCCGCCGTCGCGCGAGTCGTCTGCGGCCGCGAGGGGCCCGACTCGTTCACCGTCGAGCTGGAGCCGTCGCCCGCGATGGCCGTTGCAGCATGAGCGGGGTGGCCCCGGTCGCTGCTGGCGGGGCGGCTGGGGGAGCTGGATCGGTGTCTCGATCGAAGCTGGCGCTCCCGCCAAGCCCGGGCGGGGCAGCCCCCGCACCAGGGTCGGAGCGGGCGCGAGTGAGCTGGCGCGTGCGCGCCGCCGCCGCCCACGACGTCCCGGCCGTGGCGGCCGCGGTTGGCGAGCTATTGCTCGAGCTCGGCGGGACGCCCCCTGCCGTGCCCGCGATGGAGGCGGCCGCGCGAGAGCTCCTCGACGATCGGTCTGCCGGGGCGCTGCTCGTGGCGGAGGGCGGCGGCGCGATCGTCGGGGTGCTCGGCGCCAGCTGGCAGAGCGCGATTCACGTCCCCGGTCGCTACGCGCTGATCCAGGACCTGTGGGTGCACTCTTCCTGGCGCGGCGCCGGCGTCGGCGGGGGGCTGCTCGCGGCGCTGTTCGAGCTGGCACGCGAGTGTGGGGTCGCGCGGGTCGAGGTCGGCTTGCCACGCGAGCGCTTTGCGGGTCTGGCCGCCACCGAGGCGTTCTATGTGGCCGCCGGCTTCACGGCGCTCGGCCCGCGGATGCGGCGGAGCCTGGCATGAGCGCGCGGATGCGGGAGCCTGGGATGAGCGCGCGGATGCGGGAGCTCGGCATGAGCGTGCGGATGCGGGAGCCTGGCATGAGCGGCACGAATCCGGTGGAGCTTGGTGTGAGCTCGTTCCCCATGGGGCGGGGTCGTCGGTGAGCCAATTGCTGATGGTCGAGCAGCGCCCCGGCCGGTGCGATGCCGCGCCCTGGGTGCTGGAGGGGGGCCGTCGCCTGGCCGGCCACGACGACAACCGCCGCCTGGGGGCGCTACGGCGTGGGTTGATGCGCCATGCGGGGGTGCGCGCGATCGGCTCCGACGCCCCCTGTGAGCAGGTCGAGCTGACGCTGAGCGCCCTGCACGAGCCGGCCTATCTCGATGCGCTGCGACACGTTCGCTCGGACGAGCCGGTGGTGCTCCCCGAGCTCGCGCCGCCCGGCCTGCCGCTGGACATCCCGGTACGTGCGGGCCTCGTCGCCGCCGCCCACGAGGCGGTGCGTACGGGGCTCACCGCTGCCACTCGCCTTGCGGATGGTGCGCGCTTCACCTATGCGCTCTGTCGCCCCCCCGGCCACCACGCCGGCCCGGGGTGGATGGCCGGCTACTGCTACCTCAACACCGCTGCCGCAGCGGTCTGGACGCTGCGCGAGCACGCGGTTTCGCCGGTTGGCGTGCTCGACCTCGACCTGCACTACCCCAACGGCACCGCTGCGATCCTCGCGCCGCTGGCCGATGTTCACCTGCACTCGCTGCACGCGTTTCCGGTCACCAACGTGCCGGCGCTCACGGTACGCCCGTGCAGCGAGCGCCTGCACGTCGTCGAGTTCGCGGGCAGCCCCTCGGCCGAGGTGTATTTGGACGCAGTTGCCGCCTCGATCGACGCGCTCGCCCAATCGTGCCGCGCGCTGGTCGTGTCGCTCGGCTACGACACGGTCGCGGGCGATCCGCACGGCTCCTGGAGCCTCCCGCCGGCCGTCTTCTTGCCGATCGGCCGCCTGTTGGCGGCTTCCGGGCTGCCGGTGTGCGTGATCCAGGAGGGCGGCTATCTGCTGCGGACGCTGGCGGCGTGCAGCGACGCGTTCGTCACTGGCCTGCTCGCTGAGGTCGGCGCTGGTGGGCGCGAGCGCGTTGAGACCGGGCGCCGCCACGTTGTTGCGGCCCGCCGAATGCGCGATTTGCGCTTGGAGGGTTCGCCGGCGTGAGCGGACTCGACCCCTTCCGCCGGCGTTTGGACGGGCTGGACGAGGAGCTCGCGCGCCTGCTCGGCGAGCGCTTCGAGGTGTGCCGGGAGATCGCTCGCTACAAGCACGCCCACCGCATCCCGATGATGCAGCCTGATCGTGTCGCCGAGGTGCGGGCGCGCTACCTGGCGCGCGGCGCGGACGTCGATCTGCCGTCGGACTTCACCGCCGCGCTCTTCGAGTTGTTGATCGGCGCCACCTGCCGGATGGAGGACGAGCTGATTGCGGCCTCCTCCAGAACGGGGGCGTGATGGGGCGCCCGACGTTCATCACGCTCGGTCCGTCGGGCACCTGTCACGAGAACGCGCTGCTTCACTACCTCGAGTTCCAGGGCCTCACCGAGTTCGACGTCGTCCTCGTGGAAGACCTCCTGGGGGCGATCGGCCGGGTGCGGGAGGAGCCCCACACGTTTCTCGTGCAGTGCTCGGCGCACGTGCAGGTGCATCTCGTCACCGAGCGCTTTCACGAGGAGGTGTTCGTGGTCGACACGTTCATCTACCCCACCAAGGCTCTTTCGCTGCTGGTTCGCACCGATGCCGGCGAGCCGCGCAGTCTCGGGATCGTTTCCGCCACCCGCGGCTACCTCGACCTCTCGCGCTTTCCCACTGTGGTGGACGAGCCCTCCAAGCCCGTCGTGGCCCGCCACCTGCTGGAAGGCCGCTACGACGCCGGCCTGACCCACGTCCACCACGCCGAAGAACACCCCGACCTGTTGCGGGTGGAGGAGTACTACGGCCCGGTGGACACCACGTGGGTGGTGTACGGGCCACGCAAGCGCTTCCGCGGAGCCGTCATCGGGCAGCGCGTCCCGTGGCTTTTCACATGCAATGACAACCCTCACCGAATGGATGGATCGTTATGGAACTCCTCCCCGATAGACACCTCCGCGGCCCCCGGCGCTCCGGCGGCCGCACCACCCGGAAGCTGACGCCGCGTGCGGCTCTGCCCGTAGCGCTGGTGGTGCTTGCCGGCGTTGCCCTCTCCTCGTGCGGGGGCTCCTCGGCGCCGACGTACACGCTCAACGGCTCCGGCTCCCCCAACGGCAACCTCGCCAACACCCGCTTCGCGGGCGGGCCGATCGACAGCTCGACGGTGAAAAAACTCGGCGTCGCGTGGCACCTGCCGCTCACCGCCAAAAGCCTGTACGGCGCCTACTCCTCCACGCCGATCGTCTCCAATGGGGTGATCTACTCGCAGGATCTGGAATCCAACGTGCAGGCGCTCGAACTGCATACGGGGAAGGTGCTGTGGACGAAGACATTTGAATCCGCTGATCAGGGACCCAATGGCCTCTCCGTGGGAGGGGGTCGCGTGTACGGGGCCACGGCCACCTCGGCGTTCGCGCTGAACGAGAAAACCGGCGCGCAGCTGTGGTCGGTCGAACTGGTGCGCAACTCCGCCGAGGGCATCGACATGGCGCCCGGCTACCACAACGGCATCGTCTACATCGCGACGGTGCCCGGCAACAACGCCAAATTCTATGGCCCCGGCGGCGTCGGCATCCTGTGGGCGCTGGAAGCCTCCACCGGCCGGAAGCTGTGGCATTTCGACACCGCGCCGGAAAACCTGTGGGGGCGCCCCGAAGTCAACTCCGGCGGGGGCGTGTGGTATGCGCCCGCGTTCGACTCACAGGGCTCGATCTACTTCGGCACCGGCAATCCGGCGCCGTTTCCCGGCACCGCGCAGTTCCCCTGGGGATCGAGCCGGCCCGGCCCCAACCTCTACAACGACTCGCTCGTCAAGCTGAACGCCGCCACCGGCAAGCTGGAGTGGTACTACCAGGCGTTTCCTCATGACCTCTACGACCACGACCTGCAGGACCCGCCGATCCTGATGAGCGTCGACGGCAAGCAGGTGGTGGTGACCGCCGGCAAGGGGGGTTTCGTCTACGCGCTCGAACAGAGCACCGGCAAGCTGCTGTGGAAGCGTGCCGTGGGGAAACACAACGGCCACGAAAACGACGGCCTGTACGCGATGCGCCACGAATACTCCAAGCTGCACATGCCCGAGACGGTCGAACCGGGGCTGCTGGGGGGCGTGATCGCGCCGATGGCCACGAACGGGTCGACCGTGTTCGTGCCCGTCGTGAACATCCCCGTGCACTACACCTCGCAAACCGAAAACACCGAAGGTCCCGAATCCACCGGCGAACTGGTCGCGCTCAACGCGGCCACGGGAGCGGTGAGCTGGGTGCAGAAGCTCTCCTCGCCGGCCTTCGGAGCGGCCACGGCGGTCAACGACGTAGTGTTCCTGCCGATCGCTTCGGGCACGCTGTACGCGTTCAACGACTCCAACGGCGAAGTCGCGTGGCAGGCGCAACTGCCCGCCGGCTCCAACACCGGCGTGGCGGTCTCGGGCGACACGGTGCTCGCCCCCGCCGGCCTCGCCTCGGCCGCCGGTCAAACCCCGGAACTGGTCGCCTACCGGCTGGGCGCCAGCGGAGGGGGGGAAGCGTCGGGGTAGCGTTCGATCGCCTCGAGGATCGTCTTCAGCCCACCCTGGGTTTCCGTGTTCAGCGCGTCGAGGATCGCCTGGGTGTCCTTGAAGGTGTTTTCCGAGCGCGCGTCGGAGGCGATCGACTGCACGTCCTGACCAACCATGATGATCGATAGGAGGACAAGCTGGATGAAGGTCTGCGCGATCCACGCGACGATCAGGATGAGCCCCGGCTTCGTGAGGAACTTGGGCACATCGCCGTTGGTCAGGACGCCCGCCTCGATGAGGATGGCCGGCAGGCTCGTGAGGGCGATCAGGCAGAAGATGTATGCCATCGCCATCGACCCCACGGCGTGAGTGATCACGACCGCGAGCTTGGCGTTGAAGCCCTCGACCTCACTCATCGCGTGCCTGATTTCAGACGGATTGAGGCGAACCGCCTTTGTCAGATGGTGCCGTGTTTTCACGGCGCTGGGCGTCTTTGTCAGGGCCGGTTCCGCCGTCTCGGCGGCGGACGCAGTTTGTTGCGGTGTCATGTGTGTCCCTTCGGGGAGTGGTCGCGTCTGAGTGGCCTGAAGCATATGTGGAACTCTGGCGTCGCGTTGGGGCTGTTCCACGTGGAGGTGTGCGCTCGTATCCAGCGACGGTGGCGGGCTCCACGTGAGGGGACCCGCGCGCGGCGCGGTAAGGTGCGGACATGGAGCAGCGAACACTCGGGCGCACCGGTATCCATGTGAGCCCGCTCTGCCTCGGCGCGATGATGTTCGGCGCCTGGGGGGAGCCCGACCATGACGTGGCGATCCGCATCATCCACCGGGCGCTGGACGGGGGAATCAACTTCATCGACACCGCCGACGTCTATTCGCGCGGGGAGTCCGAGGAGATCGTCGGCAAGGCGCTGGGCGGCGGGCGACGCGAGAACGTCGTGCTGGCGACGAAGTTCCACGGCACGATGGGCGAGGACCCCAACCAGGGGGGCAACTCGCGGCGTTGGATCATGCGGGAGGTCGAGGCCTCGCTGAAGCGCCTGCGGACCGACTGGATCGACCTCTACCAGGTGCACCGCTGGGACCCGTGGACCGATCACGAGGAGACGCTCGGCGCGCTGTCCGATCTCGTCGCCCAGGGCAAGGTTCGCCACATCGGCTCGTCGACCTATCCGGCCCGCGAGATTGTCAAGGCGCAGTGGGTGGCGCGCGAGCGCGGGCTGCAGCGCTACGTCTGCGAGCAGCCGCCCTACTCGATCCTCGCGCGCGGCATCGAGGCCGACGTGCTGCCCGCCTGCCAGGACTTCGACATGGGTGTGATTCCCTGGAGCCCGCTCGCCGGCGGTTGGCTGTCGGGTCGCTGGCGCAAGGGCGCCGAGGATCTGACCTCGCGGCGCTCGGCGATGATCCCGCAGCGCTACGACCTCTCGATCCCGGCCAACCAAGCCAAGCTCGATGCTGCCGACGCGCTCGCGCGAGTGGCGGAGGAGGCGGGCGTCTCACTGATCCACCTGGCGCTGGCGTTCGTCATCCGCCACCCGGCCGTGACGGCCGCGATCATCGGTCCGCGAACGATGGAGCAGCTCGAGTCTCAGCTGGGCGCAGCGGAGGTGGAGCTCGACACCGAGCTCTTGGACCGTATTGACGAGATCGTGGCACCGGGGACGACCGTGAACCCCGCCGACGCTGGCTGGGCCAACCCCGCGTTGGCGCCGGCGGCCCGTCGCAGGTAAGCTTAGTGAGGCGGGCGGACCGGGCTGGCGCGTACTCTGTAAGGGTGCTCACGCGACTTCCCCCCACGCTTGTCGTCCTTGCCGCGCTCGCCTTGGCGCCCGCCACGGCGCTCGCCGGCTCGCGCCACGGCGCCGCCCCGCGCCGTGACGCGCCGAACTCGCTCGCCACACGGGCCTACATCAAAGCCGACTACGCGCTCGTGAGCATTGCTCGTGCCAATCTCCCCGCCGCGAAGGCGGCGATCACGAGCCTCGGCACCACGGTCTCCGGGGAATGCCCGCTCGTGGCGGCCGACGCCCCGCAAAACCACGACGCCGAACAGCTCAGCAACGAGGTGGTGGGCGCCCTCGAGGTCGCCGCCTACCAGCCCGACAAGGAAGCGATGCTCGCCTTCGCGCACACCATCCGCCCTCTGCGCTGGAGCAACCGCAAGCTCACGCGCGCGGTCGATGCCTACGCGACCAAGCTCGAAGGGTTCCCCACGCTCGCGCCGCCCAACATCTGCGCCGACGTCACAGCGTGGGCCGCCAGCGGCTACACGACCCTGCCCGCGAGCGCCGTCTCGTTCGACAAAAGCTTCTACACCTTCGACATCGAAGCCGAAGAAGTCCCGCTGCGGCTGCTCCGTCCCTACGAGAGCGCCACCGCAGCCTCGCTGCTGCACCGGACACAGCGCCTCGAAGAGCCGCTCGCCGAATTCGAAGCCGAAGCCGTCAGCGACTACAGCGAGATCCTCGACTCGCTCAAGCTCCCTCAGTGAGGGGCGGGGCGGACGTCGCCGGGGTGGGGGGAGGTGCGGCGGGGAGTCGCCGCGGTCGGACGGCTACACTGCGCTCCTCCCGCCGGAGTAGCTCAGCTGGTTAGAGCAGCGGAATCATAATCCGCGTGTCGGGGGTTCGAGTCCCTCCTCCGGCATCGGCATATCTCTCATGGATAAAGGAGATACAGCGCAGGTGGGGGGTGTAGCAACCCTCCCGGGAGCCAGAAAGGTCCCGGATTGGTCCCGAAACGCTTGGCCCTACGTACTCAGGCGGCGGCCAGCGCCTCGGCGAGCACATCAGGGCTGACGGCGACGTGCTCGGGGACCGTGACGTTGATCGCCCCGTCGCGGTCGAGCAGCCATTTGGCGTTGACGATCGTGAGCCCGACGACCTCGCCCTGAGCGTTGAAGCGCAGGACGTGCCCCTCAGGGGTCTCCTCGCTCTCCGCTGCCTCCTGGCGCTCTCCGACGTGCAGGTAGAGGACATCGCCGCGCGCGTCGTAGGTGGCGTGGTCGAAGGTCAGGCTGCCAATTCTTACGGTCATTGCGTCGTCCACCCCGGTGGGCTTTTGCGATTGGCGTATGCGGTCACGATGCGCGCCGGTGTCTCGTTGAAGTCTACGACCACGAACAGCCAGCGGCTGGGGCCACGGCCTCGGCTGTAGTAGCGCTCTCGTCCGGGGCGGGGGTCGCCACGGCGGTGATCTGGTGAGGTCACGGTCGCAATGATCTCATCGCGGTAGAGCGCCATCTCCTCGTGCTCTTGAAGGATGTGCGTCCAGCCTTCCTCGTCGAGCACGATGGCACGCCCGCCAGGGTCGATCGTCTCGGCGAGCGTGCTCAAGCGCTTGCCGGCTCGTGGGAGAGCGGGAGCATGGCCTTATTCATTCGGCGGAGGGTAGCCATCGCCCGCGACAGCCTCCCAGCGGTGGTCGGTGCCGCGCCCGTCCCGGCTGCCCAGCGGTCCGCTGGCTGGGCACGTCACGGGTGGTGAGGAGAGGGTTGGAAGGTGCCTTGTGGGCGGCCGACAATGCCCGGCCGCAAATTTGATGGCCGTTTTGGGCCGCTCACGGTCAATAACCCCATGAAGTTCTGCTGCATCGCAAATTCGTCAGGGGGCATTTGGCCTCTCGGAACGACTACAGACTGGAGCTTTTTCGATGGGGAGATTCGAGATAAGTGATCGGCTGGCCGGTCCTCGCGCGGCGGATTCGTCTGCGCGGGGGGTGTTTGCTCGGCTGGCGCGTCTATTGGATACGCCGCGATTGAGCGGCCTGATCCGCGGCCAAGGGGCTGCGTGGAAGGAGTGTGGATGATGGCTGCGAGTAGAAGTCGGCAGGACAGCCCGGTTGCCGGGCGGGAGGTGTCGTTGGCGGAGCCGCTGCTCGACTGCGCGGCTGCGGCGGCGCTGTTGAACGTGCGGGTGTCGTGGGGGCGGGATGCCGCGCGGCTGGGGCAGTTGCCGTGTCTGCGTGTCGGGCGTCATCTGCGGTTCACGCGCGTGATGCTCGAGGAGTGGCTGGACGGGCAGCTCGCGGGGCGTCCTGCGGGGCGCCGGGCGTATCCGCGGCCTTCGGGCGGCGCGGGTCGTGAGGTGAGGCGTGTCGCGTTCAAGCCGAGGACCGAGGCGGCGCTGTTGGCGAGCTTGGCTGAGAGACCAGAGAGGGAGGTGGAGTGATGGGTGCTCGTGATCCTCGTTGGGGTGGTGCGCGGGGTCGGGGTGGGCGGATGGATCGTCCGCCCGGCTGGGCAGAGTCGTTGTTCGCTGGGCGCTCGCGGGCGGAGAAGGAGGCCGATCAGGACGCGCAGATGCTCGTGATGCTCGTCGGCGGGGCTGTGATCTTGGCGTTGGCGTTGGCGTTGAATGCGTTGTTTTCGGCGGTCGGCCTGCAGTTCGGGTGGTGGGCGGTGCCGGTGTTCCTACCGTTGTTCGGGTGGCTGTTCTGCTGCGCGGCGTGTAACCGTGTTCTGCGGCCGGTCGAGCTCGACGAGCTGCGTTGGCGTGATCGGCTCTGCGGGGCGGGGGCGCTCGCGGTGGTGTTGTGGCTGGGGTGGCCGCTATGGGCTGGGCCGGTGGCTGAGGCATGGAAGCGGGGGCACGGCGGGTTTCTCAACGGTGGGATCGCTGGCCCGGGGCCGCGTTACCCCCTCGGTGCGATTCTCGGTGCCTCGCCGGTCGCGATGGGCATGGTCACGTTCCTGGTGCTCGCTCTGGCGATGGTTCTCGCGCCGCGTATCAACCGACGGGAGCCGAAAAAGCCGGCGCCGCCTGGTGGCCCTGAGCCATTGCGCTCACCGCTCCTCGCGCCACGCCAGCCGAGCCCTCCGCGGCAGCCGAGCCAGCCGAGCGCGTCGCGCTGGCCGAACCCCCCACGCTGGCCGTGAGCATCGTGAGTCTGCTGCTGGCGCTTGTGAGCTTCGCGGGATGCGTCGCGGGCGGCCTGTGGCTGGTCGGTGAGCTGGCCGCTCACCGCGACTCCGGGGATAAGGTGCCGGTCACTGCGCGTGCGCCTGATGACCCGTGGATAGCTCAGCTGGAGGGGTCGATCGCCGGGACCCATGTGTGGGCGGGGCGGACCGCGGAGGGTGTGTTGCGCTCTCCGGTGGATTGCGCGGCGATCGTCGTCGGCCCGCCGCGTTCGGGGAAGACGCGGAAGGTGATCGCGCCGACGCTGGGCGTGCTGGGAGGGGCCGGCGCTCGTCACCTCGACGAAGGGCGACATCCTCGCGACCGCCGGGCACCGCGCGAGTTGCGGCCCGGTCGCGGTGTATGACCCGACCGGCTCCCTCGGACACTCCGAGGCCACCGTCGGCTTCTCCCCGTTGACGCGGTGCGGGACGTGGGACGGGGCGGTGGAGGTCGCGGCGGCGATGCTCTCCCCCGCCGGCGAGGATGAGACGGTCCGCCACGGTGAGCATTTCGCGGTCGCGGCGCGCGCCCTGTTGGCCCCGTTGTTTCACGCGACGGCACTTTCGGATGGGGGGATGGACAGGGCGCGGGGATGGCTTGGCCGCTCGGAGTTCTCCGAGCCCGCGGAGATCCTGCGCAAGGCGCGCGCACAAATCGCGCTGGAGGAGCTCTCGGGGGTCGCCGCGCAAGCCGTCGGGGACTACCGCACCTCGGTGCTCGGTACCGCGCAGGTCGCGCTCGCGTGGGCCTCCCGCGCGGCGGTCAGGGACAGCGCGGACCCGAACCTCACACCGCAGATCGACCTCGCGGAGCTGCTCGCGCAGCGCGGCACGTTGTACGTGATCTCCCCGTCGCGGATTCAGC
>DASZIQ010000066.1:0-20097 GCA_035948945.1 Solirubrobacteraceae bacterium
CGGTTGATCGGCACGTGCCGCGCAGCGCCTCCAACACATACTCTACCGCGTGACACCCCCAGATTGACTGGTCAGTCAACCAGTTCTTTCGACTCCCCTGACCCGGGGACCGAATCCATCTCGCTACAAAAGGAGCAGAGCCACCGTGGAGCGACGCGCATGAACGAGCACCTGGCGATCGTCGGCTCGGGCGCGATCGCGTGCGGACTGGCGGCGACGGCCGCGCACCACGGACCGGTGCAGCTGCTGGCGCGCTCGCAGAGCTCCGCCGAGCGAGCCCAAACCAGGGTGGATCAGACCCTGACGCGCCTGGCCGTGGAGATCGACCCCGAGCACGTGCAGGTCGTCACCGAGCCACAGGAGTTGAGCGAGGCGACGTTCGTGGTGGAGGCGGTGGTGGAGGAGTATGCGGTGAAGGAGACGGTGCACGCGGAACTGCTCGCCGTGCTGAGCGCGGACGCGGTGCTGGCGAGCACCACCTCCTCGCTCTCGATCGAGCGGCTCGCGCAGGCAAGTGGCATTCCCGAGCGCTTCGTGGGCCTGCACGTGTTCAACCCCGTGACGCGGATGCAGCTGGTCGAGCTGATCTTTCCGCAGGCCGCGAGCGAGCGGACCCGCGCCCGCGCGCTGGCGCTGTGCGAGACCTTCGAGAAGACGCCCGTGGTGGTGCCCGACGTTCCTGGGTTCGTCGTCAACCGGCTGCTGTTCCCCTACCTGTTCAGCGCGGTGCGGCTGCTGGAAGAGACCGGGATGCCCGCCGAGGACATCGACACCTGCATGAAGCTGGGGGCCGGCCACCCGATGGGCCCGCTGGCGCTGCTCGACCTGGTGGGCCTCGACGTGTCGCAGGCGATCGGGGAGACGCTCGGGGAGCGGGTGCCCCCGCGTGTGGAGCAGCTGATCGCCGAGGGCGCACTCGGCCGTAAGAGCGGGCGCGGCTTCCACAGCTACTGAGCGAGTCCCGGCCAAGCCGAGCATTACGCATCTCCGAGGGCTGCCGGTCTGCCTCGGCTGCCCCGGTCTGCCCCGGCGACCCCGACCACCCCAGCCTGCCCCGGCGACCCCGACCACCCCAGCCTGCCCCGGCTGCCCCGACCACCCCAGCCTGCCCGGGCACCCCGGGGCGCGTATAGCTATGGCATGTATCGGTAGAGGTGGTAGTTCGTTATAAAAAATTCAAAACCCGATAGCAATAGCGCACGGCTTTTAAAAAGTTCAATACAAACCCCCAGCCCACCTTGTGACCAAAGTCACCCATTGGCAAGAATCTTCTTAGTGGTGGCGAACCTTTTAAGTGGGCTTGAGCAAGAAGTGGATACTGGAAGACGCGACACAGTTCGCAACGCACACCCGCCTCCTCCCAGTGCACACGCTCCGGCCCGCTCCCCCCGTGGGCCGGACGTGTGCCTGGGAGGTTTACTCCTCGACGGTCGCTTCGCGCGCCGGCACGGGGCGGCGCTCGCGGATCCGCAACGACTCGATGCGGTTCTGACGGACCGACTCCACGCGGATCGAGAAGGGGCCGGCGGTGACGGTGTCGCCACGACGCGGGAGCCGCCCGAGCTCGGCGAAGACGAAGCCGCCGACGGAGTTGTAGGCGTCCGAGTCCACCGGCAGCGGCACGCCATAGTCGGCGAGGTCTGCGACCGGGACGTGGCCGCGCACGAACAGGTCCCCGTCGGGCAACCGCCGTACCTCCCCGGCCGCAGGGTCGGTCTCGTCGGTGATCTCGCCGACGACCTCCTCGATGATGTCCTCGACGGTGACGATCCCCGCGACGCGACCGTACTCGTCGACGACGACCGCCAGCGAGGTGCGCTGGCGCTGCAGATCCGCGAGCAGGTCGTCGAGCGGCTTCGTCTCGGGCACGATCGGCGCGTCGTGCACGACCGGCTCGAGCGTCGCATGCGGCCCGTCGTCCATCAGCCGGCGGGCGAGCGCGGAGGCGTGCACTAGCCCGCGCACGCGGTCGCGATCCTCGCCTTCGGTTACCACGAGCCGCGTGTGCCCGGAGGAGATGCACAGCTTCAGCGCGGCCTCGACGTCGCGCGAGACGTCGATCGCCACGACGGCGGGACTCGGGGTCATCACCTGGCGGGCCTCCTGCTCGTGCAGGTGGAAGACACCGGTGAGCATCCCCGCCTCCCCCGGGTCGAGGTGGCCGCCGGCGTAGGACTCGGCGATCAGGCGCTTGAGCTCGTCGGGCGAGCCGCCGCCGTGCTGGCGGTTCATGTCGACGCCGAACAGCATCAGGATCCGCGCGGAGATCGTCGTGATCACGCGGATGAAGGGCCGGAACAGAACGCTGAAGCCCTGCAGCGGCCGGGCCACGCGTCGGGCGACCGACTCGGCGCGGTCGATCGCGTAGAACTTGGGCACCATCTCCCCGAAGATCAACTGCACGGTGATCACGACGGCGTAGGCGATCACCACCGCGATCACCACGGCGACATCATGGGAGACCCCGCCTCCGAAGGCTTCCTGCAGCGCATGCGCGAGCGTCGGCGTGGCGAGCGCGCCAATCCCGACCGAGGTCATCGTGACCCCGATTTGCACCGCGGAGATGTAGTCGTTGATGCGCTCCAGCTGCCTGAGCGCAAGCGCGGCGCCGCGCATGTCCTGCTCGCGCATCAGCTCCAGCCGGGCCCGCCGCGAGCGCACGAGCGCGTACTCGGCGATCACGAAGAACGCGTTCACCGCGACCAGCAGGGCCGCGAGGATCAGCTTCAGCCCGGTCACACTCTGAGCTCAGCCGAGCCCGTCGATCTGCGATGCAAGCGCGAAGTCGGCATCGGTGAGGCCGCCCTCGGAGTGGGTGGAGAGCTCCAGGCGCACCCTGTTCCATCCGTGCAGGAGGATGTCAGGGTGGTGGTTGGCAGCCTCCGCGAGCTCGGCCACGCGGTTGACGAAGGCGATCGCAGTCGCGAAGTCGGCGAGCTTGTACTCGCGCACGATCGTCCCACCGTCACGAGCCCACTCGCTGCCGGCGAGTTGCTGCTGGATCTGCTCCTCCGCAAGCACCGCCACGACTCAGACGATACCGGCAGCCGTGGACTGCGCGGCGGCGAGCCCCACCACGACCGCAGCCACCGACAGCGCCAGGCAGGCGAGCAGCCCGAGCGCCAGCGCGTAGCGGCCCGTGGCGAGGCGGAAGGAGAGGCCGGCAAGCGCGCCGCCGATCAGCCCGCCGATGTGGGCGCCGACGGAGATGTTGGGAACCGAGAAGGAGAGGATCAGGTTGAAGATGATCAGCGCCCCGATGCCCCCCTCCATCACGGAGCGCCCCCGCGCACGCAGCTCGACGGCGGCGGCGCCCATCAGCCCGAAGATCGCCCCCGAGGCGCCGAGGGAGGGCGCGGCGGTGGCGATCAGCGCGCCGCAGGAGCCGGCGAGCAGCGCGGTGAAGTAGATCGCGGCGAACCGCACCGAGCCGAGCGCGGGCTCGAGCATCAGGCCGAGCAGGTACAGCAGGTACATGTTGAAGCCGATGTGCAGCAGGTCGACGTGCAGGAAGGCGCTCGTCACGAGGCGGTAGTACTGGTGGCCTTCGGCGATCGCGTAGCGATACAGATCGCCTTCGTTGACGACCTTGCCGTACGCCTCGCCGGTCAGCGTGAACTGACCCTGCTCGGTGAGGTAGACGATCGCGTTGATCGCGATCAGCGCATACGTGACGCGCGGCACGGCGGCCATTTCCCGCATCCGCACCACCTTGGTGCGCTGGGAGGCGCACTCCGGGCAGCGCATCCCCACCTGCGTGGGGGTCATGCAGTCGGGACAGATCGGCCGCCCGCACGAGGAGCAGGAGACCGCGGTCTCGCGGGAGGGGTGGCGGTAGCAGGTGGCCATGGGCGGATGCAGAGCCTACCTGGCCACCCCCCGGGATCCGGCGGATTACCCCCGCCGCCTCCGGGAATCCCGAAACCATGGCCCGCCAAGTTCATTCCGGCCATCCCCGCCACCGCGAGCAAGTCACACCGAACCGACGATCACCGGCGTACGCGTCGGTTTGAGGCTGCCGCCGAGCGGCTCGTCGGTGACCAGCACTTTGCTCACCCCGTGGAGGTCGCCGGGGACAGTGACCGAGCCAGACCCGGTTTTGGTGACGGAGAACAGCGCGTCGGTCGGGAGCGGGGCTGCGGTGCCGTGCTCCAGCCACACCTCATAGATGCGTCCGGGCGGCGGCGCGGGCATCCCCACCACGACCAGTTCCAGACGCGAGCCCACCTTGCGCAGCTCCGCCGTGGCGTGATGACCGGGAGCGAGGACAACCGCGTGGATCACTTCGGAGCGGACGCTCGCGCCGGAGCTGAATGCAAGCGCGCCGATCGCGACACCCACACCGAGCACCAGCGCCCCTGTGAGCCCCGGGCGCAGGCGCCCCGCCCACCACCGCCGCGAGGTCGAGCGTCCGCCTGCTCGCAAACGTGTGCCCGCGGGCGCAGGCATCGGAGCGGCCCCCGCCCGGCCAACCGCGCTGCGCAACTCGGCATCGGCGCGCGCGGCGCCGAGCACCCGGGCACGCAGGCCCTGGTCGGCCTTGACGGGCGGCACACCGACCGCGAGCGAGTCCGCCACCGGCTGCAGCTGGGAGACCTCCGCCTGGCAGATCGGGCATTCCCGGAGATGCGCCGTGTGCGCCTCCGACTCCTGCTCGACGAGTGCCCACAGGACGTAGGCGGCGCAGTCGGCCTGACGCTCGCAATCGTGCCCCGACGAGGGCGAGCTCACGAAAACACCCCTTCTGAACGGAGCTGAGAGCGCATCTTCTGTAATCCGAGACGCATTCTGCCCTTGATTGTTCCCACCGGCATGTCGAGCATCGCCGCGATCTCGGAGTGGGATAGGCCACCGTAGTAGGCAAGCTCGATGACGCGGCTCTGCTCGGGCGGGAGACCCTCGAGGACGGCGCGCACCTCACGCGCTTCGTCGCGGCGACCCACCTCCTGCTCGGTGCGCTCCGGCGCCTCCAGCTGCTCCTCGATCCCCTCGTCGCTGATTCGCGCGCGATCCTGGAGCACGCCCCGGCGCAGAGCGTCGATCGCGCGGTGGTGGACGATGCCGAGCACCCACGTGCGCACGCTGCCCCGCAGCGGGTCGTAGCCCGTGGCGCTGCGCCACATCGAGAGGAACGCCTCTTGCACCACGTCCTCGGCAGCCGCCCGCCTGCCGCACATGCGCAGGGCGAGTGCGTACGCGGCGTCGGTGTGGCGCTCATAGAGGATCTCGAAGGCGGCCGCGTCGTCGTCGCCCACAAGTTGCATCAGCTCCTCGTCGGCCAGCATCCGCAGGATCGCCGAGGCGGCCTCCGCAGAGCGCTTGTAGCGGGTCACGTTGGACATGGGCTTGCGCGCCGCCAGCCACGGAGCCGGCGGCCGACAAAAGAAAGTCAACTACTTTTACCAGATGGACTGCACTGAAGACCAGAATAGTTCAGTGCTCGTCCGTCCGCTGTCGCGGCGAGGCGCCGGCCGCCGCCCCCAGCCTCGCGCGGTGGCGAACGCGCAGCGCCACGAGCGCGGCGCCAGCGGCTCCGCCAACCACCAGCGCAGCGGCGGGGCGCACCCAATTGCGTGGATCGCGCATGGCTGAGAGCTCCCACCCCTCCAGCTCCTCGGCGGCGAGCTCGGTGAGGTTGGTCAGCGTCTCCTCGACCCTGCCCACCAGGTCAGCGGGGGGCTCGACCGGGGCGAGCGCCCGCCGCAGCAGGCTCTCGAAGTTGGGGGCGGCCTCGCTCATGAGATTTCTCTCATCTCCTCTGCCGGCTCATCGGGGGCATCTGCGACCAGCCCCTCCAACTGCTTGATCGCGCGGTGGATCAGCACCTTGGTCGCACCGTCGGAGCGCCCCAAGGCGCGCGCGATCTCGCGGTTGTCCATGTCGAGGGCAAAACGCATGATCAACGCCTCGCGGCGGTCGTCGGGCAGCTGACGCACCCCCTCGAGCACACGGGCGAGCTCGCTGCGATTCTCCACGAGGTCCTCGGTCGTGTGCAGGTCGCCCAGTGCGTCGGTCGCCTCGATCGGCGACACCGGCCGGCGGGCGCGGTCGCGGTAGAGGTTGGCGGCGAGGTTGTGGGCGATCCTGATCAGCCACGGCCGCAGCGGGCGCCCCCGCGACTCCCGCTGGGCGCGCTCGAAATGGCGGTAGGCCTGCAGGAAGGTCTGCTCGGTGAGGTCCTCGGCGTCGTGGTGGTTGCCCACGCGATAGTAGGCATAGCTGTACACGTCGCGCAGGTGGGTGCGGTAGAGCTCCGAGAACTCCCTGTCGAGCTCCGCCTTGGGCTTGGGGGCAATTTGCTCGGCCACTCATCGCACCCTACCCCTCGCCGCCGCCCCCGGCCGCTGGCCGCTGGCGCGCATACGCCGGTGAGCCGGCTGCCCACACCTCATACGCTGGATACCCGTCGGCACGCTGCCCGTTACAGTGGAGACGATGGCGATCGACCGTGGCAAGACAATTCGCGGAGCGCTGGCGGGCGCGCTGGCGGCGGGCGTGTGGGCAGCGCAGATGCCCCTCGACAAGCGCGTGTTCGGCAGCGACTTCGACGACGTGGAGCTGCTCGGCAAGGCGATCACGCGCCGGAGCTGGTGGCCGGCGGCGGGTGTGCTCACCCACCTGCAGAACGGGGCGCTGTTCGGCGCGGTGTACGCCAACGTCGCCCCGCGCACGCCGCTGCCCTCGTGGGCGCGGGGGCCGGCGGCGGGGCTGGCCGAGAACTTCACCACCTGGCCGCTGGTCGCGCTCGCCGACCGCCTGCACCCCGCGCGCGAGGAGCTGCCAGCGGCCTTCGCCAACCCCCGGGCACTCGCGCAGTCAACGTGGCGCCACCTGCTGTTCGGGGTGCTGCTGGGGGAGCTGGAGCGGCACCTCAACGCGGATGACCGCGTGGACCCGCCCGACTACTCACACCTGATCTCGACCAACGGTCATGCCCGCCCCGAGCATTTCGCCCCGACGGGCTGAGGCTCGTCGAGCGCGGCTAGGGCCACAGCGCAGGCGGTGGTGACGCTGCCCGCATTGATGCCCTTCACCGGCATCTTCGCGCTGCTGCTCGGCAGCGCGGAAAACCTGCATCTCGGCGAGTTCCTGCCGCCGCTGATCGCCACCGCGGCGTACCTGACGCTGTTCGGCAAACGCGTGCAGACACTGGCGCACGAAGGGCGGCCAGTGGCCAGCTGGCGCGTCGCGTCGTTCGTCGTCGGCGCGCTGACCGTGTGCTTCGTGCAGCTGCCCCCCTTCGACAGCCTCGCCGACGAAGTGCTGCTGGCGCACATGATCCAGCACATCATCATCGGCGACCTCGCATCGCTGCTGATGGTGTTCGGCCTCACCGGCCCGGTGCTGGCGCCGCTGCTGCATTTCCGCGTCACGCGCCCGCTGCGGCGACTGGCCAGCCCGATCCCCGCGCTGGCGTTGTGGGCGACCGACATGTACTTCTGGCACATCCCGCTGATGTACCAGCTGGCGATCCGCCACGATCTCGTGCACGCGCTGGAGCACGCGTGCCTGTTGTGGTTCGGGCTGCTGCTGTGGCTGGCGCTGCTCGGCCCGCTGCCCAAGCCCGCGTGGTTCCACGGGTGGGCTCCAGTAGGGTACGTCGCCGCCATCAGGCTGATCGGCGCAGCGCTCGGCAACGCGCTGATATGGGCACAGACGATCTTCTACCCCGTGTATAAGACCAGCGACGCCGCCCGTGGGCTGAACCCGCTCTCCGACCAGAACCTCGCCGGCGCGGCAATGATGATCGAGCAGATGTTCCTCACGATCGTGCTCGTCGGCTGGCTGTTCCTGCGCTTCGCCCGCCAGGACGAGGAACGCCAGGGCCTGCTCGACCTCGCCGCCGGCCACGGCGTCGCGCTCAGCGACGAGCGGGCGGTGCGCGCTGTCACCGCCGGCGCCGGGGGGCTGCTGCGAGAACGACTGCTGGCGCAGGGTCCCACGGCGGAGCCCGCTCCCGAGCGCGCGGACGAGGAGGCTGAGCGATGAGCGGGATGGGCGCCAACCGCAAGGGGGTCAACGAAAACCTGATCGTGTCAGCCTTCCACCACAGCCTCTCCACCCAGGCACAGGTGCTAATCCTCGCGTTCGTCGTGGTCGCCGTGCTGCTGGTCGTCGGCCGGCTGATCCTCGCGCTGCTCGCCGACCCCCGAGTGGAGGGTGTACCGAGTCGAGGAGAGGAAGGGGAAAGGGGGAGGGGGTGGGATGGTGAGGGTGAGCCCGACCGCGACGTGGCACCCCCGATGCAGCCTGCATCCAAGGCGCTCCCCCACGCGCAAGTGCCCCCGATGCAACCCGCACCCGAACCGCCCGCCCACACCACAACACCCCCCATGCAACCCCCACCCGAGCCGCCCGCCCGGAGGGTGCTGCGGATCGGCTTCGGCGTGTTGTGGCTGCTGGATGGGGCACTGCAGATCCAGGCGCACATGCCGCTCGGCCTCCCCGGAAACGTCGTGGCGCCCTCCGCGCAGGGCAGCCCCGCGTGGCTGGTGAGCACGGTGCACTGGGGACTGCGAGTGTGGGAAAACCACCCTGTGCAGGCCGCCGTCGCGGCCGTGTGGATCCAGCTCGGGCTCGGTTTGTGGCTGCTGCTGGTGGTACGCGGCCGCTGGTCGCGGATCGGCGGCGCGGTGAGCGTCGGGTGGGCACTGTGCGTGTGGGTATTCGGCGAGAGCATGGGCGGCACCCTCGCCCCGGGCGCCAGCTGGATGTTCGGCACGCCGGGGGCAGCGCTCTTCTACGCGCTCGCGGGCGCGCTGCTCGCGCTGCCCGAGCGCGCGTGGCGCGACCCGCGACTGGGGCGCCGCCTGCTCGCCGGCGTCGGCGTGTACTTCATCGCAATGGCGGTACTGCAGGCGTGGCCCGGCAACGGCTTCTGGACCGCGGGGTCAAGCGGCGCGCTGCCGGCGATGGTGAGCGAAATGGCCGAAACTCCACAGCCGCACGCGATCGCGAGCGTGCTGGGCCACTTCGGCAGCTTCGCCGCCAACCACGCCGTACTCATCAACGCATTCGTGGTGGCGGCCCTCGGCGGAATCGGCCTCGGTCTGCTCAGCGGCCGCCGCCGCGCGGCGCGGGCGGCGGCGGGGGCGGCGCTCGTGGTGAGCCTCGCCGACTGGGTGCTGGTGCAGGATTTCGGCGTGTTCGGCGGCGTCGGCACCGACCCCAACAGCATGATCCCCACGCTGCTCGTGCTGTGCGCCTCCTATCTGGCGCTGGTGCGACCAGCGGCGGCCGACGAACCCTCACGCGCCGCGGCCGCGGGCGTGCCGACCCGCGCCCCAGGCGGCGCGGCGCCGTGGGGCCTACGGCCCGCGATCGGGGTGCTCGCCGTGGTGGCGGCGTGCGCCACCACCGCGCTGGGCGCCGTGCCGTACGCGATCGCCGCCGTCGAGCCCAACGCGACGACGCTGCTGGCGGAAAGCATCGACGGCGCCGCCTCGCCGGTGCCCGGGAACGTGCGGCCTCCCAACGTGCCGCTGGTCGAACAGCACGGTCGGTCCATCACCTTCGAACAGCTCCACGGGAAGGTGTTGTTGGTGACCTATCTCGACCCGGTGTGCACCACCGACTGCCCCGTCATCGCCCAGGAGTTCAAGCAGGCCGACGCGCTGCTCGGCGGCGAAGCCCGCAATGTGGATCTCGTGGCGATCAACGCCAACCCGCTCTACCGCTCCCCCGCCGACCTGCGCGCCTTCGACCACCAGGAGCACCTCGAACAGCTGCCCAACTGGATCTACCTCACCGGGACCGTCGGGCAGCTGCGCAAGCTGTGGAGCTCCTTCGGCGTCGAAATATTCGTGCCGGGAGGCGGCGCGATGGTCACCCACCCCGACGGCGCGGCCGTGATCGACCGCGCAGGCCGGATCCGCTCGCTCGCCAACTTCGACCCGGGTCCCGCGACGTCGAGCACGCAGTCCTCGTTCGCCGTCACCCTCGTGCAGGCCGCCCGACAGGCTCTGAACGAGGCATGAGAGCCGACTCCCCGCGCGCCTCGCGCCGCCCGGCGAGGCGGGGCGCACCACGAAGACGGGCCGCCGCGGGTTGGCGCGTGCGGGGACGCGCGGCCGCGGGCCTGTTCACGCTCTGCCTGCTCGCGTCGAGCCTGACCGCGTGCGGCTCCGGCGATGGAAGTGGAAGCGTCAGCGCAACAGAAGCGCTCTCAACGCCGTTGGCGACATCGCTGCCGAGCGCCGGCGGCAGCTGGGCGCTGCTCCCGGCAGGTGCCAGCTCGGGCGAAGAACACTTCTGGGAGCTGCTCCACCGCGGCACGGGCAGCGCGCGCTGGTCGCTGGCGACCCCACCAGGTGTGCAGGACAACGGCGGCCTCGCAATCGCCGCGGCGGGCAGCACGTTGCTGGCGGGGTTCCTGCCGAGCTACAACCTCCTCTTCTCCCCGCTGACGCTCACCACGGATGGCGGCGCAACCTGGACATCCCTCCCCGTTCCCCTCCCAAGCGGGCTCGTGGGCGTCCCCGACTCGCTCGCACAGGGTTCCGGCGGCACGCTCTACGCGCTGCTCGCCAAAGACGGGGGGGAAGTCGTCCTCGGCAACACCCCGGGTGGCGAATGGCGCTCCCTCACCACCGCGCGAGCGCTCGCCACCCTGCCGGTGGCGAGCGGCTGTGGGTTGACAAGCATCGACGCGATCGCCGGCACCTCCCCGGAGGGAGTGCTGGCCGGGGGCGCCTGCACCCATGCGGGGCAAATCGGCGAGTACGCGTACGCGTACGGCAGCTGGCGGGCAGCGGCACCTCCGACTCCCGCCGCGCTACGGGGCGACCCCAGCCGGGCCCTGTGGCTGGTGTCCACCGGCACGACGACGTTCACCCTGGTCGACTTCCCATCCCCCTCACAAAACACGCTCCTCGCCGCATGGACCGCCGACAGCGGCCACCGCTGGGTGGAGGCCCCGCCGCTGGTCATGGGTGCCAGAGAAAGCCTGATCGCCGCCGGCCCGGGGCCGCACGCCCGCGCGTTCCTCCTCGTGGGCACCCCCCACGGGAACCGGCTGCGAACCGGAGCCCCCCTCACACCGTGGCGGGCCACCCCACGTCCCCCCGAAGGCACGGCGACGGTGGTACTGGGCGGCGCCGGCGAAGTCGACGCGCTGGCGGTCCACGTCTACAACATCGTCGACTGGAGGCTCGTCGGGACGCCGGGGGTGTGGCACAGATCCGGCACGCTCCGCGTCAGCGTGTCCACGGCATCGCACTGAGGCCGTCGGCGCAGCACACTCCACGTCCCGGCCACCGCCTCGCATGAGGCCGGTCGGCGCCAGCATGCTCCCCCGTGTCCTCCGCGGCGCATCGAGGCCGATCGGCGCGGCACACTCCACGTCCCGGCCACTGCCTCACTGAGGCCGGCCGGCTGTGGCGCGGCATTGACACCAGTCGGCGTGGCGCGGAAGTCGCGTAGATTGGCCAGGTGTTGACCCAACCTGCTGAAGAAAACCCCCACGGACGCCTGCGGATCACCGCCGAACTGACGATTCCGCTCGCGGAGGTGACGGTGCGCGCCAGCCGCTCCTCCGGCCCGGGCGGACAGCACGCCAACGTCACCGCCTCCCGCGTGGAAGCCATCTTCGACGTGCTCGCCTCCCCCACGCTCACCGACGCCCAGCGGGAGCGAGTGCTGGCGCGGGCCGGCCCGCGAGTGGCGGCAATCTCCCAGGACGGGCGCTCCCAGGCACGCAACCGCGAGCTGGCCCTCACCCGCCTGAGCGAACGCCTGGCGCGGGCACTCGCCACGCCCAAGCGCCGCCGCGCCACCCGTCCCACCGCCGCCTCACGCGAGCGCCGCCTCGCCGCCAAGCGCCGGGGCAGCGAGCGCAAGCGCGAGCGTCGCCCGCCGGAGGAGTCGTGAGATGCATCGGAAGCCGCACCCCAACCCTACGATTCGGGACGCGACATACGCGCACCGAGGACCCACAAACCGTCGCGAGTACGGCACGAGCCTCGAGATGCTCGGCAGCCTCAACGAGCGGCCCATTGCTCAGCGCGCTTTGGACACTGCGGCTCGGGTATCGTCTGCGGCGATGCCGAGGAACGGATTGCGCCTGCACGTCTCCACGGCGGATGGTTCGGTGCTCCACGCAGAGCTCTTTCCACCCGTCGGTGAGGGCCCCCACCCGGGGGTCGTCGTGCTGCACGAGTCATTCGGCCTCAACGACGACATGCGCCGAATCGCCCGCCGCTTCGCCGATGCTGGATACGCCGCACTAGCCCCCGACCTGTACTCGCACGGGTCGCGGATCGTGTGTCTCAGCCGTGTGATGGTCGACATGCTGCGGGGCAGCGTGGCGCGCGAGATCTCCGACATCCGCGCGGTGAGAGATGCGCTCGCCGCCCGCCCGGAGGTCGACTCTGAGCGGATCGCCGTGGCCGGGTTCTGTCAGGGCGGCGGCTTTGCCCTCATCGCCGGCACGCAGCCGGGGTTCTCCGCGGCCGCGGTCAACTACGGCGACGTGCCCGCGGACAGCTCGCACCTGGACGGCGTGTGTCCGGTAGTCGCGAGCTACGGGGGCCGGGATCGCGTGTTCGGGCACAAGACGGCCGCGCGCCTCGAGCGCCACCTCACTGCCCTGGGCGTGCCTCATGACGTGAAGACGTACGACGAGGCTGGACACTCCTTCTTCTCTCAGGTTGATGGCTGGCAAGGCTGGCTGGCGCGGGTGCCCACGCCGATGGCTGTCGGCTACGACGAGGCCGCAGCCCGCGACGGGTGGGAGCGCATGCTCAGCTTCTTCGATGAGCACGTACGCTGAGGCTGCGTAGGCCGTCTGGCGCGTCTGCCGAGCGCCGAGCGGTCAGGAACCGAACCAGCGGGCGCGGCGGCTGGAGCCGAAGCGCTCCTTCTCGGCGACCAAAGCGGCGGACGGGGCGTTGAAGACCCCGGTTCGCGAGGGACCTGAGAGGAAGTCGATGTCCACGCTCCCGACCCGCCCCGCGCCGAACTCGATGTAGCACGTCCCGCGCCCGAGATGAGGTCCCGGCCGCTCACCGCCCTGCAGCTCGGCGATCAGCGTCTGCGCCACGATACGCGCGGCGCCCTCGGCAAACACGCCGGCCTTCGGCACGCCCGCCGTGGCGACGTCGCCGACCGCGTATACGCCAGGGAAGCGTGTCTGCAGGGTGGCCGAGTCCACGGGTATGTAGCCATCCTCGGTCATGCCACTGTCGATGACCACATCGGGGGCACGGTGCTTGGGCACTCCGAGAAAGAGATCGAATGGCAACTCGGCGCCATCGTCGAGGATCGCCGTGCTGCGCGCCGGATCGAGCGCAGTGACGCGGCGACCGGCGATCAGCGCGATATCGCGCTCGGCGAACTCTTTGATAAGCGCAGCCGAGGTCTCGGGTGAGGGCGGGACGGGCGTGCCCAGCGGGATCACGAACGAGATCCGACAGGCATCGCGCACCCCACGGGCTGTGAGCTCGTCATCCAGCAGTAATGCGCACTCGCTCGGTGCCGGGGGACACTTGAACGGTGCGCCGCATACGCCAATGACCGCGTGCCCCTGCGAGAACGTGGGAATGATCTCTGCGAGTCGTGCGGCGCCGGCAACGGAGTAGAACTCGTTCCCTGCCTCGGCGAGACCGGGCGTGGCGTCCATGTCGTAGTCCGCGCCCAGCGCGATCACGAGCACGTCGGCATCGTGAACACCCGCGTCCGTGACGACGCGTCGGGCCTCGGGATCGATCGCCGTGATCGTCTCGCGCACGACGCGCACGCCGGGCTTGGCGATCTCGCTGTAGGGCAGACGTACGGCGTGCAGCGTGGTCCTGCCGAACATCACATCGAGCTTCGAGAAGCCGAACACGAACGAATCGCTCTTGTCGATCAAGACCACATCGACACCGTCGCCGAGCTTCTCGGACAACATCGTCGCGAGCTCAAGACCACCAAAACCAGCTCCCAGAATCACAATTCTCGTCTTCACGAGGCGGGAGCATACCCCTCCGGAGGCTAGAGGGTATGCGGGATCATGAGGTCAAGTCGCCATCAGCCGTACTCGCGATGAACCTGGTCGGTGGTCGGGCCGTTGGGGTTCTCAGCGTCTCTCCCTCCGTCAGCTCGCCATCGGTGGTCCCGCGCCGACCGCCTTGGACGCTGCCGCGATCTCGCCGCGAAGCGCCTTCAGCGCACCAACGTAGATCTCCGAGAACGTCGGGAACGGCTGGATCGTGTCCGTCAGAACGCCGAGTGGGACCTGGGCGCGGATCGCGAGCGTGGCCTGCTGCAGCCACTCGCCCGCCTCGGGGCCGAGCGCGTAAGCGCCCGTCAGCCGCTCGCCATCGCTGAGCAGCGTCAGGAAGCCGTTGCTGTCGGCGTAGGCGCGCGTGTAGGTCGCGGTCTTCGCCACCTCCGACAGCGGGACCATGGCGCTGAAGCGCCCGGCGGAGGCGCCCACCGCCGCGGCTTGCGGGTCGGTGTAGACGACCCGGGGAACGGCCTCGTAGTTGGCCTTTCGCGGCTCGCCGAGGATGTTCGCGGCGACCACCTCGCCCTCGTACTTGCCGACGTGGGTGAGCGGCCACTGCCCGTTTACGTCGCCGATCGCCCACACGTTCGCCGCCGCCCGCAGGTGCGCGTCTACTGGAACTCCGTGCGCGTCGGCCTCGACACCGACGGTCTCCAGGCCCAGCCCAAGCACCCGCGGGCGCCGTCCGGTGGCGACGAGCAGCTTCTCACCGCGCAGCTCGCGTCCGTCGTCGATCTCGACGACATAGTCCTCGCCCTCGCGTCGTGCCGCGCTCGCGTTCGCGGACAGGACGAGCTCGATGCCCTCACTGCGCAGAACCTCGCCGAGCGCCTCACCGAGCGGCGCGGGCTCCCGCCCGAGCACGTGCTCGGCCATATCGATTACCGCCACCTCGCCGCCAAGGCGACGAACTGCCTGCGCCATCTCCACGCCGACCGGGCCGCCACCGAGGATCAGCAGACGGCGCGGAACGGCCTTCATGGACGTCACCTCGCGGTTGCTCCAAACGCCGTCCAGATCGCGCAAGCCAGGTACGGGCGGCACGACCGGATCGGCACCGTTGGCGAGGACGACGTGGTCCGCGGTGTGGCGCACACCGTCGACCTCCACGACCCCAGGGCCCGCGAGCCGCCCGCTGCCGCGCAGCAGCTCGATGCCCCGATCGGCAAGGAAGCGCTCCTGGCCGGCGTCGGAGTAGTCGGCGACCATGAAGTCACGCCAGGCAAGCGCCGCCTCGACATCCACTTCCGCGGTCGCGGCGGCCTCGCGCGCCCCATGGACCGCCTCGCCCGGCCGCAGCAGCGTCTTCGAGGGAATGCAGGCCCAGTAGGAGCACTCCCCTCCCACGAGCTCGCGCTCCACGACCGCCACGCGCAGTCCGCCCTCCGCCAGAGCGCTCGCACAGTGCTCGCCCGGGGAGCCGCCACCGAGCACGATTACGTCATAGTCGCTGCTCATGTCGGCAGCTCCTCACCGGCGCGCTCGCGCACCATGTAGAGCGCATACCAGTCCGGCCAGTCCGGGTCCGCCTGGCCGGTTCGCTGCTCGTGCTCGCCGTGCGCCGCGGCAGCCCGCCTGAGCGCGTCCGCGAGATCTTCCACGGACTCGTATGTCGTGGCCATCAGCCTCTCCTCTCAGCGACCCGGCAGACGCGTGGTGATCTCCTGGAGCAGCCAGCCGTTGCCATCCGGATCGCTGAACGTCGCGAAGGAGCCGTAGGTGCCGCGGTCGGGCGCCGGCCCGGACTCACGCCCGGCCTCGTGGAAGCGCGCGCCGGGCGTCCCCTCGTGGAACACCTCGCTCACCTCGACGCCGTGGGCGAGCAGCTCCTCACGCGCAGCTTCGATGTCGGGGACGGCCAGGTACAGGCTCTGGACCGAGCCGGGCGTGCCCGACGCGATGTTCGTGCCAAATTGGATCGAGCACGCGGAGCCCGGAGGCGTGAACTGAACCAAACGGAGGCTCACGCCGCGCGCAACGTCGGCGTCGAGCCTCCAACCGAGGCCTCCGTAGAACTCCTTCGCCCGGTCGACGTCCGAGACCGGCAAGACCACGACCTCGAACTTGAACTCACCGGCCTGGGCACTGTTCATATCGCCTCCACGATCCCGTCGGGTCGCGCATACTTTCCTCTCATCCGAGCAGAAGTCAAGGCTTCCCGGGCGGTGCGTGGCGAGTCTGGGGCGCTCGCGATCGAACTCGCTCGGCGGCCGCGTCGCCAGGCACCGCACGACCCTGGATCGATGCCGGAAACCGAAACCGACCCGCAGGTGCCAACATGAGCAGCATGACCATGAGCGGTCAGCTTCCGGACCCTCGCCTCAGGAAGGTCTACCGCTTGGAGGTGACCCTCGGTGAACCACTGGATCTCGGCGAGGTCGCGCAGGGCCACCGGCGGATCGTGCCCCAGACCGGCGGGACGTTCACCGGTCCGGAGATCAGCGGCAAGCTGCTCCCGGGCGCCAGCGCGGACTGGCAGATCGTTTTGCCGGATGGCACTTCACTTGCAGACATCCGCTACACGCTGCAAACCGACGACGGCGATCTGCTTTACGTCCAGTCGCGGGGAGTCCGCCACGGTAGCGCCGAGGTGCTCGCCCGGCTCGGGCGCGGAGAGGACGTCGACGCGAGCGAGTACACGTTCCGCACCTCTACCCAGATCGAGACGGCGGCTCCCCAGCTCGACTGGCTGAACGAGGGCGTGTTCATCAGCGTCGGCGCCCGCCAGGCCGACGGCGTGATCTACGAGACCTACCTCGTCGAGTGATCCCGCTACCTGAGCACGACGAGGAGCGGGTCGCGATCATCACCGGCGCCTCGCAGGGCATCGGCGCAGGTCTCGCGAGGGCTTATCGTGAGCGCGGGTATGCGGTGATCGCTGCCGCTCGATCGATCGGGATTTCGGAGGACCCCGGCATCGTGACCGTCGAGGGCGACATCGCCGACCCCGACACGGCGCAGCGCATCGTGGAGGCGGCGGTCGAGCGCTTCGGCCGCATAGACACTCTCATCAACAACGCGGGGATCTACATCGGCAAGCCCTTCACGGAGTACACCCTCGAGGACTTCAACGCCCTGATAGCCGTCAACGTCGCGGGCTTCTTTCACGTGACGACGCGCGCGGTCAAACAGATGCTCGACCAGGGCCGTGGGCACGTGGTCAATGTCGCAACGTCGCTTGTCGAGCAGCCGGACAGCGGCAGACCAGCCGCGCTGCAAACCCTGACCAAGGGCAGCCTGGTCGCGGTCACCCGGTCGCTCGCGATCGAGTACGCCTCACGCGGCCTACGGGTAAATGCCGTTTCGCTCGGCGTCATCAAAACGCCGCTACACGACGAGAGCTCCTACGCGGGGATGGGCGCGTTGCACCCCATCGGCCGAGTCGGCGAGATCGAGGACGTGGTCGGTGGAGTCCTATATCTCGAGTCGGCGCCCTTCGTGACCGGCGAGATCCTGCACATCGACGGCGGCCAAAGCGCAGGACACTGACCGTGCGGATGCAGTCTTGCAGCGACACCCCACTGCGCTCCTCAGAACGGAAAGGCGGTGACGGCGGCGGCGCCCGAGCAGCGACCGAGGATCGGAGGGCACGCACAGGCGCGATGCACGGTGCAACGCGTGACCGTAGCGGCAAATTCCACAGAGACGGAGGTAAGCATGAGCACCATCGACGACGAGCTGGTCTTGGCCCATTTCATCGTTTCAGACGATGTAGAGCGTTCCCGCCGCTTCTACACGGAAGTGCTCGGCGGCAGGGTGGTCTTCTCCGGGGAGCCAACCTATGTCGCACTATCCAACAGCTGGATCATCATCAATGTCGGGGGAGGCCCGACCGACGACAAGCCGGCGGTGACCCTGGAGACGCCACGCGAGCCCGACCGGGTCAGCAGTTTCCTCAATATCCGGGTCAAAGACATCGAGGCCGTGTACGCCGAATGGAGCGCTCGGGGCGCTCAATTCCTGACGCCGCCGAAGCAGCACCAGTACGAGATCCGTTGCTACATCCGCGATCCCGACGGTTATCTGATCGAGGTTGGGCAAACCACGGACCCAGAGGGAGACTGGACCCCCCCTCAGTGGCTGTCGAGTACGGCCGGCGGGGAGTCGTGACGACCGCGGTCATCGGCACCGGGGCGCTCGGATCGGTCATCGCACGCCTGCTGGCCTCAGGCGGCGAGACCCTGCGGCTCTCGAGCGCCGACAATCGATCGGCACGAATGCTGGCTGCAGAGATCGGTCCAGCTGCGGTCGTCGCCGGCGACAACCGCGACGCGTTGCAGGGCGCCGATGCCGTCGTCCTCGCGCTACGGTTTACCGCGCTGAAGGGCGTCATAGACGAGATCGTCGACCGGCTAACCGGCAAGCTCGTGGTCGTTCCGAGCAACCCGCTCGGCATCGACGCACAAGGTAACGTCTCACGTCTCCTGCCGAAAGGGCAAGCCTCTGGCGAGGTCCTGGCAGGGTGGTTGCCGGCGGGGGCGCGCTTGGCGATGGCCTTTGGAACCCTGTCGGCCGATGTCTTCGAGTCCTCTAGCAAGCGATCACCGGAGCTGGCGGTCCTCTTCTACGTGACCGACGACGACCGTGCCGGCGAGGCAGTCGAGCGGTTGATCCGAACAGCCGGCTTCGAGCCGGTGAAGGCCGGCGGGATCGAACAGTCGGGTCGACTCGAGGTGGGCGGCGACCTTCACGACCTAGTAGTCGGCGCTACAGAGGCACGGTCATTGACCGGTGGGGCCTGATCGCTCCGCGGCCCTGGCCGGAGGCACCTCTTCGGAGTATCCCAGCGTTCGCGCGCTGCTCGTCGTGGAGGAGCACCACGACCCAATAGGACGAGAAGCTCGGGTGTGAGCCGATCCGATGACTGAAGGGAGGGCCATCGGGTCAAACGTGGTGGCGTATAGCTTTACCATGAACGAGGTAGAGTCCCCGATCGTCACATATCGGCTGCAAACCCCGCCCGTAAGGGGTATGAGTCCCAACAAGTGGAGGTGGCAGATGGCCGAAGCAGGACCGCCCACAGAGGGAATTATGCTGACCCACTTCATCGTCTCGGACGACGTCGAGCGTTCTCGGCGCTTTTACACCGACGTGCTCGGCGGCACGTTGGAACGCTCCGGAGAACCGACCAACGTCGCGCTCGCCAACAGCTGGATCGTCATCAATCAGGGCGGAGGCCCGACCGACGACAAGCCCGCGGTGACCCTGGAGACGCCACGCGACCTCGACCGGGTCAGCAGTTTCCTCAATATCCGGGTCAAAGACATCGAGGCCGTGTACGCCGAATGGAGCGCTCGGGGCGCTCAATTCCTGACGCCGCCGAAGCAGCACCAGTACGAGATCCGTTGTTACGTCCGCGATCCCGACGGTCATCTGATCGAGGTCGGGCAAACCACAGACCCAGAGGGGGACTGGACCCCCCCTCAGTGGCTGTCGAGTACGGCCGGCGGGGAGCCCGAGTGAATGCCGAGTTCAGCAGTGAGATCCGTCACGACGGTAACGGTCCCCGCGGACACTGAGATCCCACCGCGCGCCGTTCCCGCGCTCTCAGCTGTAGCCAGGCCGAATCAGAGCGTCGGTACGCACGCCCATCACAACTAAGCAATCAGCACGCTTCCTCTCGCGGCAAAGCGGGCGTCGACTCCGATCAGCGGATCGCTCCCGCTTCGGACTGTTGTCCGAGCCGTGGGAGTGTGGCCCGCCGCGGTCCCCGGCGCCGCGTGCGACGCCGTTACGGCTCAATGCTTGGTGGGTAGCTACTGAAGAGCCACCGGCCGTTGACCCTGACGAGGGTTGTCTGACCGGGGATTCCGCTGGGACCGATCGCGGTGGCGCTGCGGTAGACGGCTCGGATCTGGGGGCTGGAGCCGCTGGCGGCACTCGCTGTGGCGCCGCTCATCGCGACCGTTCCCAGGGCGATCGCAAATGCAGTCGTCGTCGCCCGGAAGCTCATCCTGGGCACACTCTACAGGCGGCTGGCGGCGCCTTGGCAGCAGCGGCGCAGCCCTTACCGACCGGCTGAGCCGGTCGATCGTTTCGTGACCACGGTACGGACAGCTGTGAGTTTGCCGGTGCGGTAGGCCCAGGTGGTGGTCGCGCGCCCGGAGGCG
>DASZIQ010000067.1:0-36052 GCA_035948945.1 Solirubrobacteraceae bacterium
AAAAGCCGGAGCCCACGCCTGGAGCGCCTGGGCGATCCTCGCCTACAACCTTCACACGCTCGCCATCCGGACCAGATGAAACCATCACACCGCTCGATCAGAACAGAAAACCATTTGCCCGGAACGGCCGCGCCCGACAACCAGCGCGGCCGTTTTGGTTCAGCCGTTTATCCGGGGCAAGTAGATAGGAACAGCTGGCGGGGTGGACCGAGCGAGTGGAGTTTGACCGGCAGCAGACAGACCTCCCATTCCCTTGGTTCGCCGCCTGCGCCAAGTACGGCAACCGTGCCGTCGTTCGCGATCGCGTATTTGAGGTCCCAGTCTGGAACCCTAGGCAGGCCTGGTTGTTCTTCAGATTCGTTCGCCAAGCCTTCGGACGCGTTGATCAGTCCGGTTCTCGCACGGCCGATTCTAAGGTCTATCCAGCCGACTTCCGTCTCCGATCCACTCTGAATACCTTCTGACCGGACTACAAAGCCGAGCCGGTACCCGAACACCCTGAAGCCGGATATCGTTTCTCTCACATAGGGCTCGCCCTGCCTGAAAATGTGGGGTATTCGTGAGCCGGAGCGGCAGACATAGAAAGTCTTGTATGGAGAATGAGGCTCGCCGCTGCCGGGTTTGAACTGGCGCACCACCACAAACGCTCGAGTTCCGCCTTGGCGAAACACTGTTCTTCCAGACCGGCAATTCGTCAGCGCACGGCGCACGGGGGATGCTTGCACGCCACTCGGCAAGCCGAGCGCGACGAAGAGCGCGATACAGGCCATCAGCTTGGCTGGCGATCGTTCCCCAAGGCGCATCTTCCTCTTCTTTCTCTCCCCCCTGTGGACAGGAAGCAACGATACCGCCCCGGACACCAAGAGGGGCCGCTGATTGTTGGTTATGCAGAGGTCGCTCGGCCTCTCGGAGAGCAGTGCGGTGCCTGCACCGCACACCTACTGCAATCTGGTCCTCTGCGCGCACAACTTCCGCATGCTCGCCTTGAACACCAATCAGTCGCTCACGGAGCCACCTCCGGTGATGGGATTTCGATCGCGTGGTCCACGAAACCCCGGTCCGAGTGTCGATCCTGGCGAGCATGGACGAGTTCTTGGCTGGCTCCGCAGAGCGCCCCGGCTGGGCATAGCTCGGCGGCCACGGAGCGACGGGGATTGCGGATCCCGGCGAGCGCAATGAGACCTCCGCTCGCCACGAGGACGGCTGCGATTGCGTCCGCGACGCGGAAGGCGTGCACCGCCGCATCGTCGAAGGCCGCTCTGAGGAGAACCCGCTCGCCAGGGTGCACTCCCGCCAGGCTCACCGCGACGAGAGGCTGTCGCTTGGCGCGGCTGATGGCCGCGCGGCCAGCGGGGTCGATCGCGGATCGTCGTAGCGTCGCGTCGACGCGACTAGCAAAAGCTAGAGAGACGACGGCTCCCAGCACAGCGACCGCGAAAAGCTGCGCGACGCGTGAGAGCGTCGTATTCACCGCGGCGGCGACGCCTGCGTGATCCTCCTCCACTGCCCCAAGGACCGTGGCGGTCAACGGCGCGACAAGCATCGCGAGTCCCAACCCGAACACGAGCAGCGCCGGCAGGACCTCGCTGACGTAATCGGCGCGCTGATCGACACGCACCAACAGCAAAAGACCGCAGCCGGCAACCAGCGCCCCGAGGCTTATCAGCACCCGCGACCCGATGCGGTCGGCGAGCGCGCCGAACCGGCGGGAGAGCACGATCATCAGCGAGGTGACCGGCAGAAGCGCAAGCCCCGCCTGAACGGGGCTGTAGCCGCTGACCTCCTGCAGAAACACAGGCAGCAAAAAGATCACACCCCCTAGCCCAAGGTAGGCAGTCAATGTCGCCATGTTTCCAATCGTGAAGTTGCGCTCGCGAAACAGGCTCAATGGGAGCATTGGCGCCCGGGCTCGCGCCTCGCGCGCAACAAACGCCATCGCTCCCAGAATCCCTGCCGCGAGCGAGCCTGCCACCAGGGTGCTCCATCCGTGTGCAGGCTCCTCGGTCACAGCGAACACCGAACCCGAGAGCGCGACCGCCGCCAAGAGGGCCCCAGGGAAGTCCAGACGCCCGGCGGTGCCAGCGCTCGCGCCCGCAGGTACGCCACGAGCAATAAGCGTCACGGTCACGAGTACGAGCGGCGCATTGAGCACAAAGATCAGGCGCCACGAGCCGGCAGCGATCAACACTCCCCCGATGAACGGCCCGATAACCCCGACGATCGAGCTGAGCGCGGTCCATGTCCCGATCGCCCTGGCCCGCTCGTCTTCGGGAAACACGTGGATGATCACCGCCAATGCGGTAGGCGTCACCAGCGCCGCGCACACCCCCTGCATCGAACGAAACACGCACAGCTCGGGGATCGACGACGCGACCGCGCAGAGAGCCGAAGTGAGTCCGAACCCGCCAACGCCAACCATGAACACGCGCTTCTGACCCAATACATCTCCAAGCGAGCCGCCAATCAACAACAGCGACGCGAGCGTCAACAGGTACGCGTTCGTCACCCACTGCTGGCCCGCCAGACCGCCACCGAGGTCGCCTCGAATCGCGGGCAACGCGACACTGGTTACGGTCGCGTCGAGGAACACGACGCTCGTACCCAGCACGGCTGCGAGCAGGGTCAGCTGCTTCTCGCGCGATGTGGCCACTGGTTGGATTCGAGCGGAAGTCATGTAGTGCTACGGCGCCAGCCAGTGGGTGACGGTTGTCGGCCGCTCGGGGTCGGTCATCGTCGCTATTTCCTCGAGGCGTTGCTCGTCGCGGCGGCTGACGCGTTCGTGCTGGCGGAGGTGTTCATCCCAAGAGCCGACCACAAACTGCTCGAGAATGTGTTTGGGGTCAGCGCTGTCACGCCACAACCGCCAGCTAATCGCGCCCGTGCGCCGTCGCGCGTAGCGCCCGGCGTAGAGCGCGTTGATCACATCCCGCTCGCGCCCCGGCTTCGGCCAGTACTCGCACGTCACCAGCACCGGCCCTTCAGAGACCATCTCGCCGGCGATATGCGGGATCGGCCAGTCGCCGGCGGGCAGCAACTCACCAGCTGAGATCGCCTTGAACGGCAGCCACATGCTGGCGAAGGCGACGAGCGCGAGCGCGATAGCGGACACGAGCAGCGCCTCGGTCAACCCGGCGTTCTGCGCGACGACACCGAATGCGGCGCTGCCGAGCGCGCCGCCTCCCTGGAAGATCACGAGGTAGTAGGACATGCCGCGCGCCTTCGCCCAGCCGGGCAGTGTCGTCTGGTACTGGGAGTTCAGCGTCGAGAGCACGAGGATCCACGCGACACCGGCGATCACCATCGCCACGCCGGCGAGCGCGCTGCTCCGCACATAGGCCAGCAACAACGTCACGCCGGCGAAGATGATCGTGCCGGCGGTCATGAGCGTCCCAGCGGGTACGCGCCCGCGCAGACGCGGCAGCCCCGCCGCGCCCGCGACTGCGCCGATGCCCACGCCACCGAGCAGCAGGCCGTAGCCGCCCGACCCGAGGTGCAGATGCGTGCGCGCGACCAGTGGCAGCAGTGCCCAGATCGAGCTCGCGAAGAAAGTAAACAGGCCGGCACGCAGCAAGATCACCCGCAGCGCTGGGCTCCCCGCGATGTAGCGTGCCCCGGCACGGATCGCCTCGAAGACGTGCTCGGGCGCCACCGCGCTGGCCCGCCGCGCGCCGCCGCGCCAACGAGCGACCGCGCCGATGACCGGCACGAAGCTCGCAGCGTTCACGAAGAACAGCGCTGAGGCGCTACTCGCCGCGTACAGCGCACCGCCGATCGCGGGGCCAATCGCGCGACTGAGGTTCTGGTTGACGGCGCCCAGCGCGATCGCCTGCGTCCGATCCTCCGGCGCGACGAGTTCGGGCTGCAACGTCTGCCACGTCGGCGAGGTCAGCGTCTGCCCGACGCCAACAGCGAAGATCAACACGAGTAGCACCCACGGCGTCACCAGCCCGGCGAGCGCCAGCCCGGCGAGCGCCAAGGCCGCGAGCAGCATGAACGACTGCGACGCGATCAGCAGCCACCGCCGGTCGACGAGGTCGCCGATCGCGCCCGCCGGGACCGCCAGCAGTACCACCGGCAGGCCCGCCGCCGTCTGGATCAACGCGACCAGCGTCGCCGACGTCGTCAGCGTCAACATCAACTCCTGGGCGCCGACCGTCTGCATCCAACCACCGACGTTGCTCACAAACTGCGCCGAGGCCATCCTCGCGAAGTCGTGCGAACGAAACGGCGCCCACGCGGAGGCCGTGGTCGTAGGCGCTGCAGCGCCGCTGTGAGGCTCGGCCTCGTCGTCGGACACGTTCATCGCACGGATTATCCCCGGGCAAGCTCCGGGCGCCGTCTGAGACGCTTGGACCGGCACCGCTCGGCCGCAATGCTGGCGTGGGCCGCTGCCAAGGGGCTCGAGACCGTGGAGGCGGACGCACAGCGACTGCCGTTCGAGGACGAGACGTTCGACGCCGCCACGATGATCTCGATGCTGCACCACGTTGAGGACCGCAGCCTCGCACTGGCCGAGGCGCGGCGCGTCCTCAGGTCCCGAGGACGCCTGGTGCTCAAGGGCTATACGGGTGAGGATGCCGACGCCCTCTGGATTCTCGACTACTTTCCGAGCAGCCGGCGCTGGATGGAGGCGACTCACCCACCGCGGGCGGCGATCCTTGAGGAGCTACCCGGCGCGCGGCTCTTCGCTTTCGCGTTCGAGGACATGGAGGACGCATCGCCGGCCGCTCTCTCGGCCGACCCCGATCGTGTACTGGAGGCTGCAGAGAGGGGCGAGACGAGCTACTTCGAGCGGATGAGGCGCGACCACCCCGATGAGCTACGAGCGGGGGTTGCGCGACTCCGAGAGGATATCGCGGCCGGCCTGGCCCTGAAGAGTGCCGGGACGGCGACGGTGTGCAGCTGGACCAAGCGCTAGGGACACTCGCGCTTCCGCTGCGAGCAAACGTCCTCGCAAGTGTTCATCAAGCTATCCCAACGGACGAGCACGGGCACTGGCGCACGCAACAGGGACACTTCCGCATCGCGCCGCGTAAGCAAGCACGAACCGCTTCACCCGAAGGGTTCCCGCTCGTCAGCCGGACATCGTGCGCTCGAGGGCGCGCTGGCGGGTGGGTCGCTGCGTGAGCCGTGCCAGGTAGTCCCTTAGGTTCGCCGGGAGCTCATCCGCAAAGCCGATGCGCTCCGTGAAAGCCAGCGTGCTTCCGACAAGTACGTCAGCCACCGTGAAGCGCTCGCCGACGAGATAGTCTCTGCCATCCAAGGCGCTGGACACCGCGCGCGCGGCCTCGTCAAAGCGCTGTCGTGCAGCGGCGGAACGGTCGGGGTCGCGCTGAGCGTGCACGGCGGACTCGATCAGCGGCGGCTCGAGCTCGGCTGGGGCGAAGATCGTCCACTGGTAAAGCAGCGCTCGCTCGTGGGTTCCCGGTGCCGGCGCGAGGCCGGCGTCGGGATGCAGGTCTGCGAGGTGCAAGCAGATCGCCGCCGATTCGAATACGAACCCTTCGTCGTCCTCGAGCGCGGGTACGCGGCCCAGGGGATGGCGGGCGCGATGCTCCTCGCCCTTGCTCTCCTCGCGCGTCATCACCGTGACCTCATACGGCTCGCCGAGCTCCTCGAGCATCCATGCGACGCGGATCGGCCGGCCCGCGTGCTCTCGGTGGTAGAGGCGCATCATGGACGGCACGATAGTGGCTGGCGCGAGAGCTCGCCTGCCTGGCCGCAGGTCGAGGAGTTATCGGGTGGGCAGCAGGGATCGGCGGTCGCTTCGGCTGGGGTTAGGTCAGCCATGCCGACAGCTCGTGGAGGGCGTCGGGGATCACGTAGTAGTAGGCCCACAGTCCGCGTCGCTCGGAGTCCACGATCCCGGCCGTGCGTAGCTTGTTCAGGTGGTGCGAGAGCGTGGGCTGTGAGACGTCGAACAGCGGCACAAGCTCGCACACGCACACCTTCCCCGCGTGCTTGCGCAGCACGTCCACGAGTTGCAGGCGGATCGGGTCGCCGAGCGCCTTAGCGACCTCAGCCATCCGTAGCGCCTGGGCTCGGTCTACGTCGGGGTAGACGACGGGCTCGCAGCAGCGCTCGCCGGCCGGGCGCTTGGTCTTTGGTGCCAACTCGAAAATCGGCGGGCATCTATATACGTATACCAATAACAATCACGTCTGTCGATGTAATACGATCGGGACGTGGATACGCCGCCGCTCGCCCGCCGCCTGCTTGCCGAGCTTCTTGGCTCGGCGTTCCTCGCCGCTCTGGTGATCGGGTCGGGCATCGCTGCACAGACTCTCTCGCCCGGCGACGTGGGCTTGGAGCTGTTCGAGAACGCTGCCGCGACCGCGATGGGACTGGCGACGATCATCCTCATGTTCGGCCCGGTATCGGGCGGGCACTTCAACCCCGCCGTCTCGCTCGCGGATGCGACCTTCGGTGGTCTTAGCTGGCGCGATGCGTTCGCCTACATTCCCGCGCAGACTGTCGGCTGCGTGCTCGGCGCGATCACCGCCAATGGCATGTTCGCCCTCGCCGCCGTCAGTATCTCCACCCATCACCGCGCTTCGCCCGCGCACCTGTTCTCGGAGGTGATTGCCACGGTCGGGCTGCTGCTCGTGATCTTCTCGCTCGCGCGCACCAAACGCCTGAGCGCCGCCCCGGCCGCGGTCGGCGCGTACATCGGCGCCGCGTACTTCTTCACTAGCTCGGCTAGCTTCGCCAACCCCGCGATCACGGTTGGGCGCATGTTCTCGGACACGTTCGCCGGGATCGCGCCCGCGTCCGTGCCCGGCTATGTCGTAGCGCAGCTCGTCGGTGGCGCCTGCGCGATCCTCGCCGTCAGAACGCTCTACCCCGACGTGACCCCCGCCGACGCCGCCGAGCTAGTGGTCCCCCACCGCGGGCGGCCCGCCACGGATGGAGCGGTCAGCCAACCAGCGATCGGCGGCTGAATGGCGACTGTTCTGTTCGTCTGCCTGCACAACGCCGGGCGCTCGCAGATGAGCGCTGCGCTGCTGGAACGCGAAGCCGCCGGCCGACACGTTGCGCTTTCCGCTGGCACCACGCCCGGCGAGCACGTCCACCCCGAGGTCGTGGAGGTCATGCGCGAGCTTGGGCTCGATCTAGCGGACCGCCGGCCTCGGCTGCTCACCCGCGAGCTTGCCGAGCAGGCCGACCTCGTAGTCACGATGGGCTGCGGCGATCAATGCCCCTACATCCCCGGCAAGCGCTATCTCGATTGGGAGCTCCCCGACCCAAAGGGACGCCCACTCGTCGAGGTCCGCGCCACGCGAGACGAGATTGCCCGCCGCGTCCGAGCGCTCAGCGACGAACTAGACCGGGCGCCTGCTCGCTGAGCGCGTCCTGGCTGCTCTCCGTCGCGCGGCGCCCGAGCCGCTACTCCCCCGGCTCCATGCGGCCTCTCGATCTATGGCGCAGCTACCCGGACAAGGCGCTCGTCGGCGCCGAGCGCAAAGCCCGGGAGCGAGAAGCGCGTGGCAAGCAGCTCCGGTGTGGCCTCTCGCTCGAGCGGCGTCACGCGTGTGCCCGCCGGCGTCTGCTCGCTGAGGGATAGCTCGCTCCAGTCGCACAGCAACGTGCCCGTGCCGTCGTCGCCACGAACGCCCACGATGAGACCGGTGACGAACAGCGAGCGCGGATGCGTGGAGGTCCACCAGTTGCTGGTTTCGACGTCGATGAGCGGAACCGGCTGCGGGACAAAGCCGTAAACATCGGTCCATTCGTCCCCCGCCAGCTTCTGGAGCACGAGCTCGGAGCCGTCCTCGACGACGCGAAAGCTCCATCCCGACTGCTCCTGCGTGGGGCCCAGCCCGAATGGGATTGGCTCGAGGATGCCGCGGGGAAACCCCACATCGGCGTGCCAGCTTGCGCTGTGCTCGCTGACGCGCAGGAGAAGGTGACTGCGGGGCCGCACCACGCCGGGCTTCGCTGGCCGCAACGGGGATGCGCGAGTGTCTCTCGGGTTCGGTAGGCGCATGCGTGCCAGGAACATGTCCACCTCTGCGCCGAGTGCCTCGAGGGCTGCCTTCAGCAGCAGGTTCTGCTCGAAGCAGTAGCCGCCGCGGCGTTCGGTCACAAGCTTGCGCTCGAGGTCCTCCACCTCCAGCGACACCGGCAGGCCCTGGTGGGGGTCGAGGTTCTCGAAGGGGATCGAGGTCAGGTGCGCCCTGTGCACCTGCGCGATGCTCGGGCGCCCGTTCAGGCCGATCCGCTCCAGGTAGGCGTCCAAGTCGAGCATCGCGGCGAGTGTAGTGGGCGTGGCAGCCGTCGCCAAGTCGCACGATGGCCGCCCCTTGTGCGGCAGTGGGTCGACCGCACCAGCTCGGTTATGTGGACCTCGCGCGTCGTGGCACGCCAGCGCGTCCACACGGGTGATGCGATCAAGACGGTGGACGCAGCCGCAGGAAGTGAGAAGGGGTTGGCCCTGGGCGGCTCAGCGGGCAGCGTCGGCCCAGTCGCGCAAGCGGTCCGAGAACTGCGGCGTGGCTGCGCTCACCTCGACGACCACGTCGGCCGGGACGTTTGCCCTGCGGGCGGCGGCCAGGATTGCGTCGGGCGACGGCGCCTCGTAGAGGCAATAGGTGCGTCGGCGGTCGGCGCTCAGAAACGAGAAGAGCCAGCGGACTCCCTCGTCGCTGTTGACCTCCTCGATCAGCTCGACATCGGCGTCTGTGAGGTCAAGCTGATCGGCGAAGCTGCGCTCGATCATGTACAGAGCCATTGACTGATCGTAGCGGGGTACCTCCGCTCACTCCGAGGCGAGCCCCTGCCGGTGGGCGTAGGACGCGGCCTCGGTGCGGTTGGCGCAGTCAGTCTTGCGCAGGATGTTTCGGATGTGGTTGGCGGCGGTGTGTTCGCTGATCGTCAGCTCCTGGCCGATCTCACGGTTGCTGAGCCCCCTGGCGACCAGCTTCAGGATCTGCGCCTCGCGTGGGGAGAGCCCGCTTGGGAGAGCGTTCGAGGTGGACACGCCGAGCAGGCGGATCTTGCCGAGCAGTCCTTCCATGCCGATCCGCTCGGCCAAGCCGGCGGCCTCTCCGAGCAGGGCCTGCGCGTAGTCGCGGGCTCCGCGACCTCGTCCAAGCAGGAAGCGCCCGTACTCGTATGCGGTGTGAGCCACCCAGGTCGACGCCCCCATCCGCTTGTTCTGCTCCATGGCCTGCTCGAAGTGCTCCTCGGCTCGCCCCGGCTCTCCCAGCATCGCGGCGAGCATGCCCAGATAGCGATCGGCGGCTCCGTAGCAGGCGACCAGGTGACCGATCATCACATTGGCCCCCGCGAGCGGCTGCAGCTCGGGGTAGACGATCGCCGCCATCCCCTTGTCGTTAACCGCGGCACAGGCGTCGGTCAGGTAGGTGAGCGTAGCCAGCCACAGCGATGCCCGATAGCCGTCGATGCCCTCGGCGGCGAGCCTCGAGAGCTCGCGCTTCGCCTCGCGCTCCATGCCCAGCTCGGCGAGCACCACAGCGAGCCCGGGACGCCATGGGCCCTCCCGCTCGGCCTTGCCGGCAAGGATCCTGACGACCGGCGCGAGCTCTGCCAGGCGACCTTGCTCGCGGCGAACGCCAAACATCTGGATGCCGTGAGTACCGGACGCATCGCGACCGGTCAGCAGCCGGGCCCAATCGTGCGAGCGTCCCGCCATTGCCTCGGCATCCGCGAGGTTTCCGTCGCAGAGAGCGATCGCGGACCCGTAGTGCTCGGCCACGTGGTGCATGAACGGCTGCGCTGTGTGCTCGGCCATCTCACGCAGGGCAACCACCTCCGCCCGAGCGGAATCGAGGTCGCAGAGAGCGACGAAGGTCGGCACGCGCCACGCCATCGCGTCCGTGTGGATCTCGGCATCCCCCAGCTCCTGCGCCAGGTCTCTTGCCTCGGTAAGCATCGAAAGGATCGCCTCCAGCGGGGTCGTGCCGCGCGCCCAGTAGGAGCCAACCAACACCTTGGCGAGCCCCGCGCGATCCTCGTATCGCCTTGCCAGCGCGACGGCGTTTTCGCGCACGAGCGCGCCACGCTCGCGCTCGCCCGCGAAGTCAAGCGCCCGCGAAAGTCCCGCCAACAGGCCAATTCTCAGCTCGTCGCTGCTGTCATCAACCGCCGCAAGCGCCTCTTCGAGGAGCTCAATCGCATCCGGTCGTATAACCCCGGGGCGCCAGCACGCATCCTCGAAGCCGATCGCTGCGCGGGCGAGCAGCTCCCCGCTGTCCAGCGCGCGAGCGATCTCCGCCGCCGACGCGAAGGCATCCAGCGCATCGGTCGCCTTGCCCGCTCGATGACTGGCAGCGCCCAGCTCGAGCAGAGCGCCGGCGCGCTCGGGCTTGCCCTGGATCCCGATCTCGATCGCGGTCCGCAAGCGCATCGCGGCGTCGTCGAAGGCGAGCGCGACGCTCGCCGCCCGCGCCGCGCGCAGGTTGTAGTCGATCGCACGCTCGGCCCCGCCGAACGGGGCGGCTGCGCCGAAGTGATGGGCGAGGTCCACGAGCGTGCGGTCAGAGTCCGCACCTGCGCTCTCGAGCGCTTCTGCGACGCGGAGATGCAGTTCGGCTCGCCGAAGCCGCGAGAGTCGGTCGTAGAGCGCCCGCCGGACGATCTCGTGGGTGAAGCGGCAGGCCAGTCGCTGAGCGTGGAGCTCCTCGATCATTCCGCTGCCCACTGCCTCCTCGAGCGCGGCGAGAAGCTCGGGCTCGGCGATGCCGGCGGCGCGGCGGACCGGCTCCAGCTCGAACTCCGGCCCGGCGGCTGCCGCAAGCTCGAGCAGCTCGATGGTTCTCGGGCCCAGGCGGGACAGCCGCTGGCTGACAACCTCGCGTACGCTTTCGGGCGTGCCGAACTCGGTGAGAGGCCGGGTCACCCTCACCTGCCCACCAGCGACCTCGACGATTCCCGTCTCTACGACCGCGCGCCATAGCTCGCAGACGAGAAAGGCGTTGCCGGCGGTGAGATCGTGGATCGTAGTTGCGAGCTCGTGCAGCTCGCGGTCGTCGGGGTCGGGGTCGCTTCCAGCGGCACGGCTGACCAGGTCAGAGACCTCGGCCCCCGAGAGCCCCTCCAGACGCATGCGCACGACGTCATCGGAACGGCGTAGGTCGGCAAGCGTCTCCGAGAGCTCTGCGGGCACATCGGTCTCGCTGTCGCGGAAGGTCGCGAGGACCAGCAGGCGGGCGCTCCAGGCAGAGCGCGCGAGGTGTCGCAGGAGCAGAAGCGTCGTTGCGTCGGCCCAATGCCCGTCCTCGAGCACGAGCAGTATCGGTCTTGTGCGGCTGACGTTCGCAAGCAGGTCGGCGACCGCCGTGTGGAGACGATGGCGCTCGGTATCGGCGTCGGCCTTCACCGGTTGCGCCAGCCCGCCGACCTGGCCGGGCAGGTCGGGGAGCAGCCGGGTCAACTCGCCGCCGCCGGCGCCGAGCGCCGCACGCAGCTGCGCCTCGTCGGTTACCCGAACCAGGTGTTCGAGCGCCTCGACGAAAGGCCCGTACGGCGTCCGCACCACCGCGTCACAGGCGCCATAGAGAACAAGCACCCCTTCGATCGCGACCTGGCCGGCGAACTCACGCGCCAGACGGCTCTTCCCTGCACCCGGCTCGCCCGCGAGAAGCGCGACGCGACGCCTCTCCCCTGCGGCTCGCGGCATCAGGGTTCGGAGCTTCTCGAGCTCCACCGCACGACCGACGAACGGGGACATCGAGGTCGGGCGCAGTGGGTCCGGAAGGTCCAGAATCTCTGCCTCCATGAAAAGACGATAATCAATCTTGACCACGCCCACCTGGAGTCGATCGGGCTCGAGCACTCGAATTGGATCAGCTCCGGTCATGACAGCCACATGCGAGCGCCGTAGGCTCGGCCGTGACAACTTTGAGACGACCGATAGGGGGAACGCATGAGCACCACCAGCGCGTTGATGCAGACGGCCCGCAGCGGAATGCCGGGATTTCGGGGAGGGCTCAAAGCCCCCGAGGACTCCGGCTACGACGAGGCCCGCAAGGTCTACAACGCGATGATCGACCGGCGGCCCGCCCTGATCGCAAGCTGCGCCGACGCCGACGATGTGACGAAGGTCGTCTCGTTCGCCGGCGACCACGGGCTTTTGCTGGCTGTGCGCGGAGGCGGCCATAACGGCGCCGGGCTGGGAACGTGCGAGGACGGTGTGGTTCTCGACCTCTCGGGCCTGAAGGGAGTCGAAGTGGATCCCGGCGCTCGGACGGCGAGGGTCGGTGGCGGCTGCACCTGGGGCGAAGTGGATGCCGCGACCAACGCGCACGGCCTGGCGACACCGAGCGGGATCATCTCGACCACCGGCGTCGGTGGTCTCACGCTGGGTGGCGGGCTTGGGCATTTGACCCGCAAGTGCGGCCTCACGATCGACAACCTGCTCGAGGCTGAGGTCGTGCTCGCAAGCGGCGCCACAGTTCGTGCCGCCGCGGATGAGCACCCCGACCTCTACTGGGCGATCCGGGGCGGTGGCGGCAACTTCGGCGTCATCACGTCCTTCCTGTTCAGGCTGCACGAGGTGGGAACTGTCGTCGGGGGCCCGACCTTCTGGCCGGTCGAGCTGGGCGCCGAGGTGCTGGCCGCATACCGAGACTTCCTGCCGAACGCCCCGCGCGAGCTCAACGGCTTCTTCGCCTTCGCATCGGTCCCGCCGGCGCCGCCCTTCCCGGAGGAGCTCCATCTCCGTAAAGTCTGTGGCGTCGTCTGGTGTTATGTGGGCGCTCCCGAGGACGCCGCCGGGGCGATGGCCCCGTTGCTGGACGCCCTGCCGGAGCCCTTGCTGCACGCTGTTCAGCCGATGCCCCACCCCGCTCTCCAGGGCGCCTTCGACCCCGTTTATCCCGCCGGAGACCAGTGGTACTGGCGCGCTGATTTCGTCAAGAAGATACCCGACGCTGCCGTTGAGGCGCACGCCAAGTTCGGCGCTGAGATGCCGACGTGGAAGTCGACGATGCACCTGTACCCGATCGACGGAGCCGCCCACGACGTCGGCCCATCCGACACTCCGTGGAGCTACCGCGATGCGGTTTGGGGCTCGGTCTTCGCCGGTGTCGATCACGACCCCGCCAATGCCGAGGTCATCCGCCGCTGGTGTGTTGACTACTTCGAGGCGCTTCACCCGCACTCCGCCGGTGGTGCGTACGTGAACATGATGATGGACGAGGGCGAGGAGCGGGTGCGGGCGAGCTACCGCCACAACTACGATCGGCTGGCGCAGATCAAGGGCACCTACGACCCGGACAACTGCTTCCGGGTGAACCAGAACATCCCTCCCGCCCGCCCGTCTTGAAGAGTTTTCTCATGGGCGCGCATCTTTAGCGGAGGCAAAGACAAGGCTGGCAATTTGGCCGACTGCGAATCGAGGCCACGCCAGTCCCGTCAAGGAGGACACCGCACACATGAGCGCGCCCGCACCCTCATCCCGACACCAAGTCCGCCACACCCTGGCCAAGGTGCCCGAGATCACCTTGATCTTCTGGGTCCTGAAGCTCTTGACGACAGGCATGGGCGAGTCGATGTCGGACTTCCTCGGCCAGCACAGCGTGCCGATCGCGGGGGCGATCGGCATCTTCGGCCTGTGGTTTGCGCTATGGCTGCAGCTGCGCCAGCGCGCATACCGCGCCCCCATCTACTGGTTCGCGGTGATGATGGTCGCGATCTTCGGCACGATGGCCGCCGACGGCATCCACGACGGGGCGAGCATTCCCTACGCGCTGACCACGCCCCTGTTCGCGGGCGTCGTGGCCGTCGTGTTCTTGCTCTGGTACCGCAGCGAGGGCACGCTGTCGATTCACACCATCACCACCCGCCGGCGCGAGAGCTTCTACTGGGCCGCGGTCCTGGCGACGTTCGCGCTCGGCACCGCCGCCGGGGATCTGACGGCGACCACGCTGAGCCTCGGCTTCTTCGGGTCGGTGCTGCTGTTCGCCGCGATCATCGCGATCCCCGCGATCGGCTGGTGGCGCCTCAGTCTGAACCCGATCGCAGCGTTCTGGTTCGCCTACATCGTGACACGCCCGCTCGGCGCCTCCTTCGCCGACTGGTTCAGCAAGCCGTCCTCCATCACCGGTCTCGGCCTTGGGGACGGCACGGTCAGCGCCGTGGCGCTTGTCGTGTTCATCGCGCTCGTCGCCTACGTGACCGTCACCAAGCCCGACGTCCAGGGGGCACCTGCGCCGGGGGAGCTACTCGCACCCCATCCACATCCCCTGCCCCATCCTCACCCCCTGCACCATCCTCACCCCCTGCCCAATCCCCATGCTCAGCCCCATCTGGACCCCGTGCTGGAGGCCGAGCAGTAGCGTCGGGCCTCGGGCTGAGCTACACAGAATGTGGATATGCGTGAAGAGGAGGCGGCGTACCTTCTCGGTTGATGAAGACCGAAGCGGCGTGCTACGGGCTCAGAGGGTGTTGAAGCATCCGTACACGATGTACAGCGGGTTCGTGACGCTGTGCCCGTGGGCGTCGAGCATCGTCGGGCCGCCGATGAACGCGGGCGGGGACTGGGCCTTGTAGCAGCCGTTGTACTCCAGGCTCACGTCATACTCGACCGAGGTTTGCTGGAACGGGACTGAGTGCGCCTGGGGCAGGTACACGTAGAGCGTGCAGTTCCAGTCCCCCGGGCCCACGGCCTTGGCCGCCCGGCGGTTGCAGGCGGGCAGGACGTCGAGCTTTGCCCCGGCGGGCACCCGCCGCCCGATCAGTTGCTGCTGCAGCAGTGTCACGTTGTTGAACTCTTCTCCGATCGCCGCACTGAGGCGGTGGGCGGTGTCACCCGCGGGCCCGACGTTGGCGAGCAGGGCGAGCACGGCGAGGAGGGCGGTGGCGAGCGCCACGATCCGGACGGGAGTGCGCCAGTCCGGGGCGCGGCTCACCGTCGTCGCGAGGAAGTCGCGGCGTCTGAGGATCCTCCAGCTGGTCGTGACGCAGGCGGCGATCCAGGCGACGCTCACGAGGCTCGAGATCAGCAGCGGGCCATAGAAGGGGTGGGTGGTGAAGAGGCCGTGCCAGCCGTCGAAGGCCGAGCCGATCAGGAGCAGGTGGACGCCCACACCCCTGCCGATCAGATCCAGCAGCTGGGTGAGCAGCGCCACGAGCAGCGGGCCGAGCACGCCGATGATCCCGTTGCGCGTCGCGACCGAGAACAGGATTGCGACGCTCGTGTACGCCATCATTCCCAGCAGGCACAAAAGCCAGCTGAGCAATGTCAGGCCGAGCAGCCGGCCCGGCGGGATCAGGACTCCGCTGAGATCGACGAGCGAGTGCGCCCCCACCAGCAGGACGCCCGCGAGCACGCTCGAGACGGCGAGCAGCAGCGTGAGCGCTACGGCGAGCGCTCCGGCGGCGAGGAGCTTGCCCGCGTAAAGATCGGTGCGGGTACAGGAGCGGGTCAGGATCGTCTTCCAGGTCCCATGCCGGTCCTCGGAGGCAAACAGGTCCCCCCCGAGCAGGCCGGCGATCAGCGGGAATCCCCACGTCCCGGCGAACCCGAGGATCACGAGCGAGATCGCGAACCCGGAAGAGTGGACCCAGGCCCCGAACAGCGCGTCCGAGGGAGTCCCGCTCTGCGCCTTCAGCACGGCGGCAAAGGCGAAGGGCCCGGCGATGCAGATCACCGCCAGCAGCCGGCTGGTGAGCTGGGCGCCGAGCTTCTGCAGCTCGGTCCGAAAGGCGTTCCAGATCGGGTCCTCGCCGCCGAGCGGCAGCGAGGACTGCTCGGCGGCGGCGCGGGGAGCGAGCGTGCTCATAGCTCACCCTTTGCGTGCCTCGGCCGCCACCGGGGGAGAGCCGATCGCGCTCTCATCGCTCCGCTCCCGCCAGCACCGTCTCGGCCAGTTCGACGGGCTCCAGCTCTGCGAGCGGGGCGCCGTCGGAGGTCAGGGCGAAGAACATCGCCTCCAACGGGCTCACGAGCAGGTCGAGGCGGCGGATCGCCACGCGCGCGTCCCCGAGCGCGAACACGAACGCGTCCAGGCAGCCCTCGTGCACGGCCAGCGCGAGCTCTCCGCGGGTCGAGCGCCCGGCCCGCACACCGACCTGCTCTGCGGCGATCCTCAGCGCCTGCTCGTCATCGCTGGTCGCCAGGGCGTACGCGGACGCCGGCGCCTGGGCGACGAGCTCCGCCGCCGAGCCGTCCCACACGACCCGCCCCTCGCGCAGGACGGTGTAGGCGTCGCACACCCGCTCGAGCGCGCCGATCTGGTGGCTGCAGAGCAGCACCGCGACGCCTTCGGTGGCCAGCTCGCGCACGAGCGCCGCGACGGTCCGCGTCCCGCCCGGGTCGAGCCCGCTCGTCGGCTCGTCCAGCAGCAGCAGCCGCGGCGAGCGCAGCAGCGCGGCCGCAAGCCCCAGGCGCTGGCGCATCCCGGTCGAGTAGCCCGCTACGCGGTCCTCGCCCCGTCGCTCCAGGCCCACCCGTGCGAGCGCGCGCTCGACCGCGGTCGCGCTCGGGCCGGCGTCGAGCCTTGCCAGCAGAGTGAGGTTCGCGCGCCCGGACAGGTACGGGTAGAAGGCCGGCTCCTCCACGAACCCTCCCACCTCCTCCAGGGCGCCGCCGCCGAGCCCGTCCAACGGGCGCCCGAGCAGCTCCACCGAACCGGCGTCCGGGTGGATCAGCCCGAACAGCATGCGCAGCAGCGTCGTCTTGCCCGCGCCGTTGGGACCCAGCAGGCCCCGCACCTGGCCCGGCGCGACCGCCAGGTCGACGCCGTCAACGGCGGTGGTCGTCCCGTAGCGCTTGTCCAATCCGGTTGCTCGGACTGCGTCCACGGCGTGAAGTGTACCCAGCCCAGCCCTGGCGTTCGTGAAACGCCTGTGAAAGTCAGGTGAAAATCAATGGCCATCTGTGAGTGAGTTGTAAATAAATCGTGAGCGTGGTTTACACCGCCCGGTAACAGGGGCAACTTAACCCGCAGCTAATCTCTACTTCACTTGGGCGAGATTGGCGTCACCGGGCGGTGGTGTCCGACCCGGCCGGCAGGCCTCGGCCGGCGGCGGGCTGACGCTCGTCGCCGTACGAGTTGTGAACTAGATCCCGCGTTGCGACATAACGTCTATTTCGGAGGTGGTGACTGTGGCTAGCTCGGTTCCGATCCGCACTACTGGTACTCGCCGGAACCCCCGGCGCAGGCGTGTGGGCGCGGTCGCCGTCCTGGTGGCCTTTGTGGCCCTTGTGGGCGTGGCGTCCGCTGAGTTCGGCGGCGTCAACCCGTTCGGCAGCGACGAAGTCGGTCAGACCTACAACGGCGCCCTGTTGCTGCCGACGAATCAGTGGATCTCGCCGCTCGGAAACCGGATCGAAGACCCTAACGGCCGGATCGTCTCGAGCACGCTCAGCCCGGACGGGCAGTACATGGCGGCGCTGACCTGGAACGACTTCACGGGCTACCTCACGATCTTCGACCTGAAGACGGGGAAGATCGTGCAGGAAGAAGGCGCCTACCCCAACACCCTCGACCCCGCAGCCGGCGAACCCGGCGAAGAGGTCGGCGCTGACGGGCCGCTTTACTCGCCGGATGGAAAAACGTTGTGGGTCCCGCAGACGGGCGACATCGCCAAGTTCACAGTCGATCCGGAAACGGGCATGGTGTCGGAAAAGGCGATCATCAAAATGCCGCCGGCCACGAACGGTCCAGCGCCGGAATACAGCACCGCAGCGACCCACCCCGGCGAGGCCTTGGCCTCGGGCATGGCGCTCTCACCCGATGGGAGCAAGCTTTACGTAGCCCTCAACGGATCCAACACGCTCGGCGTGATCGACACCGCGACAAATGAAGTCGAAAAAGAAATCCCCGTCGGCAACGCGCCGCGCCAGGTGGTTCTCGACGGCAACACCGCCTATGTCTCCAATGAGGGCGGCCGTCCCGCGCGGCCGGGCGACACGACCAACCTCTCTGACGGAACTCCGATCGTCTCCAGTCCCGTCACGGGCGCTGCCACGACCGGCACGGTGTCGGTCGTCAACCTGGCGACGGGCAAACAGGAGCAGGAAATCCCCGTGGGGCTGGAGCCGACCGCGCTATACCAGAGCGGACCGGCGCTGTTCGTCGCTAACTCCAACGACGACAGCATTTCGGTGATCGACACCGCAACTAACACGGTCGCTCAGACGACGAGCACCAACCCGTTGCCGGGCGCCAGCGTGGGGAGCTACGCGAACGCGATCACGATGTCCGATCCCGAACACGTGCTTGTAAGCATCGGCCGCGACAACGCGATCGCCGTCTACAAGTACAGGGGCCTCACAAGACGGGAGCACGGAGGCTTCGCAGGGTGGCACGGGCACCCGATGCAACCGCTCGAGTTCGAGGGTCTGCTGCCGACCGACTGGTACCCGGTCCAGGTGCAGCCCGACCCGGCACTCGGGCCCGGGGACGTCGTCGTCACCAACGACAGGGGCATTGGCGACCGCGGCCCGCAGGCGAAGATCTGCAAGGGCTCGGAAACCTCGCCTGCCCCGGAATGCGTCAAGGGCTACAACACCTACGACGACACCGGCACGGTGACGACGTTCAAGATGCCGGCCGAAGGTGAACTGGCGAAGTACACGAACACGGTCTTCACCGACAACGACTGGAGCGACGTCCCGGCGATCAACAGCGGTGCGGGCGACACCGTGCCAGGGGTGATCCCGAGGAGACTCGGTGGCCATTCGCCGATCAAGCACGTGTTCGTAGTCGTCAAAGAGAACCGCACCTACGACCAGGTGCTCGGCGACCTCGGCGAGGGCAACGGCGACCCCGAACTCGCACAGTTCGGCCAGAAGATCACCCCCAACGCGCACGCGCTCGCCAAGCGGTTCGGCGACCTGGACAACTTCTACGACGAGGGGACGCTGTCGGCGGACGGGCACAACTGGATCGTGCAGGCCGAGGCCAACGACTACGTCGAAAAGGAGTTCGGGGCGTTCTACCGCTCTTACCCCGCCGAAGGCGGCGACGCGCTCGCCTACCAGCGCGATGGGTTCCTCTGGAACGCGGCGAAAGCGGCGGAGCAGAGCGTCAAGGACTTCGGTGAGTACAACAGGTACATCACCGGGCCCGGCGACGGCGGCGACTGGAAGGAATGGTACGAAGATTCGCAAATCCTGGAAGGGAAGGCCAGCGGGCCGCTGCCGATCCCGACCACCGAATACAAGACCAGCTCCGACATCCCGTCGTTGAACGAAATTACCGACCCCGCCTACCCAAGGTTCGACCTCGAAATTCCCGACCAGTACCGGTACGACATATGGAAGGCCGAATTCGAACACGAGGAAAGCGCCGACGCCGTTCCCAGCCTGACGCTGATCTGGCTGCCCGACGACCACACGGGCGGTGCGCCGGACCCGGTGGCCCAGGTGGCTGACAACGACCTCGCGCTCGGGCGGATCGTGGAAACGATCTCCCACAGCAAGGTGTGGAAGGACTCGGCGATCTTCGGCGTCGAGGACGACACGCAGAACGGCACCGACCACGTCGACGGGCACCGCGGCCCGGCGTTCGTGGTTAGCCCGTACGCGAAGGGTGGGGTCGAGGACGAATACTCGACGCAGCTCAACATGGTGCGCACGGTCGAGCAGATCCTGGGGGTCCACCCGATGAACCAGGAGGACTACGCCGCCCAACCGATGTACGGGGCGTTCACGGAAACCCCGAACTTCGAACCGTACACCGCCGTGCCCAACGAAATCCCGCTGACGCTCGGCGTCGAAGGCTTCGCCGCGACGGCGGCGGCGAAGACGGGCGGGCCCGTCCAGGGCGCGGTGCCGGCCTCGATGCAGGGGGTCCACAACGCCTGGATGAGTTGGAAGCGGCATCAGTCCTTCCTCGGGCTGAACGCCACACCGGACTCAGCCAAGCCGGTGCTGCTCAACCGGTTCGACTGGTACTCCGCGCACGACTGGAAGGTGGCGTACCCGGGCGACCCGAAGATATACCTGCCGGACGAAGTTCCCGGCAGGAACCTACCCGCCGCGTTCCTCGGCGACTGAGCTGCGGGTTCGCGTCAACCTGAGACCGGCCGCGCCGAAGGTGGCGCGGCCGGTCCGCGGAAGCCGGGTGCGACCTTGACAGGTGCGACCTTGACGTCACCTCCTCGAGATGGTGGTGTGTTGAGTCAAGCCGGTGCATGTGGGGCTTCGCGGTGAGCGCGTTCACACGGTCCGCAGCGCTTCGGTGGGTGACAGCCGCGCGGCGCGCAGCGCGGGCACCAGCCCGGCGACGGCGCCGATCAGGAGCGCTGCCCCGAACCCGCCGGCCCACGCGACGGTGGGGATGACGATCGTCCAGCCCTTGGTGGTGGCGTAGATCGCGGTCGCGAGCGCCCCGGCGGCGATGCCGACGGCGCCGCCGCCGAGCGCGAGCAGGATCGCCTCGGAGAGGAACTGGGTGCGGATCTGTCCGCGGGTCGCGCCGAGCGCGCGGCGCAGCCCGATCTCCGAGCGGCGTTCCAGCACAGAGATGACCATGATGTTCGCCACGCCGACCGCGCCCACCAGCAGCGCGACAGCCCCGAGCCCGAGGAAGAGGCCGTTGAAGGCGCCCTGGGCGTCGGCGCGTGCTGTGAGCGTGGCTGACGGCTGGCTGACGTCGACTTCGTTGGGAGCTTCCGGGTCGGCGGTGGCCGCCAGCACCGACTGGACGGCCGCGACCTGGCTGTTTTGGGCGCGCAGGTAGACGGTGTTGGGGTGTCCGTTGAAGTGCAGGTAGCGTTCGGCGGCCTTGAAGCCGACGAGCACCGCGCTTTCGATTTCGGGCGTGAGCACCGATTCGCCTAGGATGCCGGCGAGGTAGAACCACTGGTTGGCGACCCAGATCCGCTCGCCGGGGTAGATGCGATCGATCCCGAGCCGCCCGGCGGCGGCCGAGCCGAGCACCACGACCGGCTCCTGGGCGGTGGCGGCGTTCAGGTAGCGGCCCTGCACGACCTGGACGTTGAGGGTGTGCAGCAGGCCGAGGCTGGCCGCCTTGATACCGAGCGCGTTGGTGTTGACTTCCGGGATCAGCGGGGTGCGGTACACGTTGCCTTCGACCTTCCCGGTCTCCGCGACGCTTTCGACGGGGTCGATGCGGGCGATCATCGCGGGGGCCACGAGTGGCAGCTGCGCGGTCTTGCCGGCGAAGCTCTGGCCGTTGGTGACAGTCAGCAGATTCGTTCCGAGTTTGTCGATCTCTTCGAGCAGCCCCGCCTGGCTGGAGGCGGACAGGCCGAGCACGGCGACGATCGCGGCGACCCCGATCGCGATCCCCAGCGCGGAGAGCGCCGCGCGCAGTCGCCGCGTGCGCAGCCCCACGCTCGCGACGCGGGCGAGGTCGGCGCTCCGCAGCCGCCGGGGTGCGAGGTCCGCGGCGCCCATGTCTGCTGCAGTGCGATCGGCGACGACGCTCACCGCGCGCTCACGGGGCTTCGTTGACGAGCGCGAACGCCGCCGGCCTGGCGGGTTTGGCGCTGGCCTCGACGACGTAGCCGCCCAGCTTGTGGCTGGCGGTGAAGGGGGGCGCCACGGCGATCCCGCAGGCGCCGGTCTTGACCGCGACCGTGTGGGCGTAGGCGACGTGGGCGCGGTGGTGGGGGCCGCGGGAGCGGAGGGTGAAGAGCCCGCCGACGGCGGGGGCTGAGAATGTCACGAGCGCGCCTGGGACCGGGTTTTTCTGCGCGTCGGTGACGGTCACGGCGAGCCGGATCGGGAAGGGGGTTCCCGCGGGGGTGGATTGTGTGGAGCCGACGCCGGGGGCGAGCTTGGTGGGCTTGCCGGCGAGGTTTGAGAGCGAGAAGCTGACCGGTGTGATGGTGGGCGCCGCGGCTTTGCCGGGGCTTTCACTCCCGTCCCCGCCGCCGCTCGAGACCAAGGCGGTGGCGGTGAACGAGCCGGCGGCGGTGTTCGCGGTGAACGCGGGGGAGGTGGCCAGGCCGTTTGCGTCGGTGGTGGCCGTGGCCTGGGTGCCGCCGCCGGCGAAGCTGGCAGTGGCGGCGGCGGTGGTGCCGCAGGTGCTGGTGCTGGTGGGGTCGAGCGTGAACGTGACGGTGGCGCCGGCGACCGGGTTGCCGTTTGCGTCCAGGACCCTGACCTGCAGTGGCTGCGGGAAGCGGGCTGTGACCCTGGCCGACCTGTGCTTGAGGGGGATCGCGGTGAGCTTCGCCGGGGTGCCGGCGGCGGTGTTCGTGAGGGAGAACGAGACGGAGCCGTACTGCGAGCTGGCGGTAACGGTGTAGCTGCCGGCGGTGGTGTTGGCGGTGAACGTCGGTGCGGCGGCGCTGCCGGAGGCGTCGGCGCCGACGGTGGCGGTGTTGGAGTTGCTGGTGGAGAAGCGCCCACTGGCGCCGGCGGCGGGCGCGCTGAAGGTGACCGGGACGCCGGCGGCGCCGGTGACGGCGCAGCCGTCGCTGTTGGTGAGCGCGACCTGCAATCCGCTCGCGAAGGCGGTGTCGAGCGTGGTGGTCTGCGGTGTGCCCCCGACGAGCGTGAGCTGGTCGGGTGGATTGGACGACGGGCAGGTGGAGGTCCCCGTGGTCGCGGTTTCGCCGGGCGAGCCGCCGCTTTCCCCGCCCCTTTCGCCAGAGGCAAAGGCCGGAGCGCCGGCGGTCGTGCCCGCCCAGGCGCCCAGGCCGGCGGCCAGCAGGAGCGCGAGCGCCGCGCGGCGGCCGCCGTAGCGTAGCCACGCCCACGCGGTGCGGGCCACCGCGGCGCGGCGGCCAGTCGACGGGCCGGCACCACGTGCGGTCATCGGCTGAGCGCTCCCTGTGTGGCGGTGTCGGCGACGATCTGGCCGTCGAGCACCTGCACCTGGCGGGGCAGGCGGGCGGCGAGGTCGTGGTCGTGGGTGATCACGAGGATCGTGGCGCCCTGCGCGTTGAGCTCTTCCAGCAGCTCCAGCAGCGCCGCGCCGGAGGCGCTGTCGAGGTTGCCGGTGGGCTCGTCGGCGAGCACGATCGCGGGGCGGCCGACCAGCGCCCGGGCGATCGCGACGCGCTGGCGCTCGCCGCCGGAGAGCTTGCTCGGGCGGAAGTGCGCGCGCTCGGCCAGCCCGACCCGGTTGAGCGCGTCGGCGGCGCGCTCGCGGCGCTCGGCGACGGCGACGCCGGCGTACAGCAGTCCTTCGGCGACGTTCTCGAGCGCCGTGGAGTGCTCGGCCAGGAAGAACTGCTGGAAGACGAAGCCGATGCGGGTGGCGCGCAGCGTGGCGAGCTCGCGGTCGGATAGCTGTGCGGCGTCCAGGCCCGTGATCGACACGACGCCCGCGGTGGGGCGCTCGAGCGTGCCCATCACGTGCAGCAGCGTGGTCTTACCCGAACCCGAGGGGCCGACGATCGCCACCAGCTCGCCCTCGCGCACCGCGAAGCTGACCTCCCGCAGCGCGTACACCGGCGGCTCGGCGCCGTAGACCTTGCTGACCGCGCGCAGCTCCAGCACCGCTGGCGCCTCGCCATCGTCCGCGCTGAATATGCGCTGCTCCAGCACCGCTGGCGCCTCGCCATCGTCCGCGCTGAATATGCGCTGCTCCAGCACCGCCGGTGTCTCGCCATCGTCCGCGCTGAATATGCGCTGCTCCAGCACCGCCGGTGTCTCGCCGTCGTCGGCGTCCGTATACGGGCTGGCTGGTGGCTGCTCGCTCATGATGACGCCGGCACCACCACACGCTGGCCGGCGGACAGTCCCTGGCCGCTGACCTGCACGAGACCTTCGGCGTCGTCGAACAGGCCGACGGTGACGGCCACCAGACGATGCACGCGGCTTTCGGCGACCTCCACCGCGTAGCCGCCGCCGGCGAGCGCGAGCAGCGCGTCGACGGGCACCGCGAGCACGTTTTCGACGCGTTCGGTGGTGATCTCGACGTTCACGGGCGCCTGGTCGAGGTGGCCCGTCGCGGCCGGGTCGGTGGGGGTGGCGTCGACTTCGACGGTGGGGGAGCTTTCTTCTTCGCCGCCGTGGCCGGAGCTGGACGGCACGGTGGCGACGCTGGAGACATAGGTGATTCTCCCCGGCGTGGTCTGGTTGTCCGGCAGCGTGATCGTGACCTGATCGCCGAGCTTGACGCTCCCCTGCTCGGCGGCGTTGAGCGCAAGCTTGACCTGCCGGGCGGTCGCGGTGATGGCGAGCACCGGGCCGGGCATCACCGTCTGACCGACTGTCGGCGTCACGCTCGTGACGCGCACCGGTCCGGGGTGAAACACGACCGACCCCAGCAGCAGCTCGCCGGTGGCCGACGCGCCACGGGCGGACTGCAACGCGCGAATGGCGGCTGCGGTGGCGGCGGTGAATTCGTCGCCGGCGAGCCCCTGCCCGTAGCCGAGCGCCTGCAGATTCGCGTTCAACTCGGCGACGTCCGACCCCGGGGACATCCCCGCGACGAACGCGCGCGTCGGCGCCACCGTGCCGTACAGCAGCAGCGCCGGCTGGCCGCCGATCTCATACAGGCTCTGCCCGCGCGTGACGATCTGGCCGACCGAGGGCAGCGCCGTGAAGGTGGAGCCCTGACCGTAGAGCGCCGCCGAGGAGCGCGCCGTGGACAGGTTGGACTGCGCGCTCGCGAGCTGTTTTTCGCCCGAGGAGACCTGGGAGCGGTCGGCGGTGACCTTGGCGGCGGCGCCGGTGGCGCCCTGCTGGGCTGAAGCGACGGCCTGCACGTCGCTCGCGCACGAGCTCGAACCCCCGCCCCCACCCGGCGAGTCGTCTTCGCTTCCCGGCGAGTTGGCGGAGGCGGCGGCTTCCGCGGCGCCCTCGCCCGCGCAGTCGACCTGCTCCTTGGCGCGCGCCGCCGCCAGCGTCGCCTGGTGGCCGGCGAGCGCTTGCGTGTCGGAGGCCAGCGTCGCCCTGGCGCTCGCCAGCATCGTTTCGGCGTTCGTGAGGAGCTGGCCGGCCTGCTGCACGGCGGAGGGCGCGGTCCCAGACGGTATGCGGATGCTCGAGGAGCCCGCGTAGCCAAGCGTGCCGCTCACCTGCGTCTGCTGCGAGAGCGACTGCTGTTTCACCGCCGTCAGCGAGATCGCGCTGGCGTTGTCGGCGACACCGCCCGTCGATTTCCCCCCGCCGCCAAACGGGTCGGTGGCGATCGCCACGACGACGGCCACGACCAGCGCCAACCCCACCCCCGCGAGCACCCTGCGGCGGGCGCGACCGGCCGGCGGGCCGACCGAAGCCGGGGGACGCTCGCCCCCGGCGAGCGGGCGGGTGGGGTCCAAATCATCGGCCAGCGAACGCTCGCCGGAGGTACCGGAGGGGACGGCATCCCGGCTGCCCTGGGCCGGCGGCAGGGCCACAGACGTCGCCTCACCCGACACACCCGACACGGGGTCGCTCACCGCTCACCGTCCACGCGGCTGTTTTTACGACATCTGCTGTTTCGGGAAGGTTTCGTCGTGCTCACGAACGGGCCCGCGCCCGCGGCCCGCCGGCCACGGCGCTCCTGGACGCTCATTTACGGACCTGCAGGGGCAGCCCGGACCGCACCCGGACCGCCCTTGGGCCCCCCGGGGCCGGGGAAGTCTCCCTGGCACGCTTTCTGCGCCGCCTGGAACTGTGGCGACTGGGGGTTGACGCCACCCGGGCCCCCACCGATCCTCATCCGCACGCCGCCGCCTTCGAATTTGGGGTCGGGGAAGTTGGGCACCCCGTGCGAGCGCATGCATTCGGAGAACTTCAGCGCCTGGGCCTGCATCGCGGCCGTCTGCTGGGGACTGATCTTGGGCGCGGGCGCCAGCGAGTGGCAGGCTTTCATCGCCGACCGGAACTGCGGCGAGCCGGGGTTGAGGCCTCGATTTGGCCCCGCGCCACCCCCGCCTCTGATGATCAGCTTGCCTTCGGTCGGTTCGGGGAAGTCGGAAACCCCGTGGCTGCGCATGCACTGCGCGAACGCCACCATCTTCTTCTGCGCTTCCGGGCCGCCGGGACCGGCGATCGCGGCTTCGCTGTGCACTTCGCCGCCCTGGTTGCCGCCGCCCGAGGAGGCCGAGGCGCCGCCCGGCGCTCCGTCGCCCGCCGGCGTGGATGTGCTGGATGCGGCGGTGGTGGCGAGTTTGGCCACGCCGGGGTCGCTGGAGCCACCGCAGCCGGCGAGCGCCAGCACGATGCTCGCGAGCACGACCACGCTGAGGCTGAGGTTCGTTCTGGTCATCTACTGGTCTCCTTCACGTGCTTAGTCGGCTATACCGGACCGGGAGCCGACATCATGTGGGATGAACCTGAGAATTGGCTGAGAGCAAGCGAGGAACTTCCTGAACGACGCTGGAAGCAACGGGAGCATGCCGCTCGGATGCGGCGAGCTCGGCGTCGGTCATCTGCAGCGAGGGCAGCTCGAGCGTCAACCTGGCGCCGCCACCGGGATCGTTGGCTGCATGCACGGTTCCACCGTGAGCCTCGGCCATCTGCCTGACGATCGCCAGCCCGAGCCCCGATCCGGGTCGCGCGCGGGCGCCGGGCGCGCGGTAGAAGCGGTCGAACACGCGGGGTAGATCCTCCGCGGCGATCCCCGGGCCGTGGTCGCGGACCTCCACGACACCGCTGCGGACACTGACTTCGATTGGATCGCTCGTCCGTCCGGCACATGCCTCGATTGGATCGCCCGCCGGATCGCCCGCCCGCTCAGTGGGCGGGTTCCATTTACAGGCGTTGTCGAGCAGGTTGGCGATCGCCCGCTCGAGACGCGCGGGGGCGGCGCGCACCAGGCAGGGCTCCGCGTCGAGGAGCAAGCGGCACCCCGGTGCGTGCAGGCGGGCGCGCTCGATCGCCCCGGCGGCAGCCAGATCCAGGCGCACGTCCTCCACCTCGACCTCCTCGACCTCGGTCTTGGACAGATCGACCAGATCGCCGACCAGCACCGTCAGCTCCCGCAGCTGCGCCTGCGCGGCGGCCAGGATGCGAGCGCGTTCGCGCGCGGGCAGCTCCTCGCCCATCGCGAGCGCGTCGAGGTTGGCCTGCACGCTCGTCAGCGGCGTGCGCAGCTCATGCGAGGCATCGGAGACGAGCTGGCGCTGGGCGAGGCGTGAGCGCTCGAGCGCGGCCAGCATCGTGTTGAAGCTCCCGGCCAGCCGCCCGAGCTCATCCTCCTCGCCGGCCGGGATGCGGTGGCCGAGATCCTGGGTGCGCGCCACGCGCTCGGCGGCGCCCGTCAAGCGCCGTACGGGCACCAGCGCCGCCCGTGAGACGAGCAGCCCGAGCGCGGCCGCGAGCGCGATCCCGCCCAAGCACACAAGCGCCAGCACCAGCTTCAGGTGCGTGAGCGTGCTGTTCACATCGGTCAGCGGCAGCGCCACCTGCCACACCCCTCCTGCGGGCGCACGCTCGGTCAGGATCCGCACGTGCGTGCCGCCGACGGTCGCGTCGCTGAAGAACGCCTTGCGGCGGCCCGCGGCCACGGCGCGGGTGGCGGCGGTGACCGGCAGCGGGGATCCCTTGCCTTCGGAGCGCAGAACCTGCCCGTTGGGCTGGAACAGCTGGACGTAGCCGGTGGCGCCCCCGAGTCTCGGAGCGGGCAGCACGAGCTTGTTGAAGTGACTCATCCGAACGGGCACGCCCGGCTGTGGCGCTTTCGCGGCAGGGCCGCTCTGCGCGAATGTGGCGTTGCCTTCGATCGAGACCGCTTCCCCATGGAGATCGCCCCCACCGCTTTCGCGGGCGAATCCCTTCCCACCGCTTTCACCAGCGGGTCCGCTGCCACCGCCGCGCGCCGATCCCCGGCTGCCGGAGTGGGTCGTTTCCGCCGCTGACCCACCGAAGGCGATCCTCGGCAATCCCGCGGGCGGCCACTTGCCTTCCTTTTTCAACTGCGCAACGGCGGCCGAGGAGAGGGTGGTGCGTATCTGAACGGCCTGTGGCCCGGGAGTCAGCTTCTGGCGCAGGCTGGCATCGATCTGCCCGCGCAACTCGTTGCCGGTCACGACGTACACCACGCCGGACGCGATCACGATCGCCGCGGCCACCGCCCCGGCCGCCAGCAGCACCATGCGCCAGCGGAAGCTCATCGCGACGAGGACCTCAACACGTATCCGACTCCCCGGACTGTGTGCACCAGGCGCGGCTCGCCGCCGGCCTCGGTCTTGCGCCGCAGATAGCCGACGTACACCTCCAACGAGTTCGACGATGGCCCGAAGTCATAGCCCCACACGCACTCGAAGATCTTCGCGCGTGAAAGCACCTGGCCGGGATGACGCATGAGCAGCTCCAGCAGCAAAAACTCGGTGCGCGTAAGCTCGAGCGGACGCCCGTTGCGGCGCACCTCATGCGCGAGCGGATCGAGCTCCAGGTCCTCGAAGCGCATCGTCTCCTCGTCGTCCTCCCACCCCGTGCGTCGCAGCAGTGCGCGAAGTCTGGCCACCAGCTCCTCGCTCGCGAACGGCTTGACCAGGTAGTCATCGGCGCCGGCCTCCAGGCCCGCCACCCGCTCCGACACCTCGGCGCGCGCGGTCAACATCAGCACCGGCGTGCGATCGCCGATCGCGCGCATCCGTCGGCAGACCTCCAGGCCATCCAGCCCCGGCATGAGCACATCGAGGATCACCGCGTCGGGCCGGTCCACCGCGAGCGTGCGAATCGCCTCGCTGCCATCCGCGGCCGTCGCCACCCCAAATCCATTGAGGTCGAGCACGAGTCCGAGCGCCTCGCGAACTGAGGGATCGTCGTCAACGACCAACAGACGCATCAGCCGATGCTGACAGCCGAACCTGAAAGAAAGCTGAGAAGCGCCACCTCCCGATCCCGGGCGGGTGCAAGAACCGCGTGGGTGAAGAGATCCGCGGACCCGGCGTCATGGCGCCGCTTCGCTCGCCGAGCCGGAGCCTCCGTGCACCCCGCCCGGGATCAGCGATTCGCAGGCGTGCACCGCTGCCTTGAACACCGGCGAGCTCTCGTTCAGCCCTTGATGTGCAAGGTGCACGCCGCCGCCGGAGAACGTCGGGTCGGGAAAGTTCGGCACGCCATGCGCGCGTACGCAAGCCGCCGCCTTCAGGTACTGCGCCTGCTCGGCTGGGCTAACGACGGGCTGGCTGCCAGGGCCGACGCCGGGCAGCAGCTTACGGCAGGCTTGCTGGGCCGACTTGAAATGGGGATTGCCCGAGATCGATGGATCGATCCCAATCGCCACCTTCACCTGGTTGCCGTTGGTCGAGACTTTCGGCTCGGGGAAGTTGGGCACCCCGTGTGCGCGCACACACGCCGAGTACGCCACAGCCTGGCTGCCCGGCGAGGATTCGCCACCGCTCGTCGAACCGGCCGAGCTCGTCGCGGACGTTTTGGACGCGTGCGACCCGAGGCTCGCCACGCCTCCGGTCGGCGAGTTGCCACCGCAGCCCGTCACGAGCACGCCGAGGGCGATGAGGGCCGCGGCCAGAGGAGCGGCTCTCAATCCTTGGACGGTGGCCGTGCTCCGGTCGCCGCTGTGTTTGGCGTGGCCTTGCATGTCGTCTCCCTGCGGCTCGAAAAGATCGTGCTCTGGACTGCTTGTACGACATCAACGGTTTCGGGAAGGTATCGCCGCCCGGGCAGCCGGCGCTCACTCCAGGACGCCGGCGAAACCGTGCTGAAACCGCAGGGAAGTAGCCTGGAGCGCACGCCGGATCCGCAACGAAGTCCGGCCGTGAAAGAGGAGCGACCATGCGGGTGCTCGTGATCGAGGACGACGAGGAGATGGCCGAGGCGATCGCGTTCGGTCTGCGCCAGACGGGCATGGCCGTGGACGTCGCGCTCGACGGCCCGGCCGGTTTCGCGCGCGCCACTGTCAACGACTACGACGTGATCGTGCTCGACCGCGACCTGCCGGGGATGCACGGCGATGAGCTCTGCGCCAAGCTCGTGGACAGCGAGTGCCGCAGCCGGGTGCTGATGCTGACCGCCGCGGGGAGGATCGAGGACCTGGTGGGCGGGCTCGGTCTGGGCGCGGACGACTACCTGCCAAAGCCGTTCGACTTCCCCGTACTGGTCGCGCGGATCGGCGCGTTGACGCGCCGCGCCCAGCCCGCGATCCCGCCACTGCTTCGCCACGCGGACCTGGTGCTCGACTCGGCGCAGCGCCGTGTCTTTCGAGCCGGCGGGCAGCTCGAGCTCGCACCGAAGGAGTTCGGCGTGCTGGAGCTGCTGCTCGCCTCCCGGGGGCGCAGCGTCTCGGCCGAGGAGCTGCTGGCGCGGGTGTGGGATGAGGCCGCCGACCCGTTCACGAACGCGGTCAAGATCACGATCAGCCGCCTGCGCGTAAAGCTCGGGGACCCCCCAATCATCGAGACGGTCGCCAAGTCCGGCTACCGGATCTGAGGATCGCTGTGCAGCTCGGCCGACGACCATCCCCGCTGGCGCGGCGTCTGCACCTTCCACGGCGCACGATTCGCCTCCGCCTGGCGTTGCTGTATGGCGGTGTGTTCTTCATCTCGGGCGCCGTGCTGCTGGCGCTCACCTACCTCGGCGTCGCGCGCACCCACGGCGCATACTCACAGGCCGTTGGCGTGCCCCTCATCCACTCTGGCTCGGGCGCCGTGCCGACCCCGAACCAGCTCGCGATCCCGGTTCCACGCGGGTCACGTTCGCACGGGGTCACGGTTTCGGTCATCGACCCCAATCAGCGCAACGTGGACCTGCGTGTGCTCGCGATCGCGTCGGCGCTCGCGCTCGCGCTGATGGCGGCCGTTTCGATGGGGCTTGGGTGGCTGATCGCCGGACGGGTGCTGCGCCCGCTGCGCACGATCACGACTGCCGCCCGTGACATTTCGGCCACCGACCTGCATCGCCGGCTCGCGCTCGACGGGCCCGACGACGAGTTCAAGGAGCTCGGAGACACCTTCGACGGGCTGCTCGCGCGGCTCGACGCGTCCTTCCACTCCCAGCGCCAGTTCGTCGCCAACGCCTCGCACGAGCTGCGAACCCCGCTCGCCCGGCTCAAGACCGTGGTGCAGGTCGCGCTGGCGGATCACGACGCCACGCCAGAGTCGCTGCGCGCGGCCCACGAACGAGTGCTCGCCTCCGAGCAGCAGCTGGAGGGACTGATCGAGGCACTGCTCAGCTTGGCCAGCAGCGAGCGAGCTCTCGACCGCCGCGAGCCGGTCGACCTGATGGCAGTGACGGACCAGGTACTTGCTGGCCGCCGTCCCGAGATCGAGCGCCGTGGCCTGCAGCTGAACGCCACCCTCGGCCCTGCCGGAATGGAGGGCGACCCGCAGCTCATCGAGCGTTGCGTGGCGAACCTCGTCGACAACGCGATCGCGCACAACCTGGCCGGCGGTCGCATTGACGTCACGACCGCGACCGAGGCAGGACAGGCCGTCCTGTCGGTAGCCAACGACGGCCCCGTGATCCAACCCGAGGAGCTGGCTCGCCTCCAGCAGCCCTTCCAGCGACTCGGGACCGCCCGCACCGGCCGCGGCGACGGACACGGCGTCGGGCTGTCGATCGTGCACGCAATCGCCAACGCCCACGGGGCATCGCTCGCCGTCAACCCCCAACCCGCGGGCGGCCTGCACGCCGAAGTGAGGTTTCCCAATGCGAGTCATCCGCCTGATCAGCCGACATCGTAATGCCGTGTGACCGCATCGCGCCGCGCTGACCGCCCAACCGTGGCCGGGCGGCGGGCTGACTGTCGAAGTCGCTTTCTCCTTCGCGGCCGGCCGGGGTCGGGAGCTGCTACCGTTGGCACATCAGGTTGGGCGATCCGCCCAACGTCGCAGTGCCAGCGCTCGTAGCCTTGCTCGATGCATCTCCGCGTTCGCAGCACTATCAACGCGGGAGGAATGCAATGGCCAGTGGAACCGTCAAGTGGTTCAGCGACGACAAGGGATTCGGGTTCATAACGCCCGACGACCAGTCCAAGGACCTGTTCGTTCATCACACCGCGATCGTCGGTGAGGGCTATCGCTCGCTCGCCGAGGGCGCGAAGGTCACATACGAGGCGGAGGCTGGCGAGAAAGGTCCCAAGGCCGTCAACGTCCAAGCCTGCTAGGCCCTTTCGCGTCTGCCCGCCGTGAACGTCGACAGACGCGGCCCTGTCTGGAGATAGCCATGTCGCAGCAATCCGCCGGCGATGACACCACGCTCATCGAGCACGAGGCGGTCGACCGCCTCGCCAATATCGTCGTAACCGTCGTGCCAGTCGCCCTCCTGGGCCTCGCGATCTGGCTGGCGTGGGGCGGCGCTCTCCATTGGCAGGACCTCGTCGTCCTCGCAATCAGCTACATCGTCACCGGCGTGGGGATAACTGTCGGCTTCCATCGCCTGTTCACGCACCGCAGCTTCAAGACCAGCCGCCCGCTGCGCGCGCTGTTTGCCGTGTTCGGATCCGCGGCGGTCGAGGGGCCGGTGATCGAGTGGGTATCGACCCATCGCAAGCATCACCGCTTCAGCGACGTTGCCGGCGATCCGCACAGTCCCCACACCGATCACGGTGCCGGCTGGCGAGGCGCGCTCAGGGGTCTCTACCACGCCCACGTCGGCTGGATGTTCCGCGGCGTCGATCGCGCGAGCGCCGAGCGCTACGCCAAGGATCTGCTCGCCGACCCCGTGATCCGCGCGGTCGATCGCACCTTCCCGCTGTGGGTGGTTCTCGGGCTCGCGCTCCCTTTCGGGCTTGGGGTCGCACTCACCGGGTCGGTGGTTGGCGGCCTGACCGGCATGCTGTGGGGCGGAGCCGTTCGGATCCTGTTCCTGCACCACGCGACCTTCTCGATCAACTCTCTGTGTCACTTCTTCGGGCGGCGGCGCTTCGACACTGGCGATCACTCGCGCAACCTCGCATGGCTTGCGCTGCCGACCTTCGGTGAGGCGTGGCACAACAACCATCACGCCTTCCCGACCTCCGCACACCACGGTCTCACCCGCTGGCAACTGGATCCCGGTGGATGGCTGATCGACGGCCTCGAGCGGGTGGGGCTCGCGTGGGACGTCGTGCGAATCTCCGCGGGCGTCCAGCGGAAGAAGCTCGCATCCGAGCCAAGCTGAGCACCAGCTCATGCCAGAGCGCCCCGGTGCCTCGCGACGTGCCGGGGTTGCGTCGTGCCGGGCACCTCGGGCTCGAGGGGCACCGAGTCGCAACTAGACTGACCGCCTGGACCCGCCGTGCACGGGCTGTCGATTGCCCGACTTCCCGTTCGTCGTAAAGCCAGACAGTCCCGACCAGACCGACGACTTCAGGAGTGACCATGACCGGCTCGACCACCCTGGGAATCAAGATCGTGCTGCATCCCGTGTCCGACCTGGCGAGCGCCAAGGCGGTGTACACGGCCCTGCTCGGCATCCCGCCGCAGGCCGACTCGGCCTACTACGTCGGCTTCGACACCGGTGGCCAGCACATCGGGCTGGTGCCGGGCGGTGGACCGCAGGGCATGACCTCGCCGGTGGCCTTCTGGCAGGTGCCGGACATCGAGGCGAAGCTGGCCGAGGTGACCGCCGCGGGCGCCACCGTGAAGGAACCCGCGCACGAGGTCGGCCCCGGCCGCACCGTGGCCACCTTCACCGACCCCGACGGCAACGTGCTCGGGCTGGTGCAGGACCGCTGAGCGCCGGGCGGGTGGGGGTCCGATTGGCGCTCGGCGTCGTTGCGACGCCGGACGGCGCGCTGTAAACAGATGAGGACACGATGAGCATGGCCAAGAGGACGAACACGCGCTCGCCCGCACCGCACGACGCCGACAGCCACGACCTGATCCGCGTGCACGGCGCGCGCGTGAACAACCTCAAGGACGTCAGCGTCGAGCTCCCGAAGCGCCGGCTGACGGTGTTCACCGGCGTGTCCGGCTCGGGCAAGAGCTCGCTGGTGTTCGGCACGATCGCCGCGGAGTCCCAGCGGCTGATCAACGAGACGTACAGCGCCTTCGTGCAGGGCTTCATGCCGACGCTGGCGCGGCCCGAGGTCGACGTGCTCGAAGGGCTGACGACCGCGATCGTCGTCGACCAGGAGCGGATGGGCGCCGACGCGCGCTCCACCGTCGGCACCGCGACCGACTCGGGCGCGATGCTGCGCATCCTTTTCAGCCGGCTCGGGCAGCCGCACATCGGCTCGCCGGGAGCGTTCTCCTTCAACGTCCCCTCGGTCCGGGCGAGCGGCGCGATCACGGTCGAGCGCGGGGCCGGCAAGACCCAGACCAAGAAGGCGACGTTCACCCGTCTCGGCGGCATGTGCCCACGCTGCGAGGGCCGGGGCTCGGTGAACGACATCGACCTGACCCAGCTGTACGACGACAGCAAGTCGCTGCGCGAGGGTGCGCTGACGATCCCCGGCTACAGCATGGACGGCTGGTACGGGCGCATCTTCACCGGCTGCGGGTTCTTCGACCCGGACAAGCCGATCCGCAAGTTCACCAAGAAGGAGCTGGGCGACCTCCTGCACAAGGAGCCGACCAAGATCAAGGTCGAGGGCATCAACCTGACCTACGAGGGGCTGATCCCGCGGATCCAGAAGTCGATGCTCGCCAAGGACGTCGACTCGCTGCAGCCGCACGTCCGCGCCTTCGTGGAGCGGGCGGTCACCTTCGCCACCTGCCCGGAGTGCGGTGGCACCCGGCTCAGCGGGGAGGCGCGGTCGTCGAAGGTCCAGGGGATCGACATCGCCGTCGCCTGCGCGATGCAGATCACCGACCTCGCCGCGTGGGTGCAGCGTCTGGACGAGCCCTCGGTCGCGCCGCTGCTCGACGCGCTGCGGCAGAGTCTCGAGTCGTTCGCGGAGATCGGGCTGGGCTACCTCTCGCTCGACCGGCCGTCGGGCACGTTGTCGGGCGGCGAGGCACAGCGGGTCAAGATGATCCGTCAGCTCTCCTCCTCGCTGACCGACGTCACCTACGTCTTCGACGAGCCGACGATCGGGCTGCACCCCCACGACGTCCAGCGAATGAACGGCCTGTTGTTGCAACTGCGCGACAAGGGCAACACGGTGCTCGTGGTGGAGCACAAGCCGGAGGCGATCGCGATTGCCGACCACGTCGTCGACCTCGGCCCGGGCGCTGGCGGCGCCGGTGGCGAGGTTGTCTTCGAGGGCACCGTCGAGGGGCTGCGGGGGAGCGACACCGTCACCGGCCGCCATCTCGACGACCGGGCCGCCCTCAAGAGCGCCGTGCGCACGCCCTCGGGGGTGTTGGAGGTGCGCGGCGCCGACACCCACAACCTGCGCGACGTCGACGTCGACATCCCGCTCGGCGTGTTGGTCGTCATCACCGGCGTGGCGGGCTCCGGCAAGAGCTCGCTCGTCCACGGCTCGATTATCAAGTCCGGGCGGGATCGGGATGGGGTGGTGTCGGTCGACCAGGCAGCGATCAAGGGCTCGCGGCGGAGCAACCCTGCGACGTACACCGGGTTGCTCGACCCGATCCGCAAGGCCTTCGCGAAGGCCAACGGCGTGAAGCCGGCGCTGTTCAGCGCCAACTCCGAGGGCGCCTGCCCAACCTGCAACGGCGCCGGCGTCACGTACACCGATCTGGCGATGATGGCCGGCGTCGCCACCGTGTGCGAGGAGTGCGAGGGCAAGCGCTTCCAGGCCGAGGTCCTGATGTACACGTTCGGCGGCAGGGACATCAGCGAGGTGCTCGCGATGCCGGTGACCGAGGCCGCGGAGTTCTTCGGCGACGGCGAGGCGCGCACGCCGGCCGCGCACGCCATCCTCGACCGGCTCGCCGACGTCGGGCTCGGCTACCTCAGCCTCGGCCAGCCGCTCACCACGTTGTCCGGCGGCGAGCGGCAGCGGCTCAAGCTGGCCACCCGCATGGCGGAACCCTCCCGCCGGGTGGGTGGGACCGATGGGGTCGACGGGACCGAGTCGATCTACGTCCTCGACGAGCCGACCACCGGCCTGCACCTCGCCGACGTCGAGCAGCTGCTCGGCCTGCTTGACCGGCTCGTGGACTCCGGCCAGTCGGTGATCGTCATCGAGCACCACCAGGCGGTCATGGCGCACGCCGACTGGCTCATCGACCTCGGGCCCGGCGCCGGCCACGACGGCGGCCGGATCGTCTTCGAGGGCACGCCCGCCGACCTCGTAACGGCCGCCCGCCGATCCCTCACCGGCGAGCACCTCGCGGCCTACCTCGGCACCTGAGCGGGGGCACCTGAGCGAGGTCTTGTGGGCGCGACCGCGTGTACGCGGTCGCGGGACCCGCCGCCTGCGGCGGGTCCGCC
>DASZIQ010000068.1:0-12313 GCA_035948945.1 Solirubrobacteraceae bacterium
CGCCTACTCGACGACAAGCGCCTCCAGATCCTCCCGCGACAGCCCACCGCTGGACACACAACAACGTTCGAGACGCCGCCGCTACCCCCTCCCACGACCTGAACAGTCACGCAAAATCGGGGGTTTCTGGGACGGCCGCAGAAAGACTTAATCGGGGCGCCCATATAAATTTGGCTTAGATACTAGGCTTTCGGCGGATCTTGCAGCCGATTTGCAGCCGGTGTGTACGCCGAGCGCACGTCGGGAGAGCCCGCGATGCACACTCGATGCACATCGTAGCGCGGACCTGTCATGACCTGCGATGGCTCAGGGCCTTGGGCGGAGCTGGCGTGCTCGTTGCACCGCCTGAAGATAAACCTAGAGCCAGCCAAACGGCCTAGTAACTGGCCCTGACTTGTACGTTTAGCGGGCGAACTGGGGCGTTTAGCGCGTCACGTCGGCCTGCGCAGCCGCTTCCATCGAGCACTGCGGCCGGTCCCGAGCGATTCGACGATGCCCTCTTGCTTCAGTTCGCCGAGAACCTGGCTGATCCAGCCGTCGCTGACACCAGGAGCGTTCTCCCGGATCGCGGCAACCGTGAACTCGTCGGTCAGCAGCGAGTCGATGAACGTCACGATCAACGCCCGCTTTGAGCCACGGCCACCGAGCGTCCCCGCACGGTTCTCAAAGTCCTTGTATGCAGCCAGAAGGATGCCGAGGAAATACCCGGTCCACGGCGCAAGATCATGTTCGGCCGCGTGCCATCCGTCGGTAGACAGGCGCAGGGCTTCGTAGTAGGTCTCCCTGCTCGTGTCGACCAGCTTCTCGAGGCTGATGTAGCGGCCGACGTCGTGCCCAATGATGTACAGCAACCAGAGCGTAATGAGCCGCGACATGCGGCCGTTGCCGTCGCGGAACGGGTGGATCACAGTGAAGTCCAGCACATAGGCGGCGCACAGCAACAACGGCGCATAGATCCCGGCGTCCAGCGCTCGCCGAAACTCGGCGTGGAGATCCTCCATGGCCCGCGGGGCCAGCGCCGCCGAGACAGGCGTAAAGCGCACGATTTTGGTGCCGTCGGGTCGTTCTTCCTCGACCTCGTTGTCCAACTTCTTCCAGTGCCCCGCGTCGCGGTCGCCGACATACCGATGAAGGGTGCCGTGAAGTTGCTCGACATACCGGGCCTCGAATGGGATGTCCGCCCGGTTGGCATGGATCAACGCGAGCACGTCACGGTAGCCGGCGATCTCCTGCTCGGAGCGATTCTCAGGCATTGTCCTCTCGGCGACGAGCGCCTCGATCCGCGCACGGGGTGCATGGATGTTCTCGATCGCGTTGGACGCCTCCGTGCTCTGGATCAACGCGACCCGGCGCAGCGTCTCAAGGCCCGCCGGGTTCTGGTAGCGGAAGACCTCCGCCCTGCCCCGAGCCTCCGCGATGCTCGTCAGCGACGCGACGGTGCTTGGCGGCAGCGCCCCGAAATGGCGCGCAAGATCACGGAAGCTGCTACTCATCCGCTAAACGTACTAGCAACGCCTGTCGACTTGTACGTTTGGCGACGAAGATAGGGGTTTCCCGGGAGAACTGTGGCATCCGTCACAAGGCCTGCTTCGCGCCGCCAATGCACTAGCCCTCGGGACTCGCCACCAGAGACCGCTTGTCGTCCGATCCAGAAGCCACCCCGCGTCAGCCGCCGCTCTCGCTGTCACGCAAAAGCCCTACCACGACGAAGCCAAACGCGACGTCAGCTGGCGCCGCACCTCGCGGCTCAACGATAACTTCGAAGGATGGTCTGCGCCGCGGTGTCTAATCGCGTCACAGTGCCACGCAGCCGGCCTTCCCGTGAGGGTCCCGAATACGGCTACTTGTATGAGTAACTGCTCCAGTCCCAAACATAGCCCGCCTGCGCATCAAAGTAGCTGGTGCCGGGGTACATGTTTTGGTCTGGTTTGAAGAACGTCCTAGTCGTACCGTCGCCGTTGTATGCCCCGAAGGTATTGGTCGACTCCTGATAGATGTTGATCGTTCCCCCGCTGTCTACCTTGATCGCCCACGATGGATCCTCCGCCATGGCCTCTGAAAGTGCCTGTTGAGCATCAAACGCATACTGCTCCTGGGATGTCGCACCAAACTCTGCTCCGTGTTGAACAAAGTGCTCATACAGACTTCCGGGATTCCCCCACGAGTCAAGTGGAGAAAACTGTGCCGAGTCAGCCGCCGCAGACGCCATCGTCTCAAAAGTGATAGCGTCCTGGGCGAGATTCGCCGCGCCGTCCCAGAAGCCGAGCCCATTGGCCCACAAATTGAAGATGCCAGTGGAGTCGCGTCCGTACTGCTCGATGAGCTGCTGCATCGAGGTATCGTCTTGGGAGACCGTCGTGGCGCTAGGAATGCGCGGATCTAAGGTTTGCAGCTGCTGAATCAGTCCGCTACTCACTAGCCCTTGTGCCGTCAGATCGTCGGCGTTCTCACATACGCCTGTGTTCGCGTCACAGAGCCAAGTCGCGTCGATGTACGTCGAATCGGGGAGATCGAGAGGAAAACCAGGTTGGTCTGTCGGAGGCACTGAATCGTCCGTCGGCACGTCCCCCGGAGTCACGGCGGTTGGCGTGGGCTCTGTGGGAGATGGTTGCGCGCCGCTCGTCGGCGCTGCGTTTGCGGGATTCTCGTCTGACGGCGCTCCCGGATCGGTCGTGGGAGGATCGGTCGGCACGTTGGTGTCCGGCTCGTCTCCGCTCGGCCCGAGATCAACCGGGTCAGTCGGTTGGTCTTCTGGAGGGAAGACGGTTCCGCACCCACAACCGGTGGCGGGACCGCCGCCGCCGCCACCGCTGCACCCCGACGCTTCGCCTTCGGGGCCCGAGCACATTACAGAGTGATCACCAGTCTTCTTGAGCGCGCCCGCCTGAGGTGAAAGCACGAACGCCCAAACGCCAGTGAGGCAGACGGCGCCCATGACGACACAAACGACGCCTGCCGCCGCTCCGCGACAACGGCCGCCGTATCGTCCGAACCACGACCGAGCTCTCGTCATCTAGGCCACCGCGACCGGAGACGGGAAGGATATGGGAGTCGGGTTGGATGGGTTGATTTCAACGAATGACACCGACCCTTCGCTGGCATTCATACCAAAATCAACCTTGACCGGCATTCCTTCCATCGTGCCAGTCGCGATGTAGACCTGAGTATTATTTACCGCCCACGTCAGCAGCGCGAGTTCGGGTCCGACACGCGTCTCCTGTATTGGTATTTCGCCCGGAGCAAAAAGGTGCCCCACAGCAGGTAGCGAGAGGAGCGACTCTATGCCTCGTACCTCTGGCAGGCGATTTGGTACCTCCACCCACGGAGATTCTCCATTTTTGAAGAGCGGGGACGAGGTTGGCAGTTGACGTCCCGGTAAACGGATGAATATGCGGTCCCCCCACCGCTCGACATCGATTCGACTACCTTCCCGCTGTACCCAGCCAAGCGAGGCGTCGGGGGTATCGACGATGTCAAAACTTTGTCGCGACGTGCCGGTAACCATTGTCCCGAAAAGTCGCATGTAATGAGCATGACTGACGAGTCTATCGGCCTTCACCAGGAGCGGCAGTCCGCGGTTTGTCTTGGAGGCGGTTGCGCGCCAAATGCCGGCCCCGATCGCCAACACAACGGCTACAGTCAACGCAACTACGATGATGCGGCGCGTCCTACGCTTGCCGTATCCCGGGATCTCGCCACTCCAACGAATCGAGGAACGTCCACGTACGTAGTATTCGAGGCGAAGGTCGCGCCCCTCACGCTTCCAGTTCCGGTAACGCTGAGCACGACGGTCGTGCTTTTCCCACGAGCGGAGCTTTCGTACATACTCACGTCGTTGCGCTCGCTTCTTTCTGCGGGAGAGGCCAGCTAGGTCCGGGTTCTCGGGGCGACGCCTTTCGGCGACCCATTCATCCGCGCGCCGATCCTCTTCCCACACATCCAGGGCGTGGAAGAATCTTCGACGCTCTCGGAGCATCACGATCCTACCGACTAGCGGGCGGCCGTCTCGTTGCCAGCCCTCGTCATCCCACGGTGGGAGAGGCTTAGGCATCTCGGCGAACCCCCCATGATGCGAACATCACACAGTTAGCGTACTAGACGCGCTCCACGGGCACCAGGCCGATGGCCGACAGGTGCGCCGCCACGCGGCTGCGGATGCGCCGCCTGGCTTGCGCAAGGCGCGAGTAGGAGGCGTCTGCAGCCGGGCGCCGGCGGCAACCGCCTTGGACGATTTCCGCGCGTATCGTCTGGTGATCGACGTGCGCCCGCCTCGCGGGCGGGTATCCTTGGCTACGCTCGTCCGGCGGCCAGCAGGACCAGGTTCGAAAGTCTCACCGCTTCGCCATCTCCGGCCGCTTCCCGGACGGCCTCGGCTATGGCGGCCCAGGTCTCGTCCTGCACCTCCTGGGGGTGCGGAGCGATCATCGCCGTGATTGGCGGGGCGATCTCCCTGATGAAGGTGGTGAACTCTTCGGGCGAGTGCCACTCAAAGGTGACCTCGGCCTCTTCCACCTCCACATTCGAGAAGCCGGCCGCTTCCAGCAGGCCGCCCAGCGCCTGCGGCGTCGGACGCGAGAGCGGACCGGGTGTTCCCGGCGGCGGGGACGGGACCTGGAGGCGCTGCATAGCGGTCCGCATAGGAATCGCCAGGAACGGGACACGGTCCGGCGCTCCCCACGAGCTGATCGCCATCCGCCCGCCGGGCTCCAGGAAGCCGCGGATACGCGCCGCGGCAGCCTCGGCGTCGGGCTCGAAGATGATCCCCCAGCGTGACAGCGCGGCGTCGAAGCTGGCCTCCGGGAAGTCCAGAGATGCCGCATCCGACTGAACGAACTCGATGTTTTCAAGCCCGGCGGCAGCAAGCCGCTCGCGGCCGAACGCGATCATGTCGGCAGAGATATCGGTAGCCAACACGGCACCCCCGGGCCCAGCCACCCTGGCCGCGGTCAGCGACGGCTCCCCATAGCCAGCGGCCACGTCCAACACTCTGCTGCCGCGCTCGACGCCGGCCAACTCGACCAGGCGCTCACTGATTCCACTCGCCGCCCCGTCGATCAGCTCCGACCATCTGCGCCAGCCGGTCGCAGCGCTGTTCCACTGCTGCCTCTGCCCGTCTCGAAACTCGACAGCATCAACCGCCTTGGACTCCATCATCACCTCCCGATCGACCACCCACCCTACACGTTGTGAGCCGGCCCAGGCGCGGAAGGTTTGGCCCGAGAGACCGTCTGCGGCAGATGACTTGCAGCTCCGCTCACCACTGTCTCCGTGTGCATGCGAGCGTGTCAGCGACCGAGCCATACACGCACGCCCAGGACGAACTTCACGTCGCGAACAGGCAGATCGGCCTTATGTCAAGGTGACCCAGAAGAGGCCGCGGTCGAAATACACGCCCTGGTTGAAGAATTCTCCCCTCCACAGCACAGCGTTGCCAAGGTAAGTTGTGGCCAGTACGCTGCTGGGCAACGTGTAGTTGAACGACTGCGTGCTGGTCGCTCCTGCGGCCAGCACGACGGGCGGAGAACTCAGAGAGGGCCAGCGGTCGTCGCGTCCGATGAACCCGTCCGCGATGTTCTCGAAAAAGTTCGCGACGCTGAAAAACACCGAGAGGACAACGGGGTAGTAGTTGGCTGGGTCTGGATTCGCTATCCAGGCCTCGTAGTAGGCCGAGCTTCCGGGCGCCGCCCGCTATTGCCCCAACGCGCGGCAAGGAGGCGCGTCCCGCGGAGCCAGCGAGACACCCGAGTTGGACGAAGACGGGGTCTGGGCCGCCGTCAGGGCGCCCTTTTTGCCCTTGCCTGCCCGAAGCGGGCGCGTCGAACGAGGGCCGGCACACGCTCAATGTCTTTGCGCGCGCCGACTATAGATGCAAGCGCAAGCGGAGAGTGCGGACCGCCGCCGCTTCGGCGCTCGCGCGTTCGAGCCGCCCGTCGGCTAGCCCCGCCGTGACCGCACGAAGGACATCTGTGCCCTCGCCGGGGTTGTTTTCTGCGACGCGCCGGGCGGAGCAGAGGATCAGGTTGGCGCCAGCGCGCGCCGCGAGCACACCACGCTCCCCGAAACCACCGAAGGCAGCGAGCGCGCCGGCGGCTAGCGAGTCCGTGATCGTGACGCCGCGAAACCCGAGGCGTCTTCGGAGCTCGCCCTGGATGACGGTCGGTGACAGGCCGGCTGGGAGCCGTGGGTCGAGCACGGGATAGGTTGCCCATGACGTCATGACGAGCTTCACGCCGTCGGTGATCGCCGTCGTGTAGGGGCGCTCGTCGACGGAGCGCAGTTCACGTAGGGGAATGTCGAGCCGGACGCTGGCTTCGTCTGTGTCTTGGGAGGCGCCAGCCGCGCCTAGTCCGGGGAAATGCTTCGCGGTCGCCGCTACTCCGGCCAACTGCTGCGCGGTGATGAATGCTCCGCCGACCTTGGCCACCAGGTTCGGGTTCATGCTGTAGGAGCGCTGGTAGCTGTCGATGAAGTCGCCGGGCTGCCGGAACACGTCGAGGACCGGCGCGAGATTTACGTTTATGCCCACCCTGGCGAGATTGGCGCCGGCTCCGCGACCAGCTTCGGCGGCGAGGGCGGTGGCATCGGGACTTTCTCCGATCTGCTTCTCGGACAACTCGGGGGCGCCTGGTAGCCGTCTGATGAGCCCTCCCTCTTGGTCGGTCATGATGAGCAGAGGTGCGTGGACCACGCTGTCTGTGGCTGCGCGTTGGAGCTCGGCGACGGCGGTGAGGGTCTGCTGGCGTGTGCCGATGTTGGGGCCGAACAGGATCACCCCGGCAGCTTCGCCCGCGCGAATCCGGTGGAGTAGAGCCTGCGGGGGCACGAGGCCGTGGTAGGCGTAAACGATCCGCTGTCCCGCGAGCTGCGCGACAGTCAACCTGCGCACCAGAGTTGTGGGGCTCGTGGCTGGCCGCGTTGTGGCTGAGCCCGCAGGTGATCGCGTCGCGGCCTGCCCGGTCGTCGTGCGGTGCCCGTGATGGGAGGCGCTGCTTAGCGCGAGTGTTGCGCTGCCGGCGACAACCAGTGCGGCGATCGTCAGCTTGAGTACTGCCCTCAGCCGCACGGGCGCGGGGTGAGGGAGGCCTTCTTGATCAGCCAGGCGTCGTTTTGGTTGGTCATTTCGTATGAGCCGGACCAGATGCGGCATCCGAACTGCTGGTCGTGCGTAATGAGGGAGGTCACTTCGATCGTCGCTGTCGAACTGGAGCTCGCTCCGGTCTGGCCGTTGAATTCAACGTGCTGGATACCTGCGTGTTGCTCGCTGGAGATGAATTCTGATTCGCTCAAGCCGCTGGCGCCCGGCGCTAGATACGTGTATGCGCCGCTGTAGTTGTGCGCTCGAATGTCCGCCCAATACCGTTCCAACGCTTCCAGCGATTCGCTGCCGGGCGTGGGCGTGGTGGTGGTTTCGATGGCGGAGGTCGGCGATGCTTCGGTGCTGGTCGAAGGGTCGTAACAGCTTCGCTGGACTGCGTGACGGTCGCGGCCGATGAGGTGTTTGACGAGGAGCTGTTGCGCAGGCCAATGTGGGAAACGGCGAGGACTGCTCCGACAGAGATCACAAGCACGACGAAGCCGATCCCGGCGCTGTAGGTCGACTCGTCAGCGGGAACCTCGCCTGTGGAGGTTCCGGACTGCGCCTCGAACTGGGTGTCCTCGCGCCCGATGATGATGACTGCGAGCGAGAGAAGCATCAGCGTGGCGCCGGCGCCTACTGCAAGGTAGATCCCCCAGCCGGCGTGCACTAGGTGCACCTGCTGCCCGAAGAAGTCGCTGGTGCCGATCCCGCTGAGTTTGTGCAGGTCGACGCCGCTGATTCCGCCGCCGACGGCTCCGCAGAGCAGCGCTACGAGCGCGGGCCACACGGCATCGCGCCGTGTCTTGACCCAAAGCGCCAACAAGCCGGCGACCGCTGCGCCGAGGACCACTTGGCCGTCTTCGCCGCTGGTGCCAGCAATCGAGATGAAACCCAGAGCCGTAGCCCATGTACCCACCGCGCCGACGCCCATTGCGACGCATGCGGCTACGGCGCCCCAGAAGACCCCCGGCTGGTCGCCGAGCCGCCTGGAAAGCCCAGACGGCGGCCGATCCTTCATTACCGGCGTGTTGACCTGGGCGGTCGGCGGCGGGACCGTTGGCGGCGAGGAGGACCACTCAGACCCGTCCCAGTAGCGCAGTACCCCGGGCTCGTCCGGGTCCTGGTACCAGCCGGGAGGCGCAGGAGGACTCTCGCCGGTCACCGGCCGCTACCTATCTCGATGGCCCCATCGCCGCGCCGATTGCACTTACGCTCCACCAATGCCGTTGCAGGCGTTCCATCGTTCGATCCTATACCAACATCTCCGCCCGCTACCCTTTTGCAGATGCTCAGGGTCCTGGCAACGGCAAGCAGCCCGGTCGAGCAGAGCCTTCTTCTCGCCCGCCTGTCGGACGCGGGTATTCCCTGTATGCGTGGCGCGGGAGGTGCGCGGGCTGCGCTCGGCAGCGGACGCGACATACTCGTAGAGGAGGAGGATCTGGCCAGGGCGAAGGAGATCCTCAGGGAAGACGACGAAGACTTCGACGAAGGGGAACTCGCCCGCCTCAGCGAAGAAGCTGGCCGGCAGGCGGCCGAGGCGGGTCCGCCGCTCTCCCCGCCCGCCCTAGAAGACCGCGCCGGTCCGCCGACGCCCGTCGAGGCCCAAGCGCCGGCAAAGACGCACGGCCTCCTCAAAGCGTTCGAGAGGCTCACCGCGAAGAAGGACGAAACGACCAGCCCCTTCGGGCGTTGAGCCGGGCCCGGGGCGCTCCGACGTAAACCACAGCGCACGATCAACGGTCTCGTGAACCAGTGGGATCATCCGCGAGTGCACGGGGCGTCCCAGGCGTGGCGGGCGCGACGCGACGGGTGCCAACCCGGTGGCCTGACCCCCGGTGAGTGGTCCGGCTCACACGTGGTCGCGCTGGGCACCGGGTCGAACGAGGTACCTTCGAGTTCGTCGACCGACTGCCAGCGCACGCCGTTTGCGCTCGGCGAGGCGGAATGCGCGCATCGCGGCGAGAACGGCGGTCTGACCTGGCTGCGGCGGCCTTGAGCTGCCACGTCCGCCCGTGGTCTGCAAAGAGGGGGCCGGCAGTCAGGGGCGCCCCGGTGGAACGCTGCCCCGATCCAGCGGGTAATTCAACTCCTATCACACGTTTTGCGACGGGAGGAGGATCCCATGACCGTATTGGCTGTTCTTGATTCCGCGGGCGCCACCGCTCACCGGCGACGCTGCCGGGCCACCACGCCGGGAGACCGCCGCGCAACAAGGGGCAGCGCTACCCCGCCGACCGCCTGCGGTGCAGGAGATCGTGGCGGTGATGCGTCAGGCCGGCGCCAGCCGCCATGCCGCGCGCGTGCGCGCGTTGATCGTTGTGCTGTGGCGCGGCGGGCTGCGCATCCAGGAGGCGCTCGCGCTCGGCGAGCAGGATCTCGACCCGCAACGCGGCTCTGTGCTCATACGAGTCGGCAAGGGCGGACGCCGCCGGGAGATCGGCATGGACGCCTGGGGCTGGGAGCAGCTTCGGCCCTGGCTCGCTGCGCGCGTGGAGCTTCCGGCCGGCCGTTGTTTTGCGTGATCGACGGGCCGACGCGCGGCAGGCCGTGGTCGAGCACCGCGGTACGCAGCGAGCTTCGTCGTCTCGCTGCGGACGCCGGGGTCAGGCGGCGGTTCGCGCCGCACCAGCTACGCCATGCCCACGCCGTCGAGCGTGCCCGCGAGGGGGTACCGCTGAACATCATCCAGCGCCAGCTCGGGCACGTGAATCTCGGCACGACCTCGATCTACCTGCAGGGGATCGACACGGAGGAGATCATCGCGGCCGTGAACTCGCGGCGGGCGCCGATGATGCCCGCCAGCGCCGGCCTCCGGCTCTAAATGCACCGTGAGCACAGCGGGAGCGCCCAGGGCCGCGCAGGCGCTCCTGCCTCGCTCTCGGCCACCAGCAACGCACGACGCGACGCCGAGATGGCTGAGGCTCGTCCAGCTCAGGCGTCGCGCTGGCTCCGCGGCCGAGAGGCTCGTAGCGGATCGAGAGCAGGTCGCTCGGGACCGATGGCTTCCGTCCCAGCCGAGCTCGAGGACGCTCTCGCTTCAACGACTATTTGGTTCACGCCGGCGTGCTGGCCGTCTCGAGCCAAGGGGTCACGCGCTCGGCGCGGATCTCGTGGCCGCACTTGGTGCCGAGCAGCGACCTCTCGGCACTGTCCCAAGCGGCCGCAGGAGCGATGAAGCGGGTACGGCCGCGGGTGCAGACGGCTTTCTTTCCCCGGTTCACTTTCGCTGGCGTGGGAGTTCCGACCTTCTAGCGGCGGAGCTCGGCCCTTAGCCGGGCAGCGAGCCGCACGGAGGCCTCGATCTCAACACTGCGTATCGAGACGCTCTCGACGTTCAGCCCGAAGGGAACGCCGACGCGCCGGCAAAAGGCGATCAGCTCGATCGCCGTTGCGACCGCTTGATCGTAGGACGCGTCGAGTGTGTCGTCAGCATGGCGCAGATCGTTCGCGATCCAGCGCGGGACGTCGACGCCGAGCCACTGGAGGAACTCCAATGTCTTCATTGAGCCGCAGACTGAGAATGTGAAGACGATCGGCACCGGCTCTAGGTTCTGAGCGGCGCACTCGTAGCGATAGTCGGAGACCAGGTCCTTCGCAGCGTTGACGTCGTATACGACTTGGGTGACGAAGAAGGAGCAGCCCGCAGCCTGCTTTGCGATGAGCCGGAGGTGCTCATTGCCACCGCGCGCGTGCCGCTCGGGGATCGCTACTCCGCCTAGCGGCAGGTCCGGCCGGACTTCGGTTCGGAGCTCGTATGCCCGCGAGAGCGAGGTTGCAATCGCCTTCTCGCCGGATGAGGCTCCGACGAAGACTGACAGCGTTCGGGCCGGATCCTGGTCGCGCAGCCATAGACGGAGGCCGTCCTCGGCGTGCTTGCTGACCGCGCGGTAAACGACGGCAGGCACGTCCAAGCCCACGAGATCACGAGCGAGGTACTCGGCCGGGTCCATCGTGGGCAGGAACGGGAACGGGCGTTCGTTGGGATTACGGTCGCTCTCGTCATCGATGTCGTAAAGAACGAGGCCGTCTATCCCCACCGACCGGAGTCGCGCGAGTGTGACCTCAGCGATCTGCCTGGTCTGCTCCGATCCGGTGGTCAGCCTCGGTGGCGTCACCGCGAAGATCAAGAACTCACCCCTCCGATCGGCGATGCGCTGGTGCAGCTCCATGCGCGGAACCGTAGCCAACCGTCGTCGCCTGGGACCAGCCGACGTCGGCTCTGTGCACGTCCAGTTGCCCCAACTGCCAAATGTGATCAGCGGCAAGCTCCCGACAGTGGGGCTGTCGGGGACTCAACTGAGGGCGGATTACGCGATCCCCAATGGGCCGTACTGAAGTGCTGCAGGCAGCATCGGCTCAGCGTCGTAGGCGTCGCTGGTTTGCCGCTCCTGCGCCCACCTGGGACCGCTGCCGAGAGGTCGCTGCTCGGCGCCAGTGCGGCCACGAGATTCGCGCCGACCGCGTGACCTTCGGTACGGGGCGATCACGATCTCGGCCCATCGCAGCTCGGGACCGCGATTGCTGACGGACACGGGCAGTCACGAAGCCGTGCCGCCGTCCGAAGGCTCGCGCGGACGCGAAAGCGGGCCGGAAGTCGGCACGTCGCGCCGCACCTGCTCGTCGCCAAGCGCAGTGGAGCCGCATCGCGCCCGCACTCGCCTCGATGCGAGCGTTTGTGCGAGCCTCGGCCACACTGCTGCAAGGGACGAAGACCGGGGCTGCTCGCGCTTGGGAGCGCCTGCTCGGATCGACTCCGCTGACGGGTTGCTCTCCAGGGCACCGAACAGCCCGCGATGCACGCTCGACGAAAGATGATCCTCATGCGTCGTGGCAGGCGATTCCGCCCACGACATGCTCAAAGCCGCCGAGAATCACGAGGAGGACATCATGCCGCACAATCGGGGAACACGACGCAAGCCGCGCTATGTGGGGCTCGTCTCCTACAAGGGCCACACAAAGTGGGTGGGCACATACCCCTCGATCGCCACCTACAAGCAAGCCGAGCACGAGCGACTGATCGAACTGCGCGAATAAGTCGATTTCGCTAAGCGCCGGCGAACCCCAACGGTGATGGAGTTCGCCGGCGCCGTGATACTGCGGCCGTCCCAGAAACCCCCGATTTTGCGTGACTGTTCAGGTCGTGGGAGGGGGTAGCGGCGGCGTCTCGAACGTTGTTGTGTGTCCAGCGGTGGGCTGTCGCGGGAGGATCTGGAGGCGCTTGTCGTCGAGTAGGCG
>DASZIQ010000069.1:0-18907 GCA_035948945.1 Solirubrobacteraceae bacterium
CCACCGGCGTTGGCGTGACCATCACGCTGGGCCGAGCCCAGGGGGATGCCGGTGAACTGACCTCTGAGAGACCTCGAAGGAGAGGTGTGCCGCAGTGACGACCACTGCCCCTATCACCGCCCACGCCCGGCTGCGCCAATGGGTCGACGCCTGGGCGGACCTCTGCACCCCCGACCGTGTCGAATGGTGCGACGGGTCGGCCGAGGAGTACGACCGGCTGGCCGGGCTGCTCGTCTCCGCCGGCACGTTCACCCGGCTGTCCGACGCCAAGCGGCCCAACAGCTACTGGTCGAGATCCGACCCGGCCGACGTGGCCCGGGTGGAGGACCGCACCTTCATCTGCTCCGAGCGCGAGGACGACGCCGGCCCGACCAACCATTGGCGGGACCCGGCCGAGATGAAGGCGGCGCTGACCGACCTGTTCCGGGGCTGCATGAAGGGCCGGACCATGTACGTCGTGCCCTTCTCGATGGGTCCGCTCGGGTCCCACATCGCCCACATCGGCGTGCAGTTGACCGACTCCGCGTACGTGGCGGTGAGCATGCGGATCATGACGCGCATGGGCCGGGGCGCCCTCGAGGTGCTGGGCGACGACGGCGAGTTCGTGCCCTGCGTCCACTCGGTCGGGGCTCCCCTCGCCGACGGTGAGGCCGACGTGGCCTGGCCCTGCAACGCCGAGAACAAGTACATAGTCCACTTCCCCGACACCCGCGAGATCTGGTCCTACGGCTCCGGCTACGGCGGCAACGCCCTGCTCGGCAAGAAGTGCTTCGCGCTGCGAATCGCCTCGGTGATGGCGCGCGACGAGGGCTGGATGGCCGAGCACATGCTGATCCTCAAGCTGACCTCGCCCGAGGGCGAGGTCAAGTACATCGCCGCCGCGTTCCCCTCGGCCTGCGGCAAGACCAACCTGGCGATGCTGATTCCGACGCTCGAGGGCTGGACGGTGCAGACGATCGGGGACGACATCGCGTGGATGAAGTTCGGCGAGGACGGGCGCCTGTACGCGATCAACCCCGAGGCCGGCTTCTTCGGCGTGGCGCCCGGCACGGGCGAGCACACCAACCCCAACGCGATCCGGATGGTGGCGCACGACACGGTCTTCACCAACTGCGCGCTCACCGACGACGGCGACGTGTGGTGGGAGGGAATGACGGCCGATCCGCCGGCGCACCTCACCGACTGGCACGGCAACGAGTGGACGCCCGCCTCCAGCACGCCCGCGGCGCACCCCAACGCGCGCTTCACCGTCAAGGCCGACCAGACCCCGGCGATCGCGCCCGAGTGGGAGGACCCCGCCGGCGTGCCGATCGACGCGATGCTGTTCGGCGGGCGGCGCTCGACGGTGGTGCCGCTGGTGACCGAGGCGCTCGACTGGGAGCACGGCGTGTTCCTCGGCGCGACGATGAGCTCGGAGAAGACGGCGGCGGCGGCCGGGACGGTCGGCGAGCTGCGCTTCGACCCGTTCGCGATGCTGCCGTTCTGTGGCTACAACATGGCCGACTACTTCGCGCATTGGCTCGAGATCGGCCGCACCCCGGGGGCGAAGCTGCCGAAGATCTTTTATGTCAACTGGTTCCGCAAGGACGAGACCGGCCGCTTCCTGTGGCCGGGCTTCGGCGAGAACTCGCGCGTGCTCTCGTGGGTGTTCGCGCGCTGCGCCGGCCACGGCGCCGCGGCGCAGACCCCCATCGGGATCGTCCCGCCGGTGGGCGTCGAGGGTATCGACACGCGCGGCGTGGACGTCTCCGAAGCGGACATCGCCGAGCTGCTGCGCGTGGACGTCGCGGAGTGGCGCGCGCAGCTGCCCCACTTCCACGAGCACTTCGACAAGTTCGAGCGGCTCCCGCCCGAGCTGCACGCGCAGCTGAAGGCGCTCGAACAGCGTCTCGCCTGAGATTGGACAACGATCCGAGTTTGAAGAGGTGCCGGGGCACTTCGCCTCAATCGGATTCGCTCGCTGGCCGATACTGCAGGAGTGAGCTTCCTGAAGCGGGCGCTGCCTCGCCCTGACACGCCCGCCTGGATCAAGTACCTGCTTGCTGCGCTCGCGATCATGGTGCTCGCGCACCTTGCGCACAGTGTGCTCGTGCTCGGCTGGGGCGCGACCGACCGCCTATTCGACGATTGGCTGTACGACGCGGTGATGGTGGGGTGCGCGACGGTCTGCCTCGCGCGCGGGCTGACGGTCGCCACGGCGAAGTTCGCCTGGCTTGCGCTCGGATTCAGCCTCTCCTGCGACGCGGCCGGGGAAGTGATGTCCTCGATCAGCGAATCGCTGGCTCCGAACGTCCAGCGCGGGCTCTATCTCTGCTTCTACCTGGGCGCGTACGTCGCGATCGTGCTGCTGGCGCGTCGACGTCTCACCCATCCGCGGGCCAGCCTGTGGCTCGATGGGCTCGCCGGCATGCTGGCGGTGGGCGCGCTCGGCTGCAGCGCGCTGTTCGTCCCGGTGCTGGCGGCGACGCACGGCGGTGGCGTGGCGGCGGCGTTCAACCTCGCTTACCCGCTGGCGGATGTGCTGCTGGTCGCAGCGGTCGTGGGGATTCTGACCGTCGCCGGCTGGCAGGTCGACCGCCCGTTCGCGCTGATCGCCCTGGGGTTTGCGGTGACGGCGGTTGCCGACGGCTTCTTCCTCTACATGGAAGCGCACGGAGGCTACACGGCGGGCACCCCGCTGGACACGCTGTGGCTGCTGGGAGCCCTGATCCTGGCGTGTGCCGCGTGGCAGCCGGACGGCGGCCGGGTGCGCGAGCGCTACACCCTGGTGGCCGTCATCGCCGCGCCAGTCGTGGCTGGGGCGATCGCGATCGCGGTGCTGGTGGAGGGGGGCGTGGAAGGGGCGCTCGGCCCGTCGATCTGGCTGGCGGTGGCGGCGCTCGTGGCCGTCCTGTTGCGGCTGCTGGTCACCTCGGCCGAGAACGTCCGCTTGATCGCGTCCAGCAGCGAGCTGGCCAACCGCGACGCGCTGACCGGCCTCGGCAACCGCCGGGCTCTGTTCAATGACCTCCGGCTCGCGGTCGCGGAGGCCACCGCGTGGCACCCGAGGCTCTTCCTGCTGTTCGATCTCAACGGCTTCAAGCACTACAACGACACGTTCGGACACCCGGCCGGAGATGCCCTGTTGCAGCGCCTTGGCAGCAGGCTCGATCGGCGGGCGGGTCCCGGCGGGCTCACCTACCGGCTCGGCGGGGACGAGTTCTGTGCGCTGCTGCAGGTCACGGGCGACCCCGCGGAGCTCGCCGGCGACCTGGCCGGCGCGCTGCTGGAGAGCGGCGAGCACTTCACGATCGGGGCGTGCTACGGCGAGGTGCTGCTCGGGCGCGAGGCACACAGCGCAGAGGAGGCGCTGCGGATCGCCGATCAGCGTCTCTATGCGCAGAAGCTGCTCTCCGCCCGCCGGCCCGCAAGCCAGGAGTGGCGCGACGTGCTGCTCGGGCTGCTGCGGGAACGCGACCCCGAGCTCGACACCCACGTGCACGAGGTGGCCGCGCTCGCCCGGGGCGTCGGCGAGCGGCTCGGTTTGGCAGCCGAGGACCTCGCCGATCTGGTGGCCGCGGCGGAGCTGCACGACATCGGCAAGGCGGCGATCCCCGACGCGATCCTCGACAAGCCGACGGCGCTCGATCGCGAGGAGCGGGCGTTCATCGAGCGCCACACGATCATCGGCGAGCGGATCATCGCGTCGGCTCCCTCGCTGCGGCCGATCGCCACGCTCGTGCGTGCCACGCACGAGCGCTACGACGGGCGCGGCTACCCCGATCGGCTGTCTGGCGAGCAGATCCCCCTCGCCGCGCGGATCATCGCGATCTGCGACGCCTACCAGGCGATGACGAGCAACCGCGGCTACTGGGATGCGATGACCGAGCAGCAGGCCCGTGCCGAGCTGCGGCGCTGCGCCGGCAGTCAATTCGACCCGCGGATCACGCGCGTGTTTCTGGACTTCGTTGCTAGTCGTGCGAGTGAGCCTCGCCGTCCGTCGATGCGGGCGGGCGGGACTCCTCGGCCAGCGAGGTGATCGTCAGCGCTCCGCGGGCGGCCTGCTCGAGCACTTCGGTCGCCTCCTCCAGCGAGCGCGCGTACAACTCGACGAGCAGGTGCACGATGATGCGGGCGTCTTCTTCGTGCTTGTGGAAGCGCACGTGCGTGAAGAACTCCCGCACGCCGTGGTCGCCGAAGGCGGCGTAGGAGAGGGCGTCGCCGGCCTCCGGCCCCGAGCAGGTCTCGACATCTTCGGCGTCCACCGTCACGGTGCACGAGGCGACCCACGGGGTGCCCGCGATCATCCGTTCCCAGCGGTCCTCGATCGGCTCGACGCGGCCGTTGTTGAAGCCGAGGTGGGGCTGGTCGTGCATGCAGTCAAGGCACTGCACCACGGCCTCCTGCAGCTCGTCCACGACTTCCGAGCGCTCGCCGGTGTCGGGGTCGATCTTGTGGATCCCCTCGTAGTGGACCTGCACCTCCAGCTCCTGCGACCAGCAGCGGTAGCAGCGCAGCCAGCTGCGGGCGGTCGTCTCCGAGGCGGAACTCTCCATAAGGCCATTGTATGCAGGCGTGTGGGCGGCGCGTGCACCGACCTTGGCTACCCGAACGTGAATGCGTACCCGGTGACCCCCGGTTCGAAGCGCAGCGTCAGGTGGTGGTGTTCGTCGTGCGGCAGCGACACGAGCGTATAGAGGCGTTCGCCGCGCACCGTCACGATGCCGTTGTGGACGTCCGCGCCGGCGTCGGCCGCGGGGATCCGGCGGCCTTCGAGCAGCACTTCGACGTGGCGCGGGACTTTGCCGGCGGAGCTCAGCACCAGGTATACGTGCCTGCCTTGCACGTTCGCTTCGAGGCCCGCGTTTGCGCCGGCGACGGCGGGCTGTTCGGAGATGTTCCAGGTGCCGGTGTACGCGAAGGTGTCGAGTTCGAGGTTGGGGTGCGTGCCCGAGCCGTAGTCGTGTTCACCGCCCACGGGGCCGTTCACCCACCCCTGCGCGCGGGCGGTGCCGAGGTAGGTCTCGGGCGTCGCTTCGTCGCTCGGCACGATCACGCCGCTCGGATGGCCCTTGCCGCCGACGCGGTAGCCGGCTTCGGCGAGCAGCGCGCGGATCGCCGATTCGGTCTTGTCGTAGTCGCCCTCGCCGAACGCGACGTAGCGCACGTGGCCGTGCGCGTCGATTAGGTAGTCGGCCGGCCAGTACTCGTTGTTGTAGGCGTCCCACGTGCCGTATTCGTTGTCCTGCACGACGGGGTATTTGATCCCGAACGTGGAGATCGCGCTCGCGACGTTGGCGGCGTCGTGCTCGAAGGAGAACTCGGGCGTCTCGACGCCGACGATCGTCAGGCCCTCGTTGCGGTAGGCGGCGTTCCACGCCTTCAGGTAGGGGAGCGTGCGGATGCAGTTGATGCACGTGTACGTCCAGAAGTCGACCAGCACCACGCGCCCGCGCAGCCCCGCGAGCGTCAGCGGCGTGTTTGAATGCCCGCCCGCCCCGGTGTTGAACCAATCCTCGGTTTCTTTGAATTCCGGCGCGGTGGCGAGCGCGGGCAGCTTGCGCGCGTCGGCCAGCAGCGTCGCTTGGCTGGCGCCGTGCACGGCGACGGGGGTGCCCACGCTCGCGGTGAAGCGGGCCTTGCGCCCGGTGATCTCGTGCAGGCGGCTTTCGACGGCGTGCGATTTCTCGAGCGTCGCGGTGAGGTTGACTTCGGGGATGTGTTGGGCGATGTACTGGTCGAAGCGCACGTCCTCGCCGGTGATGATGATGAGCGCCGTCGCCACCATGATCGCCCCGAGCGTGCGCTGCAGCGCGGGCCCGCGGCCGGCGGCGCGCACCCGCTCGAAGATCGTGCGCCCGCCGAGCGTCAGTGCGAGCAGCACCGCGGCGGAGCCGAGCGTGTAGGCGATCCCCACGGCGACGCTGCGCCCGGTCGCGGCCCCCACCGAGATCACCGCCGCGAGAATCGGCCCGGCGCAGGGGGTGTAAACGAAGCCGAGCGCGGCTCCCACCAGCAGGCCCGAGCGAAAGCCGTCCCCGCGCGAGCGCGGCCCGAACGCCGCCATGCGCGACATGCGAGCCTCGATGCGCTCGCCGAGGCGTGGGATCAGCAGCACCGCGCCGGCGCCGAGCAGCACCACCACCGCGACCGCGCGCAGCGGGTCTGAGCCGAGGCCGACGCCGTCGGCGACCTTGGCGATCCCGACGATCGTGATTGCGAAGGTCAGGCTCAGCCCCAGCACCACGCCCAGCGGCCGGCGCCGCCCGCCCGCGCCGCCGGAGGCGAGCAGCGCGGGCAGGACGGGCAGCACGCACGGAGAGAGCGCGGTGCCGGCGCCCGCGAGCACGGCGAAGCCGAGCAGGATGACCATACCCTGCAGTCTGCCGCACTCGGATTGCGTTACGCGGCGCTTGCCTTCGGCGCAAGGGCGGGGCCGCTCATGGGTGCCCCGCCCGCGCCTATTGCGCTACTTGTGGTGGTGTGGCCGCTTGCCCTTGATCGTCACGTCGTAGGTGTTCACGGTGGGGGCTCCACCAAGCGATGTTTTGTAGGTCAGGGTCGCGACGAGATGGACCGTCTTGCCTTTCTTCAGCAGCGCCTTGACCTTGCTGGAGAGGTTGACCGTCAGCTTCAGCGGCACCCCCGCCGTCCCGCTGGCGGAGGTCGTTCCCACCACGGTCGTGGAGGGATGGCACTTGCCCTTGATCTTGACTTGGCCCTTCTTGCACTTCTTCGCCTTGGCGGCTGTCGCGGAGGCGCTGGCGATCGAGGCCGTGGGCACAGTCACCGTGAGCGTTCCGGTGCCCGACTGGGTAGGAACGAACGTGATCGTAACCGTCCCGTTCGAGCCCCCCACGATGCCCTGGAGGGTGAAGCCGCTGTTGGGCACGGGCGGCGGCGGGGGCGGCGGGGGTGGGACGACGGTGACCACCTCGCTGCCGCACGCCGATTTGCCGGTGAGTTGCACCTTTTCCCCAGTGAACGATGCCTGGAAGTAGTACGTCCCGGGCGTGGACAGGGTCACAGGTTGCGATGACGGCCCGATCCCGTTGAGCGTTGTCACGGCGCCTCCGTTCGCGACTTCCGCGGTGCACGACGCGTTCGAGTAGACCTTGTATTCGATTTTCCCGTACACGCTCTGCCCACCCGCGCTCACGGTTGCGGTGTCGGTCACGGGCGTGTTCGGGGCGACTGTCAAGGTCGTGCCGATCTGGCCGCCACCGGACAGCGTCGTGACGACCGAGGCGATACCGAACGACATCGCCTCCGCGCCGCATACGCTCGTGGCGGGGGAGTTTTCTTCGGCTTTGGTGCCTTTCTTGCTGCCCGCGTATTTCACCTGCCAGTAGTACGTAGCGTTTGTGGGCAGGCTCGCGCCGACCGGCAGCGATGACCCGGCTTCAGCCACGTTTTCTTCGGTCGCGCTTGGAACGAGCTTGGCTTTCCCCGCGTTGGCGACTTCTTTGGTGCAGCCCGGATCGGAGTAAACGCGGTATTCCACTTCGCCTTCGGCGAACTTCGCGTTGGGGCCTCTGAGCGTCGCTTTGTCGGTCACGTTGACCGGTGTCAGGAAGGTCAGCCTGGCTTCTTCGGTCGGTTCGGTCTGGGATGTCGAACTGAGTTTCGTCGCAATCGTGTCGTTGACTTCGCCGGCCACGAGCGTCGTGCCGTATGGCGGCGCCTCCAATGTGAAGTACGTGTACTGGTCGTTGGCGAGTGGGGTTGGGAAGGTGACCGTGCCCGCCGATGCCAGGGATTCGCTTTCTTCCTGTAGAACGGTGTCGGGCCCGGTGTAGCCGGCGGCTTCGTTGAGTTCGGTGCTGAACGGGCAGCCGGATGGTTTCGGCACGATCGATTCCGAACAGAGGCCGTCGCCATCGAAGCCGAAGATGCCATCGTCGGAGTCGAGCACGCCGATGTGGACCTTCGAGAGCGGTGCGCCGGTTTCGTTCTGCACGACGACAGTTACGTCGTCGTTGCCGTCGTAGTAAATCTGGGAGGGATCTTCGATGATCACTGGCGGTTCCGTCGCGCTCTTGACATCGATCAGATACTGGCACGTGGTGTCCTGGCCGATGGGCGGGCACTGCGTGAACGGCGGCGTGGTGGGGCCGGCCGGCGGGCCCTGCGGGGAGCCCGAGGCGGCGGCGCCCGGTGCGAGCACCGCGATTCCGCCGGCGGCGAGCGCCAACGTCAGCAGGCCTTTGAACTTGCTCATCTGCACGTACCTCCTCGCGCCCCGCAGCCGTCGGGACGGCCAGAGTGCGGATGGTTGTTGCCTAAAAGGGATCGCGACAGGCTACAGGGCCGTGCACACGGATGCGCGACGCTGGACGGCTGTCGGGTGCCCTACTCGATCCCCGCCCGCAGCGTGGCCTCGAAATCGGTCTTCGGAATCGGGCCCACGCACGGCGTGGTGGCGCCCGCGGCGCGGTAGCGGCCCAGACCCGCGCTCACCGCCGAGGAGTCGCCGACCGCGGTGAGCTGCTCGAGGAAGCGTTCGGAGATCGCCGCCTGCATCTGCTCCACGTCGCCTGCGGCGGCGTCGAACGCCTCGATCTCCGCGCCGAAGCCGGAGCGCTCGAGCATCGCGCGGTAGAAGGGCAGGCCGAAGTAGGGGAGCAGGTCGCGGCGCATCGCCGCGTAGGGGGCGGCGGGGTCGTCAACGCGTGCGGTGGGCACCGCCGGCACCACGTCGAAGCCCTCCAGCGTCTTGCCGGCCCGTTCGCGGCCCGCGGTCACCTCGGGGATCACCACGTCGCGGATGTAGTCGGGACAGCACAGCCACAGCAGCACGCCGTCGGCCAGCTCGCCGGCGAGGCGCAGCATCGCCGGGGAGAGCGCGGCCACGTAGATCGGCAGCTGCGGGCACGTGTCGAGGCCGAAGAGGTGGAAGCCGGTCTGCCACTTCTCGCCGGCCGGAGGGTCCTCGCCGCACAGGATCGCGCGCACGATCGCCACGTATTCGCGCATCTCGCGCACGGGGCGGTCGATGCTCTGGCCGTGCCACCCCTCGACCACGGGGCGGTGCGAGACGCCGAGGGCGAGCGTCAGGCGCCCGCCGGAGATGTCGTCGATCGTCGCCGCCGTCTGCGCCATCGTGGCCGGTGTGCGCGTGTAGATCGGCACCACGCCCGTGCCCACCCGGATCCTGCTGGTCGCCATCGCATAGGCGGTCAGCACCGTCAGCGACTCCCAGCCGGCGATGTGCGTCACGTACACCGACTCGTAGCCCAGCGACTCCGCGAGCTTCACGCGCTCGATCGCGCCCTCGATCGTCTTGCCCGGCGAGATGAAGCAGCCTGTCCCCACGCGGGGAGCATAACCGCCGCGCTCGGGACTGAGCATCGACGCCCTGACGTTCGAGAGCCAAGCGAGACAAGGACGCAGGGAGCGTGGCGTGCTTTGCACGCGAGCGACTGAGGACGCAGACCGATCGTCGATCGACGGGATCGACAGATCGGCCAGCGCCGGCTATCGGACGTCAGGTCAGTGGCGAAGCAGCACGTACACCAGGGCAATCGCAAACCCGATCTGCCCGAACGCCAGCGCCGTGCCGAGGTTGACCGCGCCGAGCGCCCCCGCCAGCGCGCTGGCGGCCACGAACGCTCCGAGCATCGTTGCCAGATCGCGTGCCATCAGCCCGATATCTTGCCTTCCAGCGCCGCCGTCAGCGCCGCCTCGTCCAGCGCGGGGTCCTGTTCGGCCAGCCAGCGCTCGGCCGTGCGCCGTCCGCCGAGCGCGCGCAGCCCGCGCTGGCCCTGCTCCACGGCGAAGTCGGTGAGCGCTCCCGCGCGCCGTGCGCGCAGGCGTCGCGCGGGGATGTCGAGGTTGGCGCGGTGGGCCTCGACGGCCTGCACCAGCTCCGCCACGCCGCTCGGTGGGGGCAGCGAGGAGACGGCGAGCACCTGCGTGGAGCGCCTGCCCAGCGAGCGCAGCGCGGCGCTCAGGTCGCGCCGGGCGCTGATCGCCGCCTGGCCGAGGTCGGCCTTGGTGACAACCAGCACGTCGGGGATCTCCATGATCCCCGACTTCAGGAACTGCAGCACGTCGCCGCTGCCCGGCTGCACCACCACGACCACGGTGTCCGCGACCTCCGCCACCTCGGTCTCCGCCTGGCCCACGCCCACGGTCTCGACGACCACGACGTCGAAGGCGGCCGCCAGCGCCTGCGCCGCCGCGCGGGTGCCCCACGCAAGGCCGCCGAGCCGCTCGCCGGCGGCGGTCGAGCGGATGAAGACGCCGCGGTCGGCCGGGTCGAACTCGATCCGCGCGCGGTCGCCGAGCAGCGAGCCGCCGGAGCGGCGCGAGGAGGGGTCCACCGCGAGCATCGCCACCGTGCGGCCTCGCCCGTCCTCGCCGGGGGCCGTCGGGGAGGAAACGGGGACGGTGCCTTGGGGGGCAGTGCCTCGCCACTCGTGCAGCAGGGCCGACAGCAGCGTCGACTTCCCAGCGCCGGGGGGGCCCGTGACGCCGATTATGTGTCCCTGCGCCTCGCCCCCGAGCGCCGCGGGGGAGACCTCGCGCAGCAGCGCCGCGGCCTGCTCGCGGTCGGCGGGCGCGGTGCTCTCCAGCAGGTTGAGCGTCGCCGGCGCGGCGGTGAGGTCGCGCTCGCGCAGCCGTCTTCCCAGCTCAGCTCCGTCGGACATGGCCTTGCCAGTGGATCGCCTGGGAGGAGGGCGCTTGGGAGGGGGTCGCTTGGCGGTGTGCGGTACGAAGAGGGTGGGGGATGCGGCGAGGGTGGCAGGGAGTCGGGCGAGGACGGCAGGTCACGGCTTGGGCGGGTCGCCTACACCGCGGCGACGGCGCCGCTGCGCTCGCCGACCAGCTCCACGATGTCGGCGACGATGCGCGTGAGGTCGAAGTCCTTCGGCGTGTACACCGCCGCGACGCCGGCCTGCTTCAGCGCGGCCACGTCCTGCTCGGGGATGATCCCGCCGACGACCACGGGGGCGGTGACGCCGGCTTCGCGCAGCGCGTCGAGCACCGCGGGGATCAGCTCGCGGTGCGAGCCCGAGAGGATCGAGAGGCCGATCACGTGCACGCCCTCCTGCAGGGCGGAGGCGGCGATCTGCGCGGGGGTGAGGCGGATCCCCTCGTACACCACGTCCATGCCGGCGTCGCGCGCGCGGACCGCGATCTGCTCGGCGCCATTGGAGTGGCCGTCGAGGCCGGGCTTGCCGACGAGGATCTTCGGGCGGCGGCCGAGCCGCTCGGCGAGCGTGGCGACCTGCTCGCGCACGCGGGCAAGCTCCTGCGCTGCTTCGCCGCCGCCGGCGCCGGCGCCCGGGGCGTCGAGCTCCTCCGCGGGGGCGCCGCTCGCCTCGCCCACGCCCGTGGGGGCGCGGTAGCTGCCGAACACCTCGCGCAGCGTGGCCGACCACTCGCCGGTCGTGGCGCCCGCGCGGGCGGCGGCGATCGTCGGCTCCATCAGGTTCTGGTCTGGATCGGCCGCGGCGCGGGCGAGGTCCGCGAGCGCCGCGTCCACCGCCGCCTGGTCGCGCTGCGCGCGCCAGCGGCGCACCGCCTCGATCTGCTCGGCCTCCACCGCGGGGTCGACGACGAGGATGCCGCCCTCGGCGTCGGCGGTGAGCGGGGATTCCTCGCTCTCGGTGAAGCGGTTCTGGCCGACCACGGTCTGCTCGCGCGCCTCGATCCGGCGCAGGCGCTCGCGGTGGGAGTCCACCAGCGCGGCCTTCATGTAGGGGACGGCCTCGACCGCGCCGCCGTGCTCGGCCACGACCGCCATCTCCGCGCGGGCGCCCTCCAGCAGCTCCGCCACGAGGCCCTCCATCACCCGCGAGCCCTCGAAGATGTCGGGGTACTCGAGGATGTCGGTCTCGTACGCCAGCACCTGTTGGATGCGCAGCGACCACTGCTGGTCCCACGGGCGCGGCAGCCCCAGCGCCTCGTTCCAGGCCGGCAGCTGGATCGCGCGCGCGCGGGCGTCCCGGCCGATCGTCACGGCTAGCGCCTCCAGCACGATCCGCTGCACGTTGTTCTCCGGCTGCGCCTCGGTCAGGCCCAGCGAGTTGACCTGCACGCCGTAGCGCAGCCGCAGCAGGCGCGGGTCCTCGACGCCGTAGCGTTCGCGTCCCAGCTCCTCCCACAGAATCCCCATCGCGCGCAGCTTCGCGTGCTCCTCGACGAAGCGTACGCCGGCGTTGACGAAGAACGAGATCCTGCCGAACACCTGCGCGATGTGCGCGGGCTCGCCGGGGGACCTCGCGTCGGAGCCGGGCGCGGACGACATACCAGCGGAATCTTGCGCGCCGCGCGCGGGATCGCCGGTGGACGCCCCAGCTGAATCCTCGGCGATGCGCTCGGGATCGCCATGCGCGACCCCGCCGGAATCCGATGAGGAGGGGCCCGGCTTGCCGGCCTCCGGCCGGCTGCGCCACCCTCCTGGCGCCCTCCTGGGCGGGGTGCCCATCCCAATCCTGTCCCTCACTGCGTCCAGGACAGCGATCGCGTTGGACATCGCGTACGCGATCTCCTGCACCGGTGTCGCGCCGGCCTCCTGCAGGTGGTAGGAGCAGATGTTGATCGGGTTCCACTTCGGCACGTGCTCGACGGTGTACGCGATCGTGTCGGCGATCAGCCGCATCGAGGGGGCGGGCGGGAAGGCGTACGTGCCGCGCGCGAGGAACTCCTTGATGATGTCGTTCTGCGTCGTGCCCTGCAGCTGCTCGGGGGCGACGCCCTGGGTCTCGGCGGCGACGATGTACAGCGCCAGCAGCCACGCCGCCGTGGCGTTGATCGTCATGGAGGTGTTCATCTCGCCGAGCGGGATGCCCTCCATCAGCGCCTGCATGTCGCCGCGGTGGGCGATCGGCACCCCGACCTTGCCGACCTCTCCCCGCGCCAGCTCGTCGTCGGGGTCGTAGCCGGTCTGCGTCGGCAGGTCGAACGCCACCGACAGCCCCGTCTGGCCCTTCTCGAGGTTGCGCCGGTACAGCTCGTTCGAGGCCTTCGCGGTCGAGTGCCCCGCGTACGTGCGCATCATCCACGGGCGGTCGCGCTCGGGCAGACGGTGGGGCTGGTCTTCGCTCATGACTGCAAGTGTAGGGTTCGGTGGTGCTCAGGCGGGCTTTGACAGGCAGGGTGCTGCTGCGAGTCGCAGCGGCGGTGGTGGCGATCGTGATCGCTCTCAACTGGACCTACGGCCGGCTGCCGCCGACGCCGCGGCCGACGGGGAGCTTCGTGCAGCTCGCCGGCGGCCTGCGGCTGCGCTACCTGGAACGGCCCGGCGCTTCGCCGGCGGTGCTCTTGATCCACGGGCTGCCAGGCACTGCCGAAGACTGGAACGGGGTCACCGCGCTGCTGCCCGGCCGCCGCACGATCGCGATCGACCGACCCGGCTACGGCTTCTCCACCGGCGGCTATTTCACCTTCCCGCGCCAGTTGCAGGCGATCCAGGAAGTGATCGACAAGCTCCACCTCGGGCGGGCGATCCTCGTCGGGCACTCCTACGGCGGGGCGATCTCGCTGGGCTTCGCCGAGCGCCACCCCGGCGAGGTGCGGGGGCTGGTGCTCGTGGACGCCGCGGCGACCTGCACCCGCAACTCCGCCTTTGCCCGCGACCAGGCGCGGTTGGTGGAGGCGGTAGAACTGCCGGTGCTCTCGCAGATCGCCGACGTCACCTTCTCGCAGCTGCTGCGCAAGGTCTCAGCCGAACGGGGCGACAGCGAAGCGTTCGACCCCGCTCCCGTGGCGCCCGCCCACATGCATCGGGTGCTCGCGATCAACATGAAGCACGGCAACCTCGAGGCGTGGGCGGGCGAGACGCTGGCGGCGAACGGCGTGATCGAAGGGATCGATCGCGGCCTGCGCGGGATCGCGGTGCCCGCGGTCGTGATCCAGGGCGAACAGGACAAGCTCGTCCACCCACCGTGCGGGCGACGCCTGGCCGCGACGCTGCCGAACGCGCGCCTGCAGATGGTGAGCGGCGGGCACATGGCGCTCTACACCCACCCGCATGTGGTCGCCGCCGCCGTCCAAGCGCTTGCGGGCGGCGGGTCTTTCCACCCGCACGCGATCCCCGCCGCCACCCGGGCTCTCGCGGGGGCCGGGTATTCTTCGCATCGATGACAGAGACCATCGAGCTGCCGCGAACGGGCGGGCCGGGGACGGGAATGGACGGCTCCTGGCGGGTGATCGTTCGCAACGACGACCACAACACCTTCGACCACGTCGCCCGCACGCTGGCGCGCTTCATCCCCGGCGTGACGCTGGAGCAGGGCCACCAGTACGCCAACCAAATCCACAACTCGGGCCAGGCCGTCGTCTACAACGGCCACCGCGAGCCGGCCGAGCACTACTGGGAGCAGCTGAAGGGCGCGGGGCTCACGATGGCGCCGCTGGAGCGGTGTTGAGCCTCGCTCGTCCCTCCCTCCGTTTTTTGTAATACCCATGGGTATTACATGGTGGTAAGCTGAGCCGATGCGAGTAACCAGCAAGGGTCAGGTGACGATCCCTCGGGCGGTCCGCGTGCGGCTTGGCATCGAGCCGGGCAGCGAGGTCGACTTCGAGATCGATGGCCATGGTGCGCGCCTGGTGCGTGGCCGGACGAGCGGGGGGAGGGATCTGGTCGAACAGATGCTTGGACGCGGAACGGTGGCGATGAGCACCGACGAGATCATGGCGCTCACCCGTGGCGAGGATTGAGTCTCCGCCTGGCGGCACGCTCGTCGACGCCAACGTCCTGCTTGACCTCTTCACGCGCGATCCGACGTGGATGGGTTGGTCGGGAGACGCATTGGCAGAGGCGTTCGATACAGGCGCGGTGATCGTCAATCCGATCGTCTATGCCGAGGTCTCGGTCGGCTTCGAGCGCGTCGAGGATTTGGAGGACGCTCTGCCCGCGCAACTGCGGCGCGAGGCTTTGCCATGGCAAGCCGCCTTCTTGGCGGGGAAGTGCTTCCGCGAGTATCGACGCCGCGGCGGGGTGAGGCGCTCGCCGCTGCCGGACTTCTACATCGGGGCGCACGCAGCGGTGAGCGGCCGGGCGTTGCTGACTCGCGACGCGACTCGCTACAGGGATCTATTGCCCGGGCTTGCGCTGATCAGCCCGTGAAGTCCCGGGCGGGAGCCGTGGGTGTGGGTATTAAGGAGGCTGTGGGGGTGGGTATTAAAAATCTAAAAGGTGTGCGCAATCGCGCTCGGCTTTAAAAAAGTTGAACATATACACGACGCCCCTGCCCTGCCCCGCCCCCGCTCCCCCTTCCGCGTAGCCTCACACCGTGCGCATGCGCGGGGCGCCGGGGCCGTGTCCGCGTGGCCTCACACCGTGCGCACGCGGGGGGCGCCCGAGCCGTTGCCCGGGCGCGCGGGCAACCCACTCCCCCCGTTGCCCTCGGGCTCGGGCGGCTCCGGGGGCGGCACGATCCACTCCGTCTCCTCGGAGAGCGACCCCGCGGCGGTGAGGTCCCACCAGCCGTAGAGGACCGGGACCTGGAACCAGGAGGAGTGGCGGGCGCGGAAGTCGATCATCTCCGGGCCTTCCCAGTAGCGCTCCCAGTCGGTGTACGCGGCGAAGTGCGCGAGCTGCTGGTAGCGGTAGCGGTCGTCCCGCGAGCGGTACACGCCGTAGGACTCGGCGCCGTAGCGCAGCGCGATCGCGGCGACCTGCTCCAGCGCGGCGCCGAAGCCCTCGGCGCGAAAGCCCGTGGCGTACCAGGGGACGATCACGGTGCCGTTGCCCTTACCGGCCATCAGCCACCCACCTTCGCGGTGGCAGGCACCTCTCGCGGCCCCGTCTCTCGCGGCCCTGTCGTTTCCGGCCCTGTGGGGCGCCCGCCGGCCATCAGCCACCCACCTCGGCGTGGATGGCGCCCGGCCCCTCCGCCGTCTTGCCGAGCCCCTCCGACTCCGCGCCGACGAGAATCGAGATCTTCCCCAGGTGCTTGTTTTCGAGCATCAGCTGGTGCGCTTCGGCGACGCCGTCGAAGCCGAGCGTGCGCCACAGCACGGGGCGGATCTGGCCGGAGTCGATCAGCTCGTTGGCCTTCGTGCACTCGTACGCGTTGGCGAAGTGCGAGCCGAGGATCTCCTTCTGCTTCATCCACAGGTAGCGCACGTCGAAGTCGAGATTGAAGCCGGTGGTGCCGGCGCAGATCACTACCTTGCCGAACGTCTTGACGGTGAACACCGAGGTCGGGAACGTGGCCTGCCCCACGTGCTCGAAGACGATGTCGGGGGCGTCGCCGAGGATCCCCTTGACGCGCTTGGCGAATTCGCGCGAGACGCCGAAGCGGGCCTTCTCCTCCTCCGCCGACTCACCCCCCTTGCGCATCATCCCTGCGAACTCGGCCCGGTCGATGAAGTCCACGGCGCCGAGGCGCTTGACCAGCGCGCCCTTCTCCGCGGAGGAGACGACGCCGACGCAGTGCGCCCCGGCGGCGGCGCACAGCTGCGTGGCGAACACGCCGAGGCCGCCGGCGGCCCCCCAGATCAGCACGCGCTGGCCGGCCTGCAGGTTGCAGCGGGTGAGCAGCATGCGGTAGGCGGTGAAGTACACCAGCCCGTAGGAGGCGGCCTCCTCCCAGGTGAGCGCGGCCGGCTTGGGCAGCAGCTGCTGGGCCTGCACTTTGGTGAACTGCGCGAACGAGCCCCACGTCGTCTCGTAGCCCCAGATCTTCTGCGAGGGGGCGGCCATCGGGTCGAGGCCGTGCACCTCGGGGTCCTCGTAGGAGGCCTGGTTGCAGTGCACGACGACCTCGTCGCCGGGCTTCCAGCGGGTCACGCCGGGGCCGACCTTCCACACGACGCCCGACGCGTCGGAGCCGCCGATGTGGTGGCCGAACTCGGGGTGGTCGCCGTAGCGCCACACGCCGACCGGCTTGCCGAGCGCGGCCCATACGTTGTTGTAGTTGACGCCGGCCGCCATCACGCGCACGATCACCTCGAACGCGCCCGGCTCGGGGACTTCGATCTCCTCGAGCTGGAAGGCGTCCTTCGGTTCGCCCTGGCGCTCCTCGCGGATCACCCACGCGGCCATCGTCTTGGGCAGCGCGCCCGGCTCGGCGTCCACCTCGGATATCTGCTGCAAGTCGATTGCCACGGGCGCGACCTCGCGTGTCGGGAACAGAACGGAAGCCAATCCTACAACCGGGAGCCGGGGAGGGACGTAAGCGGGTCATGCGGGATCGTCCGCGCGGGTCGGTGGGGGAGCGGGAGCCGGTGGGCGCTGGTCGAAACGGGGATGCGAGCCGAAGGCGAGTGTCTCCCGGCTTCGGCCCTCCGTGGCCGGCGACCGCACGCCGTTGCACACGACGCGACGCCCTGCGGCGGGGGCTCGCGGGCGCTACGCTCCACCAGTGGACGAGCAGAACCCCCCGGAGGAGTCCCAGCAGGGCCCGAACATCATCATGCCCCCGGAGGAGTTCGCCGGGAAATGGGCCAACGCCGCGTCGATCGCGCGCACGCCGCACGAGTTCACCCTGGACTTCCTGCGCATCGGCCCCCAGGGGCAGCAGGGGATCGTCGTCTCGCGCGTCTCCTTCTCGCCCCTGCTCGCCAGCCAGCTCGTGGACCTTCTGAATGAGCAGTGGCAGGCGTACACTCAGGAATCGGGAGTTCCGACCGAAGACAATGGCGATGACTGAACGCAATCCCTTCGAGGATCCGCGCAGGAAGCTGGAGCGCACGAAAGTCAACCTGCGGGGGCCCAACGTCACGAGCACCTTCGACACCCCGCCGCGCCCCGATGCGCTGAGGGCTCTGAAGGCGTCGATCCGCAAGCACCTGCACGAGCGCCGGCCGGGCGACGGGCAGTCCAGCGCCTCCTGAGGCCGGGCGAGCGGCTAAAAGAGCTGCGGCGGCGTGCTGGCCTCATAGTGGCCGGGGATAGGCTCGTGATCGTCTTGGCGGTTCTGGAGCTTCCGGAGTTGCTCGACTGAGATCAGCTTTTGCGACAATCCGCTGAGAATGACGTACGGCTGAAAGATCGGGTCTGTGAATCTGTAGAAGTAGCGTCGGGATGAACCCTCGCGTTGCAGGACGGCTCCCCGCTCAGGTTCTAGGAATTGGCTCAGATGGTTGGAAAACGCGGGGATGTCGATTGGTCGGCCAGCGATGATCTCCAGCGGGATGCGGATGGCCCCGGACGTAAAGAAGCCAAGCTGGTTCTTCGGGGCCAAAGCGCAGGCCAACAGGACCTGTGAGAACAGGGCGTCCTTGCGGGCACTGCGGGTTGCGCGCTGGTAGTCGCTCAGGATCGTATGCCGGTCAACGGCCTTTGGAATGGCTTGCTGAACGTCGGTCGCCGTGATCTCGTTCCGATCGTCCTGGACTGCGCGCAGGCCCGCGTGAAGTCCGAGCAGGTGCGTGTAATGCGGGAGGCCCTCCGACAGCGCAGCGATGTCGCGGGTCGCATCCTGCTTCGCCGAGATGCCCGCTCTTGCGCAGCTGTTGGTGATGATCGTGCTCAGCTCGTCGAGTCTCATACGAGGCATCTCGATCTGCACCAGGGCACGCACGATGGACGCGTGCTCGCCAATCAGCTCGCCAATTGACCGGGCGACCCCGACGAGCACGACCGTCGAAGGGACCGTGTGATCGGAGAGCGTCTTGATCGTGTCGGCGAGTGCGGTCAACGCGTCGTCATCTTCAAGCCGATCCAACTCGTCGATCACGATAAGAGCAGGTGCGGAAAGCCCCTGGAGGCAACGGCGGACGTACTCGGGCGAAAAGTATGCCTCGTCGTTCTGGATGCCCAATTCAACGAACACGTGCCGCCATAGCGAAGTGAACGTGTCGTCCGTGCTGCAGTTGATCACCACAGACTGCAACCCCGTCTGAAGGCCGGTGTCGCTGAAGTACTCGGCGAGCACGGTGGCAAGCGATGTCTTGCCGACTCCACGCTCGCCGTAAAGCCCGACGTGCTGGCCGCGCATCGATACGGCACTCACCACGTCCGTGAGCT
>DASZIQ010000070.1:0-2543 GCA_035948945.1 Solirubrobacteraceae bacterium
CCGGCCACCAGCAGGTAGCCGCCGCCGCGGTGCGGGTTCACGAAGAAGTACGGGTACCAGCCCACGATCGCTCCGCGCGCCAGCGTGTAGATGATGTACAGCAGCGGGAAGGCCATCCACAGCACGACCGTCCGCGCTGGGTCGAGGCGCACGCGCGGCGGGTCGAGCAGCCAGTCGAGCGTCACTGCCAACGGCATCAGATAGTGCAGGATCGCATTCACCCACGGGTATGCCGGGGCGTGCCCGGAGAGCAGCAACAGGTACACGATCCCGGTCGTCAGGATGTAGACGACCGCGGCGCCTCTGAGCAGCTCGACCGTGCGAGAGCGCGCGTGCGCGGGGCGGAGCGTTCCGTGCAGAAGCATCGCCGCCGCAAACAGGTTGCTCAGGACGGTGAAATAGCTGAAGTAATCGCTGTCGCTGACCCCCGGTCCTGCCGCCACGTCGTAGCCGATCGCCGTGAGCGCCAGCAGCGCCAGCAGCGCACGGCAGACGCGCAGCGCCGGCTCGCTCAGCGCGCCACGCTGCGGGCTGCGCTCGACGGTCGCAGCCGAAGAAGATGGAGAGGGCATGACACGACGATAGCCGATGGCGCCGTCGGCGGTCAAGCGGGTTTGCGACGCCCAGATCGATCGGACTGAACGGACCTAGCGCGGGTTGATGCAACGGCTGATGACGGTGCGCGAGTCGATTAGCACGCCGTCAAAACCGCTTGGTCGCGTCTCATGAGCCGGGGGATTTGACGTTGCGGGCGTAGCCTCCGCTTTGTCCTGGAAGACGAAGCTATTGGAGGTACGCCCGCATGGAGAAGGTAGCCCCGAGCGAGAGGTTTCGCTCAGAACTGGATGAGGTGCTGGCCGGTGTCGCCGGGGAGCACGACCCGATCGAGACGGTCGGTCGCCTGGGAGCGCGGCTGATCTTGCAGCAGGCGCTGGAGGACGAGGTCACGGAGTTCCTCGGCCGGCAGTGCTATGAACGCGCGGGCGAGACGGTAAGTCACCGCAACGGGCATGAATCACGGACGGTCAAGACGACGAGCGGTTCGGTGGCGCTGGAGCGGCCGCGGGTTCGTAACGCGAGCAAGCTGGGGTTCGAGAGCCGAGTTCTCGGGAAGGGTGTTACGCGGACGCACGCGCTGGAGTCACTCGTGATCAGTAGCTTCCTTCGGGGCCTATCCACGAGGGACGTGGAGGGCGCTTTGGAGGAAGTCTTCGAGGAGACGATCGCATCGAAGGCGACGGTTTCCCGGATCTGCGAGGACACCCGCGAGCGATACCGCCAATGGTGTCAGCGGCGCCTTGAGCAGCACGACATCGTCTACTGCTTCTTGGATGCGATCTACCTGAAGCTGCGCCCCGACGACACCCCGGCGGAGGGCGTTCTTGTGTGCTGGGGCGTGACGCTGGAGGGCCGCAAGGTCCTCCTCGGACTGGCTCTGGGAAGCCGGGAGAGCTACGAGGCGTGGCTCTCCTTCGGCCGGGACATGATCGCCCGCGGCCTGCGGGCGCCGGCGCTCGTGATCGCCGACGGGGCACCCGGGATCTGGAAGGCAGTCAGGGAGCTCTGGCCACAGGCGCTGGAGCAGCGCTGCACCGTTCACGCGCTTAGGAACGTCACCGGCAAGCTCCCCGAGCGCCACCATCAAGAGGTCAAGGCGCGCTGGTGGAAAGCATTCGACGACGCACGATCGCCGGGCGAGGCGAGCCGCGAGCTGCAGGGCATCATCGCCGACTACAAGACGGCTTACCCCTCGGCGATGGCCGTCATCGAAACGGATTTGCCCACGCTCGTCACCCACCTGCAGTTCCCGTCCGGGCATCGCAAGCGAATCAGAACGACGAATCTCCTCGAGAGGACGTTCGTGGAGGTCCGACGACGCACCAAGGTCATCGGCCGGTTCCCCGGCGAGACATCCGCTCTCTCACTCATCTGGGCCGTGCTGGAGCTCTCCTCACGTGGTTGGCGCGGCGTGAAGATGACCCCCAAGACCGTCGCCGAGATCGAGCGTCTCCGCCGCCAGCTCCTCGACACCACGACCGCTCCACCAGCCACGACGAACATCGAGGAGGTGATCGCCGCATAACATCCCCCTCAAGCGGAGCTACCCCACAACGAATTCACCCGGGAAATGAGACGCGACCTCTACGCGCTCGGGGATACCGACGAGGATGTGCGTTACGAAGTAATCCATGCGCTTGAGGATCGGCTCAGCCCCGAGCTTCGGGAGCCTCTGCTGCGAGCCGCGAAGGACAGCGCCGCAGACATCCGTGGTGTCGCTGTGCGGGCCCTTGCTGTGCTCGCAGAGCGAGAAGCGGAGGGGGAGGCCCACGGCGGCTCGACGTCATCGGGCACCGGAGCCTTCGGAGGTAGAAGAGCCCACGCCGCTGAACGCATCGGAGCCCAGCGACCATGACCCAACTGATCTCGTGCTCGCGGTACAGGTGTCGGCTAACCACGGGATGCTTGAGATGACAGTGCGGGAGCTTCTAGCCGTGCTTGATCGTGAGCGACTTACGCAGGCCGCCCTGGATGACCTCGATCAC
>DASZIQ010000071.1:0-2498 GCA_035948945.1 Solirubrobacteraceae bacterium
TGAATCAGCGCGTGATCAAGCCGGGCACCGGCGGCTTCGACAAAGGCTCGACGTGGGTGGTCGACCTCGAAGACGGCGCATTCACGCGGGCTCGCTACATTCCCGCGCCCTGATCGTTACGGCGCCTCCCCCCACCCGGCGCTGCGCGCCACCCTCCCCCTGCGGGGGAGGGGAGATTTGACGATGCTGTCGGTTCGCCTCCGGGCGGAGATGGCGGCGGCCGCCGACCCGGCACGCGCTCCTGGCATGCAGGCGTACATGAAATCGACGATGCCTTATTACGGCTTGAAGTCGGCGCAGGTCGACGCAATCTGCCAGAAGGTCTTCGCCGACCATCCACTTCCATCATGCCGCGAATGGAGCGCCGCGATCCTGGAGCTCTGGCGCGGCGCTCGTTTCCGCGAAGAGCGTTACGCAGCCATCCGCGTGATCTCTCTCAAGGCGAATCGGAAGTGCGTGAATCCCGGGCTGATGCCCGTGCTCGAGGAGCTGATCGTGACGGGCGCGTGGTGGGACTACGTCGACGCGGTCGCCCACGTCATCGGTGAGCTGCTGAGATCACACCAGAAGCACATGCGACCCGTGATGCGCGCGTGGAGCACAGACCCGGACCTCTGGAAGCGCCGCGTTTCGATCATCTGCCAGAACTCGTTCAAGCGCGACACGGACCTCGAGCTTCTCTACGCGAACATCGAGCCGAACCTGGCGGACCGGGACTTCTTCATCCGCAAGGCGATCGGCTGGGCGCTGCGGGCTTACGCGTGGACGGACCCCAAGGAGGTCGCGCGCTACGTGCGAGCCCACGAGGCGGAATTGAGCGGCTTGAGCCGGCGCGAAGCGCTCAAGAACATCGGTTAGCCTAGCCGCAATGACCGTCACGCTCCGCGGCGCCGGACTGTCCGAGAGCCAGGTCGTCGACGTTGCACGTCATAAAGAAAAGGTCGCGCTGGCGGCCGCGGCGCGGACCAGGATGGAGCGCAGCAGGGCTCGAGTCGAGCGAGCGGCCACCTCGAGGGAACCCGTCTACGGCGTCTCCACCGGGTTCGGCGCGCTGGCCGGGACCCGGGTCGCCCCGCTCCTGCAGCCCGACCTGCAGCTGGCGTTGATCCGTTCTCACGCCGCCGGGATGGGCCCGCCCGTCGAAGACGAGGTCGTGCGCGCCACGATGCTCCTGCGCGCACGAACGCTCGCGATGGGGCTGTCCGGGGTGAGGCCCGTCGTGGCCGAGGCGCTCATCGCGATGCTCAACGCGGAGATCACGCCGGTCGTGCCTCGCTACGGATCGGTCGGGTGCAGCGGCGACCTGGCCCCGCTGGCTCACATCGGTCTGGCCCTGGTTGGTGAGGGTGAGGTGACCGACGCCGCAGGCAGCCGTGCGCCTGCCGGCCAGGTGCTCAAGGCAGCGAAGCTCAAGCCTCTGAAGCTCGAGACGAAGGAGGGGCTTGCGCTGATCAATGGAACCGACGGCATGCTCGGAATGCTTGCGCTGGCCTGCGCTGACGCCGAGGTCTGCTTCAGGGTGGCGGACATCACGGCCGCGATGTCGGCCGAGGCCCTGCTCGGAACCGACCGGCCGTTCGATGCGCGCCTCCACGAGATCCGCCCACACCCGGGCCAGCTCAACAGCGCCGCCAACCTGACGCTGCTGCTTCGGGGTTCAGGCATCGTCGCCTCGCATCGCCACTCGCATCACGCGGTCCAGGACTCGTACTCCGTCCGGTGCAGCCCGCAGGTCGCCGGCGCCGCCCGCGACACGCTGGACTTCGCACGGCGCGTCGAAGCGGTCGAGCTCTCGTCGGTGGTGGACAACCCGGTCGTCCTCGAGACGGGCGAGGTCGAGTCGACCGGCAACTTCCACGGCGAGCCACTGGCTTTTGCGGCGGACTTCCTCGCGATCGCCGCGGCGGAAGTCGGCGCCATCGCCGAGCGCAGGGTCGATCGATTGCTGGATCCACACCGCTCCGAAGGGCTGCCGCCTTTCCTCGCCGAGCAGCCGGGGGTCAACTCCGGGCTCATGGTCGCGCAGTACACGGCCGCCGCGCTGGTGGCCGAGAACCGGCGGCTGGCCGCGCCCGCGAGCGTGGATTCGATTCCGACTTCGGGGATGCAGGAGGACCACGTCTCGATGGGTTGGGGCGCGGCGTTGAAGCTGCGCACCGTGCTCGACAACCTCCGGCACATACTCGCCGTCGAGCTGATGGCCGCGGCGCGGGCACAGGATCTGCGGCGCCCGCTGGAGGCGGCGCCCGCGACGGGCGCCGTTCGAGATCTGCTGCGCCGGCAGGTGCCGGGGGTCGGCCCAGACCGGTTTCTTGCGCCCGAGCTCGCCGCCGCCGAGCAGTTGATCCGCAGCGGCGCCGTGGTCAAGGCGGCCGAGTCGATAACGGGAGCTCTTGCGTGAGCGCCACGCCCCACCCCGGCCCTCCCCGGCGAGCGGGGAGGGGGGACGTTCGGTCCCCGCGGGGTTCGGAGATCACCTGTCTTGGGTGGGCGCAGGA
>DASZIQ010000072.1:0-85114 GCA_035948945.1 Solirubrobacteraceae bacterium
GACGCTCAGCCCGCGTCTTGGGCGGATCCTGCGACGGCGGACTCGAAGAGTTACGCAAATCCTTCCGCTCCCGCTCCTCCAACCGCGCTACACGCTCCCGCAACTGCGGGACCTCGCGCTCATACCGCGAGTTCAGCTCCATCAGGAACTCCACGCACGCATCCCGCCCCGCGTCTTAGATCCCCTCCGCCTCCCAACGGTCCACGCACCCAAGATTCGGCGCTCCTACCAGCGATCCTTGTTATGGCGACCTACGACTGAACGCGTACGGGTTTGCCGTGGTTGTTTGAACCAAGGCAGCTGGGCTTATTTGAACCGTCTGGTTCGTGACATCGATCTCGGGATGCGCTCAACCTTTCCGGCCTCTCAAGGGGTTTACTCAAGCGAGACGGTAGAGACTTGAGCGATCAAGGCTCATTGATCCGTTGCCAGAGGCGCTAGGTGCTCCTGGCGAATCCCATTGAGACAAGGAGGAGCGGGCTCGTGATCGGAAAGATCAATCCCAAAGGGCGTATGGCCCCCAAGAGTGATGACGCGGACCGACAGGCACCCCCGTATGGGTCACGCGCCGTCCGTGCGCGCATGCGGCGGATGGCGCCGGCGCGGCGCGGCGCGGCGGTGGCCGCAAGCGTACTGATCGTCGTCGCTGGCTTGGGCGCCCAGGTCGCAGCCGCGGACGAACCGGGCAGTGAAAACGCCGCCGCGGAAACGGCCTGCAAGGTGGCGGCCGAACGGGCCATGGCGAACGTCAAGCCCCATGTCCCGTTGAGCGAACAGGTCCCCGATCAGGCTCGCTCCTCCCGAGCGGGCTACTCCGGGCGAAGGGCTCACCGCCACGCCGGGCGGGCGGATCGCCGGGCGGTTGTATCGGTTGCCGGATGGGGTACTGCTCTCACCGACTCGATCGGCCCCTACACCATGGTGCTGCTCCCCAACGACGAAGGCCAGAGCAAGTGCCTGATGGGGCCTCCTGCCGAACCGCTGGTCAGCCTAAGTGGGGGCGGAGGAGAATCGATCCTCAGCCTGGGTGCTGATCAGATCGGCAACCTCGGGCTTGGGCTCAGCACCACCCACGACTTCAAGCCGTTCAGTGATATTAGCGGGCGTACCGGCTTGGACGTACGCGCTGTACGGTTCACGCTTCAGAATGGCAGTCGCGTCTCTGCGGTTGTGGCCAACGGCTGGTTTTTGGCCTTCTGGGAAGGAGCCCAGCAGGCGAGCAGCGTTGAAATCGTGAGTGCTGGCGGCACCCACGCCGAATTGCTCGCCGAACTCATAATCCACGAATACCACGAACTCACGGCCCGCGAAAGTTGAACCGGAGGGTTGCTCCCCGGGGCCGCATCGAGGTGGTCCCGGGGAGTATCGCCAGCGCAACTCTGAAGCGGCCGGCTGGTTCGCCCGCAGCGTCGCCTCGCGGCCGATCGCCCATCCCCGGGTGTCTTCGCGCGGCGGGGTGATAGCCGGTGGATCTTCTGAGCCGGGGGCGCACGAGGGTCGAGTTCGAGCGTTTCGTCAGCGATCACGGCAAGCAGTTGCTGCGAACCGGCTACCTCATCACCTGGGACATCCTCGAGGCCGAGGACTTGGTGCAGGAGTGCCTGCTGCGCGTGGCCAGGCGCTGGCCGAAGGTGCGCGCGATGGCGCACCCGCACGCTTATGCCCAGCGTGTTCTGGTCAATCTTGCCTTCGATGAGTCACCCAAGCGCGCGCGCCGCAGGCACGAGCTCGCCGAGCACCACAGCCCGGCCTTCGAGCGACCGGACGCGGCTCGGTCGTTCGCAGGAAGCGCTCAGATCGAGGCCCGCGACGAGTTGCGCGAGATCCTCGCCGCGCTGCCCAAGCGTCAGCGGGCGATGGTGGTGCTGCGCTACTTCGCTGACCTCTCGGAGGCACAGACGGCGCAGGCGCTGGACTGCTCGGTGGGCACGGTCAAGAGCACAACGTCACGCGCGATCGAGCGCCTGCGCACAGTTATCACGACGGAAGCCGAGCCGGCACCGACTGCGGATGACGAGGGGGGCACCGGCTCATGAGCGAGCTGTTCGAGTCTCAGCTGCGTGCGGCCCTCGAGCGCCGCGCGGCCGTCGTTCCCGATGAGGCGTACGAACGTCTGCGGGAGATCAACTATCATCCGCGATCGCCTGCCCCGCGAGTGGCGCTCGGTGTCGTGGCGATGGCGACTCTTGCCACCATCGTCGGCATCTCGCTTGCGCTGATCGGCTTCGGCGGTGGCCTGCAGGGTGCTTTCGCCGGCTGGACTCCCGACCCGACGGCGCCACGGCCGGGGCAGATTGCGACAGCGGAAGAAGCGTGCGAGCGTCAAGTGGTCAAGTCGCTGGTTCCCAGCATTTGGCTGTTCCGCAAGATGCGCCTCCAAGAGGAGCGACGGGGCCTTCGCTCTATCCACCCACTTCCGGGCGTTGGTGGGCCGTGGCGCACGCTTCTTGCCGACACACGTGGTCCATACACGTTTGTGATGCTCACCAACGGCGAATACGACGTCCACTGCCTGGTAGGGCCTGGGCGCTCCCAGCTCAAAAGCTGGACTGCGGGGCGGCCGAGCGCCAGCCGAGTATCCGTGCGCGCCGATCGGATCGGCGCGCTTGCGCTCGGCCTGACACGCGCCGCCAACGGCAAGCCGTTCGGCTATATATCCGGACGCGCAGGACGCGGAGTGCGTGCGGTGAGGATCATCCTCACCGATGGAAGGCGCATATCGGCTACCGTCGCACATGGTTGGTATCTGGGCTGGTGGCCGGGCACGAAACCCGCAAGCGTAATCGAAGTAGTCAGCCGGCGCGGAACGCGCAGCCAGCGGCCAGAGAGCTGATCGCCTGCAAAAGTGCGATCACCGCGCACCGACGTCTGGCTCGCGTGCAGGCGGGGCCGACAGTATCCGGTGCAGCCGCTCGATCGCCGCGACCGTCTCGTGGTTCAAATACCGTCCAGTTAGGGCGATTTTCGGAGAACAGAACGTCGCTAATCGAACCAGGACGGCCACCCAGATTGCTCTCGGGCCGCCCTTGCGGTCAGCGCCGGAGGCCGTGGCCGGAGCGTCTAAAATGCGCGTATGAACACGCGCAGGCATGCAGCCGAAAACGCGCTCGCGTCAGTACGGGCCGAGGGTCTCGATCCGGGCGTTGCCGAGGCGCTTCTGGGCCGGTGGGCGTGCGGCGAGCTCAGCGACGCGCAACTGGACGACGCGGCTCGGCGGATTGGTGCTGGCGAGTCGCTTGACGCGCTGCTCGCGCCAGTGCGCGCGTAGGGGCTCCGACGTACTGATCAAATACGTTCGCGGCGATGGCCGACGATCCGTACGTCTACCCCGGCACCGATGTCCTTCGCAATCGTCTCGACCTACGCGACGCAGCCGACCTTGCCGACCGTGAGGCGGCGATCAGCGCGATTCGCATTGCGCAGCTCGAACGACGCCGCATCCCCGGCGGCTACGATCTCGCTCACCTTCAGGCGACCCACCGCGTCATCTTCGGCGATGTGTACCCGTGGGCAGGCGAGCTTCGTACGGTGCGGATCAGCAAGGGGGGCGATCTGTTTGCTCTGCCCGAGCATATCGAGCCTTATTTGAGGAGACTGTTGGCCGATCTCGCGCGCGAGGGCTTGTTACGTGGTCTGGGACGCGAGCGGTTCGTGGAGCGGCTGGCCCACTACTACGCTGAGCTCAACGCCGTCCACCCCTTTCGGGAGGGCAACGGTCGCGCCCAACGTGCCTTTCTCGGTCAGCTCGCCGAGGCTGCTGACCACCCGATCGCATGGATGCGTCTCGATGCTGAGCGCAATATCCACGTCGCTCGCGAAAGCCATCGCGGCGGCGACTCGGCCCTCCGAGAGATGCTCCGCGATCTGTTGAGACGCCCGTGAGCCGTAACAGCGAGATGACAGCGATGTCTGGCAAGCCGACTCCGCAGCCGTCCCCGGTGCCTCCGCGCCCTGAGCCTGTGCGTCCTAGCCCGATGATCGGCGAGATGCGCGGCGGAGGCAACTCGGGCCGTTAGCCTCGCGCAGCAACCGCAGCGTCACGTGCAGGAGGGACCTCGCAGGTGAAGGAGTCTCGATGCGCACAACCTACTCCAGAGAACTACAGCGCGCCTGCGCCGACGATCACGACGAACGCGAGCAGCGAGCACCCGAACGCGACGTTCAGGAACGTCGAAATGCGCTGTTCCTGTGCCTCGCCCAATCTACTGAGCAGATGCCGAGCTGAGTACGTGACGGGGGAGACGGGTCGCTGCCATGGGTTCAGCACCAGCAGCCCGAGCAGCAGGCTGACCGCGAGCAGCGCGCTGCTGATGCCGATCAGCACGCCGGGAACACCCTTACCCACGGATGTTGGCCAGCTGAGCGACAGCGCGAACAGTCCCGCCGCGCTCCAGCCGCAGATCCGGGAGGCCCGTGAAAGCACATCCCATGTCTGGGCCACGTGCTCGCGGATCAGCCGGTCGACGGGTGCAAACGTGTGCTCGACGCGTACGAACACCTTGCTGCTCGCCTTCTTCCGTCCGTTCCACAGGGACAGCCACAGGGTGAGCGCAGCTTGTGTGACGCTCAGGTGTGTATCCAGCGAGCCGCTGTGGCTCCACATCGCCCCGACGATCCCGGCCGGTACGAAGCCAAGCACCATCAGGGGCACGGTCGGCAGGATCGTGGGTTCGCGCGGCGGCTCGTAGCCATGCGCCCATGCCCGCGGTTGCCGTTGGTGCCGTAGCCCGCGGATACGGCCCAAGCGCAGATCATTGCAGGCGATGGCGAACACTCCCACGCCGGGCGCGATCGCAACGCCGGCGAGGAGGGCACCCGGTCCTTCGTGGAGGATCGCGTGGCACATCCACTGTCCGCACGGCACGCTCGCGAGCACGAGTGCGACCCAGGCGCTCATCACGCGCGATGCTGCGCACGGCGCTTCGCGCCCGATCCGCAGTAGATCCTGCGCGAGCTCCGTGAGTACTGGTGTCCTGGCCTCTATCCGTTCTCTAGCGCTTCGTGGCCGCAAAGGGAAGACCTCAGCAAGGTTGCCTTTAAGCCTCAGAACCAGTTCGGTGAGGACATACTCCTGCGCCCGCGCTCGTCGCTCGTAGCACATACTCAGCAGTACGCAGGTGCTCGCCAGCGCGACCGGTACTCCGATGGCTGCGAGCACACGGCCATAGGCGAGGCCGTGTGTTATACGCAGCATCACCCCTGTCACGACGAGCAGCAACGTGATCGCGACCAGTGGCTCCAGCGCCATCCAGACGAGGGCACCGAGCCGCTGAGCCTTCCCTGCTGGTCGTTCCACAACTTCCACGCCTAAATCGTACGAACAAGGAGGGATCAGGACCGCAAACGGACCGCAGAACGCCGAAAAATCGCTTAGGAAAGCCAACGTGACCTTCCCTCGCACCCTGCCGCCGCGTCACCATCAGGCGCGGCTGGTGCCGCTGGCCGAGACCGAGCGCCGCGCGTGCACCTGACTCGCTGGTCGCCGTTCGGCACTTGTTCCTTCGCTGCGACCAGGGCGGGGTAAAGAGACAGGTCAGCAAGGCTGTCGGGAGCCTCGGAGGGCCGGCGACGCCATTTTTCTAGAAGGCATCCATCGCCGGCAGCACAACTCTTGTCGTGATGATTACCACGACACTCACGCCGAGGGCGTGACGCGGAAGGAGAAGCGCATGAGCGCAGCAGATGGGAGCCTCGACCCGAGCGTTGACTTCGAGCGCTATCGCGCGGCGGCATGCAGACGGTTCATTGCGATAGCTCAGGGGGCGGGCTACCACAGGTTCTTCGACTTGAAACAGCATTCGGAGGACCTCTACAGCGACTTCTGGGTGGATTGGCTCGACCGGCGACCCCACCGTCAGCTGGTCGCCCCTGTGGTTCCATACATCGTCACGGCGATGATGAACAAACTGCGGAGTCTCAATACTCGTGGGCGCAGCCTCCGCCCCTCACAGCTGGTAGGGGGTGACAGCGACGTGATCCTCCTGAACGTCGCCACGAAAGACGTCGAGCCTGATGAGCAAATTGTCCTGAACGAGCTACTGTGGCTCAGCGGCGAGGTCGCGAACAGCCTCCCGGCACGTGAGCGGGTGGTGCGTGCTGCTGTGGGCGGCAGGGACTCGAAGAAAACGGACGCGCCGCCTGCCGGCTACAGGCTTGCAGCGGCAAAGCTCGGGATCAGCGAGGTCCGGGCAAAGAAGCTGTCGCTCAGGGCAAACGAGCGAATCCGCGCTGCGGTCGAGCGGATCGAGTCAGGCGAGTGGTGCGAGCGATGGACCAGATCGATCGAGTTGGTAGCCGCCGGGAAGCCTGGCGAGACAGGGTTTCGTCGCCACGCAGAGCACTGCGTGAAATGCCGGAAGAGCGTCGCGCATCTTCGAGAACAAGCCACGCCACGCCGCGGGTAACGATCGTCCAGCCACGCTCAAGTCGGGCTGCTCGCGGGTGGTCCCTGTCGATTCCGCAGGCACCGTCGACAGCCAGCTCGGCCGCGGGCTGGTCGGTCCTTGCGCCGCCCGTGCCACTACAACTCAGCGTCGAGCCGCTCGATTGCCGCCACGGTCTCGCGGTTCCAATACCGTCCGGTTAGGGTGATGCTGAAGAGCAGAACATCCAGCAGCCTTGTGTATCCAGACGATCCATGGTCGTGGGAGGCAGGTTCGATTTGGATGAGGATCGCGCGCAAGGCTTCGGTTGTGAGAGCCTCGCGGGCGATCAGGTGTAGCGCCCCGCCTGGGAGCCAAACCCCCGGTGCTACCAGCTAGTGCTACCATCGCCTTATGGCTGCACGTCATCCCCGCCTTGGCGTTGAGCGCGACCCGGAGATGGAGCGCGCGCTCGCGCTCACCCAACCATTGCTGGATCCCGCTGAGACCCGGTCGGCTGCCGCACAGATCAGAGCGCTGACGCTGCGTGGGGCACGGTCGGTGCTGGCTACAGCCGACGAGTCCTCGCGGCTACAGGCGCGACTCGTTGAGCGCTACGGAGCGACGCCCGCCCAAGGCGATCTGCTGGACCTGGACACGCCGGCGGCGGACCCGCATGGGGCGAGCGCGACGCCGGCGAGCGACGCCTTGCAATGGGTGCGCGGCGAGTGAGCGCCGCCTACCTCGACGCATCCGCTCTGGTCAAGCTGTTCAAGGACGAGCCGGAGACTCAGGCTCTGCGCCAAGCGCTCGCGCACTGGCCGGTTCGGGTTGCAAGCGAGTTGATCCGCGTCGAGGCGATCTGCACGGCACGACGACTCGGCGACCCGGAAATGATCGAACGCGCGAAGACGGCGGTCACCCGCCTGACCTTGCTGCCCCTGACCCCTGAGATCATCGACCTTGCCACCGGCGAGCATCGGCCAGCGCTCCGTGCGATGGACGCACTGCACCTGGCGAGCGCGCTGTCTGTCCGCGAGGAGCTCGGCGCGATGTTCGTCTACGACACGGACCTGAACACCGCAGCGAGTCACCACGACCTGAACCCGCTCGCACCAGACTGAGTCGCAACCGCCGCGCCTGGCGGATGAGAGCGGCGGCACGTTAGGCAATCGCGATCATGGGGGCGTTGGTGTTGCCGCGGAGCACCGTCGGCATTACCGAGACGTCGACCACGCGCTGCCGTCTGCTTCCTGCGCGGGACGCTCAGCCAGTACGCCGATGCGCCGTCGTAGCGCCTCGCGGCGAGCCTGGCTGCACGACTCGACTCGACCGCACCGCCGGGACTATGCGTACCTATGCGTACCCGGCACCGATCGGGGCGGTCTCTCGCAGCGACATCGGCCGGGATGGCATGCTTGCGCTGGAGCCGGTCCCGGCGGCCGAAGGCAGCGTCGCCTATAGGGCGTGTACGATGGGCGGGATGTGGACAGCAGACAGAGGGGTATTTCACACCTCGGCTCACGAGCGACCGAGAGGCGCGGTGCGTGTGCGTACACGAGCTGCAGCACTCGGCGTCGGTGCCTGTCTTGCAGTCGCGATTGCGCTTACGACGGCGCCCGGCGCCGGTGCCGCGAAAGGCGACAAGCGGAGCGGCGCCTGCCCGAAGCAGGCCGACCGTGCGCTGCCGCTCGGCGACGGCGCCATCAAGAAGGCGCGTAAGGCCGCGCTTGTAGCGGCGCCGAGCCTGTACAAAGGACTCGATGTCGATGGCGCGCAGGCCGTCTCGGCGAAGGTGGCAACCTCCGCTGGGCCACGCGGCGGTGAGGTTGCTTACCAGTGCGGCAAGGCGGTCCAGGCGAGAACGATCGTCGTCGAACTGCGCTTCCCGAAGGAGCTGCCGAGCGCAAGCCTCTCCGAGGGTGTCGTCTTCGTATCGCGATTCGAGAGCGGCTACGAGGTGTGGGAGGTCGCCCACTAGCGCCGGCAGGCGCGGGCGGCGGCGGTCGCGTCGAGACGGCGCGCGTTTGTTTGACGAGCAGGGCACCTTGCTTACCCGGCGCGCGAGCGGCATCAGCCGACTACGCGCCTGCACAGCCAGGTCAAGCTCCACTCGTCGTGCGGGCGGATGTAACGCGCGCGAGCGACCCGGACATAGGTAGGTGATGACGCGGCCTGAGAGGCACCGACGGGAGCGATTCGAAGCGTTGTTCGAGCGTTGCCACCCGGAGGTGCGCGCCTATGTGCTGCGCCGCGCTCCGCAAGCGATCGTGGAGGACGTAGTGAGCGAGACGTTCCTTGTGGCTTGGCGCGCGCTGGACAGCGTGCCGGGGGAGCCGTTGCCCTGGCTATATGGGGTGGCGCGCCGCACACTCGCCAATCACCGCCGCGGACACCTGCGCTCGGCGGCGCTCAGCGCGCGGCTCACACGCACGCTCGTTCCACCCCCCGAGCAGGAGGGGGAGGTGAGCGAGGAAGTCCAGCCGCAGCTGCGAGATGCGCTGCTCGCGCTCACGGTGCGTGAGCGCGAGGCGTTGCTCCTGGTCGCATGGGAGGGACTCTCCCCAGCGCAAGCCGCGAGCGCGCTCGGCTGTTCGAGCGCGGCGTTCCGCGTACGGCTTCACCGTGCGCGCGGGCACCTCGCGCAGCTGCTCGAACGCGCGTCGTCCGAGGCGGCGCAGGCCGAGCGCCCTGCGCACACGGGCTGTGCGCTGATCGAGCCGCTTAGCGAAGGAGGAAAGCGATGAGCGGAAGCGAGCGCATGAGCCACGATCCGATCGACCTTGTGCGGGCGGCCAACCCGGTGCCCGATCCGAGTGCCGATCCGCGCTCGGCGCACGCATCGCCTGCCCGCCGGCGGCAGGTGGAGACGATCCTCCACACCGACCCCGACTCGCGGGAGCGCGTAGCGTGGACGGCTGGTGCGCGCCCCGGCTGGCGTCACGGCGCGAGAGCGCTCGCGTTGCTCGCGTTCATGGCGCTGCTCACCGGCGGCGCCGCGGCGGCGGTGTTGCTCGGTGGCACGCACCCGTCCGCTCCGCTCGCGGGCGTCCTACCCGAGCCGAGGCAATCGCTCGGCCCCACCAGCTACCGCATCGGGTTCGCTCCCGACATTTCCGGCGGTCACGTGGGCTGGTGCGATCAAGTGGACTTCACTACGCGGGAACGGTCGCTCGGCCGCGGCCACTTCGAGCGCCTGTATGGAGGCGGCGCCAGCGGCTGCGGGCGCGGGCCGACGGTCGCCGAACCGTTCATCGACGCCGATGTGGTCAGCGGGTCGGGCGGGCGCGAAGGCCGGCACTTCTCCTATCAAGTCGCTTACTACCTCACCGCTCCCGAGGTAGCCGCCGTGCGTGCTTCGCCGATGCTCACGATCCTCACCCGACCGGAACCGCGCCTGCCGAACGGATACCGCGTCGCGGTCGGCTTTCCGCAGGTCGAGCATGGTGGCTCACCGCAGGCGATCGGAGCGTTCAACCCGGTCGCACTGGACGCCAACGGCCACGAGCTTGCGACTCGCCGGCTGCCGGGAGGGACCCCGTGGGTTCCCGATCCGACTGTTTCCTGGCAGCGCACTCCCCAGGTGGGTCTGCACACGCTCTTTGCGATCCCCCGGTCTGCGGGCAGAGCGCGCGGCCAGCGCGTACTCGTACGCCGCAGCCCGCCGGCGGGGCCGTGTGCGATCGACAGCTCCCGCTTGCACGGAGCGCAGCAACAGTTGGGCAACGTCGTGTTGCGGGTACGACCGGTTCCGCAGGTGATCGGACGCGCGTACCTCTCGTGCATCGACACCGAGATCGCCGATCGCGGCTGGGCGGTCGATGTCGCGTTGCTGCTCGATGCCCACCACCCCGGGACCTTGCCCGCGCCGCTGCCCGGCGCGACCCCGGTAGCCGGGCATCCCGGGGTGGTGAACGAGCAAAGCGGAATCTTCGGCGACATCACCGGCCGGCGCGTGGGGGACGCCTGGCTGGTCGTGGAGAGCAGCGGCCGCCTCGCGCTGCGCACCAGCGCTCTCCCCCAGCGTCTGGCGGTGCTCGATGCACTGCGCACCTGCGTCAGGCTTCACGGCCGCTGCTGAGCAGGGGCGTCGCACGCCGGTTAGACGGGAGGATTGACGCGCGGGAGTTGCTAGCCGCGGTTGGCGCCGTGGCGCATGGCTACGAGGCCGAGCCGACGGTCACATCGCTGCCACGAGTTCCTAAATCCGGGCATAGCGGTAGTGACCCTTGATATTGCTGTTGAGATATTTGCCCACGGAGTCTGAGTTTAGGAGGCCAACCGCGTCGTCTTCTGGCACGTCGAAGTATTGGTAGATAGCGCCATCTGAGAACTCGACCTCGAGAACCATGATCTGGGAATCGTAGCCGACACTCGCTACATTGCTTGAAGATACTGGCGTGCGGTCCATAGTCTTCCTTTCTACTAGGCGCTGACGTCGCCAGGCCGTCAGTCATGCCCGTGATGTCGGGCATCAGGAGGATCGTCCAATACGCGGACGGCCGTCCCAGCACGGCGACCCTGCTGCGCGCGACTGCCCCCATTCGCTGCCGCTTGTCGGCGAGCGGGGCGCCGTCGCTGTAATACTTATCGTCCGTGTTGGGCAGCGGTGTCCGAGCACCGCCCGCAAGCCGGACCAAACGATGCCGGGAGGATCAGACAAGGGGGAGCCGATCAGCCGCGACGCCCCGCGCCTGAGCGAGCTAACGAGGGATCTGCTGATCGAGGCCGGGGCGATCCTGGCCAGCTCGCTCGATCCCACCACGACGATGGCGCAGGTCGCGCGGCTGACGGTGCCGCGGCTGGCCGATCTCTGCGTGATCGACCTGCGCGACGAACACGGCGCGATTATGGGTGTGGCGGTCGTCGCCGCCGAGGAGGGGCTGGCACGCGAGCTCGAGGAGCTGCGCGCGCGCTATCCGCTCGACCCAGCCGGGGAGCATCCGGTGGCGCAGGTCATGCGCAGCGGCCAGCCGGTGCTGCTGGTGGAGATGACAGACGCGCTGCTGCGCTCGTTCGCGCAGGGATCCGAGCACGCGCGGTTCATGGTCGAGCACGGCTATCGCTCGGCGGTCGTCGCCCCGATGGTCGCACGCGGGCGCACGCTCGGAGCGCTGTCGACGCTGCGTCTGGGCGAGAGCGAACGCTACGGGATCGAGGAGCGGGATCTGGTCGCCGAGCTCGCTCGACGGGCGGCGCTGGCGATCGACAACGCCCAGCTGTATTCCGATCTGCGGCGCCTGGAGCGGCGCCTGGAGGCGGTGCTCGCAAATCTCGCGGAGGCGATCACCGTAGTTGACAGCCGCGGGCAGATGGTGTTCGCCAACCAGGCCGCCGCCGACCTGCTCGGGTTTGCCACGCCCGGCGAGCTGACGCGCGCTCGCCCGGGAACAGTCATGCCCCGCTTCATCGTTCAGGACGAGCAGGGCCGCGAGCTCGATCTCGAGAGCATGCCCGCCAGGCGGCTGTTCAGGGGCGAGCAGCCCGAGCCGCTGCTGGTGAGAAACATCGTCCGCGCCACGGGCGAGGAGCGCTGGCTGATCGTCCGCTCCTCGCCGATCCCCGACCCGGAGACCGGTCGCGTCGACTACGTGGTCAACGTCTTCGAGAACATCACCGAGGTCAAGCGCGCGCAGCTCGGCGAAAGCTTCATGGCGGAGGCCAGCCGCGCGCTGGCCTCCTCGATGGACTACGGGGAGACGCTGCAGCTGGTGGCACGGCTGGCCGTGCCACAAATCGCCGACTGGTGCGCGGTCGATCTCCTGAATGAGCGTGGGACGATCGAACGGGTGGCTGTGCACCACCCCGACCCGCGCAAGCTCGAGCTGGCCGCGCGCATCGACCGTGCTCACCGCCCGGCGCTCGACGAGCCAGAGGGGGTTCCCGAGGTGATCCGCACGGGAGAAGCCCGCATCTTCAACGACATCCAGCCCGAGGCGCTCGCGGCCTACGCGCACAACTCCGAGCACCTGCAACTGCTGAGCGCGATCGGGGCGACCGCGGTGATCATCGTGCCGATGATCGGCGCTACCGGGGCGCTCGGCGCGATCACGCTGGTCTCCTCGGAGTCGATGCGCCGTCTCACCGCCGCCGACCTCGGAGTCGCCGAGCGGCTTGGCCGCCGCGCGGGCACGGCGGTGGAAAACGCGCGGCTGTACACCGAGCGCACCCACATCGCCCACACCCTGCAGCGGGCGCTGCTACCGGAGTCGCTGCCCGAGGTGCCGGGGGCCGAGATCGAGGCGCGGTACTGCGCGGCGGGCGAGCTGAACGAGGTCGGCGGCGACTTCTACGACGTGTTCGAGCACGGCGAGGACAGCTGGATGCTCGTGATCGGCGACGTCTGCGGCAAGGGCTCCCGTGCGGCCGGCGTGACGGCGCTGGCGCGACACACCCTGCGTGCCGCGTCGATGGGCGGCCAGTCATCCGCGGAGATGCTCGAGACGCTGCATCGGGCGCTGCGCCGTCAACCCCCCGGCGCGGATCTGTGCACCGTCTGCCTGGTGATGGTGAGGCCGGCGGCTGGGGGCCTGCGGTTGACCGTGACGCTAGCCGGGCACCCGCCCCCGCTGCTGATCGATGCGCGGGGGGACGCGCGCCCGATCGGCAGGCCCGGGACCCTGCTCGGCGTACTCGACCCGATCGAGGTCGTCGAATGCGAAGAGGTGCTGCGCGCCGGCGAGACGCTGCTGCTCTACACCGACGGGATCCCCGAGGCCGGCCACGCGGACGAGGTGCTGGGAGAGCGCGGATTGATCGAGTTGTGCAGCGGGGCGCCCCGGCTTACCCTCGCGGGGTTGCTCGAGCATATCGAGCGTGTGGCGCTGGAGCACGCGGAGGGCTCGCTGCGTGACGATCTCGCGCTGCTTGGCATGCGTATGAGCCGGCCCGCTGCCCATGTATGAGCCGGCCCGCTGCGATAGCATGATCGCCAGTGGTCATGCGGGAGCAGCTCAATATCGAGGTACGGCCGGAGCGAGACAGGACCGTGTTGGCGCTTCATGGCGAACTTGACCTGCTCGCCGCGCCCCGACTGCAGAGCGAGCTCGAAAGCGATGCGGTCGACGCCGCTGCCATCCTTGTGCTCGACCTCGATGACGTCCAGTTCATGGATTCCGCTGGTCTGCGAGTCGTCCTCGCTGCCCATGAGCGCAAGGTGGAGCGTGGCCAGAGGGTCGTTGTCACCCTCGGCTCCCCGCAGGTTCAGCGGCTTCTCAGCCTCGCCGGTGTGAGTGGGCATCTGCACACGATCGCCTCCGCCGACGCGGCCCTCGTTTAGCGCTGGCTCTGCGACTGGGCCTCAGCGCTTCTTGCGCTCGAGGCGCGGTGGGGAACTGCTGCGCAGCCTCGTCGGCTCACCCCGAGATCCCCACGCGCTTGCTGAAGGGGCTGTTGAACACGCCGCTTGCGTTGAGCTCGGCGTGGATTGCCTGCCAATCCCGGTAGCGGGGGTACATCGCTTCGACCAGGCCGTGGCTTCCAGTGAGCGTGTTCACCTGGCCCCAGTGCGGGCGTCCCTCCAAGGCATGGAGCGCGCTTTCGTGTGCGGCCAGCAGCTCCATTCCGCCCACGGTGTGGGTGGCCATGATCAGCTCGATCATCATCGTGTCCCGCCCTTGCATCATCGCCAGGTGGGCGTCGCTGGCCCTCACGAAGCGCAGCGAGATCGGCGAGCTGTGGTACACGTTGCCGAGGCGCCGGCGCTGGGCGGCGACCTCGACGATCAGCTCGACTGCTGCGAGGTGAAACTGGCGCTCGTCGATCGGAACGCCGATCTCGCACGAGTAGGCGGGCAGGTAGTTGGCCGCGCCGATGTTGAACACCCGATAGCTGATGTTGACGTAATCGTCGTTGACGAGCGCATTGAGCGCCTGCCTGAGCAGGAACGGGGAGATCTGCGGGCGCAGGCCGACGGCGAGGTTGATCAGCAGCGGGGTGAGGGGAAAACGCGCGGCGAGTTCCATCAACAGGCTGCGGCTGCGGCGGTGGTCGTGACGGTATTCGGAGGGGGGGATCGGGTTGCGCGTGGTGACGAGGCATTCGATCTCCCCATCTGCGTTGGGGTAAGGGCTGAAGATCAGCTCGTAGTGGACATTCTGCGCGAGCGCCTCGCCGCGCGCGAGCTCCTCGCGCACTCGCGACCACGTGCTCATCGCTCGCATCTCCCGCAGGTAGAACAGCGGCCCGACCTCGAGGACCACGGAGTGGATCACGCCCATGCAGCCCATGCCGACGACGGCGGCATTGAACCAGCGGTCGTCCTGGCGGAGCCGATGGTCGGGATAGCGTGCCCGATACGCCTCGGGGTCGCTCGGCCCCTCGCTCGGCTCGATTCGGTAGATGGCGCCCCCGGAGCCGACGATGTCGAGCGAGCGGACCATGTCTGCCAGCGGCCCGAAGCCGATCCCCGACCCGTGGGTTGCGGTCGAGATCACCCCCGCGACAGTCTGGCCGTCGAAGCCCCCCATGTTCGGCAGGGCGAGCTTCAGCCCCTGCAGGTATGCGTTGAGCTCGGCGATCGTCATGCCGGCCTGCACCCGCACGAGGGTGCGCACCCCCGCGATGCCCGGGCGCAGCAGGTCTTCCTCCAGGTCCAGCGGCCTGTTCAACCCGGTGGGATGGATGAGGGTGCCGTCCGTCAGGGCAACGTCCGACCAGGAGTGGCCCGACCCGACGGCGCGCACCGCACAGCCGTCGCTTTCGGCTTCGCGGACGATCGCTTGGAGCTCCTCGAGCGACGTCGGGGTCTCCTGACGCAGCGGGTCGATGCCCTCGTTGCCGGTGTTGTTGCGCCAGCGCTTGCGCAGGGTGACACGCTCGCGCAGCCCCATCGCTCAGCCCCTCAGCTCGCCGATCGATCGCTCGATGCCCCGCTCGGCGAGCGCGGCGATCGTCTTCGACGGATTCACTCCCAACGCGGTCGGCACGATCGATCCGTCGAGCACGTGCAGCCCCGCGTAGCCGTGCACCTTCCCGGCGTCGTCGACGACGCCCAGCGAAGGATCGTCGGCCATTGGGCAGCCGCCCAGCGGGTGCACTGTGATGTAGCCGCTGAGCGGCCAGGTGTCCAGCGCGAAGAACGGCTCGGCGCCGACTCCGCGGGCGAGGTCGTAGGTGACCTGCTTCATCGCTTCGAACAGGGTTTCGCTGCCGCGCCTGCTCCAGCGGATGTCAAAGCATTTGAGCAGCGGCGTCAGGCGCATCTGTCCGTCGGCGGCGTCGCGGCCGATCATCAGGAACACCAGCGAGTCGTCGATCGGTCGCGCGGGAGGAGGCGGGCGCAGGTGGCGGTGGGTTATGTGCTGGTCGCTGAACCCGAGGTGCGCCGCCAGGCGCTTGGCGCGCAGCAGCAGCGTGCGCCAGCCGTGGATTCGCTCCACCGCGCGCACGATCTCCAGCAGCCCGCCGAACTTCGAGGGCAGCCCGCCGTCGGCGAGCAGGAAGCCGTGCTCGTCGGTGTAGTCGAGCACGCTCGTCATCGATGGCCCGAAGTCGGTGCGCGGGTTGCCGACATCGCTGGCGCGCGGGTCGAACGCCGCTCCGAGCGCATCGCCGTTGCCCGAGAAATGGCTCCCAAGGGCGCCGGAGAGGTGGGGGAGGCGGGCGCGGTTCTTCAACAGCAGCCGCGTGGTCCCGAGCGCGCCGGCGGCGAGTACGACCACCGGCGCGCGCACCATGCCACCGTTGCGCCGCTCCAGGTCGCGGAAGTCGACCTGCCACAGCGCGCCAGCGTGCTTGGGCGCCTGCAGCCGCTGCGCTTCGTGGAGCGGGTATACCTGTGCGCCGTGCTGCTCGGCGCGTGCCACGTAAGTGATGTCGATCGTGTTCTTGGCGTGAATCGGGCAACCGCTGTCACAGCGGCCCAGGTTTTCGCATGGTTTCTGGTGAACGCCGCTGAAGGGGTGCTCGCGATCCCCTTCGAAGTTGACGGCCAGCGGCAGGCGCTCGGCCTGCTTGCCGACGCGCTGACCGGCGGCGGCGAACGCGTCCATCTTCGGCAGCCCCGCGGGTGTCTGCATCGGCAGCAGCGCCTCTTCGGTGCGGTCGTAGTAGGGGTCGAGCACGTCGCGGTCGATCGCCTGCGGCCAGCCCGTTTGGAACACGTCGGCCGGCGTGCGCAGTTGCACGTTGGCGTATACGAGCGACCCCCCGCCGACGCCGGCGGCCGTCAGTACCGAGAGGTCGCGCATCAGCCTCAGGTCGAACAGCCCGCGCGGATTGAGCGTCGGATGCCACAGCGCCGCGGGCGCTTGCGCGGGCGTGGCCGGGAAGTCCTCTGGCGCGAAGCGCCGCCCCCGCTCGAGCACTGCGACGCGGAGCCCCGCTTCGGCCAGCCGGCAGGCCGCGATCCCTCCGCCAAAGCCCGATCCGACCACGATCGCATCGTAGGTCGCATCCATGCGCGCGACCCTACACTATCTTCCAAAGGTTGGCAAAAAGAGGAGGGCCGGATGTTCGAGGAGATCGAGGAGCGCTTTCGCGAAGTGCTTGCGTGGTTGCGGCATCGCGACGCGCCTGCCGGCGGGCCTGCGGCCGGCGGGACCCCGGCCGGCGCGCCGGCGGGCGGGCGGGTCATTCGCGACGTGATGGATCCGGCCTTCCTGAAGCGCCAGCTCGACGGCATCCATGCGGCTGGGGCACAACGACCGGAAGGCAACAAGCTCGCGCAAGCGGCCTATGACGAGGCGTACGAAGAGCTCGAGGGAGCCAAAGCGGGCGATCGGGCGACGCCCTTCATGCCCCGCACAGCCGTCACCAGCAACCTGCAGTCGGTGCTCACGACCTGCATCGAGTCGAGGCTGGAGAATCTGCTGAAAGCTCTCCCGGAGGGACTCGACCGGCTCGCGCACGCGATCATCGGCGACATCGAGATCTTCCGCAAGTTTGGTCCCTGCGACCCGCTGTGGATGGAGACGAAGCTCGCCGAAGAGCTTGCCAAGATCGACGGCCGACCGGACTTCCCGGATACCCCCGCCGGCCCCGTGGCGCTTGCACCGAACGCGCGGGTGATCCTGGTCGGGGATTGGGCCACGGGTCTGCCCGGCGCGGTCGCGGTCGCCGCGCAGATACGCCACCGGCTCGACGAAGGTCGGGGCCGCGAGCAGCATCTGATTCACCTCGGCGACACCTACTACTCGGGCTGGCAAGAGGAGTATGAAACTCGCTTCCTGCGCTACTGGCCGGTGGATCGCAAGGAGCAGGACGTGCTCTGCTGGTCGTTGAATGGCAACCACGACATGTACTCGGGCGGTCACGGCTACTTCGGCTACCTGCTGCACGATCCGCGCTTCCGCGGGCACTGGCTCGGGGGGCATCCCGAGCAGACGCCGTCGAGTCACTTCAGCCTGGAGAACGGCGCTTGGCAGATCCTCGGTCTCGACAGCGCCTACGACGACCACGACCTCGCCGGCTCGCAGGCCGAGTGGGTGGCGAGCAAGCTCGGGGGCGCGCGCAAAACGATGCTCCTCACCCACCACCAGCCGTTCAGCGCCTATGAAACGGTCACGCAGAAGATGACCGAGAAGATCCAGCCGCTGTTCGACAGGGACCGACGCCTGGACGCGTGGTTCTGGGGCCACGAGCACCGCTGCGCCGTGTACGGCCCCGATGCAGAGCACCCCGACGGCCCGGTGCCGTGGCTGCGGTTCGGCTCATGCGTCGGTCATGGCGGCGTGCCGCAGATCCTTCCCGACCCCCCGCTGTCGGGCAACGCGCAAAACGTCGAAGGCTACGCGCCGCTCAGCTGGGCCTGTAACGAGGCGGAGACGGCCGACGGCAACCAATGGTTGCGCTTCGGCTTCGCCGTGCTCGACTTCGATGGCACCGAGGTCAAAGTGGAATACGTCGACGACCACGGCAATCCCGCCAACCATTTCGTGCTCACCTGACGAGACCACGCCGCGAGCGCGGTAGTGCGAGCGTGGGGTCGCCTGCGCCGATCGTGGGGGTGCGTAGGTCGCGTGCTAGCGGGGCGTCGGTGAGCGACCGGCCGGAGTGGCGCGACCCTCGCTATCTTGTGTGCAATGCCCGCTTGCGCCCATCTCGATGCGGTCGAGGTCCTCGACCTGCCCACGGAGGTGGCGGGCTGCGAGGAGTGTCTGGCTACTGGTGGGCGGTGGGTGCATCTGCGGATGTGTCAAACCTGCGGTCACATCGGCTGCTGTGACAGCTCGCCGGGGCGCCATGCGACGGCTCACCATCACGCCACCGGTCACCCGATCATCCGCTCGGCGGAGCCCGGCGAGACTTGGAGCTGGTGCTACGTCGATGAGCTGGCGCTGCAGCTGTCCGCTCAGTGAGCCCGGTCCGCCAGAAGGGAGCGATGGCGGTCGCACTTGCCCACCGTGCCTGGAAGAGCTCACGCGAGCCGGGTAGCCCGCCGGGCCGTCGCTGAGTGTCGCCAATGGACTTCGCTCTGAGCGACGAGCAGCGCGCCTTTCGCGACGCCGTCGCCGCCTTCGCCCGCGACCGGCTGGTAGGCGACTACGCCGGCGCCGACCGCCGCGGGGCGTTCCGCGCGGGGCTCGTGCGCGAGATGACGGAGCTCGGCCTGGTGGGGCTGCGCATCCCGCTGGAGCACGGCGGCCAGGGCGCGGATGCGCTCAGCGCCGGGATCGCCGTCGAGGAGGTGGCGCGCGCCGATCTGAACGCCTCCTACCTCGTCTTCCTGCCCGCGCTGGTGGCGGAGGTGCTCGTGGGCGCGGCCGACGAGCGCCAGCGCGAGCGCTGGCTGCCGGCGATCGCGGCGGGCGAGGCGCTTCCCTGCTTCTGCCTGACCGAGCCCGAGCACGGCTCCGACGCGGCGCGCCTGGGGCTGCGCGCCGAGCGCGACGGGGCGGGTTGGCGGCTCACCGGAGAGAAGACTTCGATCTCGCTGGGCATGGGCGCGCACACGGCGCTCGTGTTCGCGCGCACCGGCGGCGAGGGCGCGCGCGGCATCAGCGCGTTCTACATCGAGCTTGACGATCGCTACGTCCAGCGCTCTCCGTTCGCGGACCTCGGCGAGCGCGCGATCGGCCGGGCCTCGCTGGCGTTCGACGGCCACCCGGTCGGCGCCGACGGTCTGGTCGGGCGCGAGGGCGAGGGGTTCGTGCGCTGCATGCAGGGCTTCGACTACTCGCGTGCGCTGATCGCGCTGATGTGCCTGGCCTGCGCCCAGCAGTCGCTCGACGAGGCGATTGCCTACACGCGCGAGCGCCGCGCCTTCGGCCAGCCGATCTCGCGCCAGCAGGCTGTCGCCTTCCCGCTCGTCGAGCTCGCGGCCCAACTGCGCGGCGCGCGACTGCTCTGTTACGAGGCGCTGTGGCGCAAGGACCAGGGGCTGCCTCATGCCCTGGAGGCCAACATGGTCAAGTGGTGGGGCCCGCGGCTGGCGGCCGAGGTCTGCCACCAGGCGCTGCTCGCCTTCGGGCACGCCGCCTACAGCGAGGAGCTGCCGCAGGCCCAGCGGCTGCGCGACGTCATCGGTCTGGAGATCGGCGACGGCACTGCGCAGATCGCCAAGCTCGTGGCCGCGCGCCACCTCTTCGGGCGCGAGTTCGCGCCGTAACGATCGCCTGCAGCGCTTGTGCGCGCAGGCTTGTGCCCCGTGAGCCGCGCGGCGACCGTCCCGGCCTTGCTTCTCCAGCAAAGCGTACCCCGCGCCCGCCGTGCATCGTCTACCGTGCCCTGTGGATGAGGGTTGCCCGACGCAGATCGGCACGCTGAGACGTGCGCAGCCGCACGACGATCCTGATTCTCGGCACGGCGCAGTTCGTGATGGTGCTCGACAGCACGGTCATGAACGTCTCGATCTCGCAGGTCGTGGCGGACCTGCACACCACGGTGTCGGGGGTGCAGCTGGCGATTACCGCCTACACGCTGGTGATGGCCGCGTTCATGCTGACCGGCGCGAAGCTCGGGGACATCTGGGGGCGCCGGCGGGCCTTCTCGATCGGCCTTGCCATCTACGGGGTGGGGTCGTTGACGACCGCGCTCAGCCCCAACCTCGGCGTCCTGTTGATCGGCTGGTCGGGGATCGAGGGGCTCGGCGCCGTGCTCGTGATCCCCGCGATCGCCTCGCTCACCGCCGCCAACTACAGCGGCCGCGAACGGGCGCTCGCGTACGGGCTGCTTGGCGGGATCGCCGGCGCCGGCGCGGCCGCCGGGCCGCTGATCGGGGGCTTCATAACCACGGAGTTCAGCTGGCGGGTGGTGTTCGCCGCGGAGACCGTGATCGTGCTGGTGCTGCTCACGTTGGTGCGCCGGATCGGCGATCGGCCGACCGGCGAGCGGGTCAAGCTCGACATCGTCGGGGCGGCGCTGTCGGCGCTCGGGCTCGGGCTCACGGTCTTCTCGATCCTCAAGATCTCCACGTGGGGCCTGTTCAAACCGATCGGGGCGCTCACGATCGGCGGCACCGAGATCACCCCGTTCGGCTTCTCGGTCGTGCCCTTCCTGATTCTCGCCGGCCTCGTCGTCCTCGGCTTCTTCGCCCGCTGGGAGCAGCGCGTGGCCGCCGCCGGGCGCACGCCGCTGCTGGCGCCCGACCTGCTGCACATCCCGCAGCTGCGCGCCGGCCTCTCGACGCTCGTTTCGCAGTACCTGATCCTCGCCGGCACTTTCTTCGTGCTGCCGCTCTACCTGCAGCTGGTGCTCGGCTACAACGCGCTGGAAACCGGGGTAAAGATCCTGCCGATCTCCGTGACGATGATGCTCGCCGCGGTGCTTGGCCCGCGCCTGGCGACGCGCACCTCCCCTCGCAAAGTCGTGCAGATCGGGCTCGGCTTCCTGTTCGTCTCGATCGCCTGCCTGTTGGCGAGCATCTCCCCGTCGCTCTCCTCCGTCGCGTTCGCGCTTTCGCTGGCGGGCTTCGGCGTCGGGATCGGTCTCGCGTTCTCCCAGCTCGGCAACGTCGTGATGTCATCGGTCGGGGAATCGCGCTCCAGCGAGGCCGGCGGCGTGCAGGGGGCCGCGCAGAACCTCGGCCAGTCGCTCGGCACGGCGCTGATCGGCGCCGTGCTGCTCACCGGCTTGACCACCGGCTTTCACCAGCGTGTGCTCGCCGATCCCGCGATTCCTTCGCAGGTGCAGCAACAGGTGGTGCACGGCACCGAGGATGGTCTGCCGATGGTCTCTCAAGCACAGTTCAAGGCCGAGGTCGAGCAGGCCGGGCTGCCCCCCGAGCAGGCCGCCAAACTGGTCGGCTTCTACAACGACGCGCAGATCGAAGCGCTCAAGCGCTCGCTGCTCGTGGCCTGCGCGTTCGCGCTCGTGGGGCTGTGGTTCGCTCGCTCGCTGCCCGGTGAGGCGCTTGCCACGGCGGAGGACCAGCCGGTGGCCTCGACATCTCACCCGCAGCCGGCGGTGTAGAGTGCGCCGACTGCTCTACCACCCCTGGCGGGCGAGGCCGGATCACCTTCGCGGCGGGGAGGCTGCAAGCGAATGACGAGCGCAGGCCCCACCGGAGCGAGCCCGTCCCCTGAGGAGGGCGCCCCTGCGGAGGGCGCCCCTGCCGTGACGGGAGCCTCTGCCGTGACGGGAGCCTCTGCCGCGACCGGTGGGAGTGGAGTTGCCGGTGGCGCGGTCGCGGCGCGGCGGCATCCGCCGGGGTTCTGGCGCGCGCGGACGCTGGTGATTCTGGCGAGCATCCTGATCGTCTTCTCGATCATGGCGACCTGGATCCGCGCGCAGATCATCGACACCGAAGGCTGGACGCAAACCAGCGTGCGGCTGCTCCAGAACGAAAAGGTCCGCGCGGTCGTCGCCAGCGACCTCTCCGAACGCCTGCTCGCCGTCGTGGACGTGCAGAACCTGGCGGCCGAAAAGCTGCCCAAGGTGCTGCAACCGCTGGCGCCGGCGCTCTCGACCGCGGCGGCGCAAGTCGTGCCCCAGGCGATCGAAAAGGCGCTCGAAGTCCCCGCGATCCAAGAACTGTGGGGACGCGCCAACCACATCACGCACGAACAGGTGACGAGGATCCTCAACGGGGGCAGCGGCGCGCTCTCGACCTCGGGGGGCGTGGTGAGCATCAACCTGGAAGTGCTGGTCGACCGGATCGGCGCGCGGCTGGGGGTGGGCAGCGAAGTCGGCGCCAAACTACCAGCCAACCGGCGCAAGCTCGTGCTGCTGCGCTCCAACCAGCTGAAGCTAGCGCAGGATGGCGTCAAAGCGATGCGCAGCCTCTCCTTCATCCTGCCGCTGTTGGTGGTGCTGATGTATGTCGGCGCGCTTGCGCTCGGCGCCGGCTACCGCCGGCGGGTGCTGCTGGAGATCGGGGTGGGGATCATCGCCGGTGCGCTCATCTCGCTGGTGCTGCGCCGCTGGATCGAGTCCTACGTCGTCAACAGCTTGGTGCACAACGAAGGTATCCGCCCCGCGATGCAAGAAGTCCTCGCGATCGCCACCGCCGGCTGGCGCAGCCGCGCGCTGTGGCTTTTGATCACCGGCGTCGTGGTGATCTTCGCCGGCTGGCTGGCCGGCCCGATGCGGTGGGCCAGGCGCCTACGCGACCTGATCGCCGAGCCGCTCGAGCACCACCCCGGCTGGTTTGCCACGGGGGCGGCAGCGATCGTGCTGCTGATCGCCACGCTCGGCCCGACGCGCACGCCAGGTCAGGCGCTGCCGCTCTTGATCGAGCTGGTGCTCGTCGTCGTCGGCGTGCTCGCGCTGCGCCGGCAGATCGAACAGGAGCGGGGGGACGCGGCCGGTCCGCCGACGCTCGTACACCCACCACCGCCGCCCGAGGCGGGGTAGGAGTCCCTGCGCCTAGATGAGGCTGGGAAGGCCGTGCGCTTGGAGGCGGGTTGGAGCTTGGCCTGCCCGAGGCGGGGCCGGAGTCCTTGCGCTTGGGGATGAGGCTGGGGGATGCCATGCGCCTGGAGGCGGGGTAGGATGCCCCGCCCCCGCGCGCCTGGCTGAGTCAGCGACTCGCGTGGACGATCCCCACCCCAACCGAAAGCGGTTGGTCTAGCTCAGGCTCAGCATTCGACCGGAGTGAATGCCTGCTTGTAGCTCGCGGCGAGCTTTTCCCCGGCGGTCACCACAGTCGTCAGCGCCTGTGGGAGCGTGAGGCTGGTCAGTTCGTGCGAGATGCTGCTCACTTCCGCGGACAGCTGGGCGTTGGCCTTTTCGGCCGCTGCCCGGCGCGAGCTGCTCAACTGGTCCTGGGCCCCTTTGACCTTCTGAATCCCCGCTTCGATCCCTTTGATGTCGTTCTGCACCGTGCTTACGCTGGCGGTCGTGAGGGTCATGCTCTTCAGGCCGTCCACGCTCGTGCTGATTTCCTTCTTGCCTTCGCACACGGTCTTTTCGGCCTTCGCCTGGGCGGATTCGCCGCACCCGGTGGCGAATGCGAGCGGTAGCAGCAGGCCGAGGAGGGCAACGCGGTAGCGCACGCCGTCACGCTAAGCGCGTGGCGGGTGAGCGACCCTCACTCGGCTCGGGTGAAAGCGGTTCGTTCTTGGGGGGTGAGGACCGCTCACCCCGCGCGGCGTGAGGATCGAGCAGTCCGTCCCGCCCACCTCCGGAGGCCGCCCGCGGATGACCAACGACCTGGCGCGCTGGCAGTTCGCGACGACGAGCATCTACCACTTCCTGTTCGTCCCCGTGACGATCGGGCTGGCTTTCCTCGTCGCGATCCTGCAAACGGCGTGGCACAGGGGCGGCAACGACGACTACCGGCGCCTGACGCGCTTCTTCGGGACGCTGCTGCTGATCAACGTCGCGGTGGGGGTCGTCACCGGCCTCGTGCAGGAGTTCGAGTTCGGGATGAACTGGTCGACCTACTCGCGCTACGTGGGCGACGTGTTCGGCGGGCCGCTGGCGATGGAGGGGTTGGCGGCGTTCTTCCTGGAGTCTACGTTCCTCGGGCTGTGGCTGTTCGGCTGGGGGCGACTGCCCAAGCGAATCCATCTCGCGTGCATCTGGCTGGTTGCGGGCGGAGCGATGCTCTCGGCGATGTTCATCATGGTCGCCAACTCGTGGATGCAGCATCCGGTCGGCTACACGATGAACAGCCACGGCGAACCGCAGCTGAACAATGTCGGCGCGCTGTTCACCAACCCGACGTTCTTGTGGGGGTACGTGCACGTGATCCTCGCCTCGCTGATCACCGGGGCGCTCGTGATGCTCGCCGTGGCGGCTTGGTACCTGCGCAGACAGCGCGAGGTCGCCGCGTTTCACAAAGCGGCGCAGCTGTCGGTGGCGGTGCTGCTGCCCTCGATCCTGGTGACGATGTTCGTGGGCAGCGAGCTCGGCGTGGTCGAGACCAAGTACCAGCCGATGAAGATCGCCGCCGCCGAGGCGCAGTGGGAAAACTGCAAACCCTGCTCCTTCTCGCTGTTTCAGATCGGCGGGGGCAACAACGACAAGACGCCCTCGCAGATCATCGAAGTGCCCTACCTGCTGTCGCTGCTGGCGACCAACTCCTTCAGCGGCGGCGTGACGGGCCTCAACCAGCTGCAGCGCGAATACGAAGCGAAATACGGGCCGGGCAACTACGTGCCCGACGTGTTCATCCAGTACTGGTCGATGCGGGTGATGGCCTACCTGGCGTCGCTGATCGTGCTGCTGGCGCTGTGGGGCGGGTGGCTGCTGCATCGCGGGCGCTTCGATCGCTCGAAGTGGTTCCTGCGCCTGTCGATCTGGGCTGTCGTCACCCCCTTCCTGATGAACACCGCCGGCTGGCTGCTCACCGAGAGCGGGCGCCAGCCGTGGATCGTGCAGGGCCTGATGAAGACCGCCAACGCCAACTCGCCCTCGGTGAGCGCCACCGAGATCGGGATCAGCCTGGCGGCGTTCGTGCTGGTGTACATCGCGCTTGGGGCGGTCGAGGTCGTGCTGATGACGCGCTACGCGCGCAAAGGCCTCGAGCCCGAGGGCGGCGACGGTAGCGAGTCGGGCTCCGCGCTCGGTGAGACCACCACATCGGGCGCTGCCGGTGTGGGCGGGACCTCGATTCCGGCGCTGACCTACTGAGGAGTGGGATATGTCATCCAAACGCACCCCCACTACTTCACAAAATGAAGGGTCAGGGCGTGGAGAAGTGTTCTCCGTTTTGAACCCAGATACTTCACAAAGTGAAGCATATGGGGCCAGAAAAATACATGTACAACCCCGACTTCGCTGCTACTGAGGCCGTATGCACCTGCACACGCTCTGGTTTGTGATCCTCGCGATCCTGTGGGTGGGGTTCTTCGTGCTGGAGGGCTTCGACTTCGGCGTCGGCGCTCTGCACACCCTCGTCGGGCGCACCGACATCGAGCGGCGCGTGGCGATCAACACGATCGGCCCCTGGTGGGACGGCAACGAGGTGTGGCTGGTCGTCGCCGGCGCCGGCACGTTCGCGGCCTTCCCGGCGTGGTACGCGACGATGTTCTCCGCGCTCTACCTGGCGCTGCTGGTGGTGCTCCTGGCGCTGATGGCGCGTGGGGTGGCATTCGAGTTCAGGGGCAAGAGCGACGATCCCCGTTGGCGCGCCGTGTGGACGTGGTGCCTGACGCTCGGCAGCCTCTTGATTCCGCTGCTGATCGGCGTCGGCCTCGGCGACCTGCTGAACGGCCTGCCGATCGACTCCCACCACGAGTTCACCGGCAACTTCTTCGACCTACTCACCCCCTACGGCCTGTGGACCGGAGTGACACTGCTCGGGCTGTGCCTGCTGCACGGCGCCACGTTCCTGAAGCTGCGCACCACGGGCGAGCTGCGCGAGCGCGCGGGCGCCGCCGCGCGGCCACTGGGCTGGGCGGCGATCGCGCTGGTGGTCGGCTTCGTGGCATGGACGCTCTCCGTCGCCGACCACACCCAGGTCCCCGGGCCCGTGCAGGTCCTGGCGGTGATTGCCGTAGTGTTCGCCGCGCGGTTGGCGAGCTCCGCCCACGACGGCTGGGCCTTCACCGCCTCGGCGGTCGCGATTGCCGCGACGGTCGGCTCGATCTTCATCGAGCTGTATCCGCGCGTGATGGTGTCCTCCACCAACGCCGCTTACAACCTGACGGTGAACAACGCGGCCTCCGGCCACTACGCGCTGGTGGTGATGTCGATCGTGACGGTGCTCTTCCTACCGCTGGTGCTGCTCTACCAGGGCTGGTCGTTCTACGTCTTCCGCGCGCGGGTACGGGCTCCCGTGGGGCAGGCCGAGGATCTATATGTAGCGCAGTGACGGGGCCTTGGCGACGAGCCGCAGATAGGCTTCGAGCTGGGCTTGATCCACGCCCACGAAGTCACTCCCCGTGACCTTGCTGATGCGGTCCGGCGTCACGTACGCCCACGCCTCGTCGCACTGCTTTTCCAGGAACGTCGGGGTCAGCAGCACGCGTCGCGCCCACGTGAGCGCCGCGAAGTGTTCTCCGTCGGGGCGGCCGACCATCGGGATGCAGTGGCCACCGAGTTCTTTGGAGCCCGCCACGTTGGTCCACACGGGCGTCGATCCGTTCTGTTCGGCGGCGTTGAAGGCTTCCATCTGCGCTTCGTCGAGCTGCACACCGAGTGGCAGCCCCTCAAAGAAGTACAGCGCCTCGAGCAGGTGCTGCAGGTTGCCAGGTTCCAGTTCGACGAAAGGCCCGATCTTGTGCAGGTTCCCTTCCGTGTCGAGGATGCCGGTTTCCTGCATGTAGGCCAAGCGCGCGCGGACTTCCGTGCCGTTGTCGCCTGCGCCCGTCGCCGGGTCGTAGCCCGTCACCTTGGCGTATTCGCCCACCACGACCGCCGTGTCGAACAGTTTGGCCACCTGCGTGGGAGGCTGCCCGGCGTCCGTCAGGCTCTCCATCACCTCGTGTGCCGCGGCTGCCCACACGCAGTCACCACAGCCTTCCCACGGGCTCTCGTAGGTGGCGGGCGCCGCGGGTTCTCCCGGGATGCTCGGGCCGTTGCCGAGCATCAGCCAGTCGCTGTACGTCTCGCCGTGACCGAACGTGGGCGGAATGGCCGGCAGCAGCCCGGCTGCCTTCAGGGGCAGACGCAGGTCCGCCCAGCGGAGATCCTCGGGGTGGTAGACGGGATCGTTCTTGCCTAGTTTCAGCGCGCTCATGGTTTCCTTTCGGTAGGGCCTATCGGGGGTCAGGTTCGATGGTGGATGGGAGCGGCGGTGCGCTCGGGTTGCCTCTCAGGTGGCGAACTTGTCGAGTTCTTTGGTCACAACCCCGGTCTTGTCGACGGCGGTGTAGCTGCCCGCGATCTGTCCGGGAGTGACGGTCAGCCGTAGAAACCCCCACTGGTCGTCGCAGAACGAATTCAGCTCGCAGTCGGCAGCCGCTTCGAACGGGAGCTGCAGTGCGCCGCCGCCGGCTTCGGGGGCCATCTTGTGCAGGTTGTGGTAGCCGCCGGCACCGACGACGAGGTAGGGCACCTGCTTGCCGCCGATCGTGCGGGTGAAGCGCTGGTAGTTGTGAACGTGCCCAGAGAGCACCATCTCGGGCGCCCGGCCGGACTTCTGGAAGGCTTCATCGAGCAGCTGCCCCATGCGCGCGGACCCGCCGTGGTGGGCGTCGGCCGAGTAGGGCGGATGGTGCAGCGCGACGAGCAGCGCACGATCGGTTGGTGCGCTTTTGAGCTCGCCGACCAGCCATTCGACCTGATCCTGCTGGACCTGGCCGCCCTCGGGCACGTTGGTGTACATGCCGACGACACTGAGCAGTTCGTCCTGGAGGGTCCAGTAGACGTTGGGCTCGGTCATCGTGTCGCGGTTGGACTCGCCCGCCTGGGGGTCGAGGTGCGGGGTGCTCGCGCAGAAGTTCTCCACGAACGCGCTCAGCGAGGGGACGCCGGGTTCTTCGGAGTTTTCTTCGCCGTCGTGGTTGCCCGGAATGGCGAGGATCGGGGCGTTGTAGTGGGCGTAGGGCTCGTAGAACTGCGGGCCGTATTCGCGCTCGGCGCCGCAGAAGTACACGACGTCCCCCACGTGGAAGCAGAACGCGGGCCTCCCCGGCCCTTCGCCTCCGGCCTGCAGATCGGCGGCCATCGCTTCGGCGACGTGCAACTGCGGGTTGGGGTCCTTGACGCCGCCGGTGTCCCCGATTACGTGGAAGACGCGCTGGCCGTTCGCCGGCGGGATGCCGATGGCGCTGGTGGCCAGGTGGTAGGGGAAGGCGCCGGTCGGTTCCGGCAGCGGCTCGAATTTCTGGTTGGACTGAAACGAGTGGAACTTCTGGACCTGCTGGTCCGCGGTCGCCGGCGGGATCCCGAATCGACGCGGCTTGGTCGAGCTCTGCGCGCTCACGACGGCCTCCTGGGGGTGGATGGCTCCGGCCACGATGGGGCGGGGGATGCGATCTATTCAGCGCTACAGCTCAATAGGTCGGACCGGGATCCTATCTCATCGAGTGGCGAGCAGAATGTAAAGATCGCGTATCCAAAACCGCCGATGTTTGTCGGCCATCGCTCTGCCCGTTGCATTGACGAACAGTCAGTTGCTATGAAGTGTTTCCGACTCGCAAGTCTGGCCAGGCGAGTCGCAAGGCTTCGGTATGACCCAGGGCGATTTCACCGGCCCTCGGGCAGCTCTCCCTCGATCACCTGGTTCTGGAGTTTCCCCAGCCGTGAAGTAGCCCAGTCGATCGCTACCTTCAGGCGCTGCCCGGGGACGCCGCCGAGGTAGTACATGTGCACCGTAAGGTAGGTGAAGAACGCGGGCCGACCCGAGAGCTCCAGGCCGCGGATTTCACACACCGCCCGCCCGCGTCCGACCACTGCCAACGCGCCCTTGTCGAGGTAGCGAAACGGTGTCGAGGCGCTCGGCGCACCGGCGCGGATCGCCTTGGCGACGTGGCGGGCCTGTTGGATCGCGACCGTGGCCAGGCCGGGCAGCGGCCTGCCGCCCGGCGCGGTCAGCGCGGTGGCGTCGCCGATCATCGAGATCTCGCGGTGACCGGGGACCGTCAGGTCCGGTTCGATCTGCACGCGCCCCGCGCGGTCGGTGCTCGCCCCCGTGGCGGCGGCGAGCGTGGCGGCGAACGGGACGGCCTGCACGCCGGCGGCCCAGATCACGGTGCGCGTGGCGATCCGCTCCTGCGTTGCCCCCTCGCCGTCGGTGGCATGGTCGTGCTCGCTGCCCCCGGGTGTCCCTCCGCGCTTGGGCGCGCCGATGACCTCGACGCTCACGCCGCGCTCGTCGATCGCGGTGACGCGGGTGCGCTCGCGCACGCTCACGCCGAGCGAGGCGAGCTGCTTGGCGGTCTTGCGCGAAAGCCGCTCGCTGAACGCCGAGACGACGCGCTCGCCGGCGTCGAGCAGGATCACGCGGGTGTCGCGGGGCTGGATCCGCGCGTAGTCGCGGTTCATCGTGTCTTTGGCGACGATCGCCAGCTCCCCGGCGACCTCCACGCCGGTGGGGCCGCCGCCGATCACGACGAACGTCATCAGCTCACGGCGCTCGGCCTCGTCGTCGGTGCGCTCGGCGCGCTCGAACGCGCCGTAGATGCGGTTGCGCAGCTCGATCGCGTCGGCGAGCGTCTTCAGGCCGCAGGTGACCTCCTGCCAGGCGTCGTTGCCGAAGTAGGAGGTGTGGGCGCCGCAGGCGACGATCAGGCTGTCGTAATCCAGGCGCTGGCCGCCGTCGAGCTCCAGCGTGCGCCGCTCGGCGTCGAGACCGACTGCCTCCGCCATCAGCACCGTCGTGCTGGGGTGCCCGCGCAGCGCGGCGCGGATCGGCGAGGCGATCTCACCGGCGGAGAGGCCGCCGCAGGCGACCTGGTAGAGCAGCGGCTGGAAGAGGTGGTGGTGGACGCGATCGACTAGCGTGACATCGACGTCGGCGTGGCGCAGCTCGCGCGCGGCGGCGAGCCCGCCGAAGCCGCCGCCAACGATCACCACCCGGCGGCGGCCCGCTTTCTGCTTGCCGCTGCTTGCTGCAGCCGCGCTCGGCTCGGCTGCGCTCGCCTCACTCGGCGGCGACGGGGGCGCGCTCTGGCCATCACCGGCCATTGGCCCCGAGGCGCTCCAGCAGGTGGTCGCCGACGCGCACGGCGTTGGCGATCGCGGTGAGCGCCGGGTTGACGGCGGAGATGGAGGGGAAGAAGGAGGTGTCCACCACGTAGAGGTTGTCGAGCTCGTGCGCGCGACAATCGGTGTTGAGCGCCGAGGAGGCGGGGTCGGAGCCGAAGCGGCAGGTGCCGGCCTGGTGGGCGACGCCGGCGACGGGGATCTTGTTCTCGAGGTAGGCCCAGCGGGGGATCAGGTGGTGCTCGTGCATGCCGAGGTGCCCGAGCAGCGAGCGCAGCTGCTCGAGCAGCCGGTCGCGGGCGACGTCATTGGAGGGGGAGTAGGCGAGCGTCAGCTTGCCGTCGCGATCGACGGTGACGCGGTTCTCGGCCCGCGGCAGGTCCTCGGTGGAGAGCCAGAAGTCGACGGCGTGCTCGGCGACCTCCTTCAGCGAGAGGCCGAAGGGGGCGAGTTTGGTGATTACCGGCTTCTCGCCGCGGTACATGTCGGGCACCGACTTGCCCACCATCTGGATGTTGCCCATCGGGAACTCCCAGGCGTCGGAGGCGAAGTAGTAGTCGTTGACGCCGAGCGTCTTCTGGAAGACCGTGGGGTTGGGCTCTTTGGAGATCGCCAGCACCGCCTGGCTGTTGTGGAACATGTAGTTGCGCCCCACCTGGTCGGAGCCGTTGGCGAGGCCGGCGGGGTGCTTGTCGGTGGCCGAGCGCAGCAGCAGCTTCGCGGTGTTGGCGGCACCGCAGGAGACGACGACGATGTCGGCGGTGTAGCTCTCGCGCTCGGGGGTGTCCCCTCCGCTCCGGCCCGTACCGTTCCCACCCGTCCCGCCGCGACCCCCTGGTCCGCTCTCGTCGCCCGCGGTGCGGGTGGGTGGGCTTTCGTCTCCGCCGCGCTGCACCACCACCTCGGTGACGGTGCTCCCGGAAGCGTTGGTGCGCAGCTCCACGGCGCAGGCACCGGTGAGCAGCGTGACATTGGGGTGCTCGAGCGCCGGGCGCACGCCCAGCACCTCGGCGTCGGACTTGGCGTGCACGAGACAGGGGAAGCCGTCGCAGGTGGAGCAGCGCACGCACGCGCTGTAGGGCATGTCGTCCTCGCGCAGCATCACCCCGCAGGGGGCGTGGAAGGGGTGCAGGCCGACCGCGGCGAAGTCCGCCGCGAGCTGCGCGATGCGCGGCTCGTGCGAGACGGCGGGGTGTGGGTAGGGCGCGCTCGACGGCGGTTCGGTGGGGTCCTCGCCGCGCGCGCCGTGCACTTCGTAGAGCTGCTCGGCCGCGGTGTAGTAGGGCTCCATCTCCTCGTAGGGGATCGGCCAGGCGGGGGAGATGCCGCCGTGGTGGCGCAGCTCGCCGAAGTCCTCTGCACGCATCCGGTACAGCGCGGCGCCATACAGCTTCGTGGCGCCCCCGACGTAGTAGTGGACCTGCGGCTGGAAGGGCTTGCCCTCACCGTCATACCAGGTGTCGGGGGAGACGTAGCGGTTATCGACGAACACGTCGGCGGCCGACCAGTTGGCGGGCTCGCGGGGCAGCCAGTCGCCGCGCTCGAGCAGCAGGATGCGCTTGCTCGACGGCGCGAGGTGGCGCGCGAGCGTGCCCCCGCCGGCGCCGGAGCCGATGATGATGACGTCGTAGGAGTCCATCACTGCACCTCCATGCAGTGACCCGCGCGGCGAGCGGCCGGCTGGGCGGGGGTTTGGCTGACCAGGGATCGGCGGGACGGGGTGGGGAGGATCACGAGATCTCCGCGAGGCGCTCGGCGATGATGATGCGCGAGGCGGCCTCGATCAGCGCGAGGTGGGAGAAGGCCTGGGGGAAGTTGCCGAGGTGGCGCCCGGTCGAGGTGTCGAACTCCTCGGCGTACAGCCCGAGCGGCGAGGCGACGCGCAGCAGCCGTTCCATCAGGTCGCGGGCGCGCTGTTCTTCGCCGACGATCGCCAGCGCTGAGACCAGCCAGAAGGAGCAGATCAAGAACGAGCCCTCCTTGCCGGACATGCCGTCGTCGGTCTCGCCGGTGCGGTAGCGCAGCACGAAGCCGTCCTCGGTCAGGTCGTCGGCGATCGCCAGCACCGAGGCGTGCAGGCGCTCGTCGCCAGCGGGCAGGAAGCCGAAGATCGCGGCCAGCAGCGTGGAGGCGTCGAGCGCGTCGGTCGAGTAGTGCTGGCGCAGCACGCCCTTGTCGGTGAGCCCGTGGGCGAGGATGTCGGCGCGGATCTCCTCCGCGGTGGAGCCCCACGCCTCCTGATGCTTGGAATCACCGCGCATCGCCGCGAGCTTGGCGGCGCAGTCCATCGCGACCCAGCACATGAGCTTCGAGGAGACGTAATGTTGGGGGGCGCCGCGGGCCTCCCAGATGCCCTGATCGGGTTGACCCCACACGCGGGTGGCGCACTCGGCCTGCGCCTCCACGATCGGCCACAGCCGCCTGGGCAGGCGCTGGGAGCGTCGGGAGTGCAACAGGATCGAGGAGAGCGCGGCCCCGAAGACGTCGTTCTGGCGCTGGTCGAAGGCGCCGTTGCCGACCCGCACGGGGCTCGCCCCCGCATACCCGGAGAGATCGTCACGGGTCGTCTCGGCCAGGTCGCGGCGGCCGTCGATCCCGTACATGATCTGCAGCCCCCCGTCCTCGTTCGGTTCGAGGTCGGCGACGAACTGCATGAACTCCTGGGCCTCCCAATCGAGGTTGAGGTAGTGCAGGGCTTGCAGGGTGAAGGTCGAGTCGCGCAGCCACGTGTAGCGGTAGTCCCAGTTGCGCTCGCCCCCTGGGGTCTCCGGCAGCGAGGTCGTCAGCGCCGCCACCGTCGCGCCCGTGGGCATGTAGGTGAGCCCCTTGATCGCCAGCGCCGAGCGCTGGATCGGCTCGCGCCAGCGGTGGTCGGGCAGGCGCGCGCGGCCCAGCCACTCGCGCCAGTAGCGCCCGGTCGTGGCGAGGCGGGCGTTGGCGTCGTCGATGTCCGTGGCTCCTTCCAGGTGCCCGCCCCACGAGAGCGAGCAGTAGATCTGCTCGCCCTGGCGCAGCACGTGGCGGGCCCGCACCCAGTCGCCCTCGACGCCGAGCGCCATGTCGGTGTGCAGGCGGATCGTCAGCCCGGCGCCCGTGGCGTCGGCGGTGTGGCCATCCTCATCGACGGTCCACGTCGCGGGGACGCGCCCGTAGTCGAAGACCGGTTCGCAGGTCAGCTCGACCTCGACTTCGCCCTCCAGGCAGACGGCGACGCGCACGAGCAGGTGCTCGGCGTCTTCGTCGGTGGGCGGCCGCGTGTGGGGCGTGACGATGTCCACGCCGCGGCGCGGCCCGAGCGTGAGCGCGTCGCGCACGGCGACCCACCCGCTGGAGGTCGTCCACGTCGTCAGCAGCGTGTTGGTCCCCGGCTCGTACACGCGCGCGGTCGGCACGTTGATCCCGAACGGCCCGAACCGGAACGCCCCGGCCTCGCGGTCGAGCAGCGTGCCGAACACAGAGGGGGCATCGAAGCGCGGCACGCACAGCCAGTCGATCGCCCCGTCGGGCGCGACCAGCGCGCCGGTGTGGCAGTCCGACAGGAACGCGTAGTCGGCGATCGGCGGAAACGGCGAGGGCGCGGCGGCGCTCTGCGGGGCGGTGTCGCTCACTTGGGGATCCACGGTCCGTGCCAGGCGCCGTAGCCCGCGACGAGGCGGTCGGCCTCCTTCGGTCCCCACGACCCGGGCGCGTACGGGTGCACCGGCGGGGGCGCGTTCAGCAGCGGTTCGAAGATGCGCCACGTCTCTTCGACACTGTCCTGGCGGGTGAAGCGCGTGGAGTCGCCGCGCATCGCGTCCCGCAGCAGCACCTCGTACGGCGTCGGCGCCTCGCCGCCCTCGTCGGCGAACTCCATGTCCAGCGTGATCGCCTGCGGCCCGCCGGCGTCGGCGCGGTGGGCGTCGAGGATCACCTGGGTGCCGGTCGAGGGGTCGAGCTTGACCACGAGCTGGTCGGGCTCGGGCCGGCGGTGGCCGTGTTCCATGAAGCCGAGGCGGGGGGGATGGCGAAACACCACCCGCAGCTCGGTCTGGGTGACGGGCAGCTTCTTGCCGGTGCGGATGAACCACGGCACCCCCGACCAGCGCCAGTTGTCGATCTCCAGGCGCATCGCCGCGTAAGTCTCGGTGGTGGAGTCCTTGGCGACGCCGTCGATGTCGAGGTAGCCGTCGTACTGGCCGCGCACGTAGTGGCCGGGGTCGGCGTCTGCGGTCGAGCGGAACACGGCGTACTTGGCGTCCTTGAAAGTGTCGGCGTCGTTGCCGGCGGGCGCCTCCATGGCGGCCACGGCGACGACCTGCATCAGGTGGTTGACCACGACGTCGCGCACGGCGCCGACGGGGTCGTAGAAGTGCCCGCGGTCCTCCACGCCGAAGCTCTCGGCCATCGTGATCTGCACGCAGGCGATGTGGTTGCGGTTCCAGATCGGCTCGATCATCGTGTTGCCGAAGCGCAGGTACAGGAACTCGTCGGTGCCCATCTTGCCGAGGAAGTGGTCGATCCGGTAGAGCTGGGACTCCTCGATCGACTGGTGGATTTCGGCGGCGAGCTCGCGCGCGGAGGCGAGATCGTGGCCGAAGGGCTTCTCGACCACGACGCGCCCGGTCTTGGTGAGGCCGGCGGCGGTGAGCTGTTTGATCACCGGCCCGAACAGGAAGGGGGGGATCTCCAGGTAGAAGACGGGGGTGCTCACGTCCCCGAGAGCTTTGGCCAGAGCCTCGTAGGTGGCGGCGTCGGTGAAGTCGCCGCTGAGGAACGAGAGCCTGGCGGCGAAACGCCCGAAGACGGCGTCGTCGACCGGTTCGCCACACCCTTCGATGCATTCGCGCGCGTGTGTGCGCAGCTGCTCGACGGTCCAGTCATCGCCGGCGACGCCGACGATCGGGCAGTTCAGCAGGCCGCGCTTCTCCAGGCGATAAAGGGAATGGAACGTCATCACCTTGGCGAGGTCGCCGGTGATGCCGAAGACGACAAGCACGTCAGCGGAGGGGGTCTTGTGGGAATCGTTCATGAGTGCTTCATACGCCGCTCGAGGCCCCGGCCCTGCCACTCGCACGATGTCGCGTGTGTGGGTGAGGCTGCCTCACCCACCGTGGGTGTCTTGTGGTTGGGTTTCTCTTGTGGTTGGGTTTCTCTGCGGGTTCCATGGTGGCTCGGCCAGCGTGTTGGCTCAGCTCGCTGAGCCGGCGGCGACATGTTGCGCTGTGTCCTGAGCGTGGTAGGCGGCCAGCAGGCGTTTCTCGTCGAGCTTGCCCGGGAACTCGAGGAAGATCAGCCCGGCGCCGAACGCGATCGCGACGATGCCGGCGATGTAGGACCAGTCCGCGCCGGACACGAACGAGGAGCGCGCGCCGGCGATGATCGCGCTGGAGTAGTGCGGGTACTGCTCGGCGACCGCTTCGGCGCTGGAGAACGACTTCGTCAAGGTGTTCTGCACGGAGCTCGTGATCAGGGCTTTGTTGGGCGCGGCGGCGATCGCCTTCGAAACCGCCGTCGCGAAGCCGGCGGTGAGCAGCGCGCCCATGATCGACTGGATGATCGCGCCGCCGAGGTCGCGCTGCAGGTCGGCCGTGCCCGAGGCCATGCCGGCGCGCTTGACCGGCACCGAGCCGGTCAGCGAGCGCGAGGCGGGGGTGCCGGCGAAGCCGACGCCGATCCCGATCAGGCCGTAGGCGAGCGCGACCTTCCAGTAGGGGATGCCCGTTTCCCATAGCGCGAGCATCGCGATGAAGCCGAGCAGGCAGAAGCCGTAGCCGATCAGCAGCGTGAAGCGCGCGCCGCGCGTCTCCACGAATTTGGCGGAGTGCGGCGCGATCAGCACCATCAGCACCGCCGCCGGCAGGATCGAGGCACCGGCGCCGAGCGTCGAGTAGCCGAGCACGTTCTGCAGGAACTGCTGGCCGACGAAGATCGCGCCCATCAGGCTGCCGAACACGACGATCCCCCCGAGCGCGGCGACCCAGAAGATCCGGCGCGCAGCCACCTGCAGGTCGAACAGCGGGAAGCGCGTGCGTCGCTGGCGGATGTAGAAGATCGCGAGTGCGATGAGCGCGAGGACGCCCAGCGCGATCGCCACTCTGCCCTTCCCGGGGACGGGCGCGAAGTTGATCGCCAGCACGAGCGAGGCGATCGCGACGATCGAGAGGACCCCGCCGGGGTTGTCGACGGGGTTGGTGGTCTCGTTGACGTGGGCTGGCACGAGCAGGATCGCGAGCACGACGGCGACCGCCGCGATCGGAATGGTGATCAGGAACACCGAGCCCCAGGCGTGGTGCTCGAGCAGCGCGCCGGACAGCAGCGGGCCGAGCGCCGACATCGAGGCGCCGATGCTCGACCACAGGGCGATCGCCTTCGTGCGCGCCGGGCCCGCCCACAGCGCGGTGACGAGCGCGAGCGTCGTCGGGAAGGCCATCCCGGCCGCGAGCCCGCCGAAGATCCGAGCACCGACGAGGATGCCGGCGCTCGAAGCGGTCGCGGCGAGGATCGAGGCGGGGATCGCGAGGAACGTGCCCAGCACGAGCATCAGCTTGCGCCCGTAGCGGTCGCCGAGCGCGCCGAGGTACAGGACGGACGCCGCCAGCCCGAGCGAGTAGCCGACCGCGATCAGGTCGAGCGCGGTCTGCGAGGCGTTCAGTCCCTTGCCGATGTCGGGCAGCGCCGTGTTGGCAACGGCGAGGTTGAGGTTCGCGACCGAGGCGACGAGGATCAGCGCGGCGAGCACCAGTCCCGCGCGCTTGGGGGCAGTCGAGCGCTCAGCCGGGGATGCCGCCGAGGCTTCGGTCGCGCTCGCCATTGCGGCGATCGTTGCGGCCGGGCGGGTGAGTGCGCATCGTCCCTGCCGGGCGATGCGCAGACGTTGGTGCCGAGTTACAAGGTCATCCCGAGTGGGTGATGAGCCCTCACCCGCCGCGCGGCAATGCTCAGCATCGGAGGCGGGCGGATGGTGCCCCTCACCAAGGATGCAGGGCGACGGCGCCCGAACCGAACAGCTATGCCGCCCGGCGGGGGCGGCGCAAACGTCATTGTAAGGAGGACCGATGTCCAGCACGACTCCCGAGCCAGGCGCCCCCGGTTCGCGCTATGAACGCGAACCCACGGCGATTAGCGGCTGGATCGTCTTTGCCGGTGTGATCATGCTGATCGAGGGGTTCCTCGACGCGATGTGGGGCCTGGCGGCGGTGATCAACAACGAAGTGATCACGGTCGGCGGCCACGGCGTGGTCGTGTGGGACATCTCGGCGTGGGGCTGGGGTCACCTGATCCTCGGAACGCTGGTCGCATGCACCGGCCTCGGCCTGCTGGCGGGGGCGACCTGGGCGCGCGTGCTGGGGATCGTCTTCGTATCGCTCGACCTGCTCGTGCAGTTCGGCACCTTCACGCTCTTCCCGCTGTGGTCGATCATGATCATCGCGATCGACATCATCATCCTGTACCAGCTCACCGCGCGCTGGGCGCCGGAAGGAGCAAGGCGATGATGCGCAGGCGCAGGCCCCTAATGCGGGGCGCGATGGTCGGCGGGATGGGCTACATGGCCGGCAAGGCGGGCGCCAACCGGTCCGCACAGGAGTCCTCGCAGGAGCAGCGGCTCGCCGAACTGGAAAGCCAGCAGGCGCAGCCGAGTGGTGCCCCAGCGCCGGCCGCGGCAGCGGCGCCGGCGGCGGGGGGGTCGGTTGTGGAACAGCTCAAACAGCTCGGCGAACTGCGCGACAGCGGCGTGCTGACGCCCGACGAGTTCGAGCGCGAGAAGCAGAAGATCCTCGCCGCTGGTTGAGCGAGGGAAGCCGAAATTGAGAAGGGCGGCAATGGTGGGCACGGTGGAGAAAACGGTGGGGCAGGTGGAGAAGAAGTTGAGACGGGAAGGGTTGAGGAGGGGGAAAGGATCGATACGTGGGCCGCGACAGCGCGGGCGGCTTGCGCCGGACAACAAGGAGATGACGCAATGATCGGTCCCGTGCAGCTGCTCGTGGTGGGCTTCGACCAGCCCGACTTTCAGGGCGAGGTGCTCGCTCAGCTGGAGAGTCTCAGGGAGAACGACATCGCCCGTGTGATCGACGTGCTGGTGGTGAACAAGGACGCCGACGGCGTCGTCACCATCGCGCAGATCAGCGATCTGTCAGAGGAGGAGGCGCAGGAGTTCGGCGCCGTGGTGAAGGCGCTGGTCGGCCTCGGCGAGGTGGCGGGCGGCGACGCCGAGGGCGCCGCGCGGCTGTGGTCGCAGGAGGAGGGCGGCCTCGGCGAGGAGGATCTGCTCGACGTTCTCGAGGAGATCCCACCCGACACGGCGGTCGCGATCGCGCTGCTGGAGCACCGCTGGGCGATCCCCCTGCGCGAGGCGATCGTGCGCGCGGGGGGCTTCCCGATCCTCGACACGTGGGTGCACCCCCGCGACCTCGTCGAGGTCGGTCTGCTGGCGGCCGAGGAGGCCCAACAGGCGCTCAGCTGAGGGCCCACGATCCCGGCGGGGCACGCGCCGCTACGGGGATGGCGCTGAGCGAGCGAGTCACCCCCTGCGGGTGATGTCCGCTCACCCAGATCGCGCAGAGGCTGCTGAGAGCGATGGCAAGCCAGGCATTCATCAGTCCCGATGGCACGTCGGGCGCCGAGGAGGCGCCCGGCTGGACGTGGTGGCTGCTGCTGCTCGTCGCCGTGTGCACGCTGGCCGTCGGTGTGTTGCTGCTCGTCGCGCCGCATCGCACGCTGAGCACGCTGGCGGTGATTCTCGGGATTTACCTGCTGGTGGTGGGGGCGCTCTGGATCTGCGTGGGGATCGCCGTCAAGGAGGTGCGCGGCGCCGGCCTGTGGCGGGGGGTGATCGCGTTGATCGCCGGCGCGATCCTGATCAGGCATCCCTCCGACTCGATCAACGTGCTGGCGCTCGCCTTCGGGATCTTCCTGATGGTCGCCGGGGTGTTTGAGCTCGTCGCCGCGTTCGAGCTCAGCGAACGACGCGGCTGGAGAATCATCGAGGGGCTGGTCGATCTTGCCGTCGGCATTCTGATTATCTCCTGGCCGCAGTTCGGCGTTTACACATTCGCGATCGTGCTTGGCATCGCGCTGATCGTGCGCGGCATCGTCGAGGCGTGGCTGGCGCTCCTGGGGATCATGCTCTCGCGGCGCGAGCACCATGGCAGCTCGACGCTCTCGCCGGCGTAGGCCTGCGTAATCGATCTCGCCCCGCAATCCTCGCGATTGCGTAAGCGACTCCTCCCACGATCCTCATCCCCGTTGGGTGACGACCGTTCATCCCCCGCGGTCTTAGGTTGGAAGCGAGACCCCGGCCAAGGAGAAACGCTCAGCGTGGTTGGCGTGGAACGCACGAGCTATGAGATCCACATCAAGGGGCGAGTAAGCGAACAGCTGCTCGGCGCCTTTGAGGGCATGGACGCCACCGTGCAGTCCGTGGAGACGGTGCTGCGCGGCCCGGTGCTCGACCAGGCCGCGCTGCATGGCCTGCTCGACCGCATCCAGGCGCTCGGCTTGGAGCTGGTGGAAGTGCGGCGCCTGCCGGAGGAGAGCGGCGGCCAAAGAGAGGGCGGGCAGGGAGCGGGCCGGCATCCCGATCGTCCAGCGGAGGCGGGCGGCGCGGGTGAGGTTGGCGGCTCGCGGTGAGGGAGGCGGCTAGGGTGAGGCGGGCGGCTCGCGGTGAGGGAGGGACGGCCGCGGTGATCGCATGCGCGGAGAGCCCCAGCCACGGGCGGGGGTCACACCCGCTGCACGACGCGCGGACGCTTGATCCCCGCCGGAAGCAGGCCCAGCCGGCGCGCCTTCTCCACCGCATCGGCGCGCCCGTTGGCGTCGAGCTTGCGGTAGATGCTGCGCAGGTGGGTCTTGACGGTGTTCAACGACACGAACACCTCGGCGCCGATCTCGGCGTTGGTGAGCATCGTGGGCAGGTAGCGCAGGATCCGTTGCTCGCGCTCGGTGAGGGGCTCGGCCAGCGCCGCGCCGCTCGCGGGCCCCTGGCCGACGCCGTCGAGCAGCACCTCCAGCAGCGCGGGATGGGCGGTGCCGTCCTGCGCCTGGAGCTCCAGCAGCTCGCGCACCTCCGGCCCGTTCAGCAGGAAGGCGTCGCGGAAAGGCTCGCGCTCGGCCAGCGCGAGCGCGCGATCCAGCGCGTCGGCGGCGGCTCGGCGCTCGCCGGCCGCGCGCTCTGCGAGCGCCTGCAGCAGCCACTCTTCGAGCAGCACCGCGGGATGCGGGTGCGTCTTGCGCTGCTCCTCCGCACGCGCTCTTGCGAGCGATGCGCGGGCCAGTTCGGGCTCGCCGTCGCGCAGCTCGAAGCTGGCCTGACGCACCAGCAGGGCGACGCTGTCTGGCGCCCGCTCGAGTGCTCCCGCCAGGGTCGCGCGTGCCTGCTCGACCTCGCCGGCGGCCATCAGCACGCGCGGCTCGGCATCGTCGAGCACGACGCGCACAAAGTCCGGCGCCGGCGCGCCGTCGGCCAGCTCGGAGCGGATCGCGCTCAGCTTCAGCGCGCCGCGGGCGGCCGAGCGCTGCCCGGCGGCGGCGAGCGTGAGCGCCTGCAGCAGGCCGACCGTCAGTCTCACGGGCGTCTCCGCGGTGTCGGCCGCGGCCGCGGCGCGAGCCAGCAGGCCCTCGGCGCGCTCGAACTCGCCCCGTTGGTAGGCGCAGGTAGCTGCCGCCAGATGCGCGCACGCCGCCGCGGGGCCCTCGCACCAGCCTCGCTGCTCGGCCAGCTCCATCGCGCACACGCTGCGCTCCTCGGCCTGCGTCAGCTCGCCGCGCAGCACGTTGACGACCGCCAGCTGCGCGAGGCAGTCGAGCGCGATCTGCTCGTGCCGGTGCTCGGTCGCGAGGGCGAGCGCCTCGTGCAGGTGGGCGATTGCCGTCTCGCGCTCGCCGCCGCTCCACAGCAGCGTGGCGCCGAGATCGCACAGCGCGAAGCTGCGCAGTGCCGTCCAGCAGTGGCGCGTGCGGTCGTGCGCGGCGGCCGTGAGCTCGTGCGCGAAGCGTTCGGCGCCGGCGGGGTGCACCCGCAGGCGCGCGTGGCGCAGTGCGACGGCCGCGATGATCGCCTCGGTCTGGCTCCCCTGCCCGCCGGCCTCCCGCGCGATCGCCAACAGACGCTCGGCATCGTGGAGGTCGCCGTCCTGCAGGCGGCTGCCGGCGACGGCCGCCGCCAGACACGGGTCGGATGCGACGATCTCCGGCGGCAGCTGCGCCATCGGCCCGCGCATCGCAGCCGAGCCGCCGTGCAGGAACAACTCCAGCCAGTGCTCGGCGATCAGGCCGCCGGCACGCTGCCAGTCCTCGCCCGCGAGCGCGTGGCGGATGGCGGGCATCGCCTGCCCCTGCTCCGCGTACCAGCGCGCCGCGCGGCGGTGCAGGGAGGGAATCTGCTCCGGGTGGTCGTGGCGCAGGTGGGCGCGCAGCAACTCGCCGAACAGCGGGTGGTAGCGGTACCAGCGGCCGTCGACCGCGGTCGGCTGCACCGGGGCGCCCAGGCGCTCGAGTTCCGCGAGCGCCGTCGTGCCGCCCTCGCGGCCAGTGAGCACGTCCGCCAACTCCGGGCTGACGGCGTCGACCAGGCAGGTGTGCAGCATGAACTCGCGGTTGTCCTCCGGCAGGCGGGCGAGCACCTCGGCGATCAGATAGTCCGCCACCGCCCTGTCGGTGCCCGCGAAATCGGCCAGGAAGCGCCCCGGCTCGGGATGCCCACGCAGCGACAGCACCGCCAGCTGCACCGCTGCGGGCCACCCCTCGGTGCGTGCCCACAGCGAGTCGATCTCGGCGGCGGAGAGCGTCAGCTCCAGCCGCTCGCACAGTTCGGCGGTCTCCTTGCGGTCGAACGCGAGCTCGGCGATGCGCAGCTCGCTGAGCGTGCCGCCTGCGCGCAGGCGCTCGGTCGGCAGCGGCGGGTCGGCACGGCCGGCCAACACGATGCGCAGCTGTTCGGGAGCGTGGCGGACGAGGAAGTCGAGCGCGGCCGTTGCGCGCGGGCTGGTGAGCTCGTGAATCTCATCGAGCACGAGCACGACCGGGGAGCGCAGCTCGGCGAGGCCGTTGACGAGCAGGGCGAGGAAGCGCGCAGTGTCGGTCCCCGCCGGTGCGACGAGGGCATCGAGAGCGCCGCCCGGCTCGATTGCTCCCGAGCTGCGCAGCGCACTCAGGAGGTTCTCCAGCAGCCGGTTTGGGTCATTGTCCTCGCCGTCCAGCGACAGCCAGCACGGCGGACCGGGCAGCTCGCGCGCCGCGATCCACGCGGAGAGCAGCACGGTCTTGCCGGCACCGGCCGGCGCCGAGAGCAGGACGATGCCCTGTGCCAGGCCCTCGTCGAGGGTGCCGTACAGCCGTTCGCGCTCGATCAGGTGGCGCGCGGGCGGGGGGATCAGCAGCTTGGTGGCGACCGTCGGGATCGGCGCGGTGACAGCGAGCGAGGATCGCGCCCGGCGCACGGTCCCCGACGGTTGATCCGGCTCAGACGATGGGCTTGACATCACGCTGGACCTCCTCGTGGGGGTGTCCGATCGATGCGTCGCGCTTGGGAATCGCACGGATCCATCCGGTGCGTCGAGCTTTGGTGCGCCGAGCTTCGCTGAACGCAGACTCTTGCAGCTCGTTCAATGCTCCCCATCCGTAAAGCACCGCAATCGGCAACAGTATAAGCGTGCATATCAAAACTTGCTTTACGCCCAAGTCAGCAAGATAGTTCCTGATACATGAATCAACTTCCCGCTGAGCGCCTTGCCCACCGCCCGTCCCATGCGAATCGCGCCGCGCGCGCGGGGACGCACGTCGACCGACGGCCCTCGCGCGAGAGCCGCGCGAGCGAGCAGGGGACGCGCACCGACCGCCGCCTGCTGCGCGAGAGCCGCGCCGCGCGCGCGCAGCTGTGGCTGGCGGCGGGACTGGGTGTGGCGATGGCCGCCACCGTGGTCGCGCAGGCAGCTTTGCTCGCGCACGTGATCGCGAGCGCGGCGGTGCACCACACGGCGCTGGCGCGACTTAGCGGCTCGCTGGTGGCGCTCGCCGCTGTGGTTGTGGCGCGGGCGCTGCTCGCCGGCGCGTTCGAGACTTCGGGGCGGATCGGCGCGACGCGCGTGATGTCGGAGCTGCGCGGGCGCCTGGCCGAGCAGTTGCTGATCCGCTCTCCCATCGGCCGCGTCGATGACTGCACGGGTGAGCTGGCCGCGGCGGCGGTGCAGGGCGTGGACGCGCTGGAGGCCTACTTCGCCGGCTACCTGCCGCAGCTGGTGCTGGGCGCGGCCGTGCCGGCAGCGGTCCTGCTGTGGGTGGCGCCGGTGGACGCTGTCGCCGCCGGCGTGCTGGCGCTGACGATCCCGGTGCTGATCGTGTTCATGATCCTCGTCGGCAGCGGCGCCCGCGCGCGGGCGCGCTCGCGCTGGCGGGCGCTGGCGCTGCTCAGCGGCCACTTCCTCGACGTCGTGCGCGGTTTGGCGACGCTGCGCGCATTCCGCCGCGAGGCCGCCCAAGCTGAGACGATCGAGCGTGTCAGCGAGGGCTACCGCGTGGAGACGATGGGGACGCTGCGCGTGGCGTTCCTCTCCGCGCTCGTGCTGGAGCTGTGCGCGATGATCGGCACCGCGCTGGTGGCGGTGACGGTCGGGTTGCAGCTGGACGGCGGTCACCTCAGCCTGCAGGCCGGTCTCACCGTGCTGCTGCTGGCACCCGAGCTGTACGGGCCGCTGCGCGCCGTCGGCCAGCAGTTTCACGCGAGCACCGACGGGATGGCGGCGGCGGAGCGGATCTTCGCGGTACTGGACGCGCCGCCGGCGCTGACGGCGTCCCTCGCCGCGGCGCCCCTCGCGGCGGCACCCCTCACCGCGGCGGCACCCGCGACCGTGTTGCCTGCTGCAGCGCTGTCCGCCACGACGCCATCCACTACCCGGGTCTCCACCAAGGAGCCACCAACCACCGTGGCGTCTACGAGCGGTAGTGGTGGCAGCGTGCCCGACCCAGCGCGCGAGCCGCTGCGCTTCGAGGCGGTGTCGTTCGCCTACCCCGATCGGCCCACGCCAGTGCTGAGCGAGCTCGAGCTGGAGCTGGAGCCCGGCTGCACCACGGCGCTGGTTGGCCCCAGCGGCGCCGGCAAGAGCACCGTGGCGGCGCTCGCCCTGCGCCTGGCCGATCCGACGATGGGGCGTGTCAGCTGCGGTGGGCGCGATCTGCGCGAGATCGCCCCGGAGGCGTGGCGCGCGCACGTCGCGTGGGTGCCGCAGCGCACGCGCCTGTTCGCGGGGACGATCGCGCAGAACATCGCGCTCGTCGTCCCGGGCGCCGCGCGCGAGCGGATCCTCGCGGCGGCTCACGCCGCGGGACTCGAGGAGCTGCTGGGGCAGCTCTCCGATGGCCTGGAGACGCGCGTCGGCGAGGGTGGCCGCGGCCTCTCCGCCGGGCAGGCGCAGCGCGTGGGGTTGGCGCGCGCGTTCCTGCGCGACGCCCCGCTGGTGGTGCTGGACGAGCCGACCGCCCACCTCGACGCCGACACCGCCGCCGCGGTGGGCGACTCGATCGCACGACTCGCCGAGAGCCGCACCACGCTGTTGATCGCCCACGACGCTCGACTGGCGGCACACGCCGAGTGCGCAGTGAGGCTCGATGGTGGACACGCGCATCGACTCGCAAGGTCCGATCGTCTTGCGGCGCAGTTGGTAGGTGCATGATGGGTGCGAGCACGGTGGTCACAGCCGGTGGGCAGGTGAGGTGTGCGACCTTCGTGGCGGGTACTCGGGGTCATTGCGTGCAGCGGGGGCTCGCCACATGACCGGCGGCTACGCCAGCCTGGTGGCCGCGGCGCGCGCCGGCCGCGCGGAGCGCCGCCGGCTGGGGCTGGCAATCGCGTTGGGCTTCGGCGCGGTCGTGGCATCCGGCGGTCTGCTGGCGACCTCCGGCTATCTGATCTCGCGCGCCGCTCAGCGCCCGCCGGTGCTCGCGCTGAGCGTCGCGATCGTGGGCGTGCGCGCGTTCGCGCTGGCCCGTGCGCTGCTGCGCTACAGCGAGCGGCTGGCCTCGCACGACGCCGCGCTGCGGCTGCTGGGGCGCGTGCGTGCGCGCTTCTACCGCCGCCTTGCGCCCCTTGTGCCCGGCGACGTGGGCGGCTCTCGCGGCGGCGATCTGCTGTCGCGCTTCGTGGGGGACGTGGATGCGCTGCAGGATCTTTACCTGCGCGGGCTGGCGCCGCCGGTGGTGGCGGCGCTGACGATCTGCGCCGCGGCGCTGACCGCGTGGGCGATCCTGCCGGCGGCTGGCCCGGTCGTGTTCGTGTGTCTGCTGCTGGCCGCCACGGTGGTGCCGGCGCTCGCGGCGCTGCTCGCCTCAGCTGCGGGGCAGCGTCAGGCGCCGGCGCGGGCGGCGTTGACGACGGAGCTGGTCGAGACGATCGAAGGTGCCGCCGAGCTCGCCGTGGCGGGCCGCGCGCGGGAGCGGATCGCGCGGCTGCGCGCCGCCGACGGGCGCCTCGCCGCGCTCGCCCGTCGCGACGGGATGGCGGCGGGCGCCGCGACCGCACTTGCCTCCGCGGCGGCCGGGGGGAGCGTGGTGGCGGTGCTGCTGGTGGCGATCCCCGCGGTGCACGGCGGCGCGCTCGCGGGCGTGCTGGTGGCGGCGCTCGCGCTGTTGGTGCTGGCGGCGTTCGAAGGGCTCACGCCGCTGCCGCTCGCCGCGCGGCGCCTGCGCGCCTGCGCCGAGGCGGCGGGCCGTCTGGAGGAGCTGTGCGCGCGCGAGCCCTCGGTGCGCGATCCGGCGAGCCCGCGCGCGCTCCCCGCCGGCGGCGAGCTGGTGGTGGAGGACCTCAGCGCGCGCTACGCACCCGAGGAGCCGTGGGTGCTGGAGCACGTGAGCCTGTGCCTGGCGCCGGGGCGCCGGGTCGCGCTGATGGGGCCAAGCGGCGCCGGCAAGAGCACGCTCGCGCAGTTGCTGGTGCGCTTTCGCGACCCCGACGCCGGCAGCGTGCGGATCGGCGGCGTCGATCTGCGCGAGCTGACCCAGGACGACGTCCGTCGCACGGTGGCGTATGCCGCGCAGGACGCACACCTGTTCAATACCACGCTGCGCGAGAACGTGCTCCTCGCGCGGCGCGCGGCGACCGAGGAGGAGTTGTGGGCGGCGCTGGAGGCCGCCGGCGCGGCCGCGTGGGCGCGCACTCTGCCCGACGGCCTCGACACGCTCGTCGGTGAGGACGGCGGCGCGCTCTCAGGCGGCCAGCGCCAGCGGATCGCGCTCGCGCGGGCGTTGCTCAGCGATGCGCGCTTCCTCGTGCTGGACGAGCCCACCGCGCACCTCGACGCCGCGACGGCCGAGTCGGTGATGCGCACGATAGTCACCGGCGCCGGCGAGCGCGGGGTGCTCGCGATCACCCACAGCGAGCTCGGCGTCGAGCTGTTCGACGAAGTGCTGGAGCTGCGCGGGGGCGGTGTGCGACGAACGCCGAGATGATGGGCGCAGTCGCGTTTATGGGATGCTCGCGGCATGCCGGATCGCTATGTCTTCGCCGATGAGGCGGGCAACTTCGACTTCTCACGGCGACAGGGCGCGTCGCGCTATTTCATTCTCTGCACGGTCACGTCCACCCATTGCGGGGCGGGGGATGCGCTGCTCGCTCTGCGCCGAGAGCTGGGTTGGAGAGGGTTGCATCTCGATCGCGTGTTCCACGCCACCGAAGATCCCCAGGCCGTTCGCGATGAGGTGTTCGCGCTGCTGGCTGGTGCCGACTGCCAGGTCGATGCGACGATCCTCGAGAAGTGCAAGGCGCAGCCTCATCTCAGGGAAGAGGCGCAGCTCTACAAGATGGCGTGGTATTTGCACTTCAAATATCTCGCGCGGCATGTCTCCCCGGAAGATCGACTGTTCGTCGCTGCTTCGAGCTTGGGGACGAAAAAGGCGCGCCACGCGCTTCACGCGGCGGTCGACGATGTCGTCGTTCAACTGTCGCCGTGTCGCTCTCACCGCGTCGCGTTTTGGCCGACAGACAGCGACCCGTGTCTTCAAGTTGCCGACTACTGCACCTGGGCGATTCAACGCAAGTGGGAGAGGTCGGACGATCGCTCGCACAGCCTGATTGCATCGAAGATCCGAAGCGAGTTCGACGTGTGGTCTCGTGGGGCGATCTCCTACTACTGAAGAATGGTCGGCCCCCGCAAAGCTAGCTCACAAAGAGCAGAGCCCGGGGGCTCTTTTCGCCGTACGAGAGCCGACCCAAACCTCATCGTCACTGATGATGGCAGACACCTGCGACGGTACACACGGCCCGGCCCCACGCGACTGCCAAAGTGCTACTATACAAAGTAAAGTAATGGGTCCGTGTAGGCTGGACGCGAAGGGCACACCACGCGCGAAAGGATGAGCATGGCGGACATCGAGAACACGATCATCGTCGGCAGCGGCCCCGCGGGGTACACAGCCGCGCTGTACACCGCGCGCGCCAACCTCGCGCCGCTGGTGATCGAGGGGTTTGCGTGGGGTGGGCTGTTGCAGCAGACGACCGACGTCGAGAACTACCCCGGCTTTCCCGAGGGGATGATGGGGCCGGAGCTGATGGGCAAGATGCGCGCGCAGGCCGAGCGCTTCGGCGCGCGGCTGGAGACCGACCAGGCCGAGCGCGTGCAGTTGGCGAGCGGATCGGATCCCACCCACCCCGGCGTGCACTCCGTGTGGGTGGGCGACACCGAGCACCGCGCGCGCACCGTGATCCTCGCGATGGGCGCCGAGCACAAGCGGCTCGGGGTGCCCGGCGAGCAGGAGCTGGGGGGCAGGGGCGTCAGCTACTGCGCCACCTGCGACGCGGCCTTCTTCAAGGGCGCGCCGACGATGATCGTCGGCGGGGGGGACTCGGCGATGGAGGAGGCGATCTTCCTCTCGAAGTTCGCTTCCAAGGTGGTCGTCGTGCACCGCCGCCCCGAGTGGCGCGCCTCGAAGATCATGCTGGAGCGCGCCCGCGCGCAGGAGAACATCGAGTTCCTCACCCCCTACACCGTCAAGGAGTTCCTGCCCGGCGAGAGCGGCGCCCTGGATCGCGCGCTGTTGCTCGACGCCGGCAGCGGCGAGGAGCGCGAGCTCGAGATCTGTGGCGCGTTCATCGCCGTGGGGCACGAGCCCCAGTCGGAGCTGGTGCGCGGGCAGGTGGACGTGGACGAGAACGGGTATGTGCTGACCGAGGGCCGCTCCACCCGCACCAACCGCCCGGGCGTGTTCGCCGCGGGGGATCTGGTCGATCACACCTACCGCCAGGCGGTCACCGCCGCCGGGTCGGGCTGCCAGGCGGCGCTGGACGCCGAGTGGTACCTGCGCGACACCCCGGGGGTGCCCACGCCCGAGGGCATCCCGATCGGGGATCTCGCCGAAGATGCCTGGGCGCCGCCCGCCGCCGTGCAGACGGCCGGCGGGGAGTAGCGCAGCGCTCTACAGCGCCGATGGCCTGCGGGGAGTAGCGCGCAGCGCTCTACAACGCCGACCGGCGCAGCGCGGGCGCCATGCGGTAACGCTCCTCGCGGTACTCCTGCCACAGCAAGTCGAGCGTGGCCGTCACGTGCTCGAGGCCGATCGTGTCCGCCCACGCGAAGGGGCCGCGGGGGTAGTTCATGCCGAGCGTCATCCCCGCGTCGATGTCCTGCGCGCTGCCGACCCCTTCCCCCAGCGCGAACGCGCACTCGTTGATCACCTGGCACACGATCCGGGGCAGCACCCCGACGGCGGAGGGCCGCACGCGCGCGGTGTGCAGGCCGAGCCCTTCGAAGGCGCGCTCGCCCGCGTCGCCGGTGACCTCGACGAGCCCCAAGGGCACGAGCGCGTAGAAGGGCTCGCCGTCCACGGTGCCGCCAAGTCCTTCGACTGCGATGTGGGGCCCGGAGTCGCCGGGCGCAAGCTCGCGCAGGGCGTCCGCCACGGGGCCGCCGCCGTGCACCTGGGCGTCCGCGACATGGGTGGGTGGCTCGGGGTCGGGCGGGCGGTGGGCATCGCCGGAGTAGTCGTAGTAGCCGCGCCCGGTCTTGCGCCCATGCAGCCCGGCGGCGACGCGGAGGGCCTGGATCGGGGAGGGCCGCCAGCGGGGCTCGCCGAAGGAGAGCTCGTAGAAGGAGCGGGCGACGTCGAAGCCCGTGTCGACCCCCACGAGGTCGGAGAGCTCGAAGGGTCCCATGCGAAAGCCGCCGCCGAGGCGCACGATGCGGTCGATCGTCTCGATGCCGGCGATCCGCTCGCCCAGCAGCCGCAGCGCCTCCAGGCCGAAGGGGCGGTTGCAGCGGTTGACGAGGAACCCGGGGCCGTCGGTCGCGCGGATCACGGTCTTGCCCATCGCGCGCCCGGTCGCGTCCGCCACCGTCAGCGCGCTCTCGCTGGAGCGCAGGCCGGCGATCACCTCGACGAGCGCCATCAGGGGCGCCGGGTTGAAGAAGTGCATCCCCACGACGCGCTCGGGGTTGGTGGCGCCGGCAGCGATTCCGGTGACCGGCAGCGAGGAGGTGTTGGTCGCCAGCACGCACTCGCCGCTGACGATCCCCGACAGCCGCCCGTAGAGCTCGCGCTTGAGCTCGGGGAGCTCGGGCGCGGCCTCGATCACAAGCTCGCATGGGGCCAGCGCCTCGATGTCCGCGACGACCTCCAGCCGCGCGGCGGCCGCGCGCGCCTCCTCGGGGGCGATCCGTCCCTTGGCGGCTTCCTTCTCCAGGCCTCCGCGCGCCTTCTCGGCCCCCCGCTGGAGCGCCTTGGGGATCGGGTCGTGCAGCAGCGTGCGCGCCCCGGCGCGGCAGGCGAGCTGCGCGATGCCGGCCCCCATCGTGCCGGCGCCCAGCACGCCGATCACCTGCGCAGGTTGTGCGTCTGCGTTCATTGGAGATCGTCCGCGCGGGTTGGTTGAGTGCCAAGCGCGTGGGCGTCGGGCCTCCTACCCGACGTCCGGGGCGTGTGGGCTTGCCACCGTCCATGCCTCGGGCGCCGATCCGCCACACGCCTGCCGATACGTCCACTCACAGCGCTCATCAGGAGGGCACCAGCGCGTTGATGCCGGTGAGCGCGCGCCCGATGATCAGTTTCTGGATCTGCGAGGTGCCCTCATACAGCGTGGTGACGCGCGCGTCGCGGAAGTAGCGCTCGACCGGGTGGTCGTCGACGTAGCCGGCGCCGCCGTGGACCTGGATCGCAAGGTTTGCGCACTCGAGCGATGCCTCGGTCGCGTGGAGCTTCGCGATCGAGGTCTCGAGCGTGTTCGGACGGCCCTGGTCCTTTAGCCAGCCCGCGCGCCAGACGAGCATCCGCGAGGCGTCGGTCTTCAGGACCATGTCGGCGATCATCGCCTGGACGAGCTGGAAGGACGCGATCGGCTTGCCGAACTGCTCGCGCTCCCTTGCGTAGGAGACCGACGCCTCGATGCAGCCCCGGCAGATCCCCACGCAGCCGGCGGCGACCGAGTAGCGCCCGGAGTCGAGGTTCGACATCGCGATTTTGAAGCCGTCGCCGACCTCGCCGAGCATGTCCTCGTCCGCGACCTCGACATCTTCCAGCGAGATCGAGGCGGTGTCGGAGGCGTGCAGCCCCATCTTGTGCTCGATCGTCTGCGCCGTGTATCCGGGCTGGTCGGTGTCGACGAGGAAGCAGGCTATCCCCTTGTGTCCGAGCGCCGGGTCGGTCTGGGCGAAGATCATCGCCACCTTCGCGTAGTTGCCCATCGAGATCCACATCTTCGCCCCGTTGAGCACCCAGCCGGCGTCGGTCTTGCGCGCCCGCGTCTTCTGGTTGGCCGCGTCGGAGCCCGTGTCCGGCTCGGTCAGCCCGAAGCAGCCGAGCCACTCGCCCGAGCAGAGCTTCGGCAGGTACTTGTGCTTCTGCTCCTCGGTGCCGAACTTGACGATGCCCGAGCATACGAGCGATGTCTGGACCGAGATCACCGTGCGGATCGCGGAGTCGCCGCGGCCGATCTCCTCGACGACGAGACCGTAGCTGAAGTAGTCGAGGCCGGCGCCGCCGTACTCCTGGGGGACGATCGCGCCGAGGTAGCCCTGCGTGGCAACCTTCTTGACCAGCTCCAGGTCGAAGTGGTGGTTGCGAGCGTTTTCGCGCGCGCGCTCGACGATCTCCTTGTCGGTGAACTCGCGCGCGGTGTCGCGGATCAGGCGCTGCTCGTCGGTCAAATCGAAGTCCATGTCGCTCCTATCTTCCGCCGGCCGCGAAGGTCGCGTCCGTGCGTGGGGATGCAGGTATATACAAAGGTCGCTGCGGTGGGGGGTGCGGATATAGATGTACTTTTTGAAAGGCGTGTGCGATTGCGCACGGCGTTTGAATTTTTCAATACTCCCCCCCAGCCCATTTTCAAGATGCTCTCCGGCTGTCCGGCACGAGCTTCGGAGTGGTCCACGGAGCCTGCATCCGCCGCTGCAGCTCCTGCGCCAGCCCCTCGACCGGCAGGCGCTCCTGTGTGAGCGAATCGCGATCGCGCACGGTCACGGTGCCCTCCGTGACGCTGTCGTGGTCGACGGTCACGCAGAAGGGCGTCCCGATCTCGTCCTGGCGGCGGTAGCGCTTGCCGATCGCCCCGCCGTCGTCGTACTCGGCCTGCACCAGCCCGCGCACCGCGCGGTACACATCCTGCGCCAGCTCGGGCTGGCCATCCTTCTTGACGAGCGGCAGCACGGCCACCTTCACGGGCGCGAGGCGTGGATGCAGCCGCAGCACGGTACGGCGCTCGCCCTCGCCCGTGCCCTCGCGCTCGACGACTTCCTCGTCGTAGGCGTCCACCATGAACGCGAGCGTCGCGCGGTCGGCCCCCGCGGCCGGCTCGATCACGTGCGGCACGTAGCGCTCGCCCGTGGCCTGGTCGAAGTACTCGAGCTTCTCCCCGGAGAATTTGGCGTGCTGGGTAAGGTCGAAGTCGCCGCGGTTGGCAATCCCCTCGAGCTCCGACCAGCCGATGGGGAAGAGATACTCGACATCGCTGGTGCCCGAGGAGTAGTGGGAGAGCTCGTCGGCGTCGTGCGCGCGCAGGCGCAGGTGGTCGGGGCGCAGGCCAAGCTCGGTGTACCAACGCATCCGCTCCGCCAGCCAATGCTCGAACCATTTCTGCCCCTCGGTGGGGGGCACGAAGAACTCCATCTCCATCTGCTCGAACTCGCGCGTGCGGAAGATGAAGTTGCCGGGGGTGATCTCGTTGCGGAAGGACTTGCCGATCTGGGCGATCCCGAAGGGGGGCTTCTTGCGGGAGAACTGCAGCACGTTCTTGAAGTTGATGAAGATCCCCTGGGCGGTCTCGGGACGCAGGTAGGCGGTCGCGCCCGACTCCTTGACGGGCCCGATCGTGGTCTCGAACATCAGGTTGAAGTCGCGCGCCTGCGTCAGGTCGCACTCCTCGGCCTCACCGGGGTGCTTGGAGGGTTTGCGCCCGCACGCCAGGTCCCCGAGGTGGTCGGCGCGGAAGCGCTGCCCGCAGGTGCGGCAATCCACCAGGGGGTCGGTGAAGCCGGCGAGATGGCCGGATGCCTCCCACACGCGGGGATGCTGCAGGATCGCCGAGTCCAGGGCGACGATGTCGTCGCGCTCGGAGAGCATCGCCCGCCACCACTCGGCCTTGACGTTGCCCTTCAGCAGCACCCCGTAGTGGCCGAAGTCGTAGGTCGAGCCCACCCCTCCGTAGATCTCCGAGGAGGGGAAGATGAAGCCGCGGCGCTTACACAGCGCCACGATCTTGTCCATGCTCACGATCTCCGCGGCGCGCGCGACCTCGCCAGCCTCGCCTGCGCTGCGGGGCTCGGGCTGGGGTGGTGGTTGGCTGGTCATCGTACTCTGCTGGGACGTTCGATCATCGGTGCCGGATGGTATTGGAGGCCGGCGAGACTATGGGTCTATCTCCCGCTCGAGCTTGCGCGTCTGACTCGTGGGCCGCCGTAGGACGCCACGTCCAACTCAAAAAAACTCCCTTTGACATATCTCCCTTGACAAGACCCTCGTTTTGTGTTTTCATTTGGGCGGATGGCAGGGATCTACCCGAGGGACAGGCAGGGGAGGGCTGGTCAGAGCTGAGTGTCTGGCCGCCGGAGCTTGCTCGAGCGCCGCTACCCATACCTCTCCGGTGGCGCTCGAGGAAGCCTCGGCACAGACCGTGGCTCGTTGCCAGTCTCCTCACAGGGGCGCCGTGGCCATGATGGCCGCGGCGCCCGTTTTCTCAGGGGCCGGGCGCCCTCTGGCCCGCCCGCACGCAGTATGCTCGGCCGCCCGCTCGCGCTCAGCCGTCGCGCCGGTAGGCTCCAACGGTGGCGCGACTGCTGATCGTCGGGGGCGGCTGCCGCGGCCTGCGGCTCGCCGATGAGGCCGGGCGCGAGGGGCATGCGGTGCGCATCGTCACCCGCACCGAGGACCGCCGCCCGGAGATCGAGGCCGCCGGCGCGGAGTGTTGGATCGGAGACCCCAACCGCCTTGGCACGCTGCGCGGCGCGCTGGATGGAGTCACCATCGCCTGCTGGCTGCTGGGCGGCGCCACTGGCCCCGAGGAGCAGCTGCGGGCGTTGCACAGCGCCCGCCTGTGCGCCTTCCTGGAGAGCGCGATCGACACCACCGTGCGCGGCGTGCTCTACGAGGCCGCCGCCGTCCCCACTGCGTTCGCGGGCACCTCCGTACCCGCTACGTCCGCGGGCCCCTCTGTGCCCACTGGTACCCTCGCCGAGGGAGAGTGGATCGCGCAGGAGGTTGCCCACCGCAACTCGATCCCGCTGGTCATCCTGTACGCCAACCCTGCCGACGTGCCCCGCTGGCTGGAGCAGGCGCGCGGGGCGCTGTCCTCGATGTTGGCCACCTGATGGCGTAGCGGACCGGCGAAGGGCGGGCCAGGGTGTCTCAGGACTTGGCCGATGGCACGGCGCCGGCCGGCAGGATCGCGTCGATGTGTTCGTAGAGGTCGTCCAGGATCCGCGCGGTGGCACCCCATATGAGGTGCTCGGCGACGATGTAAGCGTCGGTTTCGAAGGAGATCCCGCGCCGTTCCATCTGCGTGCGCGTCCGGCCCTCGCGCAGGGCGCGCAGCGGCAGCTCCAGCACGGCGTCCACCTCGCGGGGCGAGGGGCGCCAGCGCTGACCGATCGGAGATCGACCAGCTGGGATCAGCCCGACGAAGGGGTGGATCAGGTAGCCGGTCACGAACGTGGAGACGGGGGAAAGCTCGCCGAGCACCCTCACCTCCGTGCGCGCCAAGCCGATCTCCTCCTCGGTCTCGCGCAGCGCGGTCTCGCGCAGGTCTCGATCCTCGGGGTCGCGTCTACCGCCGGGGAAGGAGATCTCGCCCGCGTGGCGGCGCAGGTCGGCGCGGCGGCGGGTCAGCACCGCGTGGGGCTCGCCGTCCACGGCGAGGAACAGCGGCACCAGCACCGCCGCCGAAACCTGATCCGCCGGTGTGGCCAGGGCGCTCAGGCCGCCGCGCTCGCCGCGGGCCGGAGGGGGGCGATCCGCTCGAGGCGTTCCTCGAACATCACCTCCCCGTCGAGCGTGCGGTGCACGGGGCACTTCGCCGCGATCACCCGCAGGCGCTCTGCCTGCTCGGAGGGGAGATCCTCGGGCAGCCGCACCACAAGCTCAAACCGCGTCGGGCAGCCCCGCTCGGCGGGTGTGTACTGCACCGCCACCTCCACCTCTCCGATCTCCCAGCCCTTGCGGGCCGCATACATCTCCAGCGTGATCGCCGTGCACGACGCGAGGCTCGCGGCCAGCAGCTCCTGAGGGTCGGGACCGGCGTCGCCGCCCCCCGCCTCGGTGCCCTCGTCGATCGTGAGCTCGTGGCCGCGCACCCGCACGCTGTGCCTGAACGTCCCATCGCTGCGCTTCGCTGTCGCCTGCATCGCTCTACGCCTTTCCGATCCGGTCGTCACCTACCTACCGTCCACACCACAGATGGTAGTTATGTAAGGAGCTTTTCCAAAGGGGTGACATGTACGGCTGGCGGCGTGTGCTGTGGTTGTTGTGCGCAGCGGCCGAGCGAACGCCGAGCATTCGCAGGATTGGCGTCACAGGGGATTGAACAGCAGCCCCGTCAGCAGCTTGGGAAAGAAGAAGGTGGACTTCGGCGGCATGTTCTCGCCGGCTGCCGCAACGTCTCTGACCTGCGCCACCGGGGTCGGTCGCATCAGAAAGGCGACGTCGTACTCGCCGCTGTGCACCAGCTCGACCGCTTCGCCGGCATCGCGGGCGTAGCGGAAGTCGTGCAGGTGGGAGATGTCCTCGTCAGAGAGCCCCAGCGCCCCCTTCAGCAGCAACGCCTCCAGCACGCCGGTGTCGAGCTGCCGGTAGGCCTCGGAGAAGCCCGGCAGGGCGGCGTCGGCGATCGCTTGATCCTTCAGCGTCAGCCGCAGCGGTCGCTGAGTGTCGGAGTCGATATAGCCGAGCTGCAGCGGGCCCTCGCCGGGCGTCGGCGCAAGCTGCTGCAGCGGTACCTCGGTGAGCTCGAAGTTGCGGTGCAGCGCATCCGCCAGCGCCTCGCGGCGCGCGGCGTCGAGGCCCTTGACGAGGCGATGGGTGGGGAACACCGTGAGCCCGGGATCCTCGAGCGCCACCAGGCACATCAGCACATAGCGGTGCTCGCCCTCGCCGCCCACCTCCTCCGCATACGCGCGCGCGGTCTCGTAGCGATGGTGGCCATCGGCGATCAGCAGCTCGGAGTCACGCGTGGCGGCCTGTACAGCGGCGATAACCGCCCCGTCCGCGACCTGCCACAGGCGGTGGACGGTGCCCTCCGCGTCGGTGGCCTCGCCCCACGGCGCCTGTGCGGTGGCGGGCTCGAGCGCCCGCCATGCTGCCCCGGAGGGGTCGGAGTAGAGCGAGAAGATCGGCGACATGTTGGCGCGTGTGGCGCGGGTCAGGCGCAGCCGGTCCTCCTTCGGACCCGGGTGCGTGCGCTCGTGCGGGCGCACCCGCCCCGGCCCGTACTCCTCGATGCGAACCCTGCAGAAGAACCCGCGCCGGGTCTGCGCCACCCCGTTGGGGCCGGTGTACTGCTGCGTGTGTGCCCATAGCGCAGGCTGCGCGTCACGCACCACCGCGCCCTGCAGCTGCCAGCTCTCGAACAGCTCGCCGGCGGCGCGGTAGGGATCGGCGAGCTCGCTCTCAACGCGCTCCTGCCCATCAGCCCCGCCCTTTCCGGCGGTGGGCGCACGGGGCAGATCCACCGCGACCACGTTGAACGGAGAGCGAGCGATCAGCGCGGCCCGCTGTGCCGCATCGATCACGTCGTAGGGCGGGGCCACGACGTCGCCGAGAGCACCGACCACAGAGAGGTCGTAGTGCAGCGCGCGCAGGGGTTGGGTGTCGGCCATCGCGGGTCGGGACCCTACCGAAGCCGGGCGACACTCGCCTTCGACCGATTCGGGGGACACTCGCTGCGCTCGCATCCCGAATCGGCCAGCATCCCCGTTTCGGCCAGCGGGCGGGCGCTGGTGGGTGCTTTTGGTTGGGGATGGGGCTGGAGGCTCGCGCCAGATAGACGGCCGTCCGAGCGCGGAAGGCGGTGGGTGGCAGTAGACTTGAGCGCGTGTCGGGGCGTGGCGCAGCCTGGTAGCGCGCACCGTTTGGGTCGGTGAGGTCCCCAGTTCGAATCTGGGCGCCCCGATTGGTTGAAGGACAGGTAGAGGCAGGGAGAAGCTGGGGCACCGCACACCCAATACAGTCCGCTGCCTTATGACCGAGAACTTTTCGCCTAGGCCCGGAGTGCTTGGTGAAAACGGCCAACTCGCTTACCACTACACGAGCAGGGCAGCGGCATTCGAGCACATTCTCCCGACAAGGCTGCTGCGACTGGGCAGCTTGGCGACGATGCGGGATCCGCTAGAGAATAAGGAGCGCGCAGAACACCTGTTCGCACCCGCCTCGTGGTCAGATGAGGATGTCGAGAAGTTACGCGCACTGGAGCGCGACGCGCTTGCGAACACCAAGATTCTCAGTCTCACAGTTGATCGCCCACGTGATCCCGGTGTTTCCGAGGCTCATGCGTGGGGCTATGCGAGGCCACGGATGTGGGAGCAGTACGCCGAGAACCACGTTGGCGTATGTCTCGTGTTCGATCGAGACCATATTCACCAACAGGCTCTCGGCCACCTTCAGGCGATCAATGACACGGCTTGGGGGGAGGTCATATACAGCGATCTGCCACTCGTTGGGTACCCGAACGCGCGCACGCTCGACGCTACGACACTCACGGTGAGCGGGGACGGGGACACTGCGAGTGGCTATCGGGCTCATCTCCAGCAGAACGCCGAGGAGCTGTTCTTTCGGAAGGTCGAGGACTGGGCTTCCGAGCGCGAGCTTCGGTACGTCCTGCTTGACGATGACGACCGCGAAGTCACTCTGCCGTACGAGCGACTCCACGCGCTGATTCTTGGCGAGCGGTTCCCGAGCTGGCAGCTACCTGGAGCCGTGGCTCTTGGCCAGGTGGCCGATGCGACACTCCTCAAAATGGCGTGGAACGGCCTGCCGACCCTGACTGCGCGAGTCGGACACGAGCGAAGCGAGTCTCGCGCCTAGCTTGCCTGGCGTTCCCGCCACCACTCCTCGAAAGTGGTGGCAGCAGCATTGTCTTTATGACGACGTGCCTCGGCTTCGTCTGCTTGGCGCGAAACCGCGGTCTGTTCATCCTCGATGACCGCCGAGCTGATTTGCTCGATCTGGTCGGCGACGACGTCGAGGATCGGCGTCAGTGCGTCTGGCTCAAGTCCCGGCAGCCAGATACGGTCCCCATCTAGGCGCGGATGGTATGGGGGCCGTAGTCGTCGATCCAACGAAGCCCAATCGACCTCATCGAATCGGGTCGACCAGAGCGGGGACGGCGGCGACGTTAGCGGAAGGATCCAAGGGAAGCCGACCCGAGCTTGCTCGGCCTTTTTTGGAGGCCCAGAGATTTTAATCCTGCCGTATGCCACGGTCTTAGCCTATCGCTGTCGGGCTTGAGGAGCTTACGCGGCGAGACCGAAGTCTCCCATGCGTCGATTCGACGATCCGGGCGAGGAAACCGGCGCACGTGGGATGCAGCTGGCCGCGTTGCGATGAAGGCCTCGGCAGCATGCTGCCATCGCTGTCGGACGGCGCGTGCTATGCGCGTAGCGATGCGTCGTCGAGTTGGATTTCGACGACCCGCGCCACGCGGTTCATGTCGGTGGCGTGGGCGAGGAGTGTGGCGCCCCGACGCCAGGCGACTGCCGCGATCATGCAGTCGAGCATCCCGCGCGGGGTGACACCGGCGGCACGGCAGCGACGGTAGATCCTGACGGCGCCATCGAAGTCGCTCACAGCGTCGAAGCTGAGCATCTCAAAGCGCCCCAGCAGCCGGCGCAGATCGGCCTCTCGCCGATCGTCGCGTGCGCCGGCCAGGACCTCCATGACGATGGGCTCGGTAACCGCAACGGGACCATCGGCTGCGACCAGTTCCTCGAGGCGGAGGTGTGGGGGGCTGCCGGTCGCGCGGTGTACTCGACCCAGGCCGAGCTGTCGGCGAGGATCACGCGGCCGCGCGTGGTGGCACGTCTGCGGGCAGCTCGGCGATCGCGTGGGCTCCCTGCATCGCGAGCGCTTCCTCGCGTGTCATCGGCTGCCCGGCGAGGTGGCGTAGCGCGAGATCGACAGCGGCGGTCTTAGTGCGCACGCCGTAGCGGTTCATGATCGCCTGGACATAGGTGTCCTCGATCTCGATGTTTGTCCGCACCGTGCTCATACACCAATCCCACCATGCGCGCAGGCCATCGCTCGCGTTGCCGACGTGCGCGCCGGGATCCACGGATGCGCGATATACGTCGGGGCAGTGTCCAAGCGAGGAGGCGAGCAAGGGACCGCCGCGATCCGTGCCGTCGTGCGCGGCGAGGTGCAGGGCGTCGGCTTCCGCGACGCGACGGTCAGACTTGCGCGCCAGCTGGGCGTGATGGGCTGGGTGCGCAATGTCGATGAGGGCAGGGGGGAGGGCCCCACCGAGGGTCCTGTGCGCAGCGGCGAGGAGGGGGCAGTGGAGGTGCACGCCGAGGGGCCCGCGCGGGCGGTCGAGGAGTTGGTGGCCTTCCTGCGCGAGGGTCCTCCGCTCGCGCGGGTCGCCGGGGTCGAGGTTGACAAGGTCGCGGTCGAGGGCCACGAGCAGTTCGCCGTGCGCGGCGTCAGCGCCGGGGTCTTCGTCGTGCAGGAGCACCTGGCGCGGGCCCACCACTTCGACCTGCGCCTGGAGGTCGGCGGGGCGATGCGCTCGTGGGCGGTCCCGAAGGGGCCCTCGCTCGATCCGGCCGTGAAGCGCCTCGCGGTGCAGGTGCCCGACCACGCGATCGCGTACAACGCCTTCGAGGGGGTGCTCGACGGGGGTCGGGTGATCGTGTGGGATCGCGGCGTCTACGAGCAGGGCGGGCGCGTGGCGTGGCCGCCGGCGCTGGAGCGCGGCCATGCAGTCTTCGTGCTGCATGGTGAGAAGCTGCGCGGCGGCTTCGCGTTGCAGCGCACGGGTGGGGGGCCGAAGGCGCAGTGGCTTTTGATCAAGCGCCGCGACGAGCACGCGCGCCCCGGGTCGGACGTCGTCGCCGAACACCCCCGCTCGGTGCTCAGTGGGCGCACGCTCGATGAGGTCGGCGAATAGACCACCCGCATCGGGTCCGGTCGTGCCCGAAGCGGTGAGGCGCCGTCGGGCCGCGCCGTCGGGTCGCCGTCGAGCCGCGTCGTCGGCCGTTGTCCGATCAGTGCGTGGTGCCGCTCACCGGGGCGGTGCGCCGCCGCTGCCGGCGGCCGTGCTCGCGCTGGCGGCGGTGCGCCGCGTCGACGATCGCGCACACCTCGGAGGGGTGCTCCACGACACGCAGGATCGCGAGATCGTCGGCGTCGATGCGGTGGTCGGCGAGCGCGTGGGTGCGCAGCCACTCGACCAGGCCATCCCACTCCCCGTCGCCCACCAAGATCGCCGGGACGTGGCGGATCGTGGCGGTCTGGATCAGCGTGAGCGCTTCGAACAGCTCGTCGAGCGTGCCATACCCGCCGGGGGCCACCACGAAGGCGCAGGCGTAGCGGACGAACATCACCTTGCGCGCGAAGAAGTGGCGGAAGCGCAGCCCGATGTCCACGTAGGGGTTGAGCGCCTGCTCGTGGGGCAACTCGATGTTGCAGCCGACCGAGCGCGCACCGGCGTCGCGCGCGCCGCGGTTGGCGGCCTCCATCAGGCCGCCTCCGCCGCCGGTGATCACCGTGTAGCCGGAATGGCCCAGGCACCTGCCGACCTCGCGCACCAGCGCGTAGTGGGGATGGTCGCGGGGGGTGCGCGCCGACCCGAACACGGTCACCGCGCGCCCGATCTGCGCGAGCGCGTCGAAGCCGCGCGCCAGCTCGGCGGCGATGTCGTGCACCCGCTCGGCGTCGGCGGCGCGCACGGCGGCGGGCTCGTCCTCCAGCCACAGGAACAGCTCCTCGTCGAAGGTCGGCTCGTGGGGGGCGTCGTCCGTCATCGCCGGGGCCAGCCTACGCAACACCCGCGACTCAGCGCGGCCTGCCTTACATTGGTCTGCGTGAAGCTCTCGACCGCCCAGGTCAAGCAGGTGACGCTCGCGGCGTGCATCATCGGGTCGGGGATCGCGGTGCTCGACGGCACCGTCGTCAACGTGGCGCTGCCCACGATTCAGCGCGGCCTGGGGGGTGGGCTCGCCGGTCAGCAGTGGGTGTCCAACGCCTATCTGCTGACGCTCTCCTCGCTGATCCTGGTCGGCGGCTCGCTCGGCGACCTGTTCGGCGAGCGGCGGATCTTCGCGCTCGGCGTCGGCGGCTTCGGGGTCGCCTCGCTGCTGTGCGCGCTCGCGCCCACGATCGGCTTCCTGATCGCGTTCCGCGCGCTCGAGGGCGTCGCCGGGGCGCTGCTGATCCCGAGCTCGCTGGCGGTGATCGTCGCCACCTTCTCGGAGTCCGAGCGCGGCGCCGCGATCGGCACGTGGACCGCGTTCGGCGCGATCGCCGCGGCCGTTGGCCCGCTCGGCGGGGGCCTGCTGCTCGGGATCGGCTCGTGGCGCTGGATCTTCCTGATCAACCTCCCGTTCGTGGCGCTCTGCCTGGTGCTGATCCTCGCGGTCATCCCCCGCGCCGCGCCGCGCGCCGCCGGCGCCGCCGGTCCCGCGGTCGATTACGTCGGGGCGCTGCTGTGCGCGCTCGGCCTCGGCGGGCCGGTGTTCGCGCTGATCGAGCAGCCGCGCGTGGGCTGGTCGAGTCCCGCGGTGCTGGTGGGGCTTGCCGGCGGCGCGGCGCTGTTCGCCGCGTTTCTGGTCTACGAGTCCCGTGCCTCGCATCCGATGCTCCCGCTCGGGCTCTTCGCGCGGCGCAACTTTGCGGTGGGCAACGTCGAGACGTTCGCGATGTACGCCGGCCTGTCGGTGCTGTTCTTCTTCCTCACGCTCTTCCTACAACAGGTCGCCGGCTACTCGCCGCTGCGCGCCGGCCTCTCCACGCTGCCCGTCACGGTCGTGATGCTGGTGCTCTCGCGCCGTTTTGGGGGGCTCGCCGACCGCCACGGGCCGCGGCTGTTCATGGGGGGCGGGCCGCTGCTGGCGGGCGCTGGGTTGCTGCTGCTCCTGCGCGTCGGCGTCCACGTCGATTACTACACCGAGGTACTGCCGGGGCTACTGGTGTTCTCGCTGGGGCTCGCGATGACGGTCGCCCCGCTCACCGCGGCGGTGCTCGCGGGCGTCGAGGAGCGCCAGGCGGGGATCGCCTCGGGCGTCAACAACGCGGTCGCGCGCGTCGCCGGGCTGCTCGGGATCGCGGCGCTCGGCGCCGTCGTCGCCGTGCAGTTCTCCGCCTCGCTCGACTCGCACCTTGCGGGGGCGCGGCTCTCCCCGCGTGCCGAGGTGGCGGTGGCGCAGGCCAAGCGCGTCGCGCTCGGGCGTCCTTCGGTGGCGGGCCTCCCTCCGGTGCAGGCCCGCGAGGTCACGGCCGCCGCCGACGCCGCGTCGCTTGAGAGCTTCCGCGCCGGCATCGCCGTTGCGGGCGGCCTCGTGCTGCTCGGGGGCGTGATCGGCGCGGTGGGCATCGTCAACCCGCGCCGCGCGGTCTGCGCGGAAGAGTGCGCCGGCGGCCCGCTCGTCGGCGCCTCCCCCGACGCCGCCGGTCTGCACGAGGAGCCGCGGCCGGCGCCCGGCGGCGCGCTTGCCTGATCCGCCGGGCCTCTGGTGGTGGGCGGTTGGCCGCACGCTGCTGGGTTTTCGCGCCGGCCAGCGGTGGCGGCAGGGCTCAAGCGGCCCACCGCCACCGCCGATGTGTGGGTGTGGGTTGCCTGGCCTCGCCCTGCCGCGTCTCCCTGGTGCGCCGGCTTGTGCTGGCCTGCGTGGCCGTGGTGCGCAGGCTCGCGCCGACCTGCTCGGTCGCCTCCGCGGCGGCCGTCCTAGTGGTCGGGCTGCTCGCCGGACCGGCCGCCGCAAAGAAGCTCACCGCCGCCAACTGGGACGCCGCGGAACAGCGCCTCGTGGTGCGCGAAGCGGTGATGAGCGAAGCAGGCGCCGGCTTCGCGGGCGCCAGCCCGCTGAGCGTCGCCGCCGAGAGCTCCGCGCTGACGGCGATCGCCACGCGCGAGGGCATGGCCCCGATCGCCTTCGACGCCGGCACGCCGCTCACCGTCGTGCGCTTCGACGCGCTGCTCGTCGACCAACTGGGGCTCGGCGAAGTCGCTGAACACGTCCAGCAGGTTGCCACCGGTGCCGGCCTCGCCCCGCCCCCCTACTTCGGCAGCGAGGTCGTGGCCCGCTACCTGGGTCTGCGCTACACCCACCCTCCCGGCGAACAGAAGCTCGCGCTGTACCCGTGGAACCCGATCACGCGCGCCGAAGCCGCCCACTCGTTTGCGGTCGTGCTTGGTCTGGTGGGTGGCGCGAGCGGCAAACAACCGGCGAGCGGCGGCGAAGGGACCTCCGCGGGGGCGAGCGGCGACGAAGGGACCACCGAAGCGCACGCCGAAGGAACCACCCAAAGGAGCACCGACGGCGAAGCAGCCCCGACTCCCGTCCCGGCCGCCCCGCCCGCCAGCTGGGCGATTGCCGCCGCGCGCGAAGCGCTGATGAGCTTCGCGCTGCCCCCCTACACCGCCGCACAGCGCGAGGTCCTGCACATCGCCGTCGCGAAGATCGGCATGCCGTACGTGTGGGGCGGCACGACCGACAACACCACCGACGGCCTCGAACACGGCGGCTACGACTGCTCGGGCTTCGTGTGGCGCGTGTACAAGCTCTCGGGGCTGCCGTGGGGCCGCCAGATCCTCGGCCGCACCGCCGCCCAACAGGCCGGCGAAATCCCCAAGCGCGAGCGCGTCCACCTGCAGGACGTCGCGCCCGGCGACCTCCTGTTCTTCGGCTCGGCGCACTTCACCGCGACCGCCACCGAGGCCAACGTGATCCACGAGGCGATCGCGATGAGCGACGCGTGGGCGATCAACTCCTCCGCGCAGGGCGTCTACGTGCTGCCGCTCACCTCCGGGTGGCTGGCCGAAAGCTTCACCTGGGCACGCCGGGTGCTGTAGGGCCGACGTTTTTTGGGGATCGTCCGCGCGGCGCAGCGACTCCCCGGGCGCGTGCGCGCGGGGCATCCCTGCCCCGCGACCGAGCCCGGCTCTCCGCCCCGCGACCGGGCCTGGCTCCCTGCCCCGCGACCGGGCCACGTGCTGCGGCCGGGGTCTCGGCCCCTTGAGCGCCCGGCGCGGCGCTGTCATGCTGGGCGCATGAGTCTCTCGTCGGCCCCGCGCTCCGATCTCGCGAGCCCGCGCCGCGTCTCCGCCGAGGACATACCAGCGCTGGCGCAGATGCTCGCGCGGGCGTTCCTCGACGATCCGGTCGCGATGTGGTCGTGCCCCCCGGACCGCCTGCGCACCAAAGTGCTCGAACGCTTCAACGCCGCGCGCATGCGGCAGCTGCTCGTCGATCGTGAGGTGTGGGCCACGCCCGAGCTGTCGAGCGCCGCGCTGTGGGCGCCGCCGAAGCGCTGGCGCACGACGCCCCGTCAGGATCTCGCGCTCGCGCGGATCATGCTGCACCCGCGCCTGATCGCCCGCGGTCCGCTGATCGGCCGCGGGCTGTTGGGGCTCGAGCGCAAACACCCGCATGTGCCGCCGCACTGGTACCTGGCGGTGCTCGGCACCGACCCCGCCGCGCAGGGGCAGGGCCTCGGCTCGGCGGTGCTCGGCCCGGTGCTCGAACAGTGCGACGCCGACGGCGTCGGCGCCTACCTGGAGTCTTCCAAGGAGCGCAACATCGACTTCTACGCCCGCCACGGCTTTCGCGTCACCGCCGAGCTGCGCCTGCCGCGCGGCCCGCGGATGTGGGCGATGTGGCGAGAGCCTCGGGTGTGACGCGGACGGGACCGGCTTATTCCGTAGAGTCTGCGTATGCGCGTCACCGCCAAGGCCGACTACGCCGTACGAGCGACCGTGGAGCTGGTGGGCAGCGGCGCCGACGCTCCCCGTAAGGTCGATGAGATCGCTCAGGCGCAGGGGATCCCCCTGTCGTTCCTGGAGAACATCCTCACGCAGCTGCGCTCCGCCGGGATCGTGCGCAGCCAGCGCGGGCCCGAGGGCGGCTACTGGCTCGCCCACCCCGCGGCCGAGGTCACGCTCGCCGACGTGATCCGCGCGGTCGAAGGCCCGCTCGTGGGGGTGCGCGGCCAGCGCCCCGAGGAGGTCGCCTACAGCGGCTCGGCGGAGGCCCTGCAACAGGTGTGGGTCGCGCTGCGCGCCAACCTGCGCAAGGTGCTCGAGCGCGTCTCGGTCGCCGACGTGGCGGCCGGGAAGCTGCCCAAAGAGGTGATCGCCCTGACTCGCCAAGAGGACGCCTGGCAGACACGCTAGAAGGTGGAGGGCAGCAAAATCCGCCCAAAAATGGCGTTCTTCCGGTAAACTCCCTTGCTCTGCGTGGCGGCTCTGGCCGTTCCACGCGTGCTCCGAGCAGCGTCCGGGATTGCTGCTCGCCGACCCATCCATCTTCTAAGCAAAGAAAAAGGAGCCCCTCTCGATGTCAGCCACCTCCGTCGCCGACACCACCGAGGCAGCCGAGGCGGCTGTCGAGGCGATTGCCAGTGCGGCCAACAAGGAGGCGACCTTCTCGCTGGCGCTCTCCCAGGACCAGAAGGATCTGCGCGACTGGGTGCACGGGTTTGCGGCCGACGTGATCCGTCCGGCCGCCCACGAGTGGGACGAGAAGGAGACCACGCCGTGGCCGATCATCCAGGAGGCCGCCAAAATCGGCCTCTACGGCTTCGAAGGGCTCGCCCAATTCTTCGCCGATCCGACCGGCCTGACGCTGCCGATCGTCAACGAAGAGCTCTTCTGGGGCGACGCCGGCATCGGCATGTCGATCATGGGCACCGCGCTCGCGGTCGCCGCGATCTTCGGCCAGGGCTCCGGCGAGCAGATCGGCGAATGGATCCCCCGCTGCTTCGGCACTGAGGACGACATCAAGGTCGCCGCGTTCTGCGCCTCAGAGCCCAACGCCGGCTCCGACGTCGGCGCGGTGCGTACCACCGCCAAGTTCGACGAGGCCGCCGGCGAGTGGGTCATCAATGGCCAGAAGGCGTGGGCCACCAACGGCGGCATCTCCGACGTCCACGTGATCGTCGCCACCGTCGATCGCGAGCTCGGCTCCAAAGGCCATGCCGCGTTCGTCGTGCCGATGAGCGAAGCCTCGGGCATCTCCCAGGGCACTAAGGTCTCCAAGCACGGCCTGCGCGCGTCGCACACCGCCGACGTCTTCCTCGACGACTGCCGCGTCCCCGCCGGCTACGTGCTCGGCGGCAAGGAGAAGCTCGACGAGCGCCTCGCCCGCGTGCGCGAGGGCAAGAGGGGCAACTCCCAGGCGGCGATGCAGACCTTCGAGGCATCCCGCCCCACCGTCGGCTCGCAGGCGCTCGGCATCGCCCGTGCGGCGTATGAGTACTCGCTCGAGTACGCCAAGGAGCGCGAGCAGTTCGGCAAGAAGATCATCGAGAACCAGTCGATCGCGTTCACGCTCGCGCGCATGAAGCTGGAGATCGACGCCGCCCGCCTGCTCGTGTGGCGCGCTTCGTGGATGGGCCGCAACCAGGTCCCCTTCGAGAACGCCGAGGGCTCGATGTCCAAGTGGAAGGCGGGCGAGGTGGCCGTGTGGGTCACCGAGCGCGCGATCCAAATTCTCGGCGGCAACGGCTACACGCGCGAGTTCCCGGTCGAGCGCTGGCACCGCGACGCCAAGATCTACGACATCTTCGAGGGCACCGCCGAGATCCAGCAGCTCGTGATCTCACGCGCGATCTCGGGGATGCACATTCGCTGAGCTGGGACTGGCTTTCTGGCCCTGCTCCGTGGTGTAGCAGCCTCGCTACACTACGGGCTGTGGCGACAACGATCCCTCAGCGTGAGCTACGCAACCAGGCCGGCGCGGTGCTCCGGCGCGCCGAGCAGGGGGAGCGCTTCACGATCACCGTGGACGGCCGCCCGGTCGCCGAGCTTGGCCCGCTGCCCGGCACTCGCCTACCAGCGCCCCCCGAGGCCCTCGGTGCGCTGTTCGCCGAGACCCCCGTCGATCCCGGATGGGTACGGGAGCTGCGCGCGATGCGCGACACCGAAGCAGCCGCGTGAGCGCACAGCTCATAGACACGAGCGTCCTCGCCGGCGACACTGCACCCCAAGAACCCGGGACATGGGCGGTAAGCGTCGTCACGATCGGTGAGCTAGAGGTCGGGGTGCTCCTGGCCCCGGGCGAGCTGCGAGCACAGCGACTCGCTCGGCTCGCGGGAATCCTCGAACAGGCGCCGGTACTGATGGTTGATCGCCGCGTCGCCGCGCACTACGCGCAGCTACGTGCCGCCTCCGGCAGACAACCCGCAAACGACCTATGGATCGCCGCCACAGCACTCGCGCACGAGCTGACGCTCCTCACCGCAGACACCCGCCAAGCAGCGCTGCCCGGCGTCCAGGCGACGCTTGTCCCCGTGGCCTGACGAACCGGCTCGCCGCTCGCCGAGCCGCCGATCATGCGTACCAGTTTACCGCCACATCTGACACTGGAAGTGGTGCAGAGCGGAAGATCGGGCGCCTACCAGGCCTGGTAGGTTCCGCAATGCGGGCACTCCACGGTGGTGCTCACGGCCGCCGCGAACACGTAGCCGCAGTGGCAGGCGTAGCAGGCCAGGTCGGTCGGGCCGCCGGACTCGCGCACGCGCTGGGCGGCGATGTCGGGCGGAGGTGGGGCGAGGTGGGGTGGCGGCGGGGCGAGGCTGGGCTCCAGCGCGTGGGCGGAGGGGTGCTCGCCGCGAATGCGCTGTGCTCGGCGCCGCACGCCGATCGGATGTAGGAGGCTTCCTCTCATCGCTCTCCACTTGATAAGACCCGCGGCATGCCTGAATGTTTCGCCCCCCGCCGGCGAATCCCTGGCGGCTGTTTGAGATACTGGGCGCGATGAACCCCGCTCGCAAGCGCACGGTGCGGCTGGTGGTGGCGCTCAGCGCCGCCGTGCTGCTGGCGAGCGCGCTGATCTACACGAGCTTCAACGCCGCCAGTCCGGCGCTCACGCCCAGCCAGCTGCTGCGCGAGGCACAGCCGGGGCGCAGCTACCAGCTCACCGGCACCGTCGTGGATGGCTCGGTGCATCACGATGGCGGTGTGCTGCACTTCAGCGTCGCCGACCGTGCCACGGGCACCGACGCTGTGCCCGTCGCCTACACGGGCGTTGTCCCCGACCCCTTCAAAGAAGGGCGCGAGATCATCGTCACCGTGCAGAAGGACGGTGCCGGCTACGCCGGCGAACAGAACTCGCTGATCACCAAGTGCCCCTCCAAGTACACGGTCGCGCCGCCCTCCGAGAAGCAGAACGCCTGAGTGTTCCTCCCGGCGTCACACTCCCGGCCGCAGAGCGCCCCGGCGTTGCCGGCCTCCCCTCGGCCTGTGGTACTCGGCTGCGGGCGGGGGACAGTCGCCGTGGCGGATGAGAGGGTTGTCCGTGGATGGTGGGTCGCGGGTGGGGGTGATGGCTGATGGCGCTGTTCGGACACGTCTGCCTGGTGCTCGCGCTGATCGTGTGCGCGTACGGCATCGTCGTCTCCGTGTACGGGGCGCGCAGCGGCCGGGCGGAGTTCTCGCTGGCGGGCCGGCGCTCGGTGTATGCGCTCGCCGGCCTGCTCACGGTCGGGATGGTCGTGCTGGAGATCGCGTTCGTGGGCGACGACTTCGCCTTCAACGTCGTCGCCGACACCTCCTCGCGCACCACGCCGCTGCTCTATCGCATGGCGGCGCTGTGGTCATCCCAGGAAGGCTCGCTGCTGCTGTGGGCGTGGCTGCTCTCGATGTGGTCGAGCCTCGTGCTGTTCCTCACGCGAGGTCGCCTGCGCGAGGTCGCCTCCTACGCGACGGCGATCCTGCTCGGCTTCGGCGGCTTCTTCGTGGGGCTGATGGTGTTCTACGCCAACCCGTTCACGACGACCAGCCCGGTGCCCGCCGAAGGGGTTGGCCTCGACCCGCTGCTGCGCTTCCCGACAATGATGATCCACCCCCCGATGCTGTACTCGGGGTACACGCTCTGCACGATCCCGCTCGCGTTCGCGATGGGGGCGCTGATCGCTCGTAGGGTGGATGGCGAGTGGATCGCCGTCGTGCGCCGCTTCGCGCTCGCCGCCTGGCTGTTCCTCGGCATGGGCATTCTGCTGGGGGCCTCGTGGTCGTTCTCGGAGCTCGGCTGGGGGGGCTACTGGGGCTGGGACGCGGTCGAGAATGCCTCGCTGCTGCCGTGGCTGACGGGCACGGCGTTCCTGCACTCGCTGATGATCCAGGAGCGCCGCGGGATGCTGAAGGTGTGGAACGTCTCGCTCCCGCTGGCCACCGGGATCCTGGCGATCATGGGCACCTTCATGGTGCGCAGCGGGATCCTCGACTCGATCCACGCCTTCGGGGGCGCCACGCTCGGCGTTCCCTTCCTTGTGCTGATCGCCGCGCTGCTCGCCGGCTCGATCTACCTGGTCGTCTCCCGTCGCGATGCGCTGAGCAGCACCCACCACCTGGACTCGCTGCTCTCGCGCGAGGCGATCTTCCTGTTCAACAACCTCGTGCTGGTCGGCCTCGCGTTCGTGATCTTCTGGGGCACGTGGTTCCCGAAGATCTCCGAAGCGCTCACCGGCCAGTCCGCCTCGGTCGGGCCGCCGTGGTTCGACCGCTACACCGTGCCGCTGGCGCTGATCCTCGTGCTGCTCTCGGGCATCGGGCCGGTGATCGCCTGGCGGCGGGCCACGCCGCGCGGGGTGCTGCGCAACCTGGTCGTGCCGATTGCCGCAGCGGGGCTCACGCTGGTGGCGCTGATCGCCGCCGGCATAACCCAGAAGCCCCTGGCGATCGCGATGTTCTGCTGTGCGGCGTTCGCGCTCGGCAGCGTCGCGCAGGAGCTGTGGCGTGGCGCCCGTGTGCGTCGCGGCGCCTCGGGCGAGGCGCCCCCGGTCGCGCTGCTGGCGCTGATCCGCCGCAACCGCCGGCGCTACGGCGGCTACATCGTCCACGTCGGGATGGCGGTGCTGTTCGTCGGCGTCGCCGCCTCCTCTTCCTTCCAGCACGTCTCCCAGCCGCGCTCGCTCTCTCCCGGGCAGTCCACGCGCGTGGGCGCCTACACGATCCACTACGTGCGGCCCACCGCGGCCCTCACGCCCCATGACGACCCCACCCACACGGGGTCCACGTTCAACGTCGGCGCCGTGCTGCGGGTCACCAAGGATGGGCGCTACGTCACCACGCTGCGCCCCAGCGAGGACTTCTACGAATCCCAGGAAGAATCGCAGGGCTCGGTGGGGCACCTGATCGGGGGGCAGGCGGTCAGCAGCGTCGGCATCGACGCCTCCCTCACGCGCGATATCTGGAGTGCGATCCAGCCCGAAATCGAAACCCCCAAGCTGAAGCACATCATCGAAGTCGGCAACCGCACGATTCCCTTCTCGCGCCCCGACGAGGGCCTGTTCGTGATCGACTTCCTCGCCCACGAATACCTCCAGCACCCGCCCCCGGCGCAGTTCCGCCTGGAGGTCTCGCCGCTGATCATGTGGATCTGGTTGGGCGGCCTGATCGTCTTCGGCGGGGGCCTGCTCGCGCTCTCGCCCTCGCCCGGGGCGCTGCGCCGCCGCGTCGCGCTCGGGCTCCCTCGCGTTGCCGGTCCCGCCCGCCCCGCGTTTGCCGGGAGCCCCGCTCCGCGGGATCTCCTCGCGCTGGAGCTCGCCCGCGAAGTCAAGTACCGCGAGCTGCGCGACCTGGAGCTCGACCTCGCCACCGGCAAGCTCTCGCGCGAGGACTACGAAGCCACCAACGCCACGCTGCGGGCGGAGGCCCTGGAGATCCTCAACCAGCTCGAGCCCGAGCCCGAGCCGCTACCAGGGCTTCTTGAGCAGCAGAATGGTGTTTCCGACGAACAGGATCGCGAAGAAGACAGTCCAGCGGTTGAGGTTGCGCTCCACGAGTGAGCCGCCCCCCAGTGGGCCTTGGCCGGTGCCGACGCCGAACGCGCCGGAGAGTCCCGCGTCTTTCCCGGAGTGCATCAGCACCAGAAAGATCAGCACCACCGCGATGATCACCTGCGCGAACCCGAGAATCGCTTCCATGGGCGTAAGGATACCGATTTGGGCCCGCTACGGACAGGGCCGGGGTCCCCTACGGACAGGGGACCGTCGCCGTGCTGGTGCTGGTGGAGCCGTCTTCGTAAGTGAATTCGGCGGCGAACGGGAAGCCGCCGGCGGGGCAGTGGGAGGGGAGCAGGGCCGTGTTGGGGTTGTGGTGCTTTTTGGCGGCCTTCCCGCCGATCGTCACGGAGAAGGAGACCGTCGAGGCGTTGGGCTCCAGGGGGATCGTGGGAATCGCCGGTACCGCTATCACGAGCTTTTCGCCGTACGGCGGGTTGTCCGGCAGTGCGGTGGCGGCGATCACCACGCGCTCGTCCAGGGGCGAGTAGCCCTGGCCGAGGATCTCGATCGTGGGGTTGGCGCCCTGCGGCGGACCCACGAACACCGATATCGCGGCTTCCTCGCTTTCAACCGTCGAGCCCACATGCACGTCGGCCAGTGCCCGCCCCGTGCCGATCTGCGACCGCGCCGGGCAGCCGCGCGCGCCGCGCGCCTGCAGCTGCGCCTTCGTGCAGCTGCGGAGCTTCGGCACGTCGAGTGTCAGCCCCGCGGGGAAGTGCACCACCGCCCTGCGCATCGGCGAGGGCACGCCGAGCTGGCCGCCGGCGAAGTGGGCGGCGAACGTGAAGGCCGCCTTCGCGCCCAGCTTGTCAGGGGCGAACGACGGCTGGATCGTCGCCGTCGTCGCTTCGGGTGGGGGCGGCGGCGTCGGATTGAATTGAGGGGTCGACGACGCGTCTACGACCGCGGGCAGCGCGCCCCCGAGTGCGAGCAGCGCGCCCACGGCGAGTGCCAGGTGCATTCTGCTCGCTTGGTTGGGCCCCATCGCCTCGGCTCACTTATGCGGGCAGGGAATCGTGTGCTTGATTGTGTTGGTCGTGCCGTCCTCGAAGATGAACTGGGTCTCGTAGGGGAAACCGCCCTTGGGACATGTCTTGGGGAGGACGATCCCCTTCACGTGCACCAGCTTGCGCTTGCCGCCGACCTTCTCGAAATAGGCGGCGTTGGCGGCGCCGAGCGTGATGAAGATGCTCTTCGCGGTCGCATTCGTAGCGCCGGGAACGGATTCGATCGGCGGCACTTTGAACGTGAAGCCGAGCCCATAGGGCTTTGGCTCATTGACCACCTGCGCCTTGAGCACGAGCTGCACCGAGATCGGCGACACCGCATTGAGATAGGTCAGCAGCACGATGTGCCCATCTTCGTTGGGGCCGCGGAAGAAGTTGAGCGTGAACGCCTCTTCGTTGATTTCGTGCGCGATTTCGTAGGCGCCCACGCCGCCCCCGAAGCCGGCTTTCGAGGTCTTTGGGCAGCCTTCCGGTCCGCGGGCTTCGAGCGTGGCGGGAGTGCAGACACCGACGCCCTTGGTGTTCACCGTGAGGCCCGGTGGTCCCATCACCGTGATTTCCGCGGGCGGCGATGGCAGGCCGCCGGTGGTCGAGCCGATCGTCGCGGTGCCGTGGACGTTGGTGGGGGAGCCCAGCTTCTCGGGCGAGAAGCTCGCGGTCACTTCCAGCGTCTCCGCCGCCCACGCCGCCGTGGCGGCGATCAGGCAGGTGCACAGCACCCCGATTGCGATGAGAGCTCTGGCTTTGGACATGATCAGATTGCGGAGCATTGCATAGGCCTCTCGATCTCTTCAACCCGGGAACCCGTCGAACGGAGCGCATCTGCAACGGATCGTGCGTAGTGCGCGCCCCGGACACTACCGGGGCGCCGCCTGGAGGGTCTGTACAGTGCAGCGGCCTTGGCCGCCACCTTGGGGAATCTGCGCGCGATGCTTGGTCCCTTCCGTAGCCTTGCGTGCGAGGGAGATTACAAATCCTTTACCGCGAAGTGGTTGTCTGCCGATATGAACCCTGACCAGGGTGGTCGGTCCGGCGATTACGGCTCCGCCTTGGCATGCGCATGCGAGACGACAACCACCCCACCCGACCGATGACCGCCCGTGTCGTAGCCCACGGAGCGGGCGGAGCGACCGCTCGCGGAGGCCGCCACATGACCCCCGCCCGCGGAGGCCGCGGATGAGCGCGCCGCGCCGCTGGGCGCGCCGCGCCGTGCTCTCGATGCTGGCCGGAGGCGGCCTCGGCGCCGCCGGTTTCGGCGGGCCGCTCGCGGGTGGGGCGCTCGGCGCCGAAGCGCAGACGGGAACCACCACCGCCGAAGGCCAGTCTCCCGCGGTCACCGAAACGACCCCCCAGGCGCCGGCTTCGGGGCAGGAAGGGGGCGCGGGCGGTGCGAGTGGCGCCGGCGGGGCGAATGGCGCAGGCGGTGCGAGTGGCGCGGGCGGGGCGAGCGGCGCCGGCGGCGCCGGCGGGGCGGGCGACGCCAATGGGGCGAGCGGTGCGGGTGGCGCCAGCGGGACCAGCGGGACGGGCTCCAACACGACCTCGACCGCCCCCGCCACTACACCGTCGAGCACGGCGACGGCGCCCACCGCAGCCGCACCGGCTGTCGACGAAGGGACGGGCCCGACCGTGGTGGTGCAGCACAGCCAGCAGACCACCCCCGGGGTGCGCCACGGCGCGAGCGTCACCGGCTCCGGCAAGGGCGCCGCCGGCGGCGCCGCCAACGAAGGGGGTGGCCAGGGCGAAGGCGCCAAGAGCGGGCCCACCACCGCCCCCGCCGGCGCTCCCAACGGCGTCGCGCCCGCGCCGCAGACGGCCGGTGAAGAAGCAGGTGTGCTGGCGACGCTGCTCAGCGGCTCGACGGTGTCCGCGCAGGCGCTCGACTTCTACCGCATCCCCCTCTTCCTGCTCCCCGTCTACCAGGCCGCGGCCTTCCAGTACGACGTGCCCTGGCAGGTGCTCGCGGGGATCAACGAAATCGAGACCGACTACGGCACCGACCTCTCGGTCTCGAGCGCGGGCGCGCTGGGATGGATGCAGTTCATGCCCGGCACCTGGCTGCAGTACGGAGTGGACGCCACCGACGCCGGCTACGCCGACCCTTACAACCCCGTGGACGCGATCTTCGCCGCCGCGCGCTACCTGCACGCGGCCGGCGCCTCCCACCACCTGCGCGCTGCGATCTTCTCCTACAACCACTCCCAGGAATACGTCGAATCGGTGCTGCTGCGCGCGCGCCTGATCGCCAGCTACCCGAGCTCGGTGATCGCGACACTCACCGGCCTCGTCGCGGGGCGCGCGCCGACCGCCGGCGCCCGCTTGGCCCCGGGGGCGAGAGCCGTGCTGGAAGCCCAGGCGGCGGGAATGGTGGCTGGCGGCGGCGCCTCTGGTGAAGGCTCCACTGGCGGGGGCGCCGGAGCCGCCGGTGGGAGCGCCGGAGCGGCCGGCGGCTCCTCCAATGCGACCGCGGGCGCAGTGCCCGCCAACCTGCCTCCGACCCCGGCCGCGGCCGGTGCACAGGCGGGCGGCAGCGCTCAGCAGGGCACCGTGGGTACCTCTGGCACCGCGGGCGCCCCTGGCACCGTGGGCGCCGCGAATGGGTCCACGGGAAGTGCGGCGGCCGGTACGGGTCAGCCGGCTCACGCCGACTCTGCCGCGCATCCCGCCGCCACGCCCGGCTCGACGCCGGCGCCCTCGCCGCAGGTCGCGGCAGCGCGTGCACAGGCCGCCGCCAACGCGCCCGCCAAGCCATCCCAGCTGGTCGAGCTGCTCGGCGACCCGGGCGCGCCGGTGGTTGCGGTCGAGGATGGTCGCATCGAGCGCCTCGGGCGTTCTCGCGCGCTGGGGCGCTACCTGGTGCTGCGAGACATCTACGGGGACCTCTTCACCTATGCCGGCCTCGGCAGCATCGCCCCCCGCTACCGCCCCACGGTTCCGTCGGTCAAGCGCCGGATCGCGGCATCGCAGGAACCCAAGCCCACCGGGGCCGCGACCGCCGGGCACCAGTCGCCGCTGACCCTGAAGGTCAAGGCGCACGCCGCACAAGCCGTCGCGCCCGTGAGCGCGCCGGTCGAATCCGAAGGCGAAACGGCGCCCGCGGGGATGGGCAGGGTGCGCCTGTTCGCGCACCCCGGCAATCCGGTCGCGCGGGCGGCGGCGCACGTCGGACGCGCGGCGAGCGCGGGCGGCGGCTGGGCGGAGCTGAAAACCGGCTCGATCGTCGCCAAGGGCACGGTGCTCGGCCACCTCGACACGCCCGCTGGTGCGACCGCCGGGCAGCTGCGCTTCGCGGTGCGTCCCGCGGGAGACAGCACTACGATCGACCCCCAGCCGCTGCTGCAGAATTGGCGCCAGCTCGATGCGGCGCTGCACCCGAAGGGCTCCAGGGGCACGGACACGCTGCTCGGGGCGACCGCCGCGGACGCGCTCTCGATGTCCAGGGGCGAACTCGAGCGCGCGGTGCTCGCCGATCCCGGGATCCAGCTCGACGCGTGCGGCCGCCGGGACGTCGCGGGCGGCACGGTGGACAAGCGCGTGCTGGCGGCGCTCCTGTTCCTCTCGCGCAGCGGCCTGCAGCCGACGGTTGCCGGGCTGCGCTGCCCCCGCGCCGGCGACACCGCATCCGGATTGAGCGTCGTGACCGGCGCCGGCGCGAGTGGCGCGGGTGCGAACGCGGGCGCCACCCTGCGCTCGGCCGCTCAGCAGGCGGCGGCCCACGGGAGCGGCATGGCGGTGGACATCACCGCGATCAACGACATCCCGATCGCCGGCCACCAGGGCCCGAGCTCGGTCACCGACGCCACGATCCGCACGCTGCTGACGCTCCATGGCCGGTTCGCGCCCGACCGGATCGTGAGCCTGATGCAGTACCCCGAAGCGCCCTCCACCCAGGCGCTGCCCGGCGCCTGGAACCACATCCACCTCGAGTTCCTGCCCGCGCGCGCCGCGGCGAGCGCGCGTGCTGCCGCGGCCGGTCCGGCCGCGGCCTCGCCACTGGCGGCGGGCGGCGAGTTGAACGAGGCGCAGTGGAGCCAGCTGATCGAGCGCATCGCCGCGCTGCCGAAGCCCACGGTCTCGGCCACGCCCAGCTCGGCGGCGATCCGCGACCCGCAGGCGACGCCCACCAACCGCGGGCTCGGCGCCGGCTGAGACGGGCCGCGGTGCCCGTGGTCAGACCGCGGGCGACTGAGCGGAGCAGCGACATGTCTGTGTCCGCCGCCGGCGGACACAGACACAGATCGAAAGCTCGCCCGAAGGCTTCTCAGCCGGCTTTGCCGGCGCCGGGGTAGGCCCGTTTGGATTTCAGCGCGCCCAGCAGCGTGTAGCGGCAATTCGTCATCGCCGCTTTGAACTGCGTGCTGCCGGTGTTGACCCCTTCGAAAATCGGGCCTTTGTCCGAGGTGTTGGGTTCGCCGACTTTGATCCCGTGCTGGCGCAAGCAGGCGGCGAGGCGCATGAGGACAGGGTGGAAGCGGGACTCCTTGAAGGGGTTGTGGTAGCCGTTGACGCCGTTGTGGAAGCGGCCGTGGCCATGATCGCCCGGCGGAATGATGCCCCCGGCGCAGCCGCGAAGTTCGGCGTAGAACTGCGTGCGCGACATGCCCTTTGGCAGGTGCGCGCCGGCGAGTGGGTGGCTATGGGGGAGGGTGATGCCTTTCTTTGCCAGACAACTGCGGATCGCGGCGATCTGCAGCGCGCCGGCGCTCCGGGAGGGGGTGGTGCCGGTGGACGATGTCCCGGTGGATGTTTTGCCCGCTGTGGTTGTGCCGGTGGTCGTGCCGGTGGCCGCTGCGTTGGCGGTGGTCTCGGTGGTCGTGGTGGTGCTCGTGCTCGACGAGCCGCCGCATGCCGCCAGGCCGAGCGAGGCGGCCCCGAGCGCAGCGGTCAGCGCAATCAGCGACGGAAGCGCCGTCAGCCTGCGGCGTGGGGTGCTGTTGTGGGACATGAAGCTCCTTTGTCGGTCATACGGATTCTGCGCGCTGCGGTCATGTGGATCCGAACACTTTGAGCGATCGACCTAAAGGGTCCGTCAAGGAATATTTCGCGGTCAGGTGCGGCCGACCGATCGTAGATCACGGGATCTCCGATCGGGGCACACAGCCCGAAGGGCTGGGTCGGCGGTCTGCGCTCATCCACGAATCGACCACCCCGATCTTGCTACCTATTTCTAGACGAACCCCAAGCCTGGCGCAAGGCGATCACCCGCCGAACAGGCCGCCGCCACCTCCGCCGCCAGCCGCCGAGCCCCCGCCGCCCGCTCCGCCGCCCCCGAACAGCGCGCCGAGGCCACCGCCCGTGACGCCAGTCGCGCTGACGCTGATCGATTCGGCGCTGACGGCGCCATTGGTGCCTTTGGGGCCGCGGACGACCACGGTTTCGCCGGGGTGGATGCCGTGCACGTCGGCTTTGACGGTCTTGGTGATCGTCGAGGCGGGGGAGGTCGTGATCTTGACGGTGTTGCCTTCGGCGTTGGTCACGTACAGGGTGCCGCCGGAGATGTAGGAGACTTCGCCGATCGTGGCGCCGCCCGCGCCGCCGAAGCGCCCCGCGAAGCCCCCGCCGCCCGTGGCTCCGCCGCCGCCCCCGACGCCAGTGCTTGTACTGCCACTGCCGGTCGTCGTGGACCCGGCGCCGGCCGCACCACGTAGGGCCGCGAACCGGGAGGCCAGGCCGCTCGCGCTCGTGCCCGAGCTGGGAGAGGTCTGTCCCTTCTCGACGAGCACGCCGCCGATGAAGCCGCAGGCGATCAGCAGCACGCCGAGCAGCGCGAGGAAGCTCGGATTCCCGCCCGTCCCGAGCAGCCGCCGGCGCGGCCGGGGGGGCAGCTCCTGCAGCGGCTCCTCCGTCCACGTGTCATCCGCGGAGGCCACGTACGGCTCCCGGGCGGGGGTGGGAACGTTGGTGGTGTCCTCGACTGACATGACTGACTCCTCGTTGGGAATTGTGGCGGGCTCCTCGGGGGGATGCGGGGGTTGATCACTCAAAGCGCAGGGCCTCGATCGGTCGCAGGCGGGCGGCACGCCCCGCGGGGTAGGTGCCGAAGAAGAGGCCGGTGAGCACGGCGGCGCCGAAGGCGAGGAAGATCGAGTAGGTGGCGATCGCGGGGTGCACGCCGGCGATTTCGAACTGGCTGCCCACCACCCCGAGCGCCACCCCGGTGAGGCCGCCGATCAACGACACCAGCACGGCCTCGGTGAGGAACTGCGTGAGGATATCGGAGCGGCGCGCGCCGACGGCCTTGCGAATGCCGATCTCGCGGGTGCGCTCGGTGACGGACACGAGCATGATGTTCATTACGCCGATGCCACCGACGAGCAGCGAGATCGCGGCGACCTCGCCGAGCAGCGTGGTGAAGACGGAGGTGGTGGAGGAGGTCGTTTCGAGCAGCGAGCCCTGGTTGATGACCTGGAAGCCCGGTTCGGCGGTGTCCTTGACTTTATGACGCTGCTCGAGGATCTGCGTGACCTCGGCTTCGGCGGCGGAGAGGGCGGACTCGGAGGTGGCCTCGACGGTGATCGAGTCGATCGGGCCGTAGCCCGAGAGGGAGTCCTGCACGGTGGTGACCGGGGCGGCGACGATTTCGTCGAGGTTCGACACGCCGTTGGAGCCCTTGGCGGCGAGCACGCCGATCACCTCGAAGTCGACGCCGTTGGCGCGCAGCGTCTGCCCCACGGGGTCCTGCCCGGGGAACAGCTCTTCGACGACGGCCTGCCCGATCACGGCGACGCGCGCGTGGTGGGCGACGTCGGCTTCGGTGAAGGCGGCGCCTTCCTGGATGTGGTACCCGTGGGCACTGAGATAGGAGGGGGTGGTGCCGACGAACGTGCCCGGCTCGTAGGAGGTGCCGTCGAAGACGAGCGTGACGCCGGTGGCGTTGACGACGGGCGCGGCGCTCTTCACGTCGGGCGCTTCGGAGCGGCTCTGCAGCGCGGCGGCGTCCTGCCTGGTGAGCGACACGGCGCTGGAGGAGCCGCCGAAACGGGCGCCGCCGCGAATCGCGCCCGACTCGACCAGCAGCACGTTGGTGCCGAGGCTCTCGATCCGTTCCTCGACCGCTTTGGAGGAGCCGTTGCCGACCGCGATCAGGATGATCACCGCGGCGACGCCGATCGTCATGCCGAGGATCGTCAACCCCGAGCGGAGCTTATTGGCGACGATCCCGCCCCACGCGATACGCAGCGTCTCGGCGCCGATCATGGCTGCGCCTCGGTGGGGGTGAGGCACTGGTGGGCGCACGAGCGTGGGGGGTGGGGGGCGGGCGTGGTCATGGTCGGTGCTTCGACAGGGTCGGTGGGGCGGGCGTGGTCATGGCTGCGCCTCGACCGGGGCCGCGAGGTGGGCGGACTTCAGCCGGTGAGAGGGGGGCGGGGAGTCGTGGACGCCGAGCGAGCGCCGGTCTTCGACGATCCGCCCGTCGCTGAGGAGCACGACGCGCTTGGTCTGGGCGGCGACGTCGGGCTCGTGCGTGATCAGCACGACGGTGCGCCCTTCGGCGTTGAGGTCGGCGAAGATTGCGAGCACGTCCTCGGTCGAGTGCGAGTCGAGGTTGCCGGTGGGCTCGTCGGCAAGGATTAGCGAGGGGTTGGTGACGATCGCGCGGGCGACGGCGACGCGCTGCTGCTGGCCGCCGGAGAGCTCGGAGGGGAGGTGGTGCAGGCGATTGGCCATGCCCACCGACGCCAGCGCCCGTTCGGCGCGGCGGCGGCGCTCGACGCGGTGCAGACCGGCGTAGGCGAGCGGCAGTTCGACGTTGGCGAGCGCCGGGGTGCGGGCGACGAGGTTGAAGGACTGGAAGACGAACCCGAGCTTGCGGTTGCGCAGATCGGAGAGCTCGTCCTCGTCGAGGTCGTGGGCGTCGGTGCCGTCGATCAGGTAGCGCCCGCCGGTGGGGATGTCGAGGCAGCCGAGGATGTTCATCAGCGTGCTCTTGCCGCTGCCCGAGCTGCCCATGACGGCGACGAAGTCGCCGCGCTCGATGCGCAGCGAGACGCCGCGCAGCGCGGGCACGCGGATCGTGCCGATCGCGTAGGTCTTGCTGACGTCGCGGACGTCGATTACGGGATGCGACGGGCCGAGGTGGGTGGCGCGGGGAGTGCGTCCCACGAGCGGCTGGCTGCGCGCCGCGCGCGCGCGGAGGGGTGAGCGTGGGGGCCGCATCAGCCGCCTCGGAAGCCGCCTCCGCCTGCGCCCCCGAAGAAGGCCGCGCCGCCGCCACCACCGAGGCCCCCGGCGCCGCCGCCGAGCGTCCCCGTGCGGCTGCCCAGCCGCGAAAGGAGGCTGGAGGTCGTCGAGGAGCTGCGGGCGACGGGCAGGACGATCTGTTCGCCGGCGCGCAGACCGGAGAGGACGATCGTGGAGCTGTTGCCGGCCAGCCCGGTGACAACCCGCCGGCGGGTCTGCGTGCCGTCGTGCACGACGGTGACGGTGTCGGCGGCGATCGCGGAGGTGGGGACGTTGACCCCTTCGGCCTGCTTGACCACGACTTCGGCGGTGGCGCTCATCCCCGGTTTCAGCCCGCTTTCGAGCTGGTCGAGCTGGAAGGTGACGTCGTAGCTGACCACGCCGCTGGAGGACGTCGGGAGCGTGGCGACGCTCACCACGTGCGCGGCGAGCTTCAGCCCTTCGAGCGCTTCGATCGTGACCGTGGCCGGCTGGCCGTCGCGCACGTTGACGACTTCGGACTCGCTGAGCGGCACGACGAGCTGCATCGAGGAGAGGTCGCTGAGCACGGCGAAGGAGGAGCTCGAGGAGCTCCCCGTGCCTGAGGAGCCCGAGCCGGAGGCGCCCGTCGCCGCGGAGGAGGCCCCGAAGGCCGACGCGGTGGAGGAGTTCGACCCGGAGCCGGAGGAGCCCGACCCCGATGAGCTGGAGGAGCCCTTGGTCGTGCCGCTGGCTGTTACGGCTTCGCCCACCTCGCCGGAGAGCGAGACGATCGTGCCGGTGGTGGGGGCGAAGAGCTTTGTGTCCGAGAGGGCCTCTTCGGCACTCTGCACGGTGAGGCGGTCGCTCTTGACGGCGGCGCGGGCGGAGGCGATGTTGGCTTCCCGGGTCGCGGTGCTGAGCGTCGCTTTGGCGGCGGTGGTGCCCGCGTCGGATTCACGGCTGCCGCCCGCGGAGGAACTGCCCATGCCGGTGCCGGCGCCGCCGGATTCCGAGGAGGTTTCGCGCGAGTGTGCTTTGGCACGGGCGGGGGTGGTGGTCCCGGGGGCGACGCGAGCTGGAGCGGTGGTCGTGGGCGTGGTGGTGCTTGGCGTGGAGGTGGTTTGTGTGGGTGTGGTGGTTGTTGGGGGTGTGGTGGTTGGAGCCGCGGTTGTCGATGTGGTTGGGGGGCTGTAGGAGACGTCCTCCGCCGAGGCCGCCGAGGCGGTGGCGTGATTGGAGCCGGTGCCCGCTGAGGCCGCCGAGGCCGTGGCGTGATTGGAGTCGGTGCCCGAGGAGCCCGCGCCGGAGGAGCCTTCGCCGTCGGTTTCTTCCTCTTGCACGAGGCTCGCTTCGGCGGCCTGCAGCGAGGCTCGGGCCTGTTCCAGGGTGACTTCGGCGCTGTCGGGGTTCAGTTCGGCGAGCAGCTGCCCCTCGGTGACGTGCTGGCCCTGGTGGACGTAGATCTGCGTGACCACGCCGGAGGTCTTGAAGCCGAGGTCGAGCTGCGTGGCGGCCTGGATGTTGCCGCTGCCGGAGACGGTCGACTGGACGACGCCCTCGCCGACGGCGATCGTGCGCCCGGAGCTGGTCGCGGTGCCGGAGGCAGGACCGACGACGAGCACGGCGGCGACGATCGCGCCCACGCAGAGCGCGGCCAGCAGGTAGGTCGGCCACGGCCGTGGCGCGCGCGGACGCATGGTCTGATCTTGTGTCGAGGCCATAAGAGGCGGCGAAGAAAGGCTGCAAGCGCAGGTAAATGCCCCGCAAGAAGAGTGTGAGCTACGGGGTGGACGGCGCGCGCCGACGCGGGACACGATGTCCCGCGCCCACCCGCGTCGGACACGCGGCGACCTGCGCGGATGCGACCTAGGCCACATCCCTGACGACACCCGCTGCGGCCCGGCGGCGCCTCGCTCCGGCCGCAACCTCCGCTGGATGCCCTAACGTACCGGGAGCATTGCCCGAGCAAGTGGCGCACCTATCGATGCTGCTGCGCAGTCCGCTGCTGGACCGCACGGGAGAGCGGTTGGGCAGGGTGGAGGACGTGATCGTGCGCCTTGCCGACGGCGGCTATCCGCCGGTGACGGGGCTGAAGGCGCGGATCGGCGGCCGCGAGCTGTTCGTGCCGGTCGCGAAGATCGCCAGCCTGGAGGCGGGCGCGGCGCGGCTGTCGGGCCAGAAACTGAGCCTCGGGCGCTTCGAGCGCCGCGAAGGGGAGGTGCTGCTGCGCGCCGACGTGCTCGGGCGCAAGCTGGTGTACGTCGAGGCCGACCCGCCCCGCCTCGTCACCGCGCACGAGATCGAGCTGGCGTGCATCGACGGCTGGTGGCGGGTCGTCGGCGTGGACCCCTCCTTCCGCGCGCAGCTGCGCCGTGCGCTGCCGCGCGCGCTGCGGCGGCTGGTGGTCGACCGGCCGTTCCTCGACTGGACGGACATGGAGCCGTTCGTCGGCCACGTGCCCACCGCCCGCCTGCGCTTCTCCCACCGCAAGCTCGCCAACCTGCATCCGGCGGAGATCGCCGACCTCGTGGAGGCCGCCTCGCACGAGGAGGGCGAGGAGCTGATCGAGGCGGTCGGGCAGGACCGGGAGCTCGAGGCCGACGTCTTCGAGGAGCTCGACGAGCACCACCAACTCGAGTTCATCGCCGAGCGCCCTGACGCGCAGGTGGCGGCGGTGGTCGCGCGGATGGCGCCCGACGACGCGGCCGACCTGATCGGCGAGATCGACCGCGAGCGCCGCGGGCGGATCCTGGAGCTGCTGCCGCTGGCCGGCCGCCGGCGGATCGAAACGCTGCTCGGCTACAACCCCTCGACGGCGGGCGGCATGATGAGCCCGGACTTCATCGCGCTCGCCGAGCACGCCACGGTCGGGGACGCGCTGGACGCGGTGCGCCGCTCCACGATCGCGCCGGGGATGCTCACGACGGTCTATCTGCACGACGACGCGGGCGCGCTGAGCGGCTCGGCGGCGATCGTCACGCTGCTGCGTGCCCAGCCGGCGACGCCGCTCACGGAGGTCGCCGAGCACGAGCCCGAGTCGGTGCCCACCGACGCCGACCTGCCGGAGGTGGCGAGGACGATGACCGACTACAACCTCGCCTCGCTCCCGGTCGTCGACGACCATCGGGCCATGGTTGGAGTCGTCACGGTGGACGACGTGCTCGAGCAGACGCTGCCTGTTGGCTGGCGGCGGCGCTTCGGGCTGGTCAGCGACTGAGCCGGCACAGACGGTTGCGCTGATGTGGCGGGCGTGCGGGCAGGGCAGGCGCGATGCTACCCTGAGCCCTGGAACGAGCCCTCGTCCTACGCGCTGAAAGGAGGCTGGGATGGATCGAGAACAGCCGCGAAGTACCCGGCCGCAGGCGCGCATGTCGGGCTCGTCCGGGTTGGTGTAGCGAAGTAAGCAGGGCTCCCTCGGACTCTCTCTTTTGCACGGCTTGCGCCGATCGCGCGCGGACGCCGCCGTCCCTCGGCGTCCGTAAGTTCTCGACCGCGCGAGGCGGATGTATGTGTAGGGCGGTGCCGAGCAGAGCAGAAGGAGGTGACGGAGATGGCGGACAACCCGACGACGCTGGACGACACGCAGCTGCCCACGCAGCCCCATCCGCCCGTGCCCGAGGGCGTGCCGCCGGTTCTCGACGAGGCTCACATCGGCGACATCCGCGGGGCGCTCGGCACGATCCGGATGGACGACACCGGCGCCCGCCACGGCTGGCGCTCGCGCGCGATGGCGCTGCTGGCGATCATGGGGCCGGGGCTGATCGTGATGGTGGGCGACAACGACGCCGGCGGCGTTTCCACCTACGCGCAGGCCGGCCAGAACTACGGCACCTCCCTGCTGTGGGTGCTTGTGCTGCTGATCCCGGTGCTGATCGTCAACCAGGAGATGGTGATTCGCCTCGGCGCCGTCACCGGCGTGGGCCACGCGCGGCTGATCAACGAGCGCTTCGGGCGCTTCTGGGGGTGGTTCTCCGTCGGCGACCTGTTCGTCCTCAACTTCCTCACGATCGTTACCGAGTTCATCGGCGTCAGCCTTGCGCTGGGGTACTTCGGCGTGAGCAAGTTCGTCGCGGTGCCGGCCGCGGCGGCGGCGCTGGTGGCGATCACCGCGACGGGCTCCTTCCGCAGCTGGGAGCGCTTCATGTACGTGTTCGTGATCGCCAACTTCCTGGTGATCCCGCTGCTGGTGCTGGTGCACCCCGACTTCGCGACGATTGCGCACGACACCGTGACGCCCTCGATCGCCGGCGGCGCCAGCTCGACGGCGGTGCTGCTGATCATCGCGATCGTCGGCACCACGGTCGCCCCGTGGCAGCTGTTCTTCCAGCAGTCCAACATCATCGACAAGCGGATCACGCCGCGCTGGATCAACTACGAGCGCGCCGACACGGTGATCGGGGCGTTCGTGGTGGTTGTCGGCGCGGGCGCGATCATCTCGGTGGCGGCGTTCGCGTTCGGGGGCACCCCCGCGGCCGGGCACTTCGGCAACGCGGGCACGGTGGCGTCGGCACTGCGCACCTACGTCGGCCCGGCGGCGGGGGCGTGCTTCGCGATCGTGCTGCTCAACGCCTCTTTGATCGGGGCTGCGGCGGTGACGCTCGCGACCTCCTACGCCTTCGGCGACGTGTTCGGCGCCTCCCACTCGCTGCACCGCGGCATCAAGGACGCGAAGATGTTCTACGCCACGTTCGCGCTGATGGTGTGCGCGGCGGCGGGGATCGTGCTGCTGCCGGGAGCCCCTCTGGGGCTGATCACCACCTCGGTGCAGGCGCTCGCGGGGGTGCTCTTGCCGAGCGCCACGGTCTTCTTGCTGCTGCTCTGCAACGACCGCGCGGTGCTGGGCCCGTGGGTCAACGCTCCGTGGCTGAACGCGCTGGCGGCGGTGATCATCGGTGTGCTGGTCGAGCTCTCCCTGGTGCTGGTCGCCTCCACCGCCTTCCCGCACGTGAACGTCACCCACCTCTTCATCGCTCTGTCGATCGCGCTGGTGGTGGCACTCGCGGCGATGGGGGCGTACGTGCTGCTGCGCCGGGTGCCGGCGGGGGTCCTGGCGGCTGGCGCTGCGGGGGCAGCGGGCGGCGCGAAGGAGGCAGCGGGCGCGGAGGAGGTCGCGAGCATGTCCAAGGAGCGCCGCCACGCCTGGACGATGCCGCCGCTGGCGCTGCTGGAGCGGCCCGTGTGGTCGCCCGGCCGCCGCGCGGCGATGCTGCTGCTGCGCGGCTACCTCGTGGTCGCGGTGGCGTTGCTGGTCGTGAAGACCGTGCAGCTGGGGGGCTGAGCGGGCGGTGAGAGGACTGTGTAGGTGGGGGGCTG